>DASRFK010000245.1:0-15972 GCA_035651635.1 Verrucomicrobiia bacterium | reverse complement strand
TGACGTTGTTCCAGGCATCCGAGGAAAAGAGCGAGCCGACCTGGGCCACGCAAAACGCCACAAACAATCCGAGTACGCCGTCGGTGGCCGCTACGGTTGGGATCGAGGAGAGGTACGGCTGGATGGGGGACACGGCGTGAGGCGTCCAGAGATTCGAAAAATTGGCTTTGATCACCTCGGCATTACGGCCGATGACAAATCCAATCAGAATCAACGCCACCAGCGAGAGTGTTTTGGCGGAAGTAAAAATGTTTTGAATGACCTTGCCGATTTGCAGCCCGCGTGTGTTGACGAACGTTAGCAGCGCGATGATCAGCAGGGCTACCAACTGCTGGGTCGAGAGGCTGATGGCATAGTTGGTCGAGAGATTGACCGGCGGGAGGATCCAGGAGTTGGGGGAAATCGAGGGAACCAGCACACCCAGGTAGCGAGAAAAGGCAACTGCGACCGCGGCGATGGTGCCCGTCTGGATCACCAGGAATAAGGTCCAGCCGTACAGGAATCCCCAAAGAGGCGAGTAGGCTTCGCGCAAGTACACATATTGACCGCCGGCGCTGGGCATCATCGCCGCCAGCTCGCCGTAGCTTAAAGCAGCACCGATCGTGAGGGCGCCCGTCACCAACCAGGCCATCAGGAGCCAACCCGTCGAGCCGAGTTGCCGCGCAATATCGGCCGAGACGATGAACACCCCGGAACCGATCATTGACCCGGCCACCAGCATGGTGGCGTCGATTAAGCCAAGGCCTTGGACGAATTTTTCCGGGCTCGGAGCATTGTGGGTCTCAGAGGCTGGCATACAAATGTTCAGAATGGGCTGATCAAAGGGATCTTTTGCCGACCAAACCGTCGATATAGCTTAAAATCTCCATCCGTGGTAAATACGGGCCAATCCGGATGGCGTTCGGAGAGACGCACCAGGCAGGCGTCCGCCAAATCCATGGGAACATTGGCATAGCGCCGCATCAGTTGGGCGATCGGCTCATACTCAGAATCCAACCGGAACGGAACTTGGATGACACCTGCGCGTAAAAATGCCCAAAGACCGTCGGGATTCTCACCTCGGCTGGTGATTAAGTAACTGGCTTCGGTCAAAACGGGTTCGCAGGTAACCATCGGTCCCGTGATGGCCGTCATTTGGGCAACCGCCCACGCATGATTGCGGTCGCTCTGTGACAAATACGCGAATAAGGGTCCCGTATCCAGCAGAACCGGGGTCATCGGCCGAGGCCCTTAAGATACCTCCTAAGATTGGTGGAAATGTCCCGTGGAGCGCGTTTGATGCTGCCGCACACACCGTTCATCAGGTCGTGTACCGAGAGCTGCTTTTTGCCGTTGCGGCTTTGCAGGAGAGCGTCTCGCACGAGGTCGGACTTGGTTCGACCAAGGCGTCTGGCTTGGTGGCTGAGCCAACGATCGAGGGCCGGGTCAACGCGCAAGGTGAGCGTCTTCATAAGGTGTACGTAATACAATTATGCCAGGTTTGCAATACGAATTCAATTTGTCCCAGGTTTCTTCGTTGCGGCCAACCGGCTGTTGCGGGTGCCATAAAGGAAATAGATAATGAGCCCGGCGATCATCCAGAGGAAAAAGCGGATCCAGGTTACCTTCGGTAATTCGCACATGAGGTAAGCACAGGTGGCAATCGCGCCGAGTGGCACCAGGGGGACCCAGGGAGTGCGGAAAGGACGCGGGCGATCCGGGTCGGTCCGGCGAAGGATGATGATGCCGGCCGCTACCAGGACGAAAGCGAAGAGGGTCCCGATGTTCGTGAGTTCAACCAACTCGTTGATATTCGCCACCGAAGAGCACAGCGCCACAACGACGCCGGTAATCAGCGTCGTGACGTGCGGCGTTCGGAAACGTGGATGAACCCGGGCGGCCCAGCCAGGTAACAGCCCGTCCCGGCCCATGGAGAAAAAAATTCGCGGTTGGCCCGCCTGGTATGGCACCAGCGCCGAAGTGGTGGCGATCACCGCGCCCAGCGCGATTACGCTGGCGGTCCACTTCATGCCCAAAGAAGAAAAAACGGCCGCCAATGGCTCGGCATTGTCCAGCGTGTTCCATTTGGCCATCCCGGTCAGCACCGCGGCCACCGCGACGTAGAGCACGGTGCAAATAACCAGGCTGGCCAGAATCCCAATGGGCATATCCCTTTGTGGGTTGCGGGTTTCCTCGGCCGCGGTTGAGACAGCGTCAAAACCGATGTAAGCAAAGAAGATGATGGCGGCGGCGGCCGAAACGCCTTTGAACCCGTTCGGCGCGAAGGGCACCCAGTTTGCCGGTTGAATATAGGCAGCACCAATGGCCAGAAAAAAAACAATGATTAGGAGCTTGGCCACGACCAGCGCGGTATTGAGCCGTGCGGTTTCGCGAATCCCGACGAGCACGACCCAGGTGATCAACGCCACGATACCAAAGGCGGGTAAATTGAAAACGAAACGCAAGCCGAAGACCTGTGGGGCCTGGCGCCAGGCTTGAGCATTGTGCAGGATGTCGGGGTCGAGTTTCGACAAATCCAGGTGCGCCGCCTGAGCGCTCGCTAACTCTCTCGCGCCTTGGATAGCCGAGCGAAAATCGGTCCCTAGCCAGGCCGGAAGATGAAGATGGAACGCACCGAGCAACGTTTGGAAGTAGGCTGACCAGGAAACCGCCACCGCGGCATTGCTAATCGCATATTCGAGGATCAGGTCCCAGCCGATTAGCCAGGCCGCCAACTCGCCCAGCGTCGCGTAGGCGTAGGTGTAAGCTGAACCGGACACCGGAACCATGGCAGCGAATTCCGAGTAGCACAACGCGGCAAAGCCGCACGCCACGGCGACAATTAAGAATGAAACAATTAGAGCGGGACCGGCGCCAAGGTGCTCGCCTCCTCCAGCGGCGGCTGTTCCGACGGTTGAAAAAATTCCCGCCCCTACAATGGCGCCGACCCCGAGCATCGTGAGCTGGAACGGACCCAGGGTCCGCCTGAGTTGGTGCTCGGGATTAACCGTTTCGCCCACCAGGTGGTCTAGTGATTTCCGCCGAAAAAATCGGTTGAAAGACATTCTAAGTAACAGAAAGGGCTAAAGTGATGGACGGCACCCGCAGAGCAGATTTCAGTAGAACCCGAACTGCAAGGAAAAAGAACTGGAAAGCAACACTATGAAGGCCGGCTGGAGGCAATTTGAACCCTTGGGGTTCCAAGGGCGGCGCTCGGCTTTCTATGAACCGTATGGATTTCGAAAGTTTTGGAGTGCGCCGCTTTGCGGCGCTTTTTGGGCGCAAAAGTAGCGTCGAGCGGTTTGATTTCTTTCGCGAGCCACCCGTCGTCCGGTTCCAAAAGCGGCGCAAAGCGCCGCACTCCAAGACGCTTCGCGAAATTTCAACCACCGCATTCAATGAGCAATTGTTCATGGTCCGATGCATGCGCGGAGGCGAAAGGGGGCTTTCCAGGTACGCGGCAGGGCGTATCATCGCGGCATGAAGAAAAGTGGTCGGCGGCACTTCGCCAGCGACAATTATGCCGGCATCTGTCCGGAGGCTCTGGCGACCATGCTCGAGGCCAACCAGGGGCATGAGGTCAGTTACGGGGATGATTCGTGGACCGACAAAGCGTCGGACCTGCTGCGTCAGGTTTTTGAGACCGATTGCGAGGTGTTTTTTGTGTTCAACGGCACGTCAGCCAATTCTCTCTCGCTCGCCTCCCTTTGCCAGTCGTATCATAGCATTTTGTGCCACGAAATGTCGCATGTCGAAGGCTCGGAATGTGGCGCGCCGGAGTTTTTTGCCAATGGGACAAAAGTTCTTTTGCTGCCGGGAGCGAACGGCAAGATCGATCCCAAATCCATCGAAAAAGCGGTTAATAAACGAAAGGACATCCATTATCCGAAGCCGCGGGCGCTGAGTTTGACCCAGGCAACCGAGGTCGGGACGGTTTACTCGCTCGACGAGCTGAAAGAATTGGCGGAAGTGGCGCAGCGTTTCAATCTTCGGATCCAAATGGATGGTGCCCGCTTTGCCAATGCCGTAGTGTCGCTCGGGGTGACACCAAAGGAACTGACTTGGGCAGCCGGGGTGGACGTGCTCTGTTTTGGTGGCACCAAAAACGGCTTGGCCGTCGGGGAGGCGGTGGTGTTTTTCGATCGCGAACTGGCGCGGGAGTTCGATTACCGGTGCAAACAAGGCGGACAATTGGCTTCCAAAATGCGCTTTTTGTCGGCGCCATGGGTGGGAATGCTCCAGGACGGCGCGTGGCTGCGTCACGCCAGACACTCCAATGCCATGGCTAAACGGCTCGAGGCGGCCATTCGACCGCTGTCCTCCGTAAAAATCTCTTACCCCGTCGACAGCAACGCGGTATTTGCCCGCATTCCCGAGCCGATGGTTGAGAAGATGCACGAACGCGGTTGGCACTTTTACACGAACGTCGGTGGCTGGGAAGACTCGCGCTTGATGTGTAGCTGGGACACCACACCGGAGGACGTGGATGGGTTTGCGGCGGACCTAAAAGAGGTAGTGGGGAAGTAGGGATACCCAAGGCGCCGGCGCGCGGGCATTCTTGCCCGCAGAAACGGCCGACGTATTTCGGATTCACTATTGATTTCAGGCGTTAAATTGTCTGAATCGCTGCGGCCCGGAAAAGTGTGACTTTTTGGGAATCCGGAAAGACGTGGTTTGGTGTCAGCGAGCGTCCGACGTTGCTGCGGGCAGGAATGCCCGCGCGCCGGCGAAGAAGTCCGAAATCCGAAAGGTTCAGCCGGCTAAAGCCAAGACTCCGATCTTCGCCGTTAAAACGGCCCTAGACAACGGCAGCAAAAGTTTTTTACGATCCCTGCAAAATTATTTTGCATTTTTTCAAGACACTGCTAAAAAACAGACAGATCCGTTTCCGGATCCGTCCGATTTTTAGTTTGGTTCCGCTTGGGCGCTTCTATTCCTCACGACCAAGTTCGCGGAGTCGTAGGCAGATCGTGTCGGAATGAACGCGTGTGGATTTTTTGCGGTGGCGGTTGGCCGGGCCAACCAGGCGGAATTGCTTTATGTGTGGGAACAAGCCACACCCGAAGCAAAAGCGATTATCGCTTGCCTGGTGGTCTTCTCTATTACTGCCTGGTCAGTCATGATTGGCAAGGCGCTCCAAATGCGGCGGGCCAAGCGTCTCAACCAATTCTTCAACGCCGAGTACCGCAGCCAGAAGAACGTTTTGGACGTTTATGACCGCAACGTCCAGGCGGATGGTTGCCCCATGTTTATGGTGTATCGGGCCGGCAGCGTCGAGTTGGATTCCCGCCTAAAAACACCCGAAGGCACTGGCCGTAAACGTTTTGTGTCGCTTAAAGGCATGGAACACGTGAAACGGTCCCTGGAAAACACCGTCGCGCAGGAATCACTCAAGCTGGAATCGGGCTTGATCCTTCTGGCCATTGCCGTGAGCGGTGCGCCCTTCCTGGGGCTTTTGGGGACAGTCTGGGGCGTCATGAGCACGTTTGGCCACATCGCCCAATCCGGCAGCGCTTCGCTATCGACAATGGCCCCGGGTGTGGCGGCGGCGTTGATCACTACCGTAGCGGGCTTGCTGGTGGCGATCCCATCAATGTTTGGCTACAACTGGTTAGTGCATAACCTGCGCGTCCTGACGGTCGAACTGGACAACTTTGCGCAGGACCTGGTTTCCAAAATGGAAACCGAATACCTGGAAGAATAGCCAATATGGTTACAGGTTGCAGGTTACAAGTTACAGGTTCAAAGCGGCCTCGCTGCGAGCGGTCTCTGGGCTTTAACCTGCAACTTGTAACCTGCAACTTGCAACTTGAACAATGAGGCGCTTTTCCCAACGCAGTGCCCTGGTGACGCTGAGCGAGATTAATATCACGCCGTTGCTGGATCTTGCCTTTGTGTTGCTAATCATCTTCGTGATTACTACGCCGTTGCTGGAGCAAAGCATTAACTTAAAGTTGCCCAAGGGCGGAACCCCCGACCGGCCACGGGATAAGCGCGATATTCGCACAGTGGAGATCAGCCTGAAGGGAATCTTTTACTACAATCGTCAGCCGATGTCTCTGGCACAGATGGAAGCCAACCTGGCCAAGGACGCCCAGGGGGACCCAAATCTGGTGGTCGATGTCCGGGCCGATGAGCAGGGCCGCTGGAAAGACGTGGCCGCGGTCATGGACATTTGCCAGCGGCATGGCATCAAGATGGCCGCCCGCACCGAACCACCCGGCAAGAAATGAACCGCCTGCAAAAGAAATGTTTTATCGCCTCAGCGGGCATTCACCTGCTGCTGGCGCTCATTCTGGTAATTGGGCCCGGCTTTATTTCTTCACGTAACAAGCACGACGACATTCCTATCCTGGATTTCGTGCCGGTTAAAACTGTCGATGAGCTGATCTCCGGCGGCGGCAATCCTAAGGCAAAAGCTGCGGCCGCGCTGCCGATCCCACCACCGGTGCAGGAACCTGTGGCACCCCCGGCTCCGGCGCCTCAGCCTGAACCGGTGAAAGCTCGCGAACCCGATCCGCCTAAACCGGCGGAGCCGGTGAAGCCAGAGGAAGACTCCTTGGAGACTGCGAAACAACCGAAAAAACCCAAAATCGAGATCAGCAAAACTTTAGTGACGCGTAAACGCGAGAGCGACAGCGATAAAAAGGCAAAGCAGGAAGCTCAAGCCGCGGCAGAAGCCAAGGCGGTTGCCGACGCGCGGCGACGTTTGGCGCGCCAACTCGGGCAAGCGGCCGATCATATCGGTAGTGAACTTTCCGGAGGAACAACGGTCGAGGACTTTAAAGGACCCGGCGGGGGGGGGCCGTCTTACGCTAACTGGCGGGCGGCGATTAAAACGATTTACGAGAATGCCTGGTTGCTCCCGGAGGGCGTGGTGGATGATGACGCGACGACTGAGGCCACGGTAACGATCGCTCGGGATGGGACAGTTATTTCCTTCCGGATCACTCATCTTTCCGGAGACAGCGCG
The DNA here is from genome assembly GCA_035651635.1 of Verrucomicrobiia bacterium. Classification (GTDB taxonomy): domain Bacteria; phylum Verrucomicrobiota; class Verrucomicrobiia; order Limisphaerales; family UBA8199; genus JANXQE01. The sequence goes on along the minus strand of DASRFK010000245.1, from coordinate 9,020 downwards.
GTCGACCGCTCTGTGCAAGCAGCCCTAGATCGCGTTCATCAAACGCGGCCCTTGCCGGACACGGCGAAAGAAGATCAACGGACGGTGACCATTAAGTTCAGCGTTAGAGCAAAGCGAGCACTTGGATGAATCACACAAAATACCTAGCCACTGTATTAGCCTCAAGCCTCCTGGCAATCTCCACTGCCGCAGCCGGACAGGAAGGCGCAATCGAAATAGAGAAACAAGCCGGCCCGGGAAGGGAACGCCCTATCCTCGTGTCTCTGACGGGCTTCACCGGCGAGGCCACACACGTTCTTCAGTTTGATTTGTACGTCCAGGGCTTCGCGGTAGCCGACGAACAGTCCGCGCAATACCTCATCAACGGCAGTAACAACGGCAACCTGCAGGGCCGTGTCACCGACCGCGTAACGAAAAATGTGAAGCTGGCCAAAGCCTACTCGGGCGCCTCGGTCCGGCGCCAGGCCCATGCGTTCATTGACGATTTCGTCCAAGTGCTCGGCCGCAAACCGATTGGCAACACCAAGCTCGCGTTCAAAGGCCAGAACGGATCCAACGGAGAAATCTTCATTGCCGATTTTGACGGGTTCGGCGCTCAACAAGTCACGCGGGATAACACGATCGTGGCGGCGCCCTGCATGGTGCCCGGGCATTTAGCCATGTACTACACCTCCTACAAATTGAATCACCCGGATATTTTTCATCAAAACCTGTCCACCGGCGACCGCACAATTTTTGCCCGGTTCGGCGGCTCGAATATGAGCCCGGCCGTCTCGCCCGATGGCAGCAAGGTGGCCATGATTCTGAGCAAAGATGGCTGGACCGACCTCTACGTCTGCAACTCGGATCGCAGCGACCTGCGACGCCTGACCAAGTCGCGCCAGGACGAGTCCTCGCCGTGCTGGTCGCCGGACGGCCAATGGATTTGCTACGCCTCGAAAGACAACGAGCGGCGGTCGCTCTCGAAGATTTCCGTCTCCGGCGGAGCCGCGCATCGCATCCCGACCAACGGCGTGGGTAATCCCAGTGAGCCGGATTGGTCTCCCGACGGCAAGTGGATCGCTTTCACGTCCCAAGGCCGTGATTTTTCAATTTGCGTCGTTCCCTCGACGGGAGGCGACGCGACCGTTTTAACTGCCGGCGAGGATCCTTCCTGGAGCCCCAATTCCAGGACGCTGGCCTTCGCGCGACGGCAGGGCGGACAGTATGTCCTGTCTCTGCTTGACGCGCCTACCAAACAAGTCAAGGATGTTTCCCGGACTTCGGGAAGTAGTTCACAATCACAACCCAGTTGGGCGCGATAGCCCGATCCACAAAAGATAAAACATGAAGCTGACCGACTTTACAAAACTAGTATTGCTAACTTTGATCCTGGCCCTCCCGGCCGCCGGCTGCAAAAAGCGGCCCGGCCAGATTACCCCTTTGCCAGGCAGCCGTAGCGGCAATGTATCAGAGGCAAATCCGGCTCCGCCGATACAACCTGACAACGGCCTGAAAGCCGAGAACACCGGCGGCTTCGGCCAGGTCAGCCCGGATGTCCGCAAGGATTGGCCGCGCGATTACGAGATCTTCAAAGGTGACACGGTTCATTTTGATTTTGACCGCTCGACGGTGAAGGACAATGAAAAATCCAAGGTGAGCCACGTGGCGGATTACCTGAAATCCAATCCCAATACGGCGGTCCAGATTGATGGGCACTGTGACGAGCGCGGGACGGAAGAGTACAACCGTTCTCTTGGCGAGCGGCGAGCGCTCGCGTTACGGGAGCAACTCGTGAGCCTCGGCATCGATCCGAACCGCATTGATACCGCCAGCTATGGCAAGGATCGCCCCGCCGCCACTGGCCACGACGAAGCGGCCTGGTCTCAGAATCGCCGTGGCGAGTTTGGCTTGGAAACACCTCCCAAGTAAGGTTCGTTGCCTCTGTGTCTCTGTGCCTCTGTGGCTCCGAAAAGAGCATGAACCACGAAGGCACCGAGGCACGAAGAAGGCAAGGGACGAAACAGAGAAACCTGGCGTCTTTGCGCCTTAGAGCGCGTTTTAAAATTTGGTTTGGAGTCCCGCCTTTAGGCGGCCCCGCGCCAAAACCGCCTGAAGACGGGACTCCAAACCCAGGTGTCCGGGCCCAAGCCGAGGTTTTAAAACACGCTCTTAGCGTGAAAACCGTGCCTCATCGGCCTGCGGCCTCAGCTCTGGGCTATGTTCGGGCGGGCCGGAAGCCACGGTGTAAATGGGAGAGAGGCACTCGCTAAAGCTTCAGCTCTTTCTTCACCGCCGCAAAACTTTCGAGCGCCAATTCTAGATCCTGGCGCGTATGCGCGGCGGAGAGTTGAGTGCGAATGCGGGCCTTGCCTTGAGGCACCACCGGATACGAGAAACCGATAACGTAAACGCCCTTTTGCAGCATTGCTTCGGCGAACCGCGATGCGAGGGCAACGTCCCCGAGCATCACCGGAACAATCGGGTGGGTTCCCGGCAGAATCGCGAAACCCAGCTTCTGCATGCCCTCGCGGAAAAAACGGGTGTTCTGTTCGAGACGGTCTCTGAGTTCAGTGGAACGGCTCAGAAGTTCCAGAACTTTCAGCGAGGCGGCGGCAATTGCAGGAGCCAGAGTGTTCGAGAACAGATACGGCCGGGACCGTTGGCGGAGCAGTTCGACGATTTCCTTGCGCCCGCTCGCATATCCTCCGCTGGCCCCGCCGAGCGCCTTTCCCAGCGTGCCGGTGAGGATATCCACCCGGCCGATCACGTTGTGGTATTCCGGCGTGCCGCGTCCGTGTCGGCCCATAAAGCCAACGGCATGCGAATCGTCGACCATCACCAGCGCATTGTGCTTTTCGGCCAGGTCACAAATCGCGGCCAAGTTGGCGATATAGCCGTCCATCGAAAACACGCCGTCGGTGGCAATCAACCGAAAGCGCGCGCCGGCGGCTTCTTTCAGTTTGGTTTCAAGGTCGGCCATGTCGTTGTTCGAATAGCGGAAACGCTGCGCCTTACAGAGCCGGACGCCGTCAATAATGCTCGCGTGGTTCAGTTCGTCGGAAACCACTGCGTCTTCCTGGCCGAGCAAAGTTTCGAACAAACCGCCATTGGCATCAAAACAGGAGGAATAAAGAATCGTATCTTCGGTTCCCAGGAACTCCGTCAGTTTGGCTTCAAGCTGTTTGTGAACGCTCTGGGTGCCGCAAATGAAGCGCACGCTGGCCATGCCGTAGCCCCAAGTGTCCAGCGCCTCTTTCGCGGCGGCCAGCACTTCGGGATGCTGCGCCAGGCCCAGGTAATTATTGGCGCAGAAATTGAGGACCGGCTTGCCGTCGGCGACGCGGATGGTGGCTCCCTGCGGGGTGATGATGACCCGCTCGCGTTTGTAGGTGCCGGCGGCCCGGATGGCCGCCAATTGCGACTCGAGATGCTGCACGAACGCCTTTTGCATAACTTAGCTCAGCGCCAGTTCAGGATTACTTTACCGGATTTTCCGCTCAGCATGACCTCAAAACCTTTTTCGAACTCCGAAAAATGGAACCGGTGCGTGATGGCTGGTTTAATATTCAGCCCGGTTTCCAACATAACCGTCATCTTGTACCATGTCTCATACATTTCGCGTCCGTAAATGCCTTTGATCGTGAGCATGTTGAACACGACCTTTGTCCAATCGAAAGGAACTGCTTCCGAGGGAATACCCAGCATGGCGATTTTGCCCCCGTGACACACATTATCAATCATGTCGCGCAGGGCCGCGGGACTTCCCGACATCTCAAGACCCACGTCAAAACCTTCCTTCATCCCTAACTGTTTCTGGACGTCTTTCAGACCTCGGCCGGATTTTACATTCAACGCAACCGTAGCGCCCATCTGCCGCGCCAGGTCCAGCCGGTAATCATTCACGTCGGTGACAACCACGAAACGCGCTCCGGCGTGTCTGGCCACGGCCGCGGCCATGATGCCAATCGGTCCGGCTCCGGTTACCAGCACATCTTCTCCCAGCACCGGAAACGACAAGGCCGTATGAACCGCATTGCCAAAAGGATCGAAAATCGCCGCCACGTCTCGGTCCACATTGCTCCGGTGGTGCCAGACATTGGTCATTGGGACGGAGATATACTCCGCGAATGCCCCGGGCCGGTTTACCCCGATGCCTTGGGTGTCCTTGCAGAGATGTCGGCGTCCCGCCAGGCAATTTCGGCAACGCCCGCACACCACGTGCCCTTCCGCGCTGACGATTTCGCCCGGAAAGAAATCCTTTACGTTGGACCCGACCTCGGCGACCTCGCCCACAAACTCATGGCCGATTACCATGGGTGTTGGAATGGTCTTTTGCGCCCACTCATCCCATTTGTAGATATGGACGTCCGTGCCGCAAATGCCGGCCCGGTCGACGTGGATCAGAACGTCGTTAATGCCGAGTTCTGGCCGAGGGACTTCCTCGAGCCACAGGCCCGGCTTTCGCTCCTTCTTCACAAGTGCTTTCATAAGTTTTGTCCCGGAAGAGCCTTTAGTTTATCGGAAAGCTTTCCTGTAAAATAGGCACGCCGTTTCCTGTATGCAAGAATAATGTCCATTATAAAGGAAATTGGACCCTTCGGTTGGGCCTGATAGGGATACCCCCTCAGGCCAACCCCACTGCTGCGGCGGCGTTTTCGAGGGTGCCCACGGCGCCCCTCAAACCAGCACAGTCAGAAGGCCTAGGTCCCGCCGGTCACAATTTTTATCGCGCGGGCCAGCGGCCCGCCCACCTTGGACTGAGGCGGATCGGAATCCGGTTTCGAAAGCCTGGGTCGGACGTCCGCGCGCCTTTGGCGCTTGGGAAATGAATGTTCTGGGCGCGATTTCTCCTAGGCCTTCGGCCCAGGCTGGTAGGAGGGACCCCGTGGGCGTCGAGGTAGGACGAGCTAGTGGCCAGGAAGCTAGCGTGGCGCCGCCGCGGCGGTAGATTGACAACATTGGCGCCCACCGCTATAGCTCGTGATTATCGCTGCGAGATACTCTGACTTGCTCCGGCTTCGCGAAAGGAATTAGGCCGGTGTCGCGCTCAACCTCCGCAAATCGTTTCGTGCTGTTCGCCACCGGGGTGACCGCCATTGGCGGGTTTTTGTTCGGCTACGACACGGCGGTAATTAACGGGGCCATTTCCTACCTCAAGGCCGATCTGCACCTGTCGGCGGCGCAAGAAGGCCTGGCCGGAGCAAGCGCGATTCTTGGGTGCATTCCGGGGGCCATGTTTGCGGGACTGTTAAGCGACCGGTTCGGCCGCAAACGCATGCTGCTTTTATGCGCGCTGTTGTATGCGTTGTCCGGTTTGTTTTCGGCTATTCCCAGGACCTTCGATCAATTTCTCGTCGCGCGGTTCGTGAGCGGGTTGGGCATCGGTGCTTCGTCGATGATTTGCCCGGTTTACATCGCCGAGATCTCTCCCGAACAGTGGCGGGGCCGGTTGGGTTCGCTGTTTCAACTGGGAATCGTCACGGGGATTTTTCTGACGCTCTTTGCCAACAAATTAATTCAAGGTTTCGGCGACGAACTGTGGAACACGACCCTGGGGTGGCGTTGGATGTTGGGCATGGAGGTCCTTCCGGCCGTGCTCTTCATGGCATTGCTTTTGACCGTTCCCGAAAGTCCTCGTTGGCTCGCTCAAAAGGGACGAGAGGAACAAGCCCGCGCGATCCTGGAACGGGTCGGCGGACCTGAGCATGCGGCGGCCGAATTAAGTGGCATCCGTCGTGCCTTGAGCACGGAGCAAGGCCGCTTTTCCGAATTGCTCACGGGGACACTGCTCAAACCGCTGGGGATGGCCGTGGCCCTGATGGCGTTTTCACAATTTTGCGGCATTAACGCCATTATGTACTACTCGACCAAGATCTTTGTCGCCGCGGGGGCCGGCAGGAATGCGGCTTTTTCGTCATCGGTCTGGGTTGGGCTCATTAATTTCGTGTTCACGTTTGTGGCCATTGGGCTGGTGGATAAGTTGGGCCGCCGGCCATTGCTGCTGATCGGCACCGCGGTGCAAGCCGTGGCCCTCGCTCTGGTGGGGTGGATGTTTCGCAGTCAGCAAAATGGAGTGGGACTGCTGGTATGTGTGGTTTTGTTCATCGCCGCGTTCGCGATGGCCATGGGCCCGATTGGCTGGCTATTCTGCTCGGAGATTTTCCCAAATCGCCTGCGCGGGCGGGCGATGTCGCTTGCCGCCTTCACCGTGTGGGTTTCCTGTTACGTGGTGGCGCAAACCTTTCCGATGCTTAACGACAGCCCGAGGATTGGACCGGCTCTCACTTTCGGCGCCTACGCCGTCGTGAGTTTTCTCTCGTTCATTTTCGTGCTGGTTTTTATTCCCGAGACCAAGGGCCGAAGCCTTGAGGAAATCGAAGCGATCTGGAGCCGCGGCCGGCCCGCGGTCCGGGAACCCAAAGTGGTGGCATGAGCGTTCTGGCCCCTGATCTTGGAGCGACGCGCGTTAAGCTGGGCATCGTGAATGGCTGGTGACAGGTTCTGTGAGCAATTCCAATTACGAAAAATTCCCGGCGATCGAGGTGCCAGGGCCGGCGACCGCCTGCGTGGAAGGATGGGACGGGATCGCCGAGCGCTTGGCAGCACGGGTAGCGCAGCTTGCTCCAAAGACAATCCTGAGCATTGAGTGCTACCCCGGCGTGGAGGAACTGGTACTCGCGACCGAGCTGGCACGCCGGCTGCCAGCAGCGAAAGTTATCCGAACCACCGACGCCTTGCTGCCCCGGGACAAAATTGACTCGCTCGTGGCCCCTTTTCTGGGCGGCAACGACCCGGTTTTCGGATTTCTGTCCGGGCTGACTTTGCCCCAATTTTTTGACCAATTGAGATTGGAGAATTTCCGCAACGAAATCCGAGCTGTTCCGAGAGGATTGATTCTGGTGGTTGGTTGTGGCGCGAGCCTCATCGCCGCCGGCGATGTGCTGGTCTACGCCGACCTGGCTCGATGGGAAGCGCAGCAACGCTTTCGTCGAAACGAGTCCGGCAACCTCGGTGCCGAGAATCGTCAACTGGCGGCCAGCCTGAAGTACAAGCGCGCATTTTTCGTGGACTGGCGCGTCTGCGACCGGTGGAAACGTGCGCTTATCTCGAAATGGGACTTCCTGCTCGATACCAATGATCCTCGAACGCCAAAATTGGCGGACGGGGAGGCCGTGCGGCGTGGGCTTCGACAGGCCGTAACCCGGCCGTTCCGGGTAGTGCCCTTTTTTGATCCAGCGCCCTGGGGCGGGCAGTGGATGAAGGAGGTTTGCGACCTGGACCGCGGCGTGAAGAATTTCGGTTGGTGCTTCGACTGCGTGCCCGAAGAGAACAGCCTGTTGCTGCAATTTGGCCGAACGCAAGTTGAGCTACCCTCGGTTGACCTGGTATTTGCTCAGCCACGCGCCTTGCTAGGGGAGGCGGTGCATGCGCGGTTCGGAGACGAGTTCCCCATTCGTTTTGATTTCCTCGACACGATGGGAGGGGGCAATCTTTCGTTCCAGGTCCACCCCTTGACGGAGTACATTCAGCAACACTTTGGAATGCATTATACCCAGGATGAGAGCTACTACCTTTTGGACGCGGGGCCTGACGCCGCCGTCTATCTTGGGCTGCAGGAAGATGTTCAACCCGAGGCGATGCTGCAGGATTTGCGCGCGGCCCAGTCCGGCGAAGGTCATTTCCTCGCGGAACGATACGCCAATCGGTGGCCGGCCCGGAAACACGACCACTTTTTAATCCCGGCAGGCACCGTGCATTGCTCCGGAGCCAACTCGATGGTCCTCGAGATTAGCGCCACGCCCTACATTTTCACCTTCAAAATGTGGGATTGGGGCCGTTTGGGACTGGATGGCAAACCTCGTCCGATTCACCTGGAGCACGGCGCGGCCAACATCCAGTGGGACCGAACGACCGCATGGACGCAGCGCAACTTGATCAACCAGGTCGAGAAGCTGGGCCAGGGCGACGGTTGGACCGAGGAGCGCACCGGTCTGCACGAGCGGGAATTCATTGAGACCCGCCGCCATTGGTTCCATAAAGCCGCGGCCCACGACACCAACGGGGGCGTTAACGTGCTCAACCTTATTGAAGGGCGGGAGGCCATCGTCGAGAGCCCGGAGCGCGCGTTTGAGGCATTTCCGATCCATTACGCCGAGACGTTCATTGTTCCGGCCCGGGTTGGGCCTTATACTATTCGTCCCAGCGGTGACGCGCTTGGCGGCCGATGCGCCACCATAAAGGCTTACGTGCGTACTTAACCATATGTTCGACCAACTGCTTTCCCGTTTTGATTCAGGGACCGGTCTGATCGAAGGGGCCAAACCTGTCCAGCGGCGATTGAGCGACATGCGCGGCTGCTACGTCGATGACGCCGCTTACGTCAAAGCACTGGCAGCCTCTGACCCGCTGATTTACGCGGTGGCCAGCGTGGAGCCGGCTCATGGGCCAGGCGATCTTCACTATGGGCTCGGCAGAATCATGCCCGGCCGGGTTGGCCGTGAGTATTTCATGACCAAAGGCCATTTGCATGAATGGCGCGAGGCAGCCGAAATCTATTTAGGGCTTTCAGGCCAAGGCATGATGCTGCTCGAAGACGAAGCTTCCGGAGAAAGCCGGGCGCTACCGTTGTTACCGAACCAGGCAGTCTATGTACCCGGCCATACGGTCCACCGCACCATGAACATCGGCAATAGCCCACTCGTATATCTCGGGGTTTACCCTGCCCGCGCCGGCCACGACTACCGAACCGTCGCTCAGCGCAATTTCCGGATGGCCCTGCTGGAGCAGGACGGCCGCCCTGTGCTGGTGGACCGGGCCAGTCTGACGAGCGGCCCTTGAGGATTGCAAAACAGTGCCTGCAGAATGCGGCTGAGTGTCTCCAGTTCAATTCGCTTTTATGAATCAAAACCTGACTGAGAAGATCCCTTCAAAAAAACCGGAGGTCGGGTACGTCGAGCGCCCGTGGGGGTCGTTCAAACAATACGCTCACAATCAGCCCTGTACGGTAAGTTTGATGACCGTGCGTCCCGGCCAACGGT
>DASRFK010000244.1:0-13835 GCA_035651635.1 Verrucomicrobiia bacterium | reverse complement strand
GCTCGCCGCAAAGCTCACGACGCCGCCCGACCAGTTTTCGCCCAGAGTGCCCCACTCGCCGACCCCAAAAATCGGCAAGATAAATGGATTATAATCCTGACCGCCCAAGAGCGGGTCGCTGCGGATTTTCCACGCGCTGATTACCTCGTAATGGCCGCTTCCGTTAAGATCAATTACCTGGAGCGGGGAGACCTCCGAGTAAAATGCGGCCACCGCGGGCAATTGGGGCAACCACGCGCCACCCGGCCACCAATAAAAACCGTTGGTCACGGTTTGGTAACCACCCGTTGGAATGTAGGAACTGGACTCGACCGTGTTGGACCACATGACCGAACCGTCACCGTGCAAGGCGATCACATGATTGGCGCGCGTGAAAAGAATTTCCTGGCGTCCGTCCCCATCCAAGTCGAACAGGGTGGGTGAGACGTTGATCGGATCGCCTCCAGCTGCATAAGGAAACCCGGGCAATCGCTGCCCGGTATATTTGAATGCATCCAAAAACCAGCGACCCGTCGAATCACGGTACGGCACGACGATTTCCAGATCGGGGGAAGAATCGAGATTCCCGACGGCCATGGTGCCCAACTGCCAACCCGTGCCGCCGCTGGAAAAAGTGGCCACCTGGTCGGCTAAGGCGGCGCTGGGCTGGACCATGGTTCCACCGCCAATTGCTATTGGTAGAAGCAAGCAGCCAATCTTCGAGGCATCCGAGCGGGTTAAGCCGAGCATTCGAGACCACCAGGTGATGTTGCTCGGCGATGCTGCCCAAAAAGCCGGCGCAATGCACCAAGGCTTTTCCTGGTGAGCGAAGGGCGTCGCGCAACGCCGGCGCAAGCGGTGCGATTGCAAGGCTGCGCCGTCTTGACCTTCTTTGCGAGTATGATTGAATAGTTTCATGCCCGCCGTCCTCGTACTATCGATTCCGTTTGATCTGGGTATGCGGCCAGTTCAGCCCTCCGCAGGCGGCAAAGCGGGCGATTCTTTCGAGCAGTGAACGACCGCGAGGATCCCGAAAAGAAACAAACCAACGCGGCTTTCACCACAACGCATTGGAGCGTGGTCCTGAGCGCCGGGGAAGCGGAGTCCTCAGCCGGCCAGCGGGCGTTGGCGTGGCTTTGTGAGACTTATTGGTACCCACTTTATGTTTACGTGCGGCGGCAGGGTTATGGCCCGGATGATGCCCAGGATCTGACCCAGGAATTCTTTTGCCGATTATTGGAAAAGAATTACCTGCGCTCGATCGATCGGCAAAAAGGGAAGTTTCGCAGTTTCCTGCTGGCGGCGATGGAACATTTTCTGGCCAAGCATTGGAGGGATTCACACCGGCTGAAACGAGGAGGCGGCCACCTGATTCTTTCATTGGATGAGCGCGGCGCAGAGGAGTGTTATCAAATGGAGCCGTTCGCGGGATTGACCGCCGAACACCTGTATGAACGGCGCTGGGCGCTGACTCTCATTGAGCAGGCCTTGCGACGGCTGCGCCAGGAATTCGCCGCCGCCGACCGCTCGGCTCTCCTGGAGGCGCTGCAACCCTTCCTCAGCGCTGACCGGGCAGATCTCACTTATGCGCAGGTTGGCAGTCGGCTGGACATGAGCGAGGGAGCGGTCAAAGTCGCGGTCCATCGTTTGCGCGCCCGTTATGGCGAACTGGTGCGAGAAGAAATCGGCAAGACTGTTGCCAGCCCTGAAGAGGTGGACCAGGAACTGAGGTACCTCATCGAGGTGATTGGCCGTGGTGGCCGCGAAATTTAAGCTTAACTGTAACGATCCCGCGAAAAAAGGTCTGAAAGAGCAGGACCATGACGGCCATCTCCAAATGTGTGCGCTGCGGCGTTCCGCTGAGGACGGACATTTTGGGCGGCCATTGCCCGGCCTGCCTGCTGGGTCTGGGATTGCCTGCCGCTCCCCAATATTCCCACAGGCTCCTTGCGGCCGCTCCCTCATTGCCGTCCGGGTTGCCCTGCCGCTACTTTGCCGATTACGAATTGCTTGAGGAAATCGCCCGTGGCGGAATGGGGGTGGTTTATCGCGCGCGCCAGCTCAGTCTGAACCGCCTGGTGGCACTAAAAATGGTTCTGGATGGCCCGCTGGCCTCAAAGGGGTTTATCGCGCGTTTTCACATCGAGGCAGAGGCCGCGGCCAAATTAAGCCATCCCAATATCGTGCCCATCTATGAAATTGGGGAACACCAGGGCCGGCACTTCTTCAGCATGGAGCTCTTCGAAGGCGGGGATCTTCGAGCGCGTCTCGACGATTTTAGTTTGGTGCCGTCCGTAGAACGGGCGCGCCGCAGCGGAGCTGGGCAGGCACCTGGCAGCCTGGAACGTCAGCAGGCTATCGCGCGGCTGGCCTCGACCATCACCCGGGCAGTCCAGCATGCCCACGAACGTGGGATTCTTCACCGCGATCTTAAACCCGGAAATATTCTCTTTGATGCGCAAGACGAACCGCACGTCACGGATTTTGGACTGGCCAAACTTGTGGCCGATGAAAGTTTGCTAACCCAAAGCGGAACGGTTCTCGGGACGCCCGCCTACATGGCCCCGGAACAAGCCTCGGGCGAGGCCGACCAGGTCACCACCGCAGCCGATATCTACAGCCTGGGGGCAATCCTTTACCATTTGCTCGCCGGGCGCCCTGCCTTTCAGGGTGCCACGGCGCTGGAAACGATGCGCCGCGTCGTTCAAGAGGACCCGCCTCCTCTCGACCAGCTGAACCAGCAGGTCGATCGGGATCTCGCGGCGATCACCTTGAAGTGCCTGGAAAAGGATCCCGCGCGCCGCTACACATCGGCTCGCGCGCTGGCGCTCGAACTGGAGAGCTGGCGCCGGGGCGACACGATACTGGCGCGACCGGCGACTCGCTTCGAGACTTTAGCGCGTTGGGGCAAGCGCAACCCGGTTTTGGCCAGCCTGAGTGCTGCGGTTCTGGCGTTGTTGTTCCTGGTGCTGTGGGTGTCGCTCGCTTCCGCTTTTCGGATCGAACGCGCCCGCCAGGCCGCGGTCACTGCCGAGCATACAGCCGTGTCGCGCCTATGGGACAGTTACCTCGAACAAGCTCGCGCCCGGCGCTGGAGCGGCCGTTCCGGGCGGCGAGTTGAAAGCTTGCGCGCCATTACCAATGCCGTTGCGATTCATCCCTCGGTTGAACTCAGAAACGAAGCCATTGCGGCACTGGCTTTGCCGGACTTATATCCCATCGCCGGCCCTCCGGGCGCCAGGAAGAAAACAGACCGTATCGCCGTAGATTTATGCAATAACCGTTACCTCCTTGCCGAGGCCGACGGAAGCATTTCAATCCGGCGCCTGTCCGATGGCGGCGAGCTGGGGAGATTGCCCAAATTGAGCTCGCCAATTGAGGTCGCCACATTCGGCTCTGGTGGCCGCCGGCTGCTGTTGGGGTCTGTCGACGGTTCAGTCCGGGTTTGGGACGTGGAAAGAGCTCGTTTCGTGTGGGAGCACCGGGAAAAGCCTGAAGGAACCGCGTTGAGTCCCGACGAAGAGTATGTCGCCTACGTTACGGAGGACGCCCGGTTGGTTATCGTTCCCCTTGGCAAGGCCGGCGAATCGCGCAAGATCGAGCTGCCGGCAACTTTGATTCGTTTATGTTGGAATCCGAATGGGAAATTCCTGGCAGGCATCGGTGATAAAGAAATAATCGTTATTGATTGCTTATCCGCGAAGGTGAGCGGCCGATTTGCTTTTGGGCGACAGCCGCTCTCGCTGGATTGGCAGCCGGATGGTTCGCGCCTGGCGGAAGGAGGTGATGAACCGCTCATTCACATCCTGGATGTTCCCTCCGGCAAGGAGGTGGCCGTGCTGGAAGGCCACTTGGGCGATGTTACCGATTTGCGCTTCAGTCCCGACGGGACCTTGCTGGCTTCGGATAGTTGGGACGGTACGCTGCGGCTTTGGGATTGCGCCACCTTGAAGAACCTGATCACCGTCCGGGCTGGGCCGGAGCGAATCGACTTTTCGCCCGACGGGCGGCGGCTCGCGGTCTATTCCTGGTCGGAATCCCGCGTTGATCTGTTCGAAATCCTGACCAATGGCGTGAGTGTGGATTTGGCACCGCCGGGTTATCAACAGCGCGCGCATGCCGGCTGTGGGCTTCTTTTTGGAAATGGCGGGGATTGGCTGGCCGTTAGCGAGGACAACTCGCTTTCTCTTTGGGGCACCGCCTCCGGTCAACTCCTCAAGCGCTGGGACAGTTTCCCGTCCGACAGTCTACTCCCGCTGCCCGCTGCGGAGGGACTGTTCGGCTGGACGCCGCAAGGGTTTTATCGATTGTTCATCAGCCAGACCAACCCGTGGCAAGAGGGCAGCGGCCCGGCAGGCTTCCGTCCTGAGGTGCCGGCCGGTCTCAAGGCTCAATGCCCGCCCGAGTTCTTCTCGGGGTTCCAGCCCGATCGATTGCCCGAGCGCAGCGGAGCCTCCCTGGACGGCCGGGTCGCAGCAGTCGTCTTCAAAGATCGTTGCTATCTTTTCGAAATGACTCGGGGCCGCCTGCAAGCCGTCACTGGCTCGCAACCGTGGATGAAATTTGTATCGGTCAGCCCGGAGGGGCGCTGGGCAGCCACCGGCGGCTGGCATAATCCGAATGTCAGAATCTGGAGCACGGCGACCGGGCAACAGGAAACGGAATTGCCAACGGAGACCATGCCCAATGTCGCATTCAGTCCCGATGGCCGCTGGCTGGTCACCAGCACAGGAGCCGAGTATCGCTTTTGGCGAACAGGCGATTGGCGGCCGGCGTATGCCATCGCACGCACAGTCAATGGCGATTTGCCCGGACCGATGGCTTTTTCGCGGGACGGCAAGGTCCTCGCCCTGGCCAGCACGACCAGAGACGTGCATTTGATTTCGGTCGACACCGGCAAAGTGTTGGCTGAGCTCCAACCCGCTCCGGATAACGAGATCATTGCCTTGGCGTTCAATCACGATGAATCTGAATTAGCCCTGACCCGAGTGAGCGCCCCGCCCCAAATCTGGCATTTGGCCCGTATTCGCAAAGAGTTGGCCGCTCTGGGATTGAACTGGTAAACGCCAGGGTTCGCGGCTCCGAGCTTTCGAGTTCCGCGCAAAAGCCTTGTAACCTCTGGCTTCAAACGGGTCTGAACAGGGTGTATGACACCTTTCAAGATTTCCGCGAAAGTTCGGCTGACCATTCTTTTTTTCTGGGCCTTGTCAGCGTTGTTCTGCCAGGCCGACTCCATCAACACCTGGAGCCGGCAAACCGCCGGGCTTCCGTCCGATGGCAGTTCGTTGCGCGCCGTAACTTACGGCAACGGGCTTTTTGTTGGGGTGGGGGATACCATAGTTGCTCGATCCGCGGACGGGACGAACTGGGTCGCGATCCCTTCATCCACCTCTACCCTAAACGCCTCGCCCACTCTCACCACCAACGACTTGACGGCCATCGCCTACGGCAACAAGCAATTCGTCGCCGCGGGCAACGAGAATTACCTCAACAATGCCGGCCAGGGCCCGGCCATCCTGGTGACGTCGCCCGACGGTATTCATTGGGTGGGTTTCCAACAGGCACTAGCCGGCTACATGAATGGAGTAGCTTTTGGCAACGGCGTCTTTGTGGCCATGGGGTTCGACGGTACCAACAATTTTTCTTACACCTCAGCCGATGGCACGAATTGGTCCGTGCACCTGGCGGCCCCGGCCTACATTGCCAATGGAGTCAGGATTGGCGTTGAAAGCGTAGCTTTCGGAAACGGGCTGTTCACCGCCCTCTTATACAAGGACCGGGTCCTGACCTCGCCGGACGGGATCGTTTGGACCTCTCACACGACTGGCACGCTCCACTGGATGAACGGCATCGGTTATGGCCAGGGCAAGTTTGTTATTTGTGGCGATTATGGGGATAGCGCGATTTTCAGTTCGAGCAACGGGATCAGTTGGACTCCCAGCCATGCTTCGCCCATCCCGACGATTCATAATGGCCTGCCTTATCGCGCGAGCGCCTATGGCAACGGCGCTTTTGTGGTGGTGGGGAGTAATTCCATGATCGATTCGACCAACGCTCTCGATTGGCTTGAATGTTTTACTCCGTTTGCGGGTAATACGATCGAGTTTTACGGCGTGACCTACGCCAATGGGCTCTTTGTGGCCGTCGGCGGACCACTCACCGGAGGCGGACCCCCCTCGATCCTGACGTCCGGATCATTCATCGCCCTTTCCTCCGGCAATTCAGCCACCGCGGCCAATCTCGCCGCGATCGCCGCCACCGCTCACGGCAGTTTTTTGGCCGTGGGCAGTTTGGGAGAAATCCTTGCCTCAACTAATGGCCTAATCTGGAAACATGTCGTGTCGCAAGCCACCGGCCAATTAACCGGCGTCGCCAGTGCGCCCGGCGACCAAAATGTGATCGTGGGCGAAAATGGAACGATTCTATTCTCGACCGACGGGTTGACCTGGAATCCGGTTGTGTCCGGCACCACCAGTTCTTTGTCCGGAGTGGCTGCCGGGAATGGCGTATTTGTCGCCGTCGGGCAAGGAGGCCTGGTGCTGAGTTCAACCAATGGCACAGACTGGTCGCGTCGGCTCTTGAGCCGGACCAATGACCTTGCCGGGGTTGCCTTCGGCAATGGAACGTTCGCCACCCTGGCCGATCAAGGGACTATCCTGCTCTCCCAGGATGCGATGACCTGGACGCCAGTCAGGCCCAATTATCCGCCCGGCACGGCCGGATTGGTTTCGATCTCCTTCGGCAATGGTGAATTTGTGGGGCTCGACTCCGCCGGCAACATCCTGAACTCGATTGACGGGCTCAATTGGAGCACGCTTAGCGCCGTGGCCAATAACGGAGGAGCCTCCCCGCTTCGGGGCGTGACCGCAGCCGGGGGGCTTCTGTTAGCCGTCGGCAATGATGGAACGATCGTAAGCGCGCCATGGACAGTAAATGGCACGGGAACCGATTACGATCTGCATGCGCTGGCTTACGGTGCAGGCAAATACGTGGCAGTGGGTGACAGCGGCACAATTGTCGTGTCAGTCGACGGAGGCGCCTGGAGCGCGCCGGCCAATTACGTCAGCACCCCAAATTCTCTCTTCGGAGTCGCCTATGGCAATATTGGGTTCGTGGGTGTAGGCGAGAACGGCTGGGTCGTCTCATCCTCCGACGGCGTCAATTGGAATTCCGTCAGCTCCGGAGTCACCGTCACGAACCTTTCCGCCGTAGCTTTCGGCAGCGGGCGTTTCGTCGCGGTTGGCCAGGGTGGAACCATCATCACCTCACCCAACGGTTCCATCTGGACGATCGCTGATTCCGGCACCGACGACAACTTGGACACGGTCATTTGGGCGAACGGCAAGTTCATCGCCAGCGGTGATAATTCCGCCGTGAGCCTGATTTCCAGTGACGGTATCAGTTGGACGCAAGCTGGCAGCGGATTGGGAAGCTACATTTATGGATTGGCGGCGGGCAATGGCACCTTCGTAGCCTCGGATTATTATGGCAACCTCTACTCCTCGACTGATGGGGCGAACTGGGTTGAACAGGCGGCGACCGGCATCTCGCTCTGGGGCATTACTTATGGGGGCGGTATTTTTGTGGCGGCCGGAGATAACGGCACGGCGTTCATTTCGCGCAATGGCACCAATTGGAGTCAATTCCAAACCCCCTCTGACGCGAGTTTACGGGCCATCCAGTTTGCCGGCAGCCAATTCGTGGCAGTCGGCACCGGCGGCTCAAGTCTCAGCGCCTCCCAGGGTGCTTTGACCTCCGTGCCAGGGGGCATCGATTGGTCTCTTGTTTCGGGCGCCGGAACGGACAATCTCAATGCCATCGGCACCGGTCCTGGGACCCTTGTCACGGCGGGTGCGGACTCGGCGAGCAGCTTCGTTTCTTCTGATGGTGTGAGTTGGAAGGCGGGGGGAACCGGCCTGGCGGCAAATGTTCAGTCTCTCACCTGGGGCAAGGGCTTGTTCGTCGCCGTTGATTATTCCGGCAACATCTTTACTTCGACCGATGGTATGGTTTGGACCCCGCAGGCCGGCACTTCCATCAGCCTGTACTGTGTCACTTACGGAAGGCCTTCGGGGGCGGATCTTTTCGTGGCGACCGGTGATGGAGGCAAAGTATTTATCTCCTCGGACGCAATTCATTGGACACCTTACAACACGGGGGCGACCCAGGCCTTGAGAGGCGTGACGTTCGCTACGAACGAATTCGTCGCGGTCGGTGATGGCGGCGTAATCGTCCGCTCATTCAACGGAATTACCTGGGACGCGCGCGATTCAACCACGACTTACAATTTGTCGGGTATTTGCTCCGGAGGCCCAGCCGGACCATTTGTTGCCGTCGGCGATTCGGGTGCCATCGTGACCTCGATCGATGGCAATAATTGGACTGTTCAAACCAACACGCCGCTCATTGCAAATTCCCTTTATAGTGTCGCGTGGGGAAATCACGAGTTCGTTGCCGTCGGAGATAGTGGCTGGACCCTGAGTTCGTCGGATGGGAAGACTTGGAACGCGCGCAATTCGGCCACCGTCAATGCACTGCGCTCGGTTATTTTCGCCGACGGGCGGTTCATCGCGGTTGGCGATACCGGCACTATTATGGAAAGCGTGCCGGTGGCACCACCCCGGCTGAACGGACCTGTTTTCGCGCCGTCCACGGGGATGCACCTGACCTTGATGGGCCAGCCGGGGCAGGTCGTTTCAGTCCAGAGCTCATCCGACCTGCTGAATTGGTCGGAGCTAACCACTGTCATGCTGCCGGACGGCACGGGTGAATTCACCGATCATGCCGCGGTGACTCAGCCCGCTCAGTTTTACCGAACGATCCCTTTGCCGTAGTTGAGATGTATCCGGGATGACTTAGTTGAGGTAGAAAATGGTCGGGGCGGTGAGATTCGAACTCACGACCTCTTGTACCCGAAACAAGCGCGCTAGCCAGGCTACGCTACGCCCCGACACATGGATGAACAAGTTGCCGGGGGCGGGGCTTGAAATCAACACGAATTTACGAGCGAATTTTAGCGAGCGCCGGTAACGGGTCAGTGACGGCGGGGCCTTGGGGTCAGTTCGCACTTTTTCCCACCCCCAACCCCGGAAAGTGTCGCACTGACCCCAAGGCCCCGCCGCCACTGACGGATTACGAGCGCCGCGCCACGCGAGTAATGAAAAGGCCGCTGAGAACACCCGCCGCCATGGCCAGGAACCCAGTATGATACGGTTTTTCGTGGATCCTGTTTTTGACGCGCTCGTTGATCTCGCGCGGTGTCAAGCGCCGTCCCAGTTGCCCCACCACCTCGGCCATGTGGTCTTCAGTCGCCAGGACTCGGACTTGCATCTCCTCGCTCGATCGTTTGGGTGCCGGCTCGGTTTTGGCTTCCACTTGCGGTTCGGTTTTTTTGAGCCGTTGAAGCGTGTGGATCGTCCGCTGCGGGGCCAGCGATTCCTTTGAGAATGCTTTTACGCCGGCCATCAGGAGGGCCGCTCCAACAGCCGCGACCAGGACCCCCACGCCTGCTAAACCGATAAAACCTGCCAGCACAGGTTGCAGACCCGCCTGCTGTAAAGCCCAGGCCACAAGCCAACCCAACCCCATTAACAACACGATGAACCCGGCGTAGGCGACGAAACCTCCAACCGCAACCGATATGGTGTTGCGTCCAAAAGAAGCAAGCTTTTCCGAAAGCTCCGCCTTGGCCAGTTCAATCTCCTGGCGCAGCAGTTTCTTCGTATCCTCCGCCAGATTGCGGACTAAACCCATGATCGAGGTTTGCGGCGATACTGATGTTTCCATATATTGCTCGTCTCCGTTTTGCGGTTGGCATTGGCAGATTCAACCAGCCTCCCTGAATTCCTTAATGAACTTTCGCATCCAGACCGTCTTTTTCAATGACCTTCCTTTGAACTTTGGCTAGGGGGATTACCTGATAAAACCGAGGGCGACAACCGGGTTGAGCAACGCCGCGCTGCGAATGAGGGTACTGGCGCAACTGGCACGACCGGGTATTGAGCGCGAGACTGGAAGAAAAATGAGCGTTAACTGGAAGTTCCTTGAGGCGACAACCAAGGAAACTGTCAACGAGTTTTTGCAGGACCGTGCCATGCGTTTGGCAGCGGCTACAGCTTACTACGCCATCTTCTCCATCGGACCGCTGCTGGTCTTGACGGTTGGCCTGGCGGGCGTTGTATTTGGCGAGGATGCGGTTCGTCGGGAAGTGGTCCAGCAAATGCGGTCTTATGTTGGCGAAAAGTCGGCCAGCATGATCAGCTCGATGATGAGCGCTCGGCACACCGGCGGCAGTATCTGGGCCACGGTGCTGGGGGCCGCCGCGCTGGTCATTGGCGCTACCGGTGCTTTTGGCCAGCTCCAGGACTCGCTCAACACCATTTGGGGAGTGACTCCAAAGCCGGGCAAGAATATTGGGGCTTTCATCCGCGACCGCTTCTTCTCAATGGCCATGGTATTGGGGGTGGGGTTTGTCCTGCTGGTCTCAATGGCTCTGTCGGCCTTCGTGGTCGCTTTCGCCGGCTATATTGGCGCGAAGGTCGCCCTGCCGGCGTGGCTGGTGCCCTTTTTAAATGACGCGATGAATTTCGCCGTCATTTCTCTTCTGTTTGCGATGATTTTCAAGGTTCTGCCGGACGTGAAAATCCGGTGGCGAGATGTCGGTATCGGCGCGGTGGGCACGGCCTTTCTCTTCACCGTTGGCAAATTCCTTCTGGGTGTCTACCTGGCCCGGGAAGCAACCACCTCCGCCTACGGGGCGGGCAGTGCGTTCGTGGTAATTTTGCTCTACATCTATTATGCTTCGGTGATCCTTTATTTTGGCGCCGAGTTCACCCAGGTATATGCCCGATACCGCGGCGCGCGATTCGAGCCAAGCAAATACGCCGTGCGGATCACCGACTTCGAGCGAGCCGAACAGGGTATGCCGCGCCAGGAACAAATCGAGGCGGCCGCCCGGCGGCGCAACCATCCGCCGCAACTGTCCGCCAAAGCGGCCGCTCCAAACTCGAGCCGATGCCCCCGACCCACGGCCTTTGGGCTTTTTGGGGCTTGCCTTCTTCGTGGGAGCCGCGACGGGCCTGGCTTGGGTCCAAAAGGGGCACCGAAAGAAAGCCCCAGGCTTGCTGCGACGCGATTGTCCCTGAAGCCGTCTATTTGTCCTGCGCTTCGAATGCCGCAACGACCGGTCGATGGTCCGAAGCCACCCCCCAATTAGGCAGTGCCAGCACATAGGTTCCCTCCGCCAGCCACTCCTGCGCCATGCCCCGGCTCAACAGTATGAAATCAATCCGGCGATAGCTGTCCTCCTTGGCGTAATAGTGGGTCCAGGTGATCGTGCGGTTCTCCTGCTCGGCACCTTCATGAGAACCATCCCCGTTCTTTTCCGCCGGCCGGGTATCCACCAACCGAGTTTTACCTCGCCCGAGGATTGCTTTAGTCGATTCCGAGTCTTTGGTATCATTGAAATCCCCCAGCACAACCAGGTTCGCGTTGGGATTGGCCGTCAGTACCGAGTCGATTTTCTCCCGCAATAATCTGGCTTCTTCCAAGCGGATCTGCGCCTCGTCGGCGAGGGCTGACGCGCGTTTGGATTTCAAATGGGCGGCGATGAGCGTAAAGCGGTACGCCGGATTGACCTGGATATCGACCTCCGCAAAGCCACGGCTGACATGAAAGCGGCGTCCGTCCAGCAAAAAGGTCTCGTTGGTGTGGGGCCTGCTCGCACTGAAGGGAAACCGGCTCAACAGACCCACGTGAATATCCGCTTCGCCCGCAACCAGGAGTTGCCAGTGTTCGAGGTCCAAGCCCGCCTCCCGCAACGAGTCGCGCAATTCCAGCAGCGCACTGGCGCTGCCCAGCTCTTCCACGGCCAGGACGTCCGGCCGCAGCGCCAGGATGCTTTCCCGGATTTTGGCTTTGGATTCTTTGGATTTGGCCGGGCGGGTTCCGGCGGCGCTATCCAAATAATTCTCCAAATTAAAGGTGGCGATTCGAAACACTTCGCCGCGCGCACACAGGGCCAAAAGGAGCGCAACCGCAACGATTCGCCCGCATTGGCCTCGAACGGATCTCCTCATGCGACGAAGCGATAGCATAAGCATCACTAAGCAGAAAGCCTAATTTGCAATCCCAGTGTTCCCTGCTACGTTTTAAGGCTGTGTTTAAGCCGGTTGAGAATGAATCGATAGGGTCGCGCCAGGCGCCCCGCAAGCCAGCCTCGCCGAGAAGTCCGCGCGGCAATGGCCGCGGCGCCAAAGCCGGCCTCACTCCCATGCACCCACTGCACGATAAGCAGAGCGAACGCGATTACCGCGAGCTGCGGATTGATAAAGTCGGGGTTCGTGGCCTGCGCTTCCCCATTACGGTCAGAGACAAAAAGCGCAGCGTGCAAAATACGGTGGCGCTGATTGGCATGTTCGTGGATCTCCCCAAAGAGTTCAAAGGAACCCATATGAGCCGCTTCATCGAAGTGCTCAATGCCCACGGCAATGTCATTCACGTTGAGAATATCGAGGACATCCTGTTGGCCATGCAGGAGAAGTTCTCGGCCGCTACGTCCCACCTTGAGATTGAATTCCCCTACTTCATGGTCAAACAAGCTCCCGTCACCCGAGGAGAGAGCGTGATGGATTATGTCGCCCGATTCGACGCCACCGCCTCGCGCCGGGAGATCGACTTCGTACTCACCGTCAAGGCAATGGTGACAACCTTGTGCCCCTGCTCGAAAGCCATTGCGGCTTACGGGGCTCACAATCAACGCGGCGAGGTTACGGTGCAGATCCGCTCGCGCAAGGCGGTCTGGATTGAGGACTTGATCGCGATTATCGAAAGCTCGGCTAGCTCCGAACTCTATGGGCTGCTCAAAAGGCAGGATGAAAAGGCGGTCACTGAGCGGGCGTATGAAAACCCGGTCTTTGTGGAAGACCTCGTGCGAAACGTGGCCCTCAAGCTGAACGCGCATCCGGATGTGACCTGGTACAAGGTGGAAGCGGAGAACCACGAAAGCATTCACAATCACAACGCTTACGCGTGTATCGAAAAGGGCTGAGAAGCCCCGCCGAACAGCAGAGCAGGGCTCTCGGGAGGCGGAACTTCCTATCGCTTACGCTGTTTTACCAAGGGATTGCGGGTGCTTCACCCCGGACAAAATTTTTTGAAATTTAGTATGGTATATTTAGTTTCCTTTGCTACATTCGCGCACTCTCAAAAGGGAGTGTTGCTCCTGGCGAGAACGTAATAGTCTGAGAATCTGGTAGTTTTGTGCTGTGACAACGAAGAAAAAAGAGCCAACCAAGAAGAGCCCGGCGGCCAACAAACCCCATGCCTCCGCTACTGCGGCGTCCATCCTCGGCCGGCCCGTCGGCGGGAACGAGGTGCGAGTCAGGAAGAACGGCGAAGTTAAAATTAAAGCCGAATGGTCCAAGTTTTACCATCGGTTGATCGAGCTGCGGGACCAGCTCGTGCGCCAGATGAATGGATTGGCCAAGGAATCCGCCCAGGAAATGGCCGGTTACAGCCTGCACATGGCGGATTCCGGCACCGATAATTTCGACCGCGATTTCGCGCTGAGCCTGTTGTCCTCCGACCAGGACGCCATTTACGAAATCGAAGAGGCGCTCAAGCGCATCGAAAAGAATACCTACGGGATTTGTGAATTAACCGGTAAACCCATCCCCAAGACCCGCCTCGAGGCCATCCCCTGGACCCGCTTCACCGTTCAGGCTCAGGCCCAGTTGGAACGCGAAGGGGCCTTGCGCCAACGCCGCCTCGGCGCCCTCGGCACCGTCGACGCCGTCGGCACCACCGAGGTCGAGAGCGAGGAAGATGAACCCGAGGAAAAGCCCAAAGAAAAGGAA
>DASRFK010000243.1:0-31339 GCA_035651635.1 Verrucomicrobiia bacterium | reverse complement strand
AAGCAGGAACTGTTGGCCGTAATCGGGAGCTATCGGTTGAACCATGGTGATCCGATCCTTTTGCCGGCGGTACGTTCAAAAATTCCTTCAAGAAGTTTTGAGACAGTCTCAGCGCGCCATCCCTACCCAGGCTAAAACCTTTGGACCCGCAAAAAGATCTGGCTTGGCCTGTTTCTGGGGAGCTGAACCTGAAACGCACGGACCTGCGAAGCTTCATCCTGGGCAGAGAGAATTCGCAGGCTACTCCATTGAGCAAGCGGGGAGGATGGGTCGGAGGAAAAAAGCACTACATGATTCGTGCTGCCGCTGGGGTTCTCGACGCGCGCGGTCAGGGTCCCGGTGGCCAGAGAAGAGGTGTCCAGCGAGAGAATATGAAAACTTGGATCGACCCAGAAGCGGAACTTGACCACGTTGGTATTGCCTTGCCGATCGGCAATCCAGGCCGTCACATGCTGAGTTGCAAGATTGGAAATGGGCGGATTTAAAGGAATCGAAAAAATCCCGGGCCCAACGAACTTGCCTTGGCCGGCCAGTTCAGTCCCGACCGGCGCACCATTAACGGAGAAGTCAGCACGGATTGAAAGCGTCGCCGGATTCAGCCCCGAATCCGCGTCGGCAACCCCAACTCTTAACTCGGTCAAGGGCACGACGTTTTGGTTCTGACGGGGACTGCTGATGGTCACGGTCGGCCGGACCTCATCAAGGAACCAGCCATAATTGGCGTCCGAACCGCTCCCCGTGTTAATCGGACAGCCCAAATCAATCCAGCGCGCAATCGTGATTTTCTCGTCCTCGCCCAGCGAAGGCACCTGGCTACCGGGGGGCGGCATGATCGTGCCGGTGTAATCAAGGTCGGCTGTGTTCGGGTCGATCCCGGTGGGCAGCGTTGAGGGGTCACCAGGAATGCTTTCCGTGGGATGATCGCTGTTGCTCCAGCCGTCGAGCCGGCGGCCGAAAATTTTCCACGCCAGCAGGCTGCGCCGGCTTTGAAACATGCGCACGTAACGGCTCGCGTTGCTTTGGCGCCATGCGCCGGTGCTGATCACGGGCTTGTAACCCCACTGCGCGCCGGTGTCGTCGGCCAGACGTTCGTAATCTCCGGGCAGGCCGTTGTAATTCGTGTAGTCGTCCAGCACCAGTTGGGCATTGGCGGCCTGGTTGGTTTGTGAGTGACACGGCACACAACTGCGCTGCAGCAGCGGACGGATATCGCGTAAGAATTCGACACTAACGGCGCCGGGAGAGTTGGTTTTCAAAACCGGCGCACCATTCGTATTCTTCGAAAGCAGCGTCACCATGGCGGTTAGATCCATGGGTTGGTACCCAGCCCGGCCGGCCACGGTGTTTTCAATGGCCAGCGGCTGTTGACTGTGAGCGTGGCAGCCGCCGCAATTGTTGCGCACCTCGCCCGGACGGACCTGGTGCCAGGTTTGGGCCATCGCCAGGACCAGCCCGTCCCGGTCGAGCATCTGGAAAGTAAAGGGTGTGTCGGCGGGAATCTTCGCCATAAAACTGGTGTCAGGATTGCCTTCCGCATCCAAAACCGGCGCGCCGTTCGTGTCAAATTTGCGTAACGGGATCTCGCCGAGAATCCGCAGCCGTTCCCGGGCGTGGCTGACGAAAAAGTTGCCGTCGTTGTAGGGGCCGCCGGAATTTGGACCATAGCTGCGGTGGGAATTGGGTTCCATCGCCACAAGCCGGACCGCATAAATATTGGTGTTGTCGTAGCGGCCGTCATCGCCGCCCTGATAATCCCAATTGCTGCTTTGGCCGTTTTCGGAGGTGTTGAAAGCGTCTAACCCGTTGAAAAAGTCAGCCCACGGCGGCACATCGCCAGGAAAACTTTCGCGCTTGTAAAAACTGCTGGTACCGACGATGCCGTATGGAGTGCCAGGAGGCAGATCAGGATGAGCGGTGCCGTCGTTTGGCAACCAGGGCAACGAAGCCGGTTCGTCCGTGCCGTGAATGGCTTTCCACGGCACCACGGCGCGCGGCCAGGCTTCGTTGTATTTCGGGTCATTCTTAATGAGCACAAGTTGCGAAGGGTTGGTCAGGGTGATGCATCCCGGTATGAGATACAAACCCGCGTCATAGTAAGGCAGGGGCGATGGGCGGCTTTGATTATTCGCCGGACCCGGCGACCACACCACCAGTAGATCGTTGTTCGGCGCGCCGCTCGGGTGGGTAAATTTTCCCACGCGAACCCCGTTGGCTCCTATTGGAGCCGCCTCATCCTGAGGATGTGTAAACGGAGTCAGCGCGTACATCCCGCGCGGTTGGAATGGGATCGTGAAAGGATAGCTGTACCCGGCACCAACGGTTTGATCGAGCGGCGGCGTGTTGGTCTGGAAAGCCGAATAGAACCGGGGCTGGCCGGGAGGCGGTGAGATGGGCAGACGGAAGAGCGCTCCAAACCCGTTATTGTTGAGATTGTAATAGTCCACCACCACGACGTCGCCACTGCTGATCTGGGTCATGAAATGGAAAGCCTGCCCGCTATGGAATGCGCTCACCAGCGGCTCCCAGACCCGCCCGTCCGGCCAAATCGTCCAGATGCCCCACATCCGTTCATCTCTCAGTCCCTGACTTTCGAAACTGCTGAACATCAGCCGCCCGTCCTCCAGCGGTGTGGGATGAAGCGCGCTGCCAATGTTCATTGGGGCGATTTGCGTTACATTCTCACCGTCCTCGTCCATGACGAACAGCTGCAGCGTCGGCGAGGTGTAACTCTTGGGCGGGGTATAACCGTTGCGATTGCTGACAAAAGCGAGCTTCCCACCAGCCAACGGGCAAGGAGCGAGGTTCATTATGCCGTAACCGAGCGCAGTGAACTGGCCTGAGGTGGCAGTGGGATCCGCATAGTTCCATTTGGCCGCTCCAGTGTTCGGGGTGAATTCCTGAAAAGTTAATCGCTGCACGGCGCGCGTTTTCAGGTTGATGCGGTAAATATCGCTTCCAGCGTAAGGTAAATCGCCGCGCTGGCCGTTAAGGCCGTTGTCGCTCAAATCGGGATAAAACGCGTAATAACACCACTGGGCGTCGAAAGAAACGAACGGGTCGGTGACGCCTCCGACGCCGCCTGCCACCAACACCTCCTCGGTTCCGTTAGTATGAAGCAGCATTAAGTCGGCACCGGGATCCAACCGCGCCGGATGAAACACCTCGGGCCAAATCGTATTGGTAGTGTCGCCGAAGCGCGCCTGGCGCACATAAACGATATCATAAGTCACAGCCGCGGACGCTGAGGAACACGCGGCACAAATGGAGAGGAAACAAAAGACAGCCCGGAGGAAACGACTCATAACAAGACAGTAGCTATTGGGGGCCGCCGCGTTTGGCCCCGGAACGGAGTGCAGTCTAAGGCGCTCAAGACTTAACAGATTTTGTGCTGGCCGAGGCAAAGCAAGCGGTATGCCAAAGCAACTCGCACCGGCACCGGTGCGTCCCAAACCACTCGGCTGCCAACGGCAGCCTTCATACCAGCCTGGGGTGAAGCCCCAGGAAAAAGGCGCGAATCGACGTCCGCAAGCGCCAAAGGCGCGTTTCATCGGGCGTTCAGCAGATCGACATACGCACCTTGCACCAGCAGTTCGCCGGGGAGTTCCAACTTACGCAGCAACTCGTTGGCCGCTTGGACTCCGGCTTCGGCCGTCTCCTTTTCGTTCAACACGACCTCCAATTCGAGGAAATCTCCCAAACCTTCGACCCGGTCCAGGTGAATCCTCGTGCGCCCAACCAAAAACAAAGTTCGGGTCTTGCGCACCCGGCCAATTTGCCCGTAAGCCTCAGTCAGGACCTCCCGCATGAGGTCCGGCGCTGGCACCGGCGCGATGATGTATCGCGATTCCTTAGGCTCGGCCGAATCCGGTCGCTGATAGAAAATCAACTCACCGGTCAGCGAGGGGAAAACGCGGAGTTTGAGCCGGCCGTTGGGACAGGGAAAGAAGGTATCATCCTGGATGATCTCGGTAGGACCAGAGTCGGCCAGCGCCGCCGCCTTGGCTAACGAACTCTCAACGCTGTCGATTCGGGCTTTGATCTCAATATTCCGGGGCATGGAGCAGAATGACATGCGACACGGGATCGAACAACCGCGGATTGGACAATGCCCAAATCCTAGGGGGAAACGACTATCTAAAAGCCCGGCAACTTGCTCCGAGGATTGGTGCGGTCCAGATGCACGAAAGCTTCGGCGGCCGCGACGCCCGCTTCGCGTCCACGCCAGTGCGCAATAATCTCGTGGTGCTCACGCCAAATCCCCTGGCCATCCTGGCTGACATGAGCGAACAAGGCGGCCTTTTTCTTTTCTAACAGGGAGGTGACGTCCACGTAGGTATTGGGCAGGAAACCCTGAGATTGCGAGCCGGTGTTCACCTCAAAAAAATACAACAATGCTTTCTCGCCCAAACCCATCCAACCTCGAATCGCCAGCATGCTGGCCACTTGATGATCCATGTGCGTATCGACGGGCCAATGCGCAAAAATCACGTCCGGCCGTTCGGCAGCGAGTAGTTTAGTCATGGCTTCGACGTGCGTGCGGGTAATCTCAGTGGCGCCATCGATCTGGCCGAAAAACAGCGGGCGAGCGCCCATGACCTCGCAAGCCTTCTCACATTCCGCGCTGCGGATTTTCGCCGATTCATCCAGGCCTTTGTCGCGAATGCCGCGCTCCCCGCGCGTGAGATAGAGCACCGAAACAAGATGCCCGAGCTCGACATAACGGCTCAAGGTGCCGGCGCAGCCTGATTCCGGATCGTCCGGATGACCTCCGATGCAAATGACTTTAAGCTGGCGGCCCGCTTCGGCTGCTGCGCCAGCCAAAGGTGGCGCAAAAGCAGCCGCCAGCAAGGGCGCGGCCAGAACGCTCGTATCTTTGAGAAACCCGCGGCGGGTCAGGTCTCGATTGGGCATGGCGGCAGTATATAGAAAAGTTCATCGATCGCCATAGCTTTGGTTATGCGCAAAGCGCCTTGTCGCGGCAGAAGGCACGACCATAATAAGGCCGGTGGGCATCGAAAACCGCATTGTTAAAGTTCAGAAACGCAATCGCGCGCTGGTCCGCTTTGACGCCGAGCGGATTCGCCACGCCATTTTTCGCGCCGGCCAATCCGTCGGCGGGTTTGATCAGGATTATTTGCCAGGCACAAACGACAAACTCTTCGATGCCTGGCCCACCGATGAACACCTGGCCGGGTTCCTGGCCGAGTCAGTGGTCATGCTGCTCAATTCGGATTCTCATCATCTGATTGCGAACTTTCCGCCGACCATCGAACGAATCCAGGACGCCGTGTTGCACGCGCTTCGGAGTTACGGTTTCCAAAATACGGCCGACGCGTACGCTTGCTACCGCTGGGGACGCCATTGGCTGAGGGAAGGCGCGATTAGTCAGGCGCAATTTGTCGGCAATGGAGTGCCTCGCAAGCAAATCGACCTGGCACTGGAATGGAACCGGCAGCGCGGCTGTGACACGGTTGAAGGGCTCAACCAACTGGTTCGGCAAGGAAGGCTAAAATCCCTGGTCAAAGAATCGCTGGCACTTTATGAAACTTCAGTGGAGGAAGGCGTCGGGCGGATTCTCGCGCGCCTGCGCACCGGTGAAAACCTTCGGATGATCTGGATCACGGGGCCGAGTTCTTCGGGCAAGACCACCACGACCGTCCGGTTGATTCAACGGCTTGAGCGCGAAGGATTGCGCTTTTTGATGCTGAACCTCGATGATTATTTCTGGTCGCTGGTTGAGCATCCCACCGATTGGATCAACGATCGCAATTACGAAACGCCTGAGGCAATGGACATCCAACTGCTCAACGAGCATCTGCGCGTGCTGCTGCAAGGCGGGACAATTGAAAAGCCCGTATTCGATTTCAAACAGGGCCGGCGGGTTGGCGGCAAGCCGGTTCGGCTGGACGCGGGGGAGATCCTGCTGCTGGACTGCCTGCATGGGCTCTATCCGCCCTTGACTCAAGGGATCCCGGAATCGGCGCAGTTTCGGCTTTATGTGGACGCACAAAACGCGGTGTACGCGGGCAGCGGCAAACTGCGCCGGCTGATTAACTCTTCCGACACGCGGATGCTGCGTCGAATGTTGCGGGACGCGCGGCACCGCAATTACAGTCCATTGCGCACCATTCTGCACTGGCATTACGTGCGGGCGGGCGAGTTGTTCAGCATTCTACCCCTGAGTGGCCTGGCCGATCAGGTGATTAATACCGGCTTCGCGTTCGAGTTGCCGGTGCTTAAACCATTTTTCGACGGCCCCAACAGCCAACTCCCCATGCCAGCGGACTTCGCCCCGTACGGCGGTTTTCTCGATGCTGAAATTCGATACAACCGGGTCCATAGTTTGCTTGCAGGGGTCGAGGGTCTCTCACGGGCGGAAGTGGAAAGTCACGAGCTGATTCCAGGAGACGCCGTGGTTCGGGAATTTGTCGGCGGAAGCACTCTAGCGATTCCGCACAATGAGTAGCAGCCACCGGAGGACTTGGTTCTATTGACTTCATCGGGGGTGCCGGTAATTTGATTGAAAGGTGATTGCTTGAGAATTTTTTTAGCTTTGATCCTGGGTCTGGCGTTGGGCGCGGCCGCGGTGTGGTATTTCGCCAATGGCCGCAATAATACGCGCGTACAATCGGCGGCTAACCAGGCGGAAAACGCGGTCAAATCCGCCGGTGATGCCATTCAGGAGAAACTGAAGGTCCTCGATCTGCGGCCGCAGGATATTAAAGACGAATTGGCGCGCACAGGGCAGGTCGTTCGGCGAAAAACCAAAGAGGCCGGCCAGGCGATTGCCGATGCGACCGCAGACGCAAGAGTGACGGCCGCCATTAAAGGCAAGTTGGTCACCAACCGAGATCTGTCGGCACTGAGCATTTCCGTCAACACGACAGCCGGGGTGGTGACCCTTTCCGGGACGGTCAATTCGACCGATGACATCAGCAAAGCGATGATGCTGGCGATGGACACCGACGGGGTCAAAGAGGTCATTTCCACGCTCCAGGTCAAACCGCGCCAGGGCTAGGGCCTCGGCGGACACCATGGATACAGCTAGTAAAAGCGCTGGTATCACGCTGGGGGCTCCGGCAGGTTTAGCGCGGCATTTTGCGAAACTTTGGTGCAGCACTCGCCCGGTGCCGGCAAGCGGCCACCTCTGAGAGGCTGGATCGCCGTCGCACCATTTTTCACAAGCCAGGGTAAACATGGGAACTTCTAACGGAAACGGCTCATCGCAAAGCGCACCTCCGAGTGCGGCGAATCTCGCTTTCATCGAGGCTCTCTATGAGGATTATTTGCGCGACCCATCATCGGTAGCACCGGACTGGCAACGCTATTTTTCGGACATTGCTGACGCGGAGTATCGCTTTCCCAAGCCCAGGTTCGGTCCCTCATTTCGTCCGGCCAGTATCTTCAACGCGCCCGCCGGGCCGGCACAACGAGCTCCAACCCGTTTGGACGACCCGGAAATAGCGGCGCTGCAGGATCGGGTTTACATGCTGACGCGCTTGTACCGGGTTCGGGGCCACCGCATCGCGCAGGTGGATCCGTTGGGAATACCGCGCCCCATGCCGCCGGAGCTCACGCCTGAGTTCTTTGGAATCACCGAGGCGGACATGGACGCGCCGGTGTACAGTGAGACCTTCCAGTACGACGGTCCTTTGACCTTAGGCAAACTGCTCGAACGGCTGCGCAACACGTACTGCCGGTCGATCGGGGTGCAGTACATGCACATCGATGATCTCAGTGTGCGCCGATGGTTGCAGCGGCGCATGGAAGCGACGCAAAACCGGCTGGAACTCAGCCGCGAAGAACAGTTGCGGATTTTGACGCGCCTCACGGACGCCGTCACGTTTGAAGAATTCATTCGCCGGAAATTTCCCGGCGCCAAAACATTTTCCCTCGATGGTTCGGAGAGCCTGATTCCCTTGCTGGACCTGGCGATCGAAAAAGCCGGCGAACAGGGAATCGAAGAGATCGTCCTGGGTATGGCCCATCGGGGAAGGCTCAACGTCCTGGCGAACGTGATGGGCAAGCACCCGCGCCAAATCTTCCGCGAATACGCCGATACGGACTGGAAGGTGCATTCCGGCCGGGGCGACGTGAAGTACCACCTGGGCCATAGCACGGACTGGACCACGACTCGGGGAGCGAAGATTCACCTGTCGCTCTGCTTTAACCCGAGTCACTTGGAATTTGTAAACCCGGTGGTGCTGGGCCGCATTCGGGCCAAGCAGGATCGTGTGGGGGACACTCAGAAACGGCGCGGCATGGCCCTGTTAATTCATGGCGACGCCGCGTTTGCCGGCGAGGGTGTGGTTCAGGAGACCCTCAATTTAAGCCAACTCAATGGCTATTCGGTCGGCGGGACGCTGCACGTCGTGGTTAACAATCAAATCGGCTTTACCACCGGTCCCGACCAGGCACGCTCGAGTGCCTATGCCACCGACGTTGCCCGAATGCTGCCCATCCCCATTTTCCACGTCAACGGGGAGGACCCCGAGGCGGTGGCGCAAGTGATTCGGCTGGCGATGGATTTTCGGTTCGAGTTCAAGCGCGATGTGGTCATCAACATGTACGGCTACCGCCGCTTGGGCCACAATGAAGGCGACGAACCCTCGTTCACTCAGCCGGTGTTGTACCGAGCTATCGCCAAGCGCAAATCGGTTCGCGAAGGTTACCTCGATCATCTGCTGCAACTGGGCGAGGTCACGCGCGAAGAAGCCGACGCGATTGCCGCCCGGCGACGTGAGGCCCTCGAACGCGAGCTGTCGGAATCGCAATCGGGCAAAGCACCAGCCCCGCCGGAACTTCTGCGGGGCATTTGGTCCAAATTCTCCGCCGGACCCGAGCCGGTGGAAGGGGAACCAGAGACCGGAGTCGACAGAGATCAATTGACCGGCTGGCTGGCAGCGCAAGCGAAACTTCCGGCGGATTTCCATCCGCACCCGAAAATCAAACGACTGTTGCAGGCGCGCGAACAAATGGCCGCCGGCGCCGAACCGTTGGACTGGTCGGCGGCGGAATCGCTGGCGTTTGCCAGCGTCGCCTGCGCCGGCTTGAGAGTGCGGCTGAGCGGCCAGGATTCGGAGCGGGGCACGTTCAGTCAAAGGCACGCGGTGCTGCACGATTACCAGGACGGCCACCCTTATCTTGCGTTGCAACATTTGTGCGAAGGGCAGGCGCCAATTGAGATCATCAACAGCCCGCTTTCGGAAGTGGGCGTGCTCGGGTTTGAATACGGCTACAGCCTGGACTGCCCGGATGGATTGATTCTGTGGGAAGCGCAGTTTGGCGACTTTTGGAACGCGGCGCAGCCGATCGTCGACCAATTCATCGCCAGCGCCGAGGAGAAATGGCAACGCCTGAGCGGGCTGGTCTTACTCTTGCCGCATGGCTTTGAGGGACAGGGTCCGGAACATTCCAGCGCGCGGCTGGAACGCTTCCTCATGCTCGGCGTCGAGGACAACCTGCAGGTGGTTTATCCCACTACCCCGGCGCAGTATTTTCATTGTCTGCGGCGGCAGGCGATTCGGTCCTGGCGCAAGCCGCTGATCGTCATGACTCCCAAAAGCCTGTTGCGCCACCCAAAGGTTGTCTCATCGCTGGACGATTGCGCGGGTGGGAAATTTCAGCGGATTTTGCCCAATGCGTTCAAGAAAACGGAAGGGATCACGCGCGTGCTACTTTGCACGGGCAAAATCTACTACGATCTTTCAGAACACCGCGAACAGGCCAAACGCGAGGACGTGGCAATTCTACGCCTGGAGCAATTGTATCCCTTGCGGCATAACCTGCTGGAAGCGGCATTGGCATCCTACCCAAATGGCACACCGGTATTTTGGGTGCAGGAGGAGCCGGGGAATATGGGGGCCTGGAACTTTCTGCGGGTCCAATTTGGCGAGAATCTGCTTGGACGATGGCCGTTTGCAGGAATAACGCGGCCAGCCTCGGCCGCGCCGGCGACCGGTTCGCATCGACGGCATAAACAGGAACAGGCTGAAATCATCAGCCGGGCATTCGGTGAAAAATGAAGGCAAAGGTATGGCAATCGAATTGAAAGTGCCGGAGGTCGGGGAATCGATCACCGAAGTGGAAATCGGCGGGTGGCTAAAGTCGGCGGGCGAAGCCGTGCGGAAAGATGAGCCAGTGGTGACGCTGGAAAGCGAAAAAGCCACGGTTGAGCTGGCTGCACCAGAAGCGGGCACTTTGGCGAAGGTCATTAAACAGAAAGGCGACACAGCCAAAGTGGGCGAGATCATCGGTTACCTGGAAAAGAACGGACCGGCCCAGGCACAACCTGAACCGTCCAAAGCCCAGCCCAGCCAGGCCAAAGCCCCCTCGACTGCGGCGGTCGAGCCAGCAGAGCCACGCGTCATGCCAGCCGCCGAGGCCGCGCTGGCGGAACACCACCTGCGCGCCGAAGAAGTGCAGGGCACGGGACCGGGCGGACGAATTCTTAAGGAAGATGTCCTGCGCCGAGCGCAGGAAACCGCGCCTCCCGCCTCAGCTCCCCCCGCCCCTGCTCCGGCCACCCAGCAGCCGCTGCGTTCCTCACCGGCTCAGCCAATGGAGCCATTGGCCGCTGGCCGACAGGAAGAAATTGTGCCAATGAGCCGGCTGCGCCGGACGGTCGCCGAACGGCTGGTCGCCGCGCAACACAATGCGGCATTGCTGACCACCTTCAACGAGATCGACATGAGCCATGTACTGGCCTTGCGCAAAGAGCATGGCGAATCTTTCCAGCAACGTTACCAGGTCAAACTCGGGTTCATGTCGTTCTTCGTCAAAGCGGCCATTGATGGACTGAAGCAGTTCCCGGCGCTAAACGCCGAAGTCCGGGACAATGCCATCGCTTACCGCAACTACTATGACATCGGAGTGGCGGTCGGCAGTGGCAAAGGCCTGGTCGTGCCGATCCTGCGCAATGCCGAACGGATGAGTTTCTCCCAGGTGGAGCTGGGGATCGGAGACTTCGCGCGGCGCGCCAAGGAGAACAAATTGAAAGTGGAGGAACTCCAGGGCGGCACCTTCACGATCAGCAACGGCGGAGTGTACGGCTCGTTGCTTTCCACTCCGATTGTCAATCCGCCGCAGAGCGGAGTGCTGGGCTTGCACGCCATTCAGGAACGGCCGGTGGCGCGCGAGGGCACTGTCGTGATTCGGCCCATGATGTATATCGCCCTGACCTACGATCACCGGGTGGTGGATGGTCGCGAGGCGGTCTCGTTCCTCAAACGAGTCAAAGACGTGATGGAGAACCCCGCGAGAATGCTGCTGGAAATTTAAAAAATCTCACAAACTCCGAGGGCCGAGCTCCCGCGAGGCCCTGCTCTGTTTACACCTATGAACTATGGTTTGAATATTCGTTCCGAAGCCGGTCTGGATTTGGTGTCGCTGGGTGCGCTGGTGCATCGGCTGGACCCGGGAATTGTCCCGTTTCGAAAGGCGACGGAGTGTAAAATTCACGTCAGCGGCGGTGAATTCAACGTGGCGGCCAATCTTTCGGATTGTTTTAAACTGAAGACCGCGATGGCCACGGCAATCGTCGATTATCCGATTGGCGACCTGATCGCCGAGCGGGTTCGAGCGATGGGCGTGCAGCCATTTTACAAACATTTCAAGCACGACGGGGTCCAGGGGCCGAATATGGCGACGGTGTATAGCGACCGGGGCCAGGGCGTGCGCGCGCCGGTAGTGTTTTATAACCGCTGCAATGAAGCGGCGGCGCAGCTCAAACCAGGCGACTTCGATTGGAAAGGGATCTTTGGCGCCGGCATCCGCTGGTTCCACAGTGGCGGCATTTTCGCGGCGCTCTCGCCGACGACTTCGGAGTTGATCATCGAAGGGATGCGGGCGGCCAAGGCGGCTGGGGCCGTCACTTCCTTCGACCTGAATTACCGCGCAAAATTATGGAGTTTTTCCGGCGGTCACGAACGGGCGGTGAGCATTCTGGACCGGATCGTGAAAAACGTGGACGTTTTGGTGGGCAATGAAGAAGACCTGCAGATGGGACTGGGCTTTGCTGGTCCGGAGGTGGCGGCCAAATCCAAACTGGATCCCAGCGCCTTCATCGGGATGATCGACCAGGTCACTCCGAAATATCCTCAAATCAAAGTCATTGCCACCACCTTGCGGGAGGTGCATTCAACCAACCGTCACAGTTGGAGCGCCGTGGCGTGGATCGATGGAAAAACGGTAGTCGCACCCACGTGTGAACTGGACGTTTACGACCGGGTTGGCGGAGGTGACGGATTTGCCGCGGGCTTTTTCTATGGGTTGCTCACCGGCGAACCCGAGGAGCAGGCGCTGCGATTGGGCTGGGCGCACGGCGCGCTGCTAACGACTTTCCCGGGGGATACCACGATGGCGACACTGGAGCAAGTCCGCGCGCTGGCCAAAGGCGGCTCAGCGAGAATCCAGCGTTAGCACGGTTATCCAAACATGTGAGTCGCGTGGGTCACCGCAGCGCCGGCGCGCAAGGCAGCGGTGACCATGCCAGCCTCCGCCAGTTCGGCCTCGCTTGCACCGGCCTTGCGGGCATTGGCGGTATGAATCTCGATGCAATAAGGGCATTGGGTCGTGAGAGCCACAGCCACGGCCATGAGCTCTTTGTATTTTGCTGGAATAGCTCCTGCAGCCAGAGCCGCCTGGTCAAACTGCCAGAAGGCCTTGATGGTTTCGGGCGCCAGGGCTTCCAGTTTCTTCAGCTTATTCAGGTTTTCGTGTTGGTACATGGCTGGTTGAATAGTTTCCGTTGTGCGGGTGGAGGGTCACCGTAATTCAGGAGCGATAGTTTTTATCCGCTCGGCAAACCGCTGATGGCTGAGCAGGTCCACCGGTCGATGTTTGATTCGTGTGCTCGCCGGGTGACTAGCCAGTGACTCGCCGGGGCGCCATTCCTTTTTCGGTCGGATTGGTCGGGCCGAAAAGCCGCCGCCACAATTCGGGCAAACATTGCCCAGAATAGTCTGCACACAAGTGCGGCAGAAAGTGCACTCAAAGCTGCAGATCATTGCTTCCGTCGAGTGCGGCGGCAGCGCGAGGTTGCAGTGCTCACAAGTTGGCCTGAGTTCGAGCATCAAAGGTCTTTGGTTTGAGATCTATTCGGCCTCAAGCCTGAAAGGCTGGAGCCGGAACGCTGAGTGATTAATGTTAGGCTCTCATCTTTCCGGTCGCAAGCGCATGGGCCGCGGTAGCCTCGGCCGCAGTGCTATCCAGGCGATCAGGGAGCGGACAAGCTTGCTTCGATTGCCTGGACAAACTCAGCCGGCGTGAAAGGTTTTTCCAGGAACCGGTCGGGGCGTGGGCCCGAGAAACGCATTTCGGTTTGCTCGAGGCCGCTGGCCATGAGAATCCGCAGCCTTGGTTCGATCACCCGGCAAGCCAGCAGAAACCGGTTAATGGACATGCTCACTCCAATGTAATCGGTAATCAACAAAGCGGGCCGGCGGGTCTCGGCGTGCAGCGAAGCCAGGGCGACAGCGCGATGATTGAAGGTTTTGACCAGATAACCCTTTCCCTCCAGAATGTCGGTGTACAGCTCAGTCAGGCGGGTCAAATCATCCACGGCATAGATCAGCGGCGGCTCGGGGCAATCCAGGCAGATACCAAGCCTGCCGCTTTCGGTAGGAGCAGCCACGTTTGAAGCGGGCGCCAGCGACACTCGTTGGGTCTGGCGATGGTTGGAACGGATTGACGCCCGTCTGCTATAGACGCGAGCAGGAAACGCCGCAAAATCCGCGTGGCGGCGAGCGGCATGGCTATCGATTTTCATCTGGATGCTATCTCGAACGAGCCTTTAAGTTGATGATCGTGCATCTGTTCGCCCAGTACTGCTCCGTTTTGGGCGAAATGTTACAAACTAGCGCAAAAATGTTTCAGCGGCTTACTCCCAATCCAAGCCGAGCTGCCTGAGCCGCCCGCGAAGGGTTTGCAAATCCCAGACCTGCAGGTACCGCGCATCGGCGCTAACGGCTAGAAAACGGCCATCCGAGCTGAGGGCCAGCGGCAAGGTCCCAGAAGGCAAGGGCAGCACTGGCTGGACGGTCGCGGCGTTATACAAGCCAGCCGTGCGAAAATGACTCGTGAGCCAAAAGTCCGAACCTTTTGGCGAGAAAAGGATCCCGGTAAAGTTAGTCAAAACTCGCGTCTGCATCCAGGAAGTGGTGTTCCAGAATTCAATACCGGCGTAAGAACTCACGGCCAGTTCATCGCCATGGGGCGCAAACGCGAAACCCCCAATATCGGATCGAGCTGTGAGTTCGGCGCAAGGCTCGACACCGGGAAGCCGATAAATGTGCAAGACCGGATCGAAAGGACGATAAATGCCGAACCAGTGCAGGTCCGGGGACAGCCCATTTACACCGTCGGCAGACTGAAACCATCGCAGACCGGCGCAGGCGAGGTCTTCAGAGTTGCCCATGGCAGATCCGCGCGAACCGGTCATGGCTAGAATGTTCGAAACCGCACAGACCGAGCTGAGCATTGGCATAGGCGTTCCGACCGGCTCAAGGCAAAGGGGTGCTAGGGGGCCATTGCTCGGGTTCAGCCGCCAACAAGAGCATTTTCCAGCCTCACTGGCCGCAATAATTCTTTGACTATCCGCAGTGAACGCCATCCGGGAGCCGCTCATCCCCGGAACGAGGCTGCCTGGGCCGGCGCTGGTCAAATCCCACACTCCAAGAGAGTTATCGGCCGAAGCCGCCAGCCACCGGGCATCCGGCGAGAAACAGGCGTTGAGCAGGCGTGGACCAAGATCGCCGGCAAAGCCCCGCGGCAAGGGCCGTATGAAGGCGTAAAGCTGAATCTGAGCCTCAGTGAAGATCACGCACTTCTGTCCATCGGCCCGGAATTGAGTGGTCCAACCATTCCGTTGGATCCCTAACGAGCGCCGCAGAGTGCGCATATCCCAGCAAATCAACTCCCCTTCCCAGCCTCCGCTCATCAGGTAGTCACCTTCGGGACTGAAGGTCACGGTTACGGCTTGAACTCGATGCGAACCGAGCACGCGCAACTCGCCGGTGTGTGAATCCACAAGGCTCACGGCCCCGCTTTGGTCGGCGACAGCCACCCAGCGGCCCCAGGGATGCCAGGCCACTTGCATAATGGCTTCCGGGGTGGTGCACGAAACCAACAACGCACCGGTGGTGGCGTCAGCGACAGCAATTTTGAACCCGTCCCCAGCGGGTGTTGCCGCCACGAACCGGGCGCCGTCGGGCGAAAACTCAAGGCACGTCGGTGTGCCAACGGTCGCGAGGCGCGCCGTCTCCTTGCCTGTTTCGAGATCCCAAATCCCAACGCCTTGACCG
This sequence comes from Verrucomicrobiia bacterium, assembly GCA_035651635.1. Taxonomy (GTDB): domain Bacteria; phylum Verrucomicrobiota; class Verrucomicrobiia; order Limisphaerales; family UBA8199; genus JANXQE01. The sequence continues at coordinate 16,037 of DASRFK010000243.1, read as the reverse complement.
TCTTGAGCGGCAATCAAGCGGTTTCTTTGAGGATCAAAGGACAGCGCCCGGCCTGACACATTGTGCAACACAGTAACCAGGTGCTCAGGCTTCTGCATTTGCCAGAGCTCGACATCCGCGCGCTCGCCACCCGGAAGCAGATCCCGCTTGATCGCGAGGTAGCGCTCGTCGGCTTTCCACCAACCAAGGTAAGCGGGCCGGTTGGTGCTCGCGGGGAACGTAGTGAGCAATCGCAATTCGGGGACGGTGCGAATCTCGACGTCCCCAGCGCCACGGCACAGGGCTATCTTGTCAAAGCTCGGGTTCAGTATCTCCAAAGTGGTGTCAGGCGGAACCGTCAGCGCCCGCTCCAACTGCAAATCGGGCAGAGCCAGAGCCGCAACGGCCTCTCCGCGCAAAGCAACTGAGTTGGAGAACGCCGCCGCCCGCCGAACGGCCTCGAGGGCGTCGAGACGCTGACCGATTTCGCCGCTCTGAACCGCCGCCTTAGCTTGCTGCACCAGCGCAGTGTAGAGCTGGTGCCGGGCTTTCTTTTCTCCGGCCTGGGCCAGGAGCCGCAAGGCGGCCTCGGTCTTTCGCCCGGCTTCACTGCGCTCGTGCTCGCCGCGAATGCGAATCAAGGCAATTGGTGAGCCGATGCCGAGCAAAAGCAGCAACATGGCAACCACCGCCAACGAATAAGCCAAAGCACGATTTCGTTTGCACCAGCGGAGTGTTTTGGTTCCCGGACCAATCGGACGGGCCTGGATAGGCTGCCCGCTCAAAAAACGGTTGAGATCTTGCGCGAGTTCTTGTGCCGAAGCGTATCGCTGAGCAGGCGTTCTCTCCAAACATTTCAAACAGATGACTTCCAGTTCCCGCGAAACACCTGGCTGCACGAGGCTGGGGCTCACTGGTTCACTCACAGCCAGCAGCCGAAGCGTCTGCGGGATTGTCTCCGCCAGATAGGGTGGGCGGCCCGTCAGCAAGTGATACAGGATGGCTCCCAAGGAATACACGTCGCTCACGGCGGTCGTTGGTCCGAGGTCCGGATCGGCCTGCTCGGGGGCCATGTAGTTGGGCGAACCAAGGATCTGGCCGGTGAGCGTAATTTCGGTCTGGTCATCGGCCCGTTTGACCAGCCCAAAATCCGTGATGTGAGGGACCCGCTCTTCATCCAACAGCACGTTGGAGGGTTTTAGATCCCGATGAAGCAAGTGGCGCTCGTGGGCGAATCCCACTGCCTCGGCCACCGCGCGGAGAATTTCGGCCGCTTGGCGCTCCGGCAACCGTTGGGCGCTGTTCAACTGAGCCAGGCTGCAGCCGGTGATTAAATCCATCGAGAAGTACAATTGCCCGTGCTCTTCGCCTACTTCGTGGATGGAAACGATATTCGGGTGCTCCAGGCTGGCGGCTGCCTCGGCCTCCCGATAGAAACGTTTGACGAAAGTAGGATCGGCAGAGCGTCCGCCCGGCAGGACCTTCACCGCCACTTCACGATTCAGACTGAGCTGGCGTGCCCGAAACACGACGCCCATCCCGCCACGTCCAATCTCCTCCAATAACTGGTAATCGCCCAGGACACTGCCAGTCTGAGGACAGCTAAATCGGCCGGAAAGCGGCCCAGCCGGAGCGCATCCCGAAGGCTCGCCATCAGCGGGCATGAGCTCGAGGACAGCAGGACGAACATCTGGCTTCGAGCCAAACCGGATGGGAACATCAAAGCCCTCAGGCAGGGGGACGGGCGCTGATGGTGGTGCAAATAATGTGGTCGGGGCAAGCGGTCGACGCCGATCGCCCAGCTCAATCCGATCGGCCGGAGCGGCCAGGCGCATCAGGCAACTCGGGCAGTTCTCATCGAGCCAGCTTGATTCAGGCAAGCCACAGCTCAGGCATCGTTGCGAAGGAAGGCGCATAACCTGTTTGAGCTGGATCAGCCACCGTTTTTCAAAGAACCCGGCGCCCAGGCACGATCACGCGCTCAGCGCACGCAGCAAGTGCTGTACTTCTTCCTCGACCTCCTCGTGGGAACTGACCGTCTGCTCGATTCCAGCGCGCAAAAGCTGGCCGTAGCGCTGCCTCAATCGGTGTACCGCGACGCGCAAGGCGGTTTCGCTCATCGACAAACGCGAGCCGATCGCGCGGTAACTTTCACCGTCGCGTTCCCCAGACAGCAAGGGCTTTACTTCGCGAAACAGGCCGGCTTTGCCGGCAGCCGCGCACTCGTTCTCCAATGCACTCATTGCCCGATTGAGAACCGCCAGCGCCCACTGGCGCTCAAATTCTTTTTCTGGTGTATCGTCGTCGGCGGGCTCCCAGCGGCCGCCTTCCGCCGGCACCTGTTCGTCCAAGGAAATAAATTGGTATTGGCCACCTCGTTTTTGCCGGTGGGCCCGGCACCATTCTCGGGCTAAAAAATAATGCAGGCTCGCCAGGAGAAAGGAGCGGAACTTCCCTTTAGTATGGTCGGCGTGACGCAGATGGCGTTTGGCAATCACCTGCGCGAAGAACTCCTGAGTCAGGTCCTGCGCGTCAGCCGGGGCGTAGCCTTTCCGCCGAAGGTATACATAGATGGGATGCCAGTAGGCCTCGCAGAGCTGCTCCAATGCATGCCCTGACGTTTCGGACACTCCCCTCCCGGCGGCCAGGACTACAGTCCAATGAGTGGTGGCGAACAGCCGCGGAACCACGGTCTCAGGTTGAATTTCGGAGATCTGCATAGCAAAGAGAGGCTCACGTTAAACCCAACCCATGTCTATGGAACTAAAGGAGTATTCGCGGCCGTCCAAATTCAGGTTCGCCATTCCGCAAGTATGAGTCGCGAGCCCGCAAAATGTTCCGGGCACCCAGACAAAGGCAGCCGCCCGGTCGGGCCGATGCTGGGGGTAAAACCCCATGTTTCGGGCACGCACGGATTTGTTCAAGTACCCGGCGAATTTGAAGCCATCAAGTATATCGCCGCAAAACCCGGCAAATGGCAGCCTGCGACCGCCGGAAAAGATTGTGGGCATTGGCGCATCGGCCGGCGGGCTGGAGGCCTTTACGGAGTTGCTGCGGAACCTTCCATTGAACCTGGATGTCGCGTACATCCTGGTTCAACATCTGGACCCGAGCCATCGCAGTCTGCTTTCGGAGCTCTTATCCCGCACAACGCAAATCAGCGTGCGCGAGATCACCAACAACACGCCGGTGGAGCGGAACCAGATTTATGTTATTCCTCCCAATAGCGATCTGAGCATCGTCAAGGGCGTGCTGAGGCTGGCGCCGCGCGAAAAAGTGAACGGCCGGGCGCGCTCGATCGATGGCTTTCTCACCTCGCTGGCGATGGACCAGAAAAACAAAGCCATCGCGGTGATTCTTTCGGGCGCGGGGTCCGATGGGGCGCAGGGCCTGCGTGCTGTCAAAGCCGCCGGAGGCATCACTTTTGCCCAGGACGAACGTTCGGCCAAATACGATAGCATGCCGCGAGCTGCAGTAGCCACCGGGTGCGTGGATTTCGTGCTGGCGCCGGAGAAAATTGCCGAGGAATTGTTGCGGGTCATCCAGGTGCCTGAAGCCATTCAAAGCCGCGTCGCGGCGAACGCCAAGCGCCGGCGCGCCCAGGTGCCGGGCAAGGTGCGTTTCGGCGGGAACTCTTCCGAGCCCTTCAACTGGCCCGCGGCTCCGGGGGACGGGAACCTGCGCAAGATCTTCCAACTTCTGCGGACAAGAACCGGCCTCGACTTCTCTTATTATAAGCGCAATACCATCCGCCGACGTTTGGCTCGCCGGCTGGCACTCAATAAGATCAAAGGGCTGGAGGCCTATTTAAAGCACTTGCGCCAGCACCCGGCCGAATTGGATCAACTTCACCAGGATCTGCTGATCGGCGTTACCAGCTTTTTTCGCAACCCCTCCGTTTTCGAGCAACTCAAGCAAAAGATCTTTCCGAGGCTGGTGAAGAATCTTTCGGGGGCGGATTGCCTGAGGATTTGGGTGGCCGGTTGCTCCACAGGTCAGGAAGCTTACTCGATGGCGATGGCGTACAGCGAGTTTGCCCAGAAAACCAACACGCGCTTGCCGCTGCAAATCTTTGCCAGCGATGTCAATAGTTCCGTCCTTGAATTCGCCCGTGCGGGCCGCTATGGCAGTGCGGAAGTCGAGAACCTCAGCACGGCGCGGCGGCAGCGCTTCTTCACCGTCGAAGAGGGCCAATTCCGGGTCATTAAAGCGATTCGGGACCTGGTCATTTTTGCCGAGCACAATGTGCTGCTCGACCCCCCATTCACACGGGTGGACCTGATCAGTTGCCGGAACATGATGATTTATTTTGAATCGGCGCTGCAGCAAAAAATCGTGCCGGCCTTTCACTACGCACTCAAACCCAACGGAATTCTTTTGCTTGGCGCCTCCGAATCGATCGGTCAATTCCAGAATCTGTTCGGAACCGTCGAACAAAAACACCGTATTTACGTCAAAAAACCGGCGGCCAATCGGCCCCGCTTTGATCGTCCTCCGGTGCTGCCCGCCGACAAGAAAACTGCCGCGCCTTCGCACCCTGCTGCGGAATTCAGCCCGTTGGAAGCGCAAAAAGAAGCGGATCGAGTGGTCCTGCAAAACTACGCACCGGCGGGCGTGCTGATCAACCAGGAGGGCGAAGTGCTGCAATTCCGGGGTGAGGTCGGCAAATTCCTCAAATTGCCGACCGGCAAAGCCACGTTCCAGATTTCCAAGATTGCGCGCGAGAGCATTGTCCTGCCGCTCGAACGGGCATTGAACAAGGCCCGGCGCGATAAGCGGGTGGTGCGCGAGCACGGAGTGCTTTTGGGCCGCCGGCAGGACCCGGTCGACCTGCTAGTGGTTCCTTTAAAGCTGGAAAACCCCTGTTACCTGGTCTTGTTCGAACCGGCCAACCCGCCGGCAAAGACTTCGGCGGGCCTGGCGCACAAAGGTTCCAGCTCAGCCGCCGAAGTGAAACATCTGACGGAGTTGAAGCAGGAACTGATGGCGTCGCGCGAGCACATCAATTCGCTGCAGGAAGAGCACGACACGTCGATGGAGGAACTCCAGGCTTCCAACGAAGAGGTGCAGTCCGCTAACGAGGAACTGCAGAGCCTGAACGAGGAGCTCGAGACCTCGAACGAGGAACTGGAATCGGCCAACGAAGAATTGACCACGCTCAACGAGGAACTGGCTACGCGCAACACCGAGTTGCGTGAAAGCGAAACACGTCTGCGCGAGCAGGCCACCCTGCTCGAGATGGCCCCACTGCTGGCTCGCTCGCCGAAGGACCGGATCATTCTCTGGAGCCGGGGCGCCGAAGCGATGTATGGATTCAGCTCGGAAGAAGCTTTGGGCCAGACCGCCCATATTCTCCTGGACACCAAAGCGGCTGAACCGCTGCAAAAGATAAATGCCCTGCTCCAGGCTGAAGGCCATTGGCAGGGGGAAGTCACGCATCGTCGCAAAGATGGCCGTCTATTGCATGTAGCGACGCAGTGGGTAGTGCACCGCGATGGCCAAAAAAAGGTGCGGGCGATTCTCGAGGTCAATACGGACATCACCGCGCGTAAGCAAGCAGAGCAAGCGCTGGCGCAGAGTGAATGTTTCAATCGCACTATCCTTGAGAGCAGTCCCGATTGCATTAAAGTCCTCGACCTGGACGGCCGGGTGGTGTTCGTCAATCCGGCCGGGCAAATATTGCTTGAGACCGGCGACGAGGAAACGCGTGCCAAGCCGTACTGGCCTGGCTTGTGGATTGGCGAAGCCCGCGAGCAGGCCGAGAAAGCCTATCGCGCTGCGCTACTGGGCAATACCGGTCATTTCGTCGGTTTCCGGCACACGCCAAAAGGCACTCCCAAATGGTGGGACGTCGTTTTACGGCCCATCAATGGAGCCCAGGACAGGCCCGAGAGAATCCTGGCGGTCCTGCGCGACGTAACCGAGCATAAGGAACAGCAACTGGCCTTCGCCGAACGCGTGCAACTCTCCGGTTTGCGGGCCGATATTTCGGCCGAGACCGCCGGCGATTCCCCGCTCCAGCCGACGCTCCAGCGAATTGCCGAAGCTTTGGTAAACGACCTGGATTTGGCCCTGGTACGGATTTGGAGCCTGGAGGAAAAGGGTGAAGCGCTCACCTTGAACGCCAGTGCGGGCACTCACACGCACTTGCATGCCGGCGATGCCCGGATTGCAGTTGGTTCCTCGAGGATCGGTAGACTCGTCCAAAGCAAGAAGCCCTATCTGACCAATGAGGCGCAAAGTGATCCGGAACTGAAAAGTCCGGACGGCATTCATTATCAAAGCCTGAGCAGTTTCGTGGGCTACCCTCTCCTGGTTGGGGAATGCTGTGTGGGCGCTTTTTGCGTCTATGGAAAGATCCCCTTCTCGGAAACATTCCTGGGCGAACTCTCCTTTGCCGCCAAAGCGATCGCGCAGTTCATCCACCGCAAACAGACGGATGAAAAACTACGCGCCACCCAGGCCGAGTTGAGCCGGTACAATGCGGGCCTGGAAAAGCTGGCCGCCGAACGCACCGCCGCCTTGCAGCAGTTGGTCGAGCAGATGGAGGAATTCTCCTATAGCATCTCACATGACCTGCGAGCTCCCGCCCGGGCTATGGAAGCCTACGCCAATGTGCTACTGGAGGATTACAGCGACCGGTTGGACGCCACCGGCAAGGATTACCTGGAGCGGATCGTGCGCAACAGTGCCCGCATGGACCGCATGATCCGCGAGATTCTTACGTACAGCCGGCTGAGCCGATGCCAGGTCACTCTCCGGCCGGTCGAGCTGAATTCGTTTGTGCGCGACATCGTCGAGCAAACGCCAAACATTCAGCCGTTCGCCAGCGGAATCGAGATCGCGCCCGACCTGGGCAAAGTCATGGGCCACGAGCCGTCGCTCATGCAGGCGATCGCCAATCTCCTCAGCAATGCGTGCAAGTTTGTCCTCCCGAATACCATGCCCCGATGCAAGGTCTGGACGGAACGTAATAACGGCCATGTCCGAGTGTTCTTCAAGGATAACGGTATTGGCATTAAACCGGAGCACCAGCATCGGCTTTTCGGAGTCTTTGAGCGCTTGCATCCTGATAAGCAATACGAGGGCAACGGCATCGGCCTGGCTATCGTGCGCAAGGCTGTCGAGCGTATGGGCGGCCGGGTTGGCGTACAATCCGACGGTGTCAACGGGAGTGAATTCTGGCTTGAATTGCCCGCGGCGGTTGAGCCTGAGCCAATGGCAAAAGCGGCATCTGCTGAAGAAACACCGGAGGCTGAACTGGTCGCTTAATTGGTTTTCAGTGCGGTGGCGCCGGCCCACACTACGGGTAAAGACTGCTTTCCAGCAACGGCGCAACCAGCTGGCGCAACGCGTCGGGTTTGGGCGGTTTAATGAGATATCCCTGCACTCCAATGTCCTGCGCCCGTCGCTGGTCCCGGTCTTCACCTGAAGAAGTGAGGATAATGACCTGCAGGCCATTTAAGCCCTCGCGCTGACGGATCCACTCCAGAACCTCGAACCCGTTGAAATAGGGAAGTTTCAGGTCAAGAAACACCATTGAAGGCAACGGGTACTTGGAGCGATCCGCGAATGGGGCGCTGCCTCCGAGGTAATCCATGGCTTCCTTGCCGTCATTCACGGTAAAGACCGGCAGTTGCAGCCCAGCTTTTTGCAGTGCCCGGCTCATAATAAAAACGTCATCGGGGTTATCTTCAACCAGCAGGATGGCACCGGAACTCATAAATCAATTGTAAAGGTGGCGGCTTGGACACGCCGATCACGCGCAGTAGCTTCTCAAGTGCAAAGCTCAAATAAACCGCTAAGCGCAGCATAATTACTGAGCTCAGGCCGGCGCAAAAGGTAGGTGAAACCCTCGCTGCTTCCTGACAAGAAATTGTCGCCGAAGACGGCTAAGCAAAGAAGATTCGCTCCGACCAGCGTCCGCCTCGACGAGCGAAAACTTGGAACCCCGAAGGCTTAATGAGATTGCGCCGGCATCGCTAGTGTTTGCCTTCGCTTTCAAAGAAGCGATACAACACGACCAGTAACGCGCCCAGCACCGACAAAGCCGCGACGGCAACTCCGAGCCCGACAAAGACGGCGCCAAACTTTTCAATGGGCACCAGGCGCATCGGATAGAAAAAGGCCGTCAAACCGACGATTGCGACGACGACCAGGGACGCACGACGAAGTTTTGTGCTTTCGGAATATACGATGATTCGGAACCAGGGCCACATGATTGCGGCGCCGATAACGAAGGCCAGCAGGGTCCACCAGGAAAATCGCAGGCTAAAGCCTGCATCATTTGGGCGCAATGCCTGCAGCGACGCGACCACCAGCCCAAAAGCCAGCGAAAAGCCATAAATGATAATATGATTAAGGAGCCGATCGTCCGGCCGCTCGCTCGTCATAACATCCAACATGCCATACTCGCCGCAGTACACCATCCGCTTGTGATTTGGGTGAGGCCACCCAACTGAACAAGAAGCTTTGCCCCCAACCACCCGCAGGCCGAAGCCGGAAAAATGTCTTTCGGCACCCGAATAGCCCTCGTCACGAGGGGAATTGCGCAAAAACTTGCCCGTTTTGAGAATTTCCCCGGCAAAAGGTCATCCCCAAATCCCAGGCACGATTCTTGCACCGGATAGCAGTGGTAGTAAACCCTATCGAAGAGCAGATCGGATGAGAAGGCTCACCAGATTCATAGATCTGAGGTGTGTGGAGGCAAACAATGACAGGGAGTGCTGTCCTACAACAATTTCAGGCAGGCGAAACATTTCCATGGATCGTGCTGCCTCGGATTCCCTTATCCTAGAAACCCATTCCAGTGGTTGCTTATGAAGAACCCTCAAGAAATTGCCGTGTTGCACCTGGAAGATGATCCCAACGATGCCCTGCTCATCAGCAGGTTTTTGGAAAGGGAGGGAATCCCGTGCTCGATTACCGTAACCGACACGAAGGAAACCTTCGAAACCGCTTTACGCGAAAGAAATTTCGATGTGATTTTATCGGACTTCACCATCCCCGGATATAATGGCGAAACGGCGTTGCGAGCGGCGCGGAACCTACGGCCCGAGATCCCGTTCCTCTTTGTGTCGGGTACGATTGGTGAGGATAAGGCGGTGGAAGCGCTTCATAGTGGCGCTACTGACTACGTCCTCAAAGAACGTTTGGATCGTCTGGGCACGGCCCTTAAGAGAGCGTTGCGCGAAAGCTCCGAACGCACCTTGCGGAGGCGAGCGGAAGCGGATCGAAAAGAACTGGAGGAACGATTAAGGCAATCTCAAAAGATGGAAGCCGTCGGTCAACTGGCGGGCGGGATCGCGCATGACTTCAACAACCTGCTGGTGGTGCTCCAGGGTAACAGTGAATTGCTCTTGCTAACGGAGGACGGCATCTCGCTTGAGGGCAAGGAATGCCTCAAACAGATGCTCGCAACCTGTCAACGCGCCAGCAACCTCACGCGTCAACTGCTCACCTTCAGTCGGAAGCAGCCCATGGCGCCCAAGGCGCTGGACCTCAACTCAATTCTTCCCGGGATGTTACAGATGCTCCGTCGCGTTCTGGACTCGAGGATTCGAGTGACATGCGATTTTGAGAACGGGCTGCCGAGTGTGTATGGCGACCAAGGGATGCTCGAGCAAGTCCTCATGAATCTGGTGCTCAATGCCCGTGATGCCATGCCCGGCGGGGGCGAACTCGCCATAACGACCAGCGCGGAATGTGTACAAAAGGAGGAGCTGAAACATCCGGACGCGAGAGTCGGCCAGTTCGTGTGCCTGGCGGTAAGAGACACCGGCAGCGGCATCGCTCCCGAGAACTTGGTGCGGATATTTGAGCCATTCTTTACCACCAAACAGCTCGGCAGTGGAACAGGCCTGGGCCTGGCCACCGTCTATGGCATCGTCAAGCAGCACGACGGCTGGGTCGCTGTCGAAAGTAAACCGGGAAAAGGCAGCGCGTTTCGAGTGTACTTACCGGTCCGGGGTTCCGCTGTTCCGGTGACGGGCCCAGCCGCGCAGCGATCCCACTCGGTCCCCATGGGAACAGAGAAGATCCTGGTCGCCGAGGACGACGATGCAGTCCGACAAATCACGGCACGAATTCTCGTGGGGCTCGGGTACACAGTGCTTGAGGCTGCCTCCGGCAAAGCGGCGATGGAAATCTGGCGGACCAGCAAAGGTGATTTCGATCTGCTCTTAAGCGACGTTCTCATGACGGATGGTTTAACAGGAGACGCGCTGGCGGTCAGTTTGCGGGGAGCCAAGCCCCAATTGAAAGTGCTGCTGACCAGTGGGTATGGTCCGATTCCAAAACCTCTAGAAAACGATGAAGTTCAGAAGAGAAATTTCTTACCGAAGCCATATTCCTCGTCCGAATTAGCTCAAGCAGTCAGGCGCTGCCTGGACGAGCACTGAGTCGATCTGCCAGTCGGGCACCGATCGGTCGTTGGCGGCTTTTTTTTACCGGCGCGAAGTTCTCCCGGTCCCTAAATCCGGATCAACAGGCTCGTGCTGCTGCCCTTGGTTTAGCGTCTTGAGAAGGCTACTCCTTCGATCTCGACGAGTAGCTCCGGCCGGCAGACCTCCGCCACGGCATAAATCGCCGGAACACTTCCAAAGCGTCTGTCGCAGATCGCTTTGCACTGGGCAAAATCCTCCGCCCGCTTCAGGTAAACACGAATCTTCGCCAGATCGCTCAGCCGCGCCCCAGCCGGCTTGACTCCGTGGAATCCGAAGTTTTCCGCGGAGATCAGCTTTTCCATGTTTTCAATCGTTTGCTCGGTTTGTTTGCGGATGTCTCCGGGATGGCGGCTGAGGGAATGCACGACGCTGGCGGTGCCGGATAACCAGGTGGTGACGTGCTTGCCCAGGATGAGCGCCACGGCACGGGAGAACTTCGGGCTTTGCGGAGAAAAACGCGGATGATAGGCGTAAGCCGGGGTTTGCTGCGGGTTTTCGAGCGCGACCAGGAACGCATCCTGGCGGGCAGTGTGCAAGGCCAGGCATCCGGCGACCAGGCCGGTACCAGCCATGCCGATACCGGTACTGGCGGGGTAAATCCCTTGGGGAATGTTCGGCTGGGAAGGCGAGCAATGAAATTGGATTTCCCGATAAAACTCGGAGCGGGCCCGGTTCAATTCCTTGTACCTTTGTGAACCGGCTTCAGGTTCGGTAATGCCCCCCAAGTACAACCAGGTGCGCACGATTTGATCGAAGCCGCTGCCAGCCCGCTGCAACTCGGCGCCCATTTTGCCGAGCACTTCGCGCGTTTGCTCATACGCGCCACCGCCCAAAGACGATTCGATTCCGGCGCAGTAAGTCCAGCGGGCCTGCTCGTGTTCGACTCGGACCGTATGCGCGCTGCAATATTCGACGTTAACGCCTTGGCCGCCAATGGCCCATGCTTCGAGGGCCAGGGCCGCGCCGCAGCAAGGCGCCTGCAAGACCAAGTTCGTCGCGGGCAGTTCGTTTCCGTAATGTTCGCTTAGCAGGCGCCGACAATCGTCCCAATGGACTGCGTCCCGCATGAACACGGTCTGCGAGGTGACTCGCAGGCTGCCCGGTTGGGCTCGCAGCAACTGCTTCTGCGAATCGAGCACCTCGGCTAACTGTTCCTCGAAGCTGCCACGATTACGCGGGACCAGCATGAAAGACATGCGCTGGGAATGGCCAAAATCGACACAAGAATAACCTGCGCCGGCGCTGGAACCAGAGAGCAAACGGCTCCGCACCATGCGCATTTCCCCATTCGCGACTCGGGCCTGGGACGAACCCACAGAATCTAAAAGGGCTTCGGGCTCACGCGCGGCCCGTGGACGAGCAGACATATACTTCGCCCAAGGCTACCAAGACACAAGCCGCTTGCCCATGACTTATTTAAATCACCATTCCATGGGGGATCACCCCGTTTTTGGGGATAATCACGATGCCGTCGCGAATGTAATAATGCGAATGGTCCACTTTGTCGGGCTTTCCGGCGGGAGAAATGATCACGTTGTCCCCAATGCGGGCGTTCTTATCCACGATCGTATTCTCGATGCGGCAATTGGCGCCCACCCCGATGCGCGGCTGCCCGGCTGCCTCATGCTGTTCGATCGATTCGCGCGACTCATAATAGTCACTGCCCAGCAGGATCGTCCGGTTCAGAACGGTGCCCGGTCCGACGATGCAGCGCAGTCCAATGATACTGTGACTGATGGTGGCTCGGTTGATGATGCAGCCGTCGGAAATCACGGCATGATCGATCTGGGCACCGTTGATCTTCGAACCCGGCAAAAAACGCGGCCGGCTGAAAATGGGCGCGCTCATATCGAAAAAGTTAAAGCGCGGCAATTCGTTAGTGACATCCAGGTTGGCCTCGAAAAAAGCCCGGATGGTCCCAATGTCCTCCCAATAACCCTGGAAGACGTACGAATAAACCCGCAGGTCGTTGATTGCTTGCGGGATGATATGTTTTCCAAAATCGGTTAAATCGTTTTCGAGCAATTTGAAAATGATTTCGCGGCCGAAGACGTAGATGCCCATCGAGGCCAGGAACAGCTCGCCTTCTCCGACTATCTTCAGGCGCGGATACCAGGCGGGATCCAGGCGCAAAGTGTCCTGCACGGCCGGATCGTGCGGCTTTTCGACAAAACGCGTGATCCGCCGCTCGGCGTCCATCTGCATAATGCCCAAGGCAGGCACCTCGGCGCGTCGCACGGGGATGGTGGCAATGGTGATGTCGGCCTGGGTCTCGGCGTGCTGCTCGATGATGTGCCGGAAATCCATCCGGTACAACTGGTCCCCGCTCAGGATCAGCAGGTAATCCCAGTCGTGGTTGCGAAAATGGATTTTGTTCTTCCGCACGGCATCGGCCGTGCCTTGGTACCAAGAGGTATCCGAGAAAGTTTGCTCGGCAGCCAGCAACTCGACGAAACCGCCGGAGAAATGGTCGAACTTGTACGACTGGGCGATGTGCCGATGGAGCGACGCGGAATTGAATTGAGTCAGCAGGTAAATCCGGCGCAGCCCGGAGTTAATGCAGTTGGAGATGGGGATATCCACCAGGCGGTACTTGCCAGCCAGTGGAACCGCCGGTTTGGCGCGTTCTTTGGTCAGCGGGAACAATCGAGTCCCTTGTCCGCCCCCCATAATGACCGAGAGCACGTTGCTTGTATTTACTGACTGACGCCCTGACTGCGACATACCTTATCCTGGTTTTTGTTCCGAGCCCGCGCGACTATACCCGCTGCCGGGAACGAGGCGCAAGCAGCTTTGCCATTACCGCCAGTACCCGCTCCTGGACGCTCTGGGGCAAACTCCGCGATGCAACCACCCGAATCTATGCCTATACTACCCCATGCCGTTAGGAAAGGGCCGACGGAAATTGCTCCTGGTTTTGGGAATAATTCTGCTGATTAGCGTAGCGTTTTGGTTTTCATTTCCCTGGTGGTTTCCTCGGGTGCTTGGACCGCTGGCGCGCCGAGCCGGGGCTTATTTTTCCTCCTACGAACGGGTCGGCTACAGTCGTTTTCGGATCCAGGACCTGACCTTAACGAATGAATCGTTAATCGTGCGCGCCGGCAGGGTCGAAGCGTTCGTCCCAACAGTTTGGCTATGGAAGCTGGCGGTGGCACGCGATTCGACGCCGAGTCCATTCGTAGTGCTGAATGACTGGACGTGCCAATTGCTTCCCAGCAACAAACCGTCGAGCTCGCCCGGTTCCCAACTCCAGGCTGCCGCCGCCACACTCCGGACCGTACAGCATTGGTTGCCTTCGGCTCAACTTCTCAATGGGAGTATTCAATCCGGTGAAACGAAACTCGTCCTGCCGAGCGCGGCCTGGCACGAAGGAGCGCTGGACGCCAAAGTCATTTTGCCCTCGGAGGCCACCGGTCAGACGGTCACAGTCGCCTTGCGGCCGGCCCGGCCGTTTGACCTCGACTTGTCCTGCTCGCAGCTCAGTTTGAACTCGACGTTGGTGATTTCGACGAACGAGTCCGGCTTTGACCTGACCAGCACCAGCTTGTGGCAAAGCAACCGCGTGGAAATGCGAGCGCGCTTCGGCAGTACCGACACTTTGCCACAGACGGCTACCTTGCAAGCGACGAACCTGGTAATTTCGGCGGCCCTCGCTCGACTGCCACACTATAAGACGATCGCCGGCACAGTGGCGGGCCAATGGCGGGACGGCCGGTTCGAGGTGAATGTTTCGGCCGCGGCTCGACCCGTTGTCGACGAGACAAACTGGCCTCCGGCCGAACTGGCCCTGCAAGTTCGCGGCAACACCAACTCGGCTACTTTGCAGAGCTTCGTGGTTCGCACCGCTTTTCTCCAGGCGTCGCTGTCCAATCCGGTTAACCTCGCTTTCTCTGCCCCTTTCGTTCGCAGCCCGACCGCCTTGACCCTCGCCGCAGACCTCAATCGGCAGCGCTGGATAGACCTTCGCGGCCAGGTCACAGGGACGGTTGAGCTCGCGCAAGGGCCCGGCAAATTTCCGATCGCCAACTTGCGGATCACCGGGTCAGACGTGGGGAACGCGTCACTCCAGGCCGGGTCGGTCGAGGTTTCCGCCAGGGTAGATTGGCCATTGGCACAACTGGTCACAGCGGATGCCCACTTCAATGATGGCTCGGTCGCTCGCATTAGAGGCCAAATCGATCTTGAAGAAAAATCCATCACCAACGGCACGGTCCATTTCACCGGACCTTTGGCTCGCCGCTGGCTGCCGGCAGGTTGCTCATTTGGAGACTTGGCGCTGACGGGGACTTTTGAGGGGCCGATTGATAAGCTGAGCCATGAGGGGCGACTGCAGGCCGGCCAGATAACGGTCCCGCGCTTTTATCCCCTTAACTTGAATCTGCAATGGAGCGGGCAAAATACATCTCTGGACCACTTTTCGCTGCAGCTTTCCAATACTAACGCGAGCATGACACTCGAAGGCGGCCTGGATCTTGGCACCAACCACGTCCAACTGGAGTTGCGGCAATTGCAGCTGCAAACCAATGGGGTTTTGGCTCTTCAATTGAGGCAGCCCCTGACCGCTAATTACTTTCCACGAGGTCCGGCGAGCAGCTGGTCTTTGCGTATGACGCCACTTCATATGGCGGGTCTCGCGGGGGATCTGAATCTCCAAACCGCCGTTCAGTGGCCAACTCAGGGCGCCGTCGATTTTTCCCTGGAGCGCTTTCCCGCCAGTCTGTTGGAAGTGTTCAACGAGACGGAACTGCCGCAAGTGGATATCGCCCAACTCAAGGCCTCGGCTGCCTGGTCCAACGGCCCCGCCCAACTCACGTTGACGGCGTCGGCAAAGGGTACTCCAGCCGCGCCAGCTCTGCTTCAGGCTCAAAAATCTTCGGACCAGGCTCAAGCCCTTCCGGTTGAGCTTCTATCGATCCCGTTGCAGCTCGAACTCAACCTGACCGGTGATGCGCGCGGGCTGGTACTTTCAAATCTGCTCGTGAGCAGCCCGACGTCTGAAGTCGTGTCTGCTCATGGGTTCCTGCCGCTGACAATCAACCCGGCTGGCGCGTCAAATCTGGTCGAGATCCAAGTCGACCAACCATTGCGATTAAAGGCTTCGATTCGGCGGCAAGCCTATTTTTGGCGAGCCATTTCGCAATTGGCCGGGGTGCGGCTGGAGGATCCCACCGTTGACCTCGACCTGTCCGGCACTTGGGGCCAGCCGGTTGGAACACTGATGGCCGGGATTAGGAGTATTCAGCTCAACGAGACGACGCTCACCAACCTCGCTTTGACCGACTTGCGGCTCGCTTTGAACGTGGATCGGCAGGCTGCGCGGTTGACAGAGGGCCAGGTGCTGGTCCAGGGCCAAAAGGTCAGCCTTACTGCTGAACTGCCCCTGGACGAAAGTTCCTGGGCTAAACTGGCGCACGGACAGCCACCTTCGTTAGAAAAAGCGAGCGCACAATTGCGAATCGACAAGGCGAAGCTGGCGGCCTTCGAGCCTTTGTTCCCTGAAGTTATCGCTCCTCAGGGCGAGCTCGATGCCGACCTGAGCCTGCGTCCGGGCACCGACCTGGAAGGCTCGATGATTCTCCGGAACGCGCGCACACGTCCCCTGGGCAACACGGC
>DASRFK010000242.1:0-38404 GCA_035651635.1 Verrucomicrobiia bacterium | reverse complement strand
CAAAGCAGGGCTCGCAGGAAAGTTTTGGTGAACTTCCACCGCCACCACATTCGTTCCGATGGGCAAACCCCGCATTGGGATATTCGCCGGATAAAAAACTTGTGGCGTAAAGCCGACCATAATTTGCCGCGGCCGGGTCGTATAAGTAATTGGGCCACTTGGCATATTGGTGCGAAACAACTCTTGCCCGTTGAGCCACACCACGACTCCACCCGTATGCGCTAAGCGCAAGTTGAGATTTGTCAGCGCCACGTTCCAGGGCGCTTGGAACCTTTGCCGAAAATAAGTTGTGATGTATTTGTTGGTCGGGTCAGGTCCGAACCCGATTTCCGTGGCGACAGAGGGATCTCCATACCCCAACCGCGCCGGACCGCTGTTCCAATGGCTGTCGTCGTAGCTCACGGAAGACCAGTTAGTGCCCAGGCCCAGCCCCGTATCGGAATACCGCCACGCTTCCCCGGCCTGGATCAACTTCGTGAGTACTTGATTGGTTGCGACCGTAATGGCGCGAATCCGAGTCAGCCACTCATTGGCCATGGCTTTCAACCCGGTGGCATTGGGATGCACGTGATCCGATAGGAACATGGTGTTGTAATCCACCGCCGAAAACATATCCGCCAGGAACACGTTTTGACCCGCCGCATGGCGCTGATTGACGGTGGCCTGCAAAGCCGCATTGTAAATCGGCACGTTCGTCGCATAGTCCGCGTAATTGGCTCCGGTCAGAGTTGCGCTTTGGAGCGATGTGATCTTGGCGAGGATCACATTAACCCCTGGTGCATTCGTGAAGATTAGATCGAGCAACTGCGCCATGTCGTTGGTGGCAACCTCGGAGGGATCGCGGCCGCGTCCGATGTCGTTGGTGCCAATCAGCAACAGTACCACGTCCGGGCGATTATTCGTCACCGCCAACGCATCGGCTACAATCTTCAAAAGGTACGCATTGGTGAGGCTATAACCGTGCACTGCGTAAACACCGGGGGCCGCGATCACGGCGCCGCAATACCCCTCATGGTTGATTTTTGTGAACAAAGGCGGCACTGCGCCCGAGCTTTGTCGGCCGACAAACGTAAAAGGATAACCATTGGATTCCAGCAGCGGCTGCAAATACTGTCGCCAGGCGCCATTGATCGAGCAATCGTCGGTAATCGAGTCGCCGATCGGCATGATTTTGATCGAGCGCGCCTGGCTAAAATTGGTGAGCACCAGGTCTGCATTGGCCGAAAACAGGTTTAACGCCAGGCAACAGGTGAGGAACCTTGAATGACGCACGCCCAACCATAGCAAGGGCGTCAGGTAAGTTCCAGAGTTAATCACGGAACCCGCACGCCCCCGCCGACAGTTTGTATATAGCAAATGCCTGGAAGCGATTTCCGCAGATTCAAGGCGACCACAGTGGAAAGAGCGACGTTGTGAGGATGGTGCCGTCCTCTGGGCCCTTCCATCGGCGGTTGCCCGGAATCTGGGGGCCTCGATATGGATGGCGAACCTTAACTTGTCCAGCAGCAGGGCGGCCACTACTCTCGTGCTCAACAATTCTGCGTTTCATGAGAGGCTTTCACCAGGCTTTACTTATCGATTGTCGACGGGGAGGACGGCTGGCTGATCACTTGACGCGCTCGTCCAATTGCTCGGGCCTGGGCCGGTTCGGTCTTTCAAGTTCTGTTCCCGTGCCAGCCCTCCTGCGCTTATGGGCGGGCGCACTTCTATTACTCTATTGTTTCCCGGCTCCGGGCATCGGACAAACCCAACTGGTCCAACTCAGAGCGGGCCCAGGCGCGTTCCCCTTAGCGCAAGAACATTCCGTCGCGCCCATTTACGTCGCAAACGACGACTGGCCTGGTGTTGTCCGGGCCGCGCGCGATTTCCAGGCGGATCTGGCCCGCGTTACCGGGCTCACGCCGCCTTGGCTTCCTTCGCCCACTGGCTCAAACCTCGTGCTGGTCGGCACAATCGGCAAAAGCTCGCTGATGGCTGATCTGATTCGGCGCCATAAAATCGATGTGGCAGACCTTTCCGGAAAATGGGAAGCGTCGTTGATCCAGGTGGTAAACGACCCGCTTCCCGGCGTCGCCCGCGCCCTTGTGGTAGCCGGCAGCGATAAACGCGGCACCATCTACGGGCTTTATACACTATCCGAACAGATGGGCGTCTCGCCCTGGTATTGGTGGGCCGATGTTCCGGTCAAACAGCAACATTCCCTTTGGGTCAGCTCCGAGCGCTTCCTCGAGGGACCTCCGGCTGTTCAGTACCGCGGCATCTTTCTCAATGACGAAGCCCCGGCCTTGAGCGGGTGGAGCAAGGAAAAGTTCGGTGGTTTCAACCATGCCTTTTATACGAACGTTTTCGAGTTGCTCTTGCGGTTGCATGCCAACTTCCTCTGGCCGGCCATGTGGAACAATTCGTTTGCCACCGACGACCCGCTCAACGCCAAATTGGCCGACGAATATGGGATCGTCATGGGCACATCCCACCACGAGCCAATGATGCGCGCCTGGAAGGAATGGACCCGCGCCGGCAACGGCCCGCACTCGTGGGATTATTCCAAGAACGACGTGAAGCTGCGCGAGTTCTGGACGGAAGGTCTGCGGCGGACCAAAGATTACGAAAAGATCATCACCTTGGGCATGCGTGGCGACGGCGACGAACCCATGAGCGAAACCGAAAGCGTCGCGTTACTCGAACGCATCGTCGCCGACCAGCGCGGCCTGATCGGCGGGATGCTCAACTCAAACCTTTCGGCCGTGCCGCAGGTCTGGGCGTTATATAAGGAGGTGCAAGGTTACTTCGAACGCGGCATGCGCGTTCCGGACGACGTCACATTGCTCTGGTGCGACGATAATTGGGGTAACCTTCGCCGCTTGCCCACCCCCGCCGAGCGGCAACGACCTGGAGGCGCAGGCATTTACTATCACTTCGATTACGTTGGCGGCCCGCGCAATTACAAATGGTTGAATACGGTTCCGTTGCCGAAAATCTGGGAACAAATGAACCTCGCGTATCATTACCAGGCCGACCGGATTTGGATTGTCAACGTCGGGGACTTGAAACCGATGGAGGTGCCGATCGAGTTTTTTCTCACTTTGGCCTGGGACCCCGAGCGCTGGAGTCAGAACGATCTCGATAAATACCTGCAAGCGTGGGCCGCGCGCGAGTTTGGCGTCGAACACGCCCGGGAAATTGCCGATCTGGTCGCCAAATACACAAAGTACAATGGCCGTCGCAAACCCGAGTTGCTCGACCCGGACACCTTCAGCCTGCTCCACTATGACGAGTCTGAGCGCATCAGTGCTGAGTGGGGTAATCTGCTCCAACGGGCTGAGGCGGTTTCGAACGCGCTCCCGGCAGAGTACCGCGATGCTTTCTTTGAACTCGTGTTACACCCCATCAAGGCCTGTGCGATCCTCAACGATCTGTATATCACCGCGGCGAAAAATCGCCTTTACGCTGCTCAAGGACGCGCCTCGGCCAATAAGTTCGCGGCCAAGGTGCGCCAATTATTTCAAGCCGATTCCGACCTGACGCAGTACTACCATCACCAACTCGCCGGTGGTAAGTGGAACCATCTGATGTCGCAAACCCACATCGGGTACACTTATTGGCAGGAACCACCAACCAATAATATTCCGGCGGTAATGACGTTGGAGTTGCCGTCGTCCCCTGCCCTCGCTGTCGCAGTCGAGGGTTCACCCTCGGCCTGGCCAGGCCCGCAAGAAACGGCCGTGCTGCCTCCCTTCTACCGTTGGGGACAGGCCCGCCATTACATTGAGATTTTTAATCGCGGGAGCGCTCGTTTCGATTATCAAATTAGTGCATCTGACCCTTGGCTGGTTGTGAGCTCGAATCACGGCACGGTAACGGAAGATGCGCGAGTCTGGGTGAGCGTGGATTGGACGAATGCACCGGCCGACTGGAAAACCGGCATTCTGAAAGTCTCTGGAGCCGGCACCCAACCCGTTACTCTTGAGGTCAAGGCCATTAACTCAGCTCCGCCAAAGTCGGAAGCGGTCCACGGATATGTTGAGGCAGACGGCTACCTGGCCATCGAAGCAGCCCATTACAGCGCAAAGCATGACACTTCTTTTGCTCGCTGGGAGCGGCTGCCCGATCATGGACGAACAGATTCGGCCGTCTCGGTTTTTCCTGTCACCGCACCAGAGGCCCATCCGCCGCAGGATTCCCCGTACCTCGAGTATGCCGCCTCTCTATCTACCACAGGCTTGGTTGAGGTCGCCCTGGTATTGTCGCCGTCGTTAAACTATTCGCCGGAACGTGGGGTCAGGATTGCCCTGTCCGTCGACTCCGAGAAGCCAAGAGTCCTAACGGTTGTGCCGCGCAGCTACACCGCCGGCGACGGTAATCATGACTGGGAAGAAACGGTTAAGAACAGCGTTCGCCAAATCCGCGCCCAGGAGTCCATCGATCAACCCGGCTTGCACATTTTCAAAGTCTGGATGGTGGACCCGGGCGTCGTGTTGCAGCGCGTGCTCGTCGATACCGGAGGGCTGCGGCCCAGCTACCTCGGGCCGCCCGAGAGCACAGGGTCGAACTAAAGTTTCCGAAGCCCCGAGTTCGCCATGCCCTGATACTCTGCCGGGCAAAAAATTCACAATTCCTGTCCTGGACCAGCGGGTTAGTTCGTCGTAGAGATGAAAGTTGCTGAAACGTACATCCATAAAACATTATGACGACAACCAAAGACAATCGAGTAATCCAACCTTATCTATTCTTTAATGGCTCTTGCGAAGAAGCCATTGAGTTTTATCGCAAGGCCGTGGGCGCCGAAGTGCAGATGATGATGCGCTTCAAAGAGAGTCCCGAACCGCCCCCGCCGGGACGGGTGCCGCCGGGTTTCGAAAACAAGATCATGCATGCCAGTGTCCGAATCGGCCAGACCACGATCATGGCCTCCGACGGTTGTGCAAATGAAAAGCCAAAGTTCGAAGGCTTCTCTCTGGCAATTTCGGTTCCCACCGAAGCCGAGGCCGATCGCGTTTTCGCCGCCCTCTCCGCAGGCGGTAAGGTCGAAATGCCGTTGGCCAAAACGTTTTGGTCGCCGCGGTTTGGCATGCTCGAGGATCGATTTGGCATTGGCTGGATGGTGAGCGTCGACTCATCCGGACAAAAGTAAGCTTTGAACCTGGGGAGGCGGGACTCAAAGCCTCCGCCTCCCCAATATTCCAAAGCACTTTAAACTTTGCCGAGCTTCCTGGGTGCGTCGAAACTCCGCGTAACGGCCTTGAGCGGGTCGCTGCTGGACTCGTGTTGGAGGACTTTCACCAACTCGGGCTTTCTTCGTTCGCTTTCTTGATTGAAATCCCTAATCCGCGTCCCCATATTCCTTCAGGCGGTCGCCGACAGGCGCGCCGCAATGGTTCGGGGCGTAGCGTAGCTTGGTAGCGCGTCTGAATGGGGTTCAGAAGGTCGTGAGTTCAAATCTCACCGCCCCGACCATTTTTGTAATCGGCAATCCGTCAACAAGGCTTTCGAAGCTTCTGCCCATTCCAGCCTTATTGGGCAGCTCAGCAATTCTCGTTAAATGTCATTCGCTCATGCCTTTGATTATAGGGTTAAGCCAGCTCACTTGTTTAAAAAATCTGAAAGATTAGCCTTTGGTGCGACGATCGGAAAACTGCCGGGCAGGGAGCCCGAACGCTGGATCCGTTCGGGTTCCTACGCAACCAAAGTCCTGTCCGCGGTCCTGCCGTGCTCGAATTTCAAAAAGCCTACGGCGCGCCAGCGACCGCCAATTTGGCCAACGAACTGGCCAGCTTCGCCACAGCCGCTGGGTCGGGCAGGGTCACAGTCAGCTTGAACTGGCCTCGTTCGTCCTTCACGAGACATTGGTCAAGTTGTCTCTGTAACAATTCGCTCATCCGACGCGATTCCTCGGTCTCAGCCTGCGCGGGAACGAGTTCACCCAAGAAGGTGAAGGCGGAACTTAGAAGCTGTCCACCGGCGACGGCAATCCGCTCCTGGCGTGCTGTCTGCAGGGCGATAGCGCGTTGCGTGGCCCTTTGGCTCTCGTCGACGGCGGCTTCGGGTTGAGCGCCCAACAGGATTTCGAGCCGGCGCTTGAGTTCTTCCATGCCACCTTGCAGGCTTACCTCGGCAACCTGGGATTTTACATCCAGTGCGGCCAGAGCCAATTCATGTTTGGCGGAGAGCGTGGTCAGCAGGTTTTCCTCAATAGTCTGCTCGGTGACCAGAATGTAGACCTGCACCGATTGCTTCTGGCCCATCCGGTGTGCACGTGCAATCCGCTGTTCGAGCACAGCCGGATTCCACGGCAGATCCACGTTGATAACGGTATTGGCCGCTTGCAGATTCAGGCCGGTGGCCCCCGCGTTGCTTGTTAAAAAGGAGCGGCAGCCAGGATCGTTCTGAAATACATGCACCAGTTGCTGGCGTTTCTTTTGAGGCACCTGACCGTCTAGCCGAACGAACGTGAGCCCGTGCTTGTCCAGGAGTGGCGCAATCAAGTCCAGCATGGTGGTCCACTCCGAAAAGAGCAGGATCTTGCGGTCTGCCTCTCGAGCCAGATCATGCAGGAGTTCGTCCAACTTCTCCAGTTTGCTCGAATAGCCGGGAAACTCTTTGTCGACCAAACCGGTCCCATTGGCGGCCATCCGACACATGAGCAGCGCCTTTCGCAGCCGGAGCAAATCCATCTCACTGATGAATTTCTTCCCCACGATGGTGCTGACGATCTGCATATGGGTCCGGTGGATCTCCAACTGCTCATCGGTCGGCGGTATGCGGATCATCTCCGTGGTGCGCGGCGGTAACTGCTGCATGACCGATTGGCGGGTGCGGCGCAACAGAATCGGCTTGAGGCGCTCCCGTAGCAGATCGAGGTTCTTGTAGCCGAGGACTTTTCCTTTTTCGTCCACCAGACGGTGCCGATTGAAGAAGTGGAAAGCGGGGCCCAGACGCCGGTCGTCGATGAACTCCACGACCGAAAACAGCTCGTCCAGCCGGTTTTCCATAGGCGTGCCGGACAACACCAGGGCGAAGCGGGATTTCAATCCTTTGATGATCCGGCTGGTCTTGGCTTCCCAGTTCTTGATGCGTTGGCCTTCGTCCAGGATGATCAGGTCCCACTTCAGTTGTTCAATGGCCAGGATGTCACGCAGGACTTGCTCGTAATTGCAGACCGTGAAGAAGCAATCATTGGCATATTGCCTGGCCCGGTCTGCGATGCTGCCAATCACGAGCTGGGAATCGCGTTCCGAGAATCTTTGGATTTCGTTGCGCCATTGGGATTTGAGCGTGGCCGGGCAAATCACCAGGACCCTGCGAATGCCGACTTCGCGCGCCAGCAATTCGGCCACGCCAATCCCTTGGATCGTCTTGCCTAGCCCCATATCATCCGCTAAAACGGCGCGCCCGGCGCCGACCGCAAAGGCGATCCCATCCAATTGATAGGGTAACAGCTCCGTCTTGAGGAGTTGTTTGCGGAGGGGATGGGATGCGGGTTTGGCCCGAATTGCCGCGACTTTGGTCTCGATTTGATCCTGAAACAACCGCTGCTGCACGTACTCCTCCGCGTCGGGATAAATCAGGACCGGAAAGCCCGCCGCTTCCAGCTTGCTTATCCGCTTTAGGAGATCATGGCAGTCAGTAATTACCCGATCTTTAAGGACGGACGCGATCGTCCGCGCCTGGCCATCCAGGTTCGGCGGAAGCGCAACTCTCAGTTCCAGGTCCTTTCCGTAGCGCAAGTGCACGGCGATCGTCTCTTGCACATAAATCTGTTGGCGTTTGGCGGCCTTGAACCGACG
The DNA here is from genome assembly GCA_035651635.1 of Verrucomicrobiia bacterium. GTDB lineage: Bacteria > Verrucomicrobiota > Verrucomicrobiia > Limisphaerales > UBA8199 > JANXQE01. Next base: position 30,620 of record DASRFK010000242.1, on the reverse strand, counting down.
CTTCACTTTGTCCAAGGCGTTCAGGATATGCTTGCAGGTGCCCAACGTGTTTTTCCTGAAATCCGGGCACGAGCAAAATGATTGTCCCCGTTCCCAGCCCCGGAGCGCCAGGCGATAGGTCTTGCCCGAAACCGCGCTGGTTACGGTATAATCGGCCCACAATTTGCCGGGCTGGCTGGACTCAAGGACCATCTTCTCCGAACGAGCTCTTTCTGCTCGTTCGCCGAGCGCCTGCTCGATCAGCGTATCCTCGCTGAGGCTTTCGAGCGGAATGCGCTCGGCCGGGGCGGCCGCCAGACCCAGGGTCAGCTTGTCTTCCAACAACAAGGAGAAGGCCGCGCCTATGTGTTCGCACGTTTTATCACAAAGACTGCATTCCCATTCCAGGTAATCGCGTTGATCCGCCGCCCGCTGGATGGTTACGGTGGCCGTTGCCGAACCGAGTTCTCCATTGGCGGACGCCGGCAACCTCAGGCGGAACATCTCGGCATTCAGCACCACCTGCTCCCCGATGTTGACATCCCAGGCCCCGCCCTTCTGGATTAACCTCTCGCCGCCTTCCCCAAGCAGCTTGGACGCTTGTCGAAACGTCAGCCGAGAGAGTCGATCGTGCAATGTTAGTTCGCGGCTTTTCTTCGTTGAGTATTCCATTTGGGTTGAATCTGTATTCGATTGCAATTTTGTATGCAAGACCAAGGAAAAGCTCAGGCCCCGACCGACCCCGACCGGTCAGATTGCGGGCCTCCTTTTCTCCATCGCAGTTCGGCACCCGTCGCTTCGGGGTGCGAAAAAAATGCCCGCACTTGAGTTTTTGGAATTTTGAATCGAAGTTCTGCCTCTCGGTTGTTGATCAGGTAAGTAGCGAAGGCGCCCTCGCCTGTGAGTTCTCGCAGCGTCGCGCTGCCAGGGTGGTGGTGTCAGGACGGTAGTGCCCGAGCGCCCGCCGCTTCGCGCCTTGCAAGGCCAGTTCGAAATGGTATCCTGTTGTGATGACGATTGCACTGGCCAAAGACGTCGAGGAATTCTTGAGAGAACAGGTTCGAGCCGGTGTCGCCGCGGATCCGAGCGAACTGGCTAATGACGTTCTTCGCTGCGTCCGCGAACAGCAGCGCAGGCCGTTAGAGATCACGCCGCAACTCGAAAATTGGCTCTTAGAAGCCGCTGATAAGCCCGCCACACCCCTCACCAAAGCGGACTTCGACGGGATTCGGGAACGCGCGCACAAGCGCAACTCGTGCTCCGGTGCATGAATGTCCGCAGGACGGACGATTTCATTATCGATGTGGAGCGACAGTTCGATTGGTATCTGGCCAACGCGGGAGGGGAACTCGCCGACCGATACCTCGACGCGGTTGAGGCCACATGCCGGCTGTTGAGCCAGCATCCAAATCTCGGCCCCCGTGGAGGCTTTCCTCACCCCAGACTGCGCGAGTGGCGGTTCTTTCTAGTCTTTCGACCTTTCAGCCAGCACATCCTTTTCTACGAAGTGGCCAACGGAATTCTCGTGATGCGCCGGACAATGCGCGGGCAGCGTGATCTGCCTCGCAGGTTGCTGGAGCCTTCCGGTCCGGAGTAATTCCGCTCCACATTTCCATCCCCGAAGATCTGGCCTTTGCGTGAGAATGCACATTGCTCCTCTCCGAGCCAGACAGCAAAAAACGCACTTCCGACCATGCTGAATCAGGCGGTCGAGCAGAATCACGCGCGGCCTTCCCCCCGAAAGCGCCTATGCCTCCCCAGCCTCGCGGAAAATGCTTTGTTTCACCTGGTCGGCGACTCGAAAGCCAGCGATAGGCTTCCAGTTCTGCAGTGACTTCTCGATTCGATATCGCCGAAGTGTCGCTGACAATCTAACCGTGCCTTTTCCTGCGTCAGTTGAAGCGGTTGGAGTCGGCGTCTGGCAACTCAATCATCATACTTCAAGCGCTACGCGCGCAATCTGCAACAACCCCGAACCGTGCCGGTCCTGCACCGGCAGTTCACCCGACGCCAAATCACCGCCTGGGCGAGGCCCTCGTTTGTGACACTCCAAGAGGCTGTTTTGGCCCCTTGTTTTTAGAGGAGCCAAACGGAACCGCATCCAGTCCTGCGGGAATTCGTGGTAAGGCTTAGTGGCTTTTTTCTGAATGGGGTTCAGAAGGTCGTGAGTTCAAATCTCACCGCCCCGACCATTTTTCCTAGGGACTTTCATGGCAAATCGTTCGGCCACTATTGTGGCCTTGCAGACCCGGTTCGCGGCTACTCCGTCGCCATCCCTCGCCCAAGCAAGACCAAGCGTGAGAACGCCCAATTCTGGTTCATGTTCAAACTCCTTGCTTGCATCGAGTGCGTCGCTTTCAGGCTTTCAGGCCGCATTCGGAAGCCGACCTAAGAGCGTCTATGCTTCGCCGGCCTCGCGGAAAATGATCTGTTTCACGGCGTGGGTAACGCGAAAGCCAGCAATTGTTTCCAACTCTGCCGTCACTTCTCGAACCGATGTTAGGTATCCCCGCTCTTTTCCTTCGAGCAACACCCCGAGCAATCCGATGACCTTTACCCCTTCACGAATGGCAACTTGCCGTCCCAGTGTTTCGTCTATCAAGAGATAATCGGCACGAATCTCCTTGGCCAAGATGATGGCTTCCGCTTCCCCCAAATCCAGTTCGGCGCAAAGGCGGTGCACTTCGTCTTCTGCTCCGGTCTGCCGGACACGAAGAAACGCGGGAAGGGCGGGATGCGTTTGCAGGAGTTCGTTCCGGACTGCTTGGGGGATAAAGATTTCACCATAGAGGCGCGTGAGGACCTCAACTCGGCCGATTTGGATGAGCGACGTGACCGCCGACGTGTCGCTGACGACAATCACTTGGACGATCGTTGGCGCAGTTGCCGAATATCGTCCGCAGCGTCCTGCTCAGTGTAGCTGATGCAAAGGCCGCGTTTGCCAATCTCCTGCATAAAGGCGGCGTAAGTAATCCCAGCGATTCTCGCGGCACGTCCAAGTGTAATCTCGCGCCCCGCGTACAAACCCACTGCCAACTCCAATCGCGCCTGCGCTTGAGTCAGATGGAGCGATTCGATATCTGCGTCTGGCAGCTCAATCATCATGGTTGAACTATATTCGCCCCGGCTGCGAAGGGCAAGATTCCTCAACCCCTCGATTTCTGGGCCAGGTTGCGCGGTTCAATAAGAGGCGACGGACGGCGACGGGGTTATTCTGGGCCGCTTTTGAGCACAGACTTCTAGGATGGGGTTCAGACGGTGAGGTTTTCTCCCCCTTTTCTCCCCCCAGGCTCCGCCGCCTACCTATGCCGATAGGCACCGTTATATTTGGAATGGCTCTGGAATTATCGATAAAGCCTGAGCGATTCGTGACCTTTTTCTGAATGGGGTTCAGAAGGTCGTGAGTTCAAATCTCACCGCCCCGACCATTTCAATGTCCGCACTTTTTGCTGTGGTTAAATCGGTTTTAAAGACCATCCGCAGGAGTCGAACCCAGGAAATTGGCGTCGCTTAAATTGGCTCACAAAACCCTGACCGGACACCTGCTTCATTTTAAAGTTTCGCATCGTTAGTTGATTATAGGGCAAGCCTGGTGGGAGGTGGTTAAATACTTCGCGAGTTTTCACGTCTCGAGAGCCAGCGTAAACGAAAATTGAGAAGGTTAGTATTGACGGCTCACAACCCTGTTTGGCGTCAACCGTGAGATGAAAAGAAAAACGGTGCAGCCAGGCTACGAGGTTGGGTTCTGCCGTTCGTCCGCAATCAACAACGAACTGTCCAGCATCGGCCCCACGGGTTCCTGAGGGGCTTGAGAGCTTGACGGCCCTTGCGAACGGCGGTGCCCACGGCCTGATTCGAACACCAGCCAGATAACCTGCCAGGCCATGGCTGTGGACCAAAAATACTTGCCCCGATGTTCCCTTGTGGCACATTTGTAGCATGACTGTGCTTTTTCGATGCCGGGTTGATCCAAAGCTGCTCAAGCGGGCGGCGAAGGTAACCGAAGAGTTGGGTACCTCGTTGCCGGAAGCGGTGCGTATTTTTGTGGCGCAGGTGGCTCGCACGGGCAGCGTGCCGGTTTCCCTCTCCACTCGCTCCGGTCCGGAGGCGTTAATCAATAAAGCGGCCCGGGACCAGGTCATGAGGAGCCTTGATGACACCGAAACCTGGTGAGGTTTACCTGGTGGATTTGGGTATGGCGGGTAAGGTGCGGCCCGTGGTCATTGTCACCTGCGAAGATACCGATGCGCCCCGGGCAATTAGTGTCACCGTGCCCTTGACCACCCAAAACCGGGGAACACAGTACGAGGTGCAGATGCCGCGCGTGCCCTGGCTGAAACAGCAATCATTCGCCAACGTCCAAGCCATGGCTGCCTACGAGCACCATGAATTCCTTGAGCGCCGCGGACGCTTTGACCAAGCGGCGTTAGAGAAGATTAAACAGGCCATCCGCTGGGCTTTAGATCTCTAAACTTCGAGGCCGTCCGGTTCGTGGAGTCAGTCAATCTTATTGCGGTTATTTGTGGGTCGCTTTTGCCGCACTGCGCACGGTTTCTGAACTTGGAGCAAAGTGGAGCAAACGATCTTTGACGCAAAACTGAGATTGTATGCGGACACCTCGTGGTGGCTGGGCTACAAGTGCCGCAGGGATACGCAGCATCCAGCCGCACTGAATTTGTTCGAGCAAGATCCGGAGGCGGTGGTGCTCTGGACGCCGTGGCAGCGGGTTGAAGTCTCCAATGGTTTTTGCCAGGCCGAACGGGCTGGCCTGATTCGCAAAGGAGAATCTCGTCAGATTATCCGTCTTCTTGAGCAGGAAGTCAGGATTGGCTATTGGCGCCAGGTCGAGTTCGACTGGACGGATGCGGTGCGCACTGCCGGTGAGCTTCGGGCCGAACATTCCCTTAAAATGGTGGTCGCGCCATGGATTTGTTTCACATTGCAATCGCAATCGAGGTTGGAGCCGACGCACTGCTGTCTTTCGACACGGACCAAATTGCGCTGGCCGAGGCGTCGGGGCTGGGAGTGATTAGGTTAGCGCAAAAATCCAAGTAAGAACCAACGGAACCGCTGCTTAACCAGCTTGGGAAGCGAAGCGCAACGCCCGTGTGCCGGGATGAGTGAATTCTGCTTATCTCGCTACTTTATAGCGAATACGTGATAAACAGATACGACTGAGTAGCCGATCAAGACACCTCAGCAGCTTGGCTCTGTGCTTCAGAGGGATTCAACGCGCGCGCGGAGCAACTAACAGAGGATCTGGGGGCTGAAGGATTCAGCGGTTCTTCACGTCTGCGCCGCCCTGTAACGACCACAGCTTGAGCACATCATTCGAGCTGCGGCAGGGATCACCGGCGCCAGGGTCTTTCCCCGCGATGATAGCGGATTGCCTCTCTTCGCCATGCAGGATGATACCTCTCCCAGCCGTGAAACCGGCCAAGCACAAAGGGAGGAGCAGTGACCCATACGCCTCCATTCCAGTAAACATATTGCCCGCCGGCCACGCCGACGTATTCATTTCCGTCCCAAGTGTAATATTCTGGAGTGTAGCTTACGTATGCCGGCGGAGCTGGTGCAGGCGCCTGCACAGCAACGGCAGGAGGCGGTGCAGTATAACAACCCGTTTCCATGATTGCCAATGGCATGAGGCCCGCAATCATTATTGCTGCTCTTTTCATCTAATCTTTCCTCCTTTTCCTAGCCAAATTAATGCAGGCACGGCGGAGAAGCAACCGAACCAGGATTGGCAAAAACCCTCGTCCCTCAAATTCAAGTTGGGCTGTCTGCGGTACCCCTTTTAGGGGAACGATCGAGGCATTGGCGGACTAACTGCAGGAGCTTGGCCGGACCGTAAGGTTTGGCAAGGAAGTTGGAGTCCTGCAACAAGTTCAGGTCACGGCCAGCCATGCCCGGGCTGTAGCCGCTGGTATAAATAACAGCGAGCTCGGGGACTTCGGCCAAGAGGCGTTCACCGAGTTGGCGACCGGTCAGGCCGCCGGGCATGACCATGTCGGTGAGGAGCAAGTCAATTTCGGCTTTTTGACGGGACCAGTGCTCGAGGGCTTCGGGACCCGATCCGGCGGAAATGACCTTATAACCGTGGGAGCGGAGTAACTCGACGGCGAAATCGCGCACTTCAGGCTCATCCTCGGCGACCAAGAGAGTTTCGTTACCCCCGCGCAACGGTTCGGGCAGGGATCGGGCCGGGGCTGGTTCAGCCTGGGCGTCACAAGTGGGCAGGAAGATGCGGAAAGTAGTGCCTTGGCCGACCTGGCTCTGGACCTCGACCCACCCCTGATGTTGTCGGGCGATGCCATAGACGGTGGCCAAGCCGAGCCCGGTGCCCTTGCCGACCGGTTTGGTGGTAAAAAAGGGTTCGAAGATGCGAGGCAAAATTTCGGAAGGGATGCCGCAGCCGGTATCGGTGACGCTCAGGCAGACAAATGAACCGGGATAAGCCTCGTAACCGTCTTCGAGAATCTGGTCGGAAATCTGGACTGGTTCGGCGACCAAAGAGAGCTGGCCGCCCGAGGGCATGGCATCACGGGCATTGATGGCCAGGTTCATGAGCATTTGCTCGAGCATGCTGGCATCGGCGTTGATGACCGGGAGGTCATCGGCGGCTTGGATCTTGACGGTGATGTGCTCGCCGAGGAGGCGGGGGAACATTTCGGAAACGCCGATAAGGACGTCGCGGATGTTGATGGGCCGGACTTGGATGAAGTGTTTGCGGCTGAAGGTAAGGAGTTGGCGAACGAGCTTGCTGGCGCGGTGGGCGGCGGCGGAAATGGTCTCGAGGGGTTTGCGATCGGTGGAGTCGGCGGGCTTACGGGCCAGCAAGAGGCTGGTGTGGCCTTGAACGACGGTCAGGATGTTGTTGAAATCATGGGCGACGCCGGCGGCCAATTGGCCAACCGCCTCCATTTTTTGAGATTGGCGCAGCTGATTCTCGAGTTTGGTTTGCTCGGTGATGTCCTGACTGATCGTCAGGAGGAAAGGTTCGCCGTCCAATTCGAAGAGTTCCACCGAGACGAGGATATCGCGCAGCGAACCGGATTTGGATTGGAGCTGGCAATTGAGATTGCGGACCGACATTTCTTCATGGAGCCTTTTAATCAAGACTTGGGCCGAGGAGGGATCGCTCCAGAGCTTCAACTGCTGGGGTGTGCGGCCGATTAGTTCCGTGCGGGAGTATCCGGTCAGATCCTGGAAACCTTGATTAACATCGATGAACTTTTCTTCGCGCAAGGATTGAATCGCCAAGGGGATGGGGCTGGCGCGAAAGGCCTTGGAGAAGCGCTCTTCCGACAGGCGCAGGGCTTTTTCGGTGAGCATGCGTTCGGCGATTTCCTTTTTGAGGTGTTCGTTTGCGGCCTGGAGTTCGCAAGTGCGCTGGGTGACCAACTGATCGAGATCGTGCAAACGGCAATTGACGGCATGATTGAGGGTCCATTTCTGAGTGAGGGCGTGAGCCAGTTGAAGGACTTCGATGTTATCAAAGGGCTTTTTGAGAATAACCAGGCTGTCCGACCGGCCGATCTGGCGGACCATGCTTTCCCAGGAATAATCGGAGTAGGCGGTGCAGATTACGACTTGCAAGTCGGGATGGTCCTTCCAAATCCGGGTAATGGTTTCGACGCCGTCCCAGCCCGGGGGCATGCGAACATCGACAAAGGCCATGGCAAAGGGGCGCCCGCCGTTCACGGCCTCTTGAACCTTGAGCAGGCCTTCCTCGCCCTGGTAAGCGGAAACAATTTCAAACTCGGTGGGCTTGGATTCGGGGGGCGCCTCGTCGAAAAGGATGGCCTTGGTGCTGGCAAGTGCGGCATCGGCTTCGCCCTGTCCGGCGAGAATGTTGCGGATATCCTCATGGATCGAGGGATTATCGTCGATCACGAGAATGCGGTTATTTCGCTTTTCGATGTCGTTTTTCATGAGTGGGTCTGGCCGGTGAGGATTGGCAGTTCCAAAGTAAAGGTGGCGCCCTGGCCGGGTCCTTCGCTGTGAGCTTTCAGGATCCCGCCCATTTCTTTGGCGGCATTGGCGCCGCTATGCAGGCCGAAGCCGTGGCCGCCCTTGCGGGTAGTGAAGCCCAGGGAAAAAATACGCGTCAAATTCTCCGGAGGGATGCCGATGCCGTTGTCGCGGACGGAGACCTTGACGCGCTGGTCGCCGTTGAGGGCAATGGCCACCGTCAGGACACGGTCGGCGCGGCCGGAGGCATCGAGAGCATATTTGGCGTTATGGATCAAATTGACCAGGATTTGCAGGACTTTGTGCTTGTCGACCAGGATAGGAGGGACCTCGGAAAAGTCGCGGACGATGCGCACCCCATGGCGTTCGAGGCCGGCAGTGTGGATCTGCAAGGCGTCGTCGACCAAAGCAGGAATGGAGATGGCCTCGCGGATGCCCGAGACGTTGGCGTAGTTCTGCTGCATGGCGACGATCTCTTTGATGTGTTCGACATTGCGCGTGAGGCGTTGATGCTGCTCGCGAAACCGCCGGTGCTCCTGCTCTAATTGATGAGCCACTTGAATAATGAACCCGGGGATAAGCTTCCCCTTGGGGTGTGTGGCCAGGAAGTTCGCGGCCTGGGCGGCCTGGGCCTGGAGCATCTCGGCGACCCGGCTGAGGCTGGCGACTTCAGATTTCTCGAGTAGATCCCGCAGGAGAGTCAGGGAGACGTTGACGCTATTGAGGACGTTGCCGACATTATGGAGCACGCCGGTGGCGACCTCGGCCATCCCGGCATGACGGGAGGTTTCCATGAGTTGTTTATTGAGCCGGTCCAATTCCTCGGCGGCGCTTTTTTGCGCGGTGATATCCTGGAAAATGCCGCGAACAACCGCGGGCCGATCGTTTTCAATCAAAACGACGCCGCTTTCCCGAATCCAGACGGCGCGGCTGTCGGCGGCGATCATGCGATATTCGTAGCAGTACGGCTGGCGGCGGGCGATCATCTCACGACCGGTCTGGAGGGCTTTGGCGGCGTCCTGGGGGTGGAGTTTTTCTTCCCAAAAATGCGGGTTGGCGAGCCACTCTTCGGGTTGGTAACCCAGCAATCGCTCGCACTGACGGCTGACGAAGGTAAACTGGAGCGAGTCGGGGGAGCACTCCCAGACGATGCCATCAATGGAGTGCACCAAAGCCTCCAACTTCTGTTGCGAGAGGCTCAGAGCGGTGTCCTGGGTCTGGATTCGGCCGAGCATCTCGTTGAAACATTGGGTGAGACGTCCCAATTCGTCGCCCCCGCTGCTGGGCGGAACGCGCAAAGAATAATCCTTTTGTTCCCCTACCGCGAGGGCCACCTGGGAGAGACGCAGGATAGGGTCAGTGATGATGCGGCGGATTCGTCCCGAGAAAGCCACCGCGACACCGACGGAGGTGACAAAAACGCCCAGGGTTACCAAGCCATAGAGACTCAAGAGTTCAAGCAGAGTCTGGCGATACTCCGAGCGCAGATAGAGCGTGCCCACACACGTTTTTTCCAGTTCCACCGGCTGGGTGTAAAGCAAGTGCCGGCCCGTGAAAGAGAATTTTCCGGGGGGCGGGAACTGGGAAAAATCGGCGGGGCTTTCAGGGTTTCCAAATTGCGCGAACACGGTGCCATCGGGCAAAACCAGCGAGGCAGCGACGACGGTGGGTTTGGCCTGAAGGGAGCCCACGACATCAGCGGCGGCCTTCGGGTCTTTGAAGGCGAGGGCAGCGGTGGTGTTTTCTGCAATGATGGCCGCCAACGTGGCGGTATCGCGCTGGAAGCTGATGCGAAAGTTCAGGACCTGAAAAGAGAACAACGCGGCGATGGCGACTAGCAGAACGACGCCGCAAATGAGCAAGGTCATCAGCAACATCTTGCGCTGAATCGGGAGGTCTCGGAATGGTTTCATGGTTTGAAATGCATTTACGGGCTCGGGGACTTGACCAGCCGGGCCAACCGCAAGAGCTTGGCGCTGACCTGCAAGCCCGCTCGTTCAGCAGCGGTCGGGTTGATTTCAATTTTTACGGCTTTATTCTCCAGCACCAGATTGATAATCCCGCCTTGCTCGCCGAACCGGTCCATATCACTGACCGTCAGGACGGGACTCTCCTTGAGTTGGCTCAAGAGAGCCGGGAGGCGCTCTTTTTCAGAACGGCTGATAAACAGCACGTGACAGCTGCGCAGATCGCCGTCGGGCGGGATGCGCTTGACGATGAGGGCGTGATCGCGCACGACCTCACCCCGCACCAGATCATCGATCTCATTTCCAAAAGGATCGTCGCCCACGATGCCAATTACAATCGGTGCGTCGGGAACCAGAAAAGCCTTGGGAGGCCAATCGACAAATTTGGTGAAGTTGTACAGGAAGGCGGCCTTGAGCTGGTATTCACTCACGGAGGTGGCGCCATAAGCCGGGCCAAAAAAACCGGCTAAGCCGAGATAGATCACACTCACCAGCCAATTTCGGCGCATCGCCGAGAGAATCAGCCTGAGGTGAAATATCCGGCCGCGCATGGTTTAGACTTTAATCAAGAAAGAAAGTCACGGTGTTTGGATGCCGCGGTAGAAACGGCTCGGATAGTTGCCCACGTCCTGATCGATGAAGATCAGGAAACCGTTAGCCGAGTTGGTGGTGACCAGAATTTGCCAATCCAAGAGATTGGTGCTGGCGGCAATGGAGATGGGCGCGTTGGCCAGATTGCTGATGGAAATTTGAAACCCGCTACCGGAAAGGAGTTGCCCGCTGAGCGTGGCTGGCGGGTAAACGAGCGTAACGACCTGGCTGGCTGGAGCGGAGCCATCGTTGTTGGAGGTGATTGGATCGTGCGTGTCGGAGGTGCTGGCTCCGGAGTTGGTCAGAGACCCGCTGGCCGGGGCACTGACCGTCAAGGTTAAGTTAGTTGCCCAGCCACTGGGCAAACTCGGGACGGGTGGCCAAAGGACCACACCGCCATTGCTCCGCCCCCCGGCCGTAGCACTCAGGAACGTAACGCCGGCAGGGAGCATGTCGCTGACTACGATGTTCGAGGCCACCGAAGGCCCCGCGTTAGTCAAAGTCAGGGTATAACTAAAAGCCGCGGCAGCGGGAACGCCGGATGGCCCAGCCACAGTGAGGGCAACATCGGCCGACGGGATAATAGTAGTGACGACCTGACTATTGCTGCGGCTGCCGTCGTTATTCGAGGGCACCAGATCTCGCGTGTCGGAAGTGCTGGCGACAAGGTCGGTCAAGACGCCGCTGGCTGGTGTGCTAACCGTCAGGGTCAGGTTGGTGGCCGCGCCAGCAGCCAGGCTGGACAAAAGCCACGTAACGAGGCCGGCGTTGTTAGTTCCACCCTGCGAAGCCGAGACAAAGGTTGCGCCGGCTGGAACAGAGTTGCTGACCAGCACATTGACAGCCGGCGAAGGTCCAGAATTGGTGAGGCTGATAGTGTAAGTGAAGGTCGAGCCGGCAAACGCGACGGCTGGCCCGTCAAGGGTCGTGGCTACATCCATCAGCCCCGTCACGGCCGTGATGACCTGGTTATTGGTGCTGGTGCCGTTATTGTTGGAAGGATCGGGATCGGCAGTGACGGACGTGCTATAGGCCAGATTCGTCAATGGACCGGCTCCCGGCGCGGTGATGGTGACCGAGTAGATAGCTGTGGTGCGGGTGCCGAAGGTCGTGAGGGTTGGCCAAGTCACAATGCCTCCTTTGTAGGTGCCGCCGGCGGATGCGCTAACGAACGCGGCGCCGGCGGGCAAGGCATCGCTCACGACCACATTGGTGGCGGTGGAGAGGCCGCGGTTGGTAATCGTGATGGAATAGGTCAGGTTCGAGGTGGCCACTACGTTGGCTGGACCGGTCGCGGTCAGGGCAACATCCGCCAAAACCATTGACGGGTTCAGCGCCGCGGCCGCCATGGTCCAGGGCTTATTGCCGTTGAGAATCCAATATGGAGAAACCGAGCGGTCCCCTGGTGTAATGCTCCCGGCACCGGAATAATTAGTGGACGACATATTCCAGGCAACGACTTGCCCAGGCCCTGCGGAATTGACGCGCCGGGGGCTTTTGGGAGCGACGGTATCAACCACAAATCCTCCGAGCGAACTGGCCACGGTCACAGTGGGAGTATCATTGGGGCCGATGTTCCCCGCGAAAGCCGTGATAGGGCTCGACTGGTCGACGCCCTGGAACGAAGCGGCGCCGCCAACAATTCCGGCCGCCGTATCGAGAGTAACCGAGACCGGGAAGGTGCCGACCGGCGGATTAAGTAAATAGTACATCGCCACCCTGGTGTCGGTGCCATTGGTTTGGCCAATGGGAGTCAAGGGCAATAATCCGGCAAAGTTGGCGGCCAGGACTGAAGCATTGGTCACATCAATCGAAACACCGACGATCAGAATGCGCGCCGAGCCCGGTGAGACAGTGTGACTCCAGTTCAAAGTGGCGACGTTCGCCCCACTGCTGGTCTTGTCCAGCTTCAGGGAGGTGACGGCGGTGACGACGCGAGCCGCCGAAGCGGTTCCATTGTTGTTCGAGGAATCGGGGTCGCTGGTGGCGGCGAAGCTCGAGGCGATGTTCGTCAACTGTCCTTTGCTCGGAGAAGATACCGTGACCGTGAAATTGGTGCTTGAACCGCCCGGCAAATTCGCAATCGCCGGCCAGGAAACGACGCCCCCCAAATAGCTGCCGCCCCCGCTGGCACTGACGAAGGTGAACTTTGAATCCAAGGACGTCACGGCCGAGACGTTGCTGGCGGCCGACGGCCCGCGGTTGGACACTGTGACCGAGTATGTAACGTTGGCAAATGCAGAGACGCTCGTCGGGCCGGAAAGGGTGGTGCTCACGTCGGCTGCGGAAGGGACGGGGATGTCCTGAGCAAATTCCGAGGTGTCGGTGAAATTGGTATAGGTGCTGTCGGATTTGGTCGCGGTGGCGCTAACGAACTCGCCAGGAGTCACTGAAGCGGGCAAGATTCCCTGCCCGGATGCGTTTCCCGACCCGTCGGTGCGCAGATTGAAAAACCCGAGAAATCGCTGACCCTCTCCGTAGTTTGAAGCGTTCGTGGTAACGCTGGCAAAGAGTTCAATGCGGTAATAGCTGTTGGGCTGACTGTTGAACGAACCGATGATGCTTACCTGGTTGCTCGCCGCGACATTAGCAGACGAGAGTACTGGAAAGTTTTGCAGGTTATTGGGGCCGGGATCCGCATCCCCAGGATCATTAGGTGTCACACCATCGTTGGCTAAATCGATTCCGAGGCCGCCATTCCCGCTAATCGAGTTGCCGAGGATCGAGTTTCCGACGATACCTCCGTCTTTGAACAGGGCGATTCCGTCCCAACCGCCGCCCGCCATGCCGTTGTTGACAATCAAATTGCCTTGCCCGGCCGTTATCCCGCCAACACGATTATTATGCGGAGGGCCAATGTCGGTTGAACTGACTTTAAACCGGCTAAAGAAAATCCCGTGAAGCCGGTTTCCCAGGGTTGACGCTCCCCTGGAATCTGCCCCGATGTAGTTGCCGACGATGCTGTTGCCCGTTGCATTTGCCCCGGCGATCCGAATGCCCAAACCGTTTCCCGAGATGATATTGCGGGTCGCGGGGGAAATGCCCCCGATGGTGTTGTTGGCGGCGTTGGCGATCTCAATGCCGTCATTGGCGTTGCCTCGGTTGGTTAGCCCGGTGGAGTCGGTACCGATATAGTTTCCCACAATCAAATTGTTTGCGGACAAAATATCCAATCCTTCATTGGCAAAGCGGTTAATGACTAATCCGCGAACGGTACTGCCGGCACTGCCGGCCCCGAGCACCAGTCCGGAAACATTGGTGCCGGCGTTCATGCCGTTGAGCTCGATAAGAGGGGAGCCGGAATACCCAGCCTGGCTCCAGCCGTCCAGCAGCACCGGCTTGGTAATCACAGGAAAGGCACTTGCCGGAGCGATCGCTTGAACACCCGCGCCGGCAACGTTGAAGGTGATGATGTTGGTCCCGCCAAGCGTGTTTGCCTCGAGGATCGCCTGGCGAAGAGTCCCGGGGCCGGAGTCATTCGTGTTCGTCACCACCAAGCTAACCACCGTGAGAACGGCGTTGCTGCTGTTGACCGTGCCCCCGGCATTCTGCACGGCCACAAAATAGGTACCGGCATTGGTCAGTTGAACATTGGTAATGCTGTAAGAACTGTTGGTGGCGCCGGTGACGGGCGTGCTTTGGAAATACCACTGGTATGACAAAGCGGTCCCACTGGTTGCCCCCACCACCATCGTCGCATTGGCGCCGACCGCAACCGTCTGGTTGGTTGGCTGCAGATTGATGTCGGGCGGTGGTCCGGCAATGCTGATTGAGATCAGCCCCAACCAAAAACAGAAGCTGCACAGGCTGGTCTTTGTTAAAGCCGAATTGGCCAACTTTTTAATTTGTTGCGGAGTTGTCATAGGTTCTGGAGAGGCATTGTTCATGACAAAAGTTAGAATCGGTAGGTTAGCTTCAATCGAAAGCTGATGCCGTTTTGCAGGATTTGATCCTGCTGATGCGCGCGCGAGGACGGGTCGGCGTAAGTCTTATCCAGCAAGTTGTACACGCTCGCCGATGCCTCGAGATTCTTGAAGATGTTCTGACTGAAAAGAGTGACATTGAGGACCCCAAAACCGGGGGCGTCCTCTCCCACCAGGGTCACGCCGCCGGGCGTGCTGTAGATCGTATGGCGGCTGCTGGTATATTGGTATTCCAGGCTGGCAAAAATCTTGTCCCGCAGGACTGGCACGCTCAGGTTGAACTTGAAGAGATGTTCGGGCGAATCGGCGAAAGCCGGGCCGTCGGAACGGTTTTCGGTTTTCTCCAGCGTGTAGCTCACTCGGCCGCGCACGTCGGCTGCCCAGTTGCCTTGCAGGGCCAACTCCAGACCGCGCGCGTCGGCATCAATGTTTGCGAAGCTCCCGCTCTGAAAGAGAATCAGGTGATCCAGCTGATTGTAGAATCCCGAAACTGATGAGGACAGGTGCTGATTGATGCCCTGCTCGTAGACCAGTTCGTAGGACGAAATCTCTTCGGGCCGGAGTTGGAATCGTTTGTCGCTGATCTCCAAAAAATTCGGTGCGCGGAAGGCCGTGCCGTAAAGGGCTTTGAGAGTGGTCTGCTCAAAGGGTTGATAGATCAGACCCAGACGCGGGCTCCACGAGGGATCAAAGTCACCATATTGGTCGAAACGCAAACCGCCGTTAAAGTGCAGATTGTTGAGCAAAGCAAAATCGCCTTGCATGAACACTCCGTAACTTTGCCGATTAGTGCGGCTGTCCGTGAAGGTCGTCGTGCTGTCGAAAACACGATCCTCCTGGCTGAAATCATCGCGATATTCCGCACCCACTGCCAGAATGTGCTTTTGCCACAGCCGTTTGGTCAGTTGCACTTCCGCACCCCACCATTGCCCTCGTTGAACCTCCTGAAAAAATGCCGAAGCCACGGGATCTCCGATGGGATAGCCAATTTTGGAATCGGAACGGTCATAGTACAGTCGCGCCATTACATCCAACACTCCCTCGAACTGGTGGGCGAATTTCAGATCCAGATACCCCCGATCATCCTGGTCGAGCGAGCGCGGATCGTTGAACGTGGTAAAATTTTGGGCGGTAGGATTGACCTTTTCGCGTCGGATGAAACCGCCTTCGAGGTTGAAGTCGCCGTAGCTAATCGAGCCAAAACCGCTTCCAAACCACTCCCCATCCATATTCTGGGCCACCCCGTTGTTTTGCGCGGGCGTATTGAAGTCCTTGAAAAAGAGCCGGCCCGCACCGTCGCTGTTGTAGTACGAGCCTGAGAGAAGCAGCGTCGGGCCGTTGGTGAAGGACTTTCCGACCGTGGCTCGCCCTTTGTAAGTGTCGAACTGCGCGTATTCTCCCGAAACTTCCGCGCCGTTGATCTGCGCTCCTTTGCGCGTAATGACATTGATCACCCCGAAAAACGCGTTATTGCCATACAGCACCGATCCGGGACCGCGAATGACTTCCACCCGGTCAATCAGATCAACATCCACGAGGAATTCCGTGCCGATGAACGCGCCATCGTTCAGGTTGTTGTTCATGCGATGGCCGTCTACCAGTAAAAGAATGCGACTATTGAAGTCGCCCAGGCTTACTCCTCGGACTCCCACATAAGAATGATCGCGGTCATACGACACGTTAAAGCCCTGGAGGCTCCGCAGAATATCCGCCAGGGTCCGGTATCCATACCGTTTGATTTCGTCCGCCGTAACAACCGTGATTGAAGCGGGCGCCTCCGTGGTTTTTTGAGCAAACAGAGAAGCGCCGTAAACTGTTTCTACCTTCACTTGCAGCAACTGCTCCAGATCGAGGCCCTTTAGTCGCTCCAGTGTTGTGATCGAGGTCTCCTGTGCGCTACTCGATAGAGAGCCGGTCAAAACGACGACGATCGGGCAGAGTGTTCGACCAAGCGCAGCCAGGCAGCGAACCACTGACTTGGGTGTTTTCATGAGTTCCACCCTTCCGAAAGCTCGGGAAAAGAACAATGAAGGCTTCCCGGGAAATGGAGCTGGAGAAGAACCGGATAACCAATTAAGCGCCTAACAGGAATTGTGGCGCTTTCAAAGCAGACCGCCGGGATCGCCGGAGGACAAGGAACGCCATCCGCGGCGCCTTTAGACGACCAGATCGCAGCTGAGTTGCTAATGCCGGATAGTTGCACTTTTCAAGTACGTGGCTATCGCCAGGCCCAGGCGGGCACACACGAGGCAACCCTCGGGTCGGCAATTTATTTTCAACGATATGAATGAGCACTGTTTATGCCAAGGATCGCTTCCATAAACCCTCTAAATGCCAGCAATAAACTCCTTGATCAACTCTGTAAGATATTGAAGGGCCAAGTACTTATGCTCGCACAAATCAGTTGTCCAAAAACCTGACAGCACGCTAAGTCGCGTCTTTTATTTCTGCTCAGGGACTCGACTGAAGTTCGGCAGGAAATGCCCATGGTTGCAGCCCCTTTCCTTCCGGCTATCCGTTAAAGCGGATTGCTTTGTCCTTTTGCAGCCGCCCCGGGGCAACTGACATTGCGGCGTTCCTGCTTAGAGCGTGTTTTAATAATGATCTTGGCGGCGAGACGACGCCAAAACCCGCCGGCCGGAGGCCCGCGCTACGTAGCGCAGGCGTCCTCGTCTGAGGGTTCCGGCGGCGTCTCGCCGCCGGAATGGCGCCCCGGACCCCATTTTTAAGAAACACCCTCTTGGAGCGTGTTTTAGAATTCGGTTTGGAGTCCCGCCTTTAGGCGGTTTTGGCGCCGGGCCGCCTGAAGGCGGGACTCCGAACCCCATACGTCCACGCCCAAGTCGGTACTTTTAAAGCTCGCTCTTAGGCTAGCTTGAGCTTTATCAGAGCTGAGCGCGCAGCTTCAGAGTTCATCCTGCCGTTCGGCGTAAAAGAGCCGATAAGCGCGGTCGTAATCAGATTCAGCCACCATGACCTTTGCCAGGCGGTTCAGATCACCGTCGTCCGGTGTGCCAGGCTCGGCAAACTCATGTGTAGCTGCGATGCCGTGTTTCTCGAGCATCATCTCGAGCATTTCCACGTTCACGATTGGACCGGTATAGAAAAGCTTCACGGCCCCAACTTACGCATAACTGGCACGAAAGGTAGGTGTTTTCTTGTCTTTTTGTTTTGACTCGCGGCATGGTTTAGTCCATTGACTCACCAGCGGCAGTGATCGACCGGGCATGGAAAACACTGTCAAAGACCAAAACTCATCGTACATGAAACGTCCTCTTCTATTATTGTACCTATGAACCTACCTACAAACGTAAGTCCACAACAACTCCGTCGGGCGGCTGATATTCAGGAACGAATCCTGGAGCTTCAGCAGGAGCTAGCCGAAATCCTGGAGGCAGGTCCGGAGTCAAGCGGACACACACCCGGCAAACGCAGGCTCAGCGCTCAGGGGTTGGCCAACATTCGCGCGGGGGCGCGCCGCCGCTGGGCCAAGGCCCGAGCGGAGAATGGAACCGCTGGAGCGGTGAGCAAGCCGAAGCGCAAGATGTCGGCAGCAGGTCGAGCAGCCATTGCGGCGCGCATGCGCGCCCGTTGGGCTGCGGCCAAGCGCGCCGGCCGCAACGCCCTCTAGACGCACAGTTTTGCACGCTTCCAAACCCAGGCCGGCGCCTCGAGGCGCCGGCCTTTCTATTCGGTTTGCAGCAATAGCGTTTTTCGCTCGGAGCTTTTTCGCATCGCCGTTATCGTGGCCAGGCGCTATTTCTTCTGCGGCACGAAATCAATGACAAACACATCATCGACTAGCGGTGCCACCAGTTTGCCAAACGCTTTATGTTCGGGGTGCTCCAAATAGGCGTCCCGCTCCTTCTCGGTTTTAAACGTCAGCACAAAACAGTGGGTAAACCCTTTGTTACGCTGTTCCTTGCTTACATTTGTCCCCCACTTCAGGGTCTCAATCCCGGGAATCTTCTGTTGCAGGGCGTCAAATGCCTCCTCGACTTGCTTAATGTCTTGCGGGGTGGCTGAGCTTTTGAATTTAAAGCAAACCACATGATGGACTTTTGCGGCTGCCTGGGCCTGGCTGGTCAGACCGAGAACAAACGCGGCCACAAGAAAAGAGAGGATGGTTTTCATCGGCGGCAACTCTACTCCATGATCCTCAGGGACCACAAGACTATGCTCTAATCTGGCGGCGCTTCACTCGTCACCAGAGATGATAATTGATCTCGCATCAACACGAGCACTCGCCTAATGTCAGACCACGGGCCCGCCGCCCGAAGCGCCTCAAATCAGCAGTGGTAATCAATTTATCGCCGGAAGGCAGCGCGCCAGGTTGGACCCGTCTAAATGTTTATGGATACCGCAACCCTTTACCAGCAACGACTGAATCGGTACGTCACGGCGATGCGTAATGAGAAGCCGGATCGGGTTCCTATTCGGCCCTTTGTGGCCGAATTCACGGCGAAGTACGCGGGTTACAGCTGCCAGGAAGTGACGCATGATTATACCAAAGCCTTTGAAGCTGCGGTCAAGACCGCCAAAGATTTTGATTGGGATGCAGTGGTGCCCAACATGGTTTATGTCTGGACAGGTCTGACGCAGGCGGTTGGGTTGCGGTACTACGGCATTCCGGGTCTGGGTATTCCGTACGACAGCGGCTTCAATTATATTGAACCACCCGAGGAGCAGGCCTTCATGCGCGCCGACGAGTATGATGCCTTAATCGATGATCCCACGGCATTCCTCTATACCGTCTGGCTTCCGCGCGTTTCCTCGGAGGTAACCAGGCCCGGTACCCCATCTACTTACCGCAATAATCTCTCGTTTGTGAAGGGGGCGATGGCGATGCTTTCCTACTTCTACGCGTTCGGCCCGCAGATCGCTCGACTGCGTTCTGAGTGCGGCACGGTGTCAGCCATCGCGGGCATTTTCAAAGCTCCCTTTGATATCCTGGCCGACAAACTGCGGGGCTATGTGGGCTTGACGCTGGATATGCACACCCAACCGCGCAAGGTTCTCGAGGCTTGCGAGGCGCTGATGCCGCATTTATGCCACGTCGGGCTGACTACCGCCGATCCGGACAAACGAGTCCCGATCGGTTTTTGGATGCACCGCGGCTGTGTGCCCTTTGTTAATCCCAAGCAGTTTGCTTCCCACAATTGGCCCACGCTCAAACCGATCATCGAGGAGTTCTGGAAACAGGGCCATCAAACGCTCTTTTACGCTGAGGGCAAATGGCATCACCATTTTGACGCCTTCCGCGAACTGCCGCAGCGCAGCATCGTTTTTCATTGCGACCAGGATGATATTTTTCTCACACACCAGAAATTGCATGACAAGTTCGCCCTCAGCGGCGGGATTCCCAATGTGCTGCTCAGCTTTGGAAAACCTGAAGAGGTGCGGATGTTTTGCCGGAAGGTGTTGGAAGAAGTGGCCGAAGCTGGAGGGTATATTATGGACGCCGGAGCCATTATGCAGAACGACACCAGCATCGAAAACCTGCAGGTCATGACCGCCGTGGCACGAGAGTACGGCTCTTACGCCGAGGTAACATATCAACCCGGAACACCTACTCCCGCCTGTGACTTGAAAATATCCCTCGCTGAACGTCCTAATCTCCGAGGGATGCAAGGCAAAACCCAGGCCCCGATTCTTCCGGGAGTTTGTCTGCCCTGGGAAACACGGGCCCGCGAATTGCCCCAAATCACCGGGCGCCCTGAACTGATCGAAAGGATCTGGAAAGACATCGATGCGTTCGGGCACATGTACATCTGGCAACTATTGCTGAGCTTCTAGCGAGGCGAGACGGCCGACACTGCGGTCCTTCGAGGGGATGGTTATTAGGTAATCATGTAAATCCTTATCAGGTCGCGAACGCGCCGCTTTTCTTTAGAGGCACGCAAACCGGACCTGCCCGCAAGCGGCTAAAGCATCCCATGCCGCTCGAACCGCTCTCTGCTCAGCTGGGCGACGTGGTCGCCGCAATAATCCTTTCGTCGAAAGTGGCTACCACGCTCTGGCCAGGCTTAACGGTGAGGAACTCTTCTTCAGGCCAGGGGCCATTGAGCATTTTCTCGAAAAGCGCAAAGTCCCCGGGAATCTGCTCGTAATTCCACGCCTTCCCGGAGCAAATCTCCCGGACCCGCTTTGGAAAATCGAGGTGTTTCAAAAACTCAAATTCGATTAAGCAGCCGTGAGAGTAGACTTGAGCCCAACTGCTCATTTCCTTCAGTAAAAACTCGGCTTGTTCCGGTCCGTATTTCTTTACCCACTGGTCGTACGACGGCTGAAGGTCGGCGCGAGAGTTGGCGGGTGAAAAGGCGTCCCACGCGTTGCTTTGCGCGCCCCGGCGCCCGGCGCATTCGAGCCAGCCAGAGGTGAAATAGTATGTGCCCGGCCGTTCCGAAAAGCAGCGTTGGTACCGCTCTTTCGAGCCTAGAAAAAAGCTGATGCAATCGTGAGCTCGAGGTATAACCAGCGGCGTGTGGACACTCTTGAGACCGGCCAGAATGCTGCCGCAGAGGGCATACCCCAGCACAATCGCGTCGAACTTTCCGACCGGAACAGCCTCGATGCGTTGCTGAATCTCCCTTTGGCCTCGGACCGGCATGAAGTGGTGCCCTTGGGCCAATAATTCCAGTTCAATCAGGTTCTTTGAGCGAGCGGCAGTATATTGGAGTTCCCGAGCGGCAATCTCACAAGCGATTACCTTCAAAAACATATGCTGTGCGGGCATCATTGGTTCGAGCTTTTCAAGGACTGCTTAGAGCGTGTTTGGCCCCTGGGGTTTGGAGTCCCGCCTTCAGGCGGTCCGGCGTTGGACCTGTGCTAAAAGCGGACTCTACGAATTTTCAAACACACTCTCAGCTCCCCTGCTTTTCAACGAAACGACGACCTAATCTCTTTTCGCCACCCATCGAATGGCCTGTCTGAGGATTTGCTGGTAATTGGGATTTTCGTACGCGAAATGATCGTGTCCGGACTGCAGATACACTACCCGGGCAGCTCCGTAAGTTTTCGCCCAGCCAATCACTCGGTTGCTCAGTGGTTCTTCGGTCGTAAGCAAAGGGTGGACATCCTTTGCCACGTCGAAGAGGTTATACGTCTCGTCATGGATATCGAAATCCTTGACGCCGCGCGTCACCGGATGGTCGGGGTCTGCGACGTGGATGCGGAAATGAACGCCATGCTGGTAAACCGAACGAGCCTTCTCAACACCGTCAACCGTGGTCTTTTCAAGGTAATATCGGGCGCCGATAATCTTCGAGTATTCCGGCCACTGCTGGTAGGAGGCAATGGCATGATGCAAAACCACAAAGCCCTTCCCGGCTTTGAGCCAGGCCAGCAAATCACTCTTGGCTTCGTCGGAAATCTCCTGATGCATATCGTAAGCTACCAGCACATCGTAATCCCTGGCAGCCTCGGGCCGGAGCAAAGCATGGGCCCGGGGATGTTCGACCGCATGGAAGGTGATATCCGCGTTATCGCCGAACAGCTTAAAAAATTGTTCCTGTTCGAAATCGTGTCCCCCAGTGACTACGAGCACGCGAATTTTGCCCTTGGCCGGTTCAGCCGCGCCGGCCTGCACAAGGATGAAAGAGAAGACTGAGACCGACAGAATCACGCCGAGGAGCCATTTCATAAACACCTTCTAGCATTCGGCGGAAGAGAGTTCAAAACAATTTCTTATGCTTGGATTGCCAAGACTAAGTGCGTGTTTTAGAATTCGGTTTGAAGTCCCGCCTTCAGCGGTTTTGGCGCTCGGCCGCCTAAAGGCGGGACTCCGAACGCATACGCCCAAGTCGGTATTTTTACAACACCCTCTAAGCGGTATGAACATACATACCATGACGTCATTGGATTCACGTTCATGACCACTAAGCGTCCTTTCGTGGGAACAAGGGTGCAGGCGTTCCCAGGTTATGGCCGGCAGGCAAACCGCCCCAGCGTGCCAGTTCGAAGTTATCGGGTGCCGCCCCCAGGCCGAGCTGGGCGTAAATTTTCCCGGCGGTTTCCGGCAGGAATGGCCAGAGCAGCACCGCCAGAAGCCGGCAGACCTCGGCCAGATTATAGAGCACCTGGTCCAGCCGCTCGGCCTGGGCCGGATCTTTTGCCAATTTGAACGGAGCGGTGTGATCGACATATTGGTTGGCCCGTGTAACGAGCGACCAAATCGATTGTAGTGCTGGTTGTAACCGATGCTGCTCAAGCAGCACGCGCGTTTCTGAAACCACCCGCTCGGCATCAGGCGCCAGTTCATCCGATCGTTTCGGAACCACGCCGTTGCGATACCGTTTGAGCATTGATAACGACCGATTGACGAGGTTGCCCAATCCATTGGCCAGCTCGGCCGCATACCGGCCCCGGAATCCGGCATCGGTCCAATTCCCATCCGGCCCGATATCCAGCTCCCGCAAAACGTAGTAGCGGAAAGCATCCACTCCCCACTCGTTAATCACCGACATCGGGTCGACCACGTTACCGGTACTTTTGCTCATTTTCTGTCCGTCCTTTTGCCACCAGCCGTGAACCAGGATCTGCTTGGGCAAGGGAGCGCCCATGGCCTTAAGCATGATCGGCCAGTATACCGAGTGGAACTTGAGAATATCCTTGCCGATGATGTGCAAGTCCGCGGGCCATAATTCAAGCCGTGCTCCGGATGCCGCGCCGTCGGGCCAAAGCTGGGCCGGCACACCCGGGTCTCCCTGCGCGGCCGGCACGCTGAGGTAATTGCTTAAGGCATCGAACCACACGTAGGCGACGTAATCGGGGTCGAATGGGAGAGGAATGCCCCAATTCAAGCGGGCGGCCGGCCGGCTGATGCACAGATCTTCCAGGGTGTTGTTCCTCAGGAACCCCAACACCTCGTTGCGCCGATACTCCGGCCAGACAAACGTGGGATTCTGTTCGAGGTAATCGATCAACCATGGCTGATGTTCCTTGAGCCGGAAATAGTAGTTCTCCTCTTGTAAGCGGGTCACTTCACCATAAGCGGGATCGAATGTCCCATCCGGCCGGCGATCCTTTTCGGTCAGGAAGGTTTCCTCCCTGGCCGAATAAAAGCCTTCGTACATCGATTTGTAAAAATGGCCTTCACGGTAAAGCTGTGCGAGGATGTGTTGAACGACTTGCTTATGCCTCGGCTGCGTCGTTCGGATGAAATCGTTGTTGGTGCAACCGAGGATGGCCGCGAAGCGCTGCCAGTCCACCGCCAACTCGTCACAATACACCTGCGGGGCCTTTCCCTCTGCCATCGCGGCTTGTTGCACTTTCTGGCCGTGCTCGTCGAGTCCCGTCAAGAAGAACGTGTCCTGGCCCCAGCTCCGATGCGAGCGTGCGATCACATCCGCAACCACTTTTTCGTAGGCATGCCCGAGATGCGGTTGCCCATTGACGTAGTCAATGGCAGTCGTCAGATAAAACCGTTTGCTCATCTGCGGTTACTGTGGCCAACCCGTGACCCAATGGCAAGAATGCCTCGGATATTTGGCGGCGCGCGGGCATTCTGCCCGCAGAGACGTCGCGATAGCCAGCTGAAGCTAGACCCGTTTCAGCGCCACATTCAGTTCCTGAATCTCTGCGGGCTGCAAGCCCGCGCTCCGGCGCGCGGGCATCCCTGCTCGCAGCGACGCGCGAGAGCCAGCTGAAGCTAGACCCGTTTCAGCGCCATATTCAGTTCCTGGATCTCTGCGGGCTGCAAGCCCGCGCTCCGGCGCGCGGGCATCCCTGCCCGCAGCGACGCGCGATATGCATTTGAGGCTAGCCCCCTGCCCTGCACATCGGAACCGCTTGGGGATTGCTTCGCACTCGTCAAAACCAGGCCATCTCGTAAGATTGACCCGTGCGGTTCCTGACGAACAGCAAGCTCCTGGGGGACTTGCGCCAATACTTTCGGCGCCATTGGCAGCGTGCTCTGCGCATCCGCCAGCGGGTCCGCTTTAGCGAAGAAGCTTTTCATCTGCTTCTCGCCGGAGGTGTGGGCGTGATCGGCGGGCTGGTCAACCTCTTCTTTTATTACGCCACCGAATCGGTCAAAAGCCTATTCCTGCGGCGCCCGGGCGACCCGGTTGAGGTGGCTGAAATCATGGCGGATTGGCAGCGGGTGCTCACACCCACCCTGGGCGGGCTTTGCGCGGGCCTCGTCTTGTACTGGGGATTGCGATTGGCGGGTCCCCAACGTTCGAGCAATCTGCTCGAAGTCGTCGTCGCCGGCGATGGCCGTTTGCCTTTTCGAAGCGCAATTGTAAAGTTCATCTCCTCTTTGATAACGATCGGCTCGGGAGGCTCAATTGGGCGCGAGGGCGGCATTACCCAGCTTTCGGCCACTTTCGCCTCGAAGTGGGGACAACTGGCCAAATGGCATCCTTATCGGCTGCGGCTGCTGGTGGGCTGTGGCGCAGCCTCAGGCATTTCGGCGGCGTACAACGCACCGATTTCGGGCGCGGTCTTTGCCGCCCTAATCGTGCTGGGCAACTTCTCGATGAGCTTGTTTGCGCCGCTGGTATTTGCATCGGTGGTTGCCACCATGGTTTCGCGGAGTTTCTTTGGCATTAAACCTTGGTACACAGTCCCGCCTTTTGATTTCACCAGCGTTTCTCAGCTGCCCTGGTTTGTTTGCCTTGGCGTGGTCAGCGGGGTCGTCGGCGCCGCCTTTCTGAAACTTCTCACCTACTCGGAGGAACTCTTTAAGAAACTGCAGGTGCCGATCTATATTCGCCTGGCGCTGGGCGGGCTGGTGGTTGGAGTAATCGCCTTGCGGTTTCCCGAAGTCTGGGGCAACGGCTATGTCGTCACCAACCGCATTCTGCTGGGCGTTTATCCTCAGTTGTTGGTCCTTTGCGCGCTTTTTCTAGCGAAATTCCTGGCCACTCTGGCCACCGTTGGGTCAGGGGCTGTGGGCGGTGTGTTCACTCCCACTTTATTCTTTGGCGCCGCGGTGGGAGCGATCTTTGGTTTGGGCTTGCGCGAGCTGCACCTGGCTGAAGAACTGCCGATCGCCGCTTTTGCCGTGGTCGGCATGGGCAGCATGCTGGCCGCCACGTTGAGGTCGCCGCTGCTGGCCATGATCATGGTCTTTGAAATCTCGCTGGATTATTCCCTGATGCCCCCGTTGATGCTGGCTTGCGTCGTTTCCATCCTGGTGGCGGGCAAACTCCATCCTGAGTCGATCTATACGGAGCCGCTCCGCCGCAAGGGATTGTTACTCCGTCAGGAGCCTACCGCTTCGGAAGCGGCCACCGAGCGCACGGTAAGTGATTTAATGCGCGCCCCAGTGCCACCGGTGCGCGAGACTTCGACTTTGGGTGAGATTGCCAATCGGTTCCTCACCAGCGCCAACAACTTCCTGCCGGTGGTCGATGCCAAGGGCCAGATGGTCGGTCTCATCGCGCTTCATGATCTCAAAGAATTCCTCGGCTCCGGGGAACAATTGCTCGGCATCATCGCCTATGACATCATGCGCCCGCCACCTCCGTGTGTCACACCGAACCAACGTTTGCTCGAAGTACTGCCGGTAGTCCTGGCCAGCGAACAGCGCAACATCCCCGTGGTAAACACGCTCAAGGAGAATCGGTTGGTGGGAGCCCTCGCGCGCGCTGAAGTCCTGGGCATCTTCTCGGAAGCGATTGCCGCCAGCCGCAAAACCGAGGTCTAGGGCTACAGCCAAAGATAGCTGGCCGCCCCAATCAGCGCCGCCAGTATCCAAATCAGAATCACCGCGCCGCTCCGCGACAAACCCGAGCGCACTAGCCGATGCGAGAGGTGGTTGGTATCACCGACATAAAATGGCTGGCCACGACGCCAGCGCAGCAGCACTACCCACACCAGATCGAAAAGCGGAACTGCCAAAACCAGCAACGGGATGAGCACCGCCCGCCGCCGCGGATGATGGGCACTGTAAAAATGAGGCAAAATCGCGAGCACTGCCAGCAGGTAGCCGATGAGATGACTCCCGGCGTCCCCCAAAAAGGCGCGGGCATTGGGAAAATTGTAGGGCAGAAACCCAAGCAACGCGCCGAACGTCAAAAATGCAATCAGCGCCACTAAGTACTGGCCTTGCGCCGCCGCAATGGTGGCAAAGTACCAGGCGCCAATCGCTCCCAACCCCGCGCACAACCCATTCATGTTATCCATGAAGTTAAACGCGTTGATCACAGTCAGGATCCACAGAATCGTGATGGCGTAATGGAACAGAACGTTGGGCACGAACAAGGTAATCCGAGCGCCAGTAGCCGCCACCATCAGGGCAATCAGCAATTGGCCGATGAACTTGGGCCGCGGACTCAACTCCTTCTTATCATCCAGCCAGCCAAGGCTCAGCATTCCCACGGCGCCAATAAGGATGCCTGCCAGTTCCAACGCTCGCCGATTGAGCCCGTAGCGCAGGAGAAACTCAGCGCGCTGATCCAGTGGCGCCGGGGCTACGCCCTCATTGCGCGCATGCGACTCCAACAAATCGCTCGGCCCTAGCAACCACAACGCCAGCGAACCGATGATCGTGGGCAGAAGCAGGCCCGTGGCGACCGCCAACCCGCCCGCCAGCGGCACGGGCTGCTCGTGTATCTTGCGATGGCCGGGATCATCCAGCAATCCCGTCCGCAGACACCATTTGCGCCAGAGCGGCAGCGACAAAGCCGCTACTGCTGCCGCGCTGAGGACCGCCGTGACATAAACGTTCCAGGGGAACCTCATGGTCGCAGCCCGGCCGCGGGCGTACCGTCGATCCAACAAGCTCTGAGCAAATTAGCCGAAGTGCTTTTCACAAAATTTTGCCGCCAGCCGCTCAGTCACGGCCGGACAACTTGACATAAAGGGCGTGCAGTTCATCCACCATGCGTTGCACCGGGAAACGCTCGCGCACGAGTTGGCGGCCGTGTTGTCCAAAACGTCTTCGCAGCTCAGCGTCCCCGGCCAGCCGCAACAC
Organism: Verrucomicrobiia bacterium; assembly: GCA_035651635.1. Taxonomy (GTDB): domain Bacteria; phylum Verrucomicrobiota; class Verrucomicrobiia; order Limisphaerales; family UBA8199; genus JANXQE01. The sequence continues at coordinate 3,264 of DASRFK010000242.1, read as the reverse complement.
CTTCTGCTCTAAATTAAGCAAATCTCCTGGCTTCACCAGAAACCCAGTCTGGTTCTCAAGACAAACTTCGTCGGCGCCGTCGCAATTATAGGCCACAACTGGACGCGCTGCCGCCAGCGCCTGCGGCAACGCCCGCGCCAGTCCCTCGCGTGATGACAAATGCACTACCAGATCCATAATGCCAACGAGGCGCGCGACGGCTTCCGGCGGCACCAGCCCCGCGAAAACAAAATGCTTTTGCAGACCCGAGCCTCGCGCCAGTTGATCGAAGCGGTCACGCCAGGGCCCGTCCCCGACCAACAGGAATTTAATTCGCGGACATTTTTGAACCAAAGCCGGCGCGACGGCGAACAGGTCATCGTGGCCCTTCAGCGCAACCAGGCGGCCAATCTTACCCACGACGATGTCCTCCGGGCCAAGTCCAAATTGCGCTCGCAAGGCCGGATCGTTTGAAGCCAGCAGAAATGGTTCGAGATCAAACCCGCTGAAGATTCGGGTGTACAACTCATCGCGCCCGATGCCGGCCGCCAGGTACTGGCGCTTCATCGCGTCCGCTACCGTTACGAAATGCGTCGTGACCATCGCGGCCCGTTTCTCCGCGTATCGAAAGATGGTGTTGGCCAACAGTCCTTGAAAACTGCCAAAGGAAGGACCGTGAATCGTATGGACAATGATGGGCACGCCCGCCTCAGCCGCCGCAAGCCGGCCAACAATCCCCGCTTTGCCGCTGTGGGTGTGAACGATGTCCGGATGCTCCCGCAGAAAGATCTCGCGCAGTCGGCGCAAGGCTCGCCAATCTGTCCACGGCCGGATGGGGCGCACCAATTCGGGGAGAAGGCGCAGCGTGCCAGGGCAATGGGCAAAGCGATCTTCGAGCGAGCCTTCCGTCCCCTGGCTTAGGCCCGAGATCAAGTCGACCTCGACTCTCGGCTTCTGTTTCAGTCCCAGGACCGAGTAGACGGTGTTTTCCTGGGCGCCCCCAATGATCAACCGAGTGATGACGTGTGTGACCCGCATCCAGGCGCGGTCACGGCGAGCCGTGCTTCAGCTCAATCAGGCGCGTATCCGCCAACTTAAGATCGTCCGTGAAATTCGTCGGGGCATTGGCCTTGTAGAGCTCGTAATTCTGGATGGCGGCGTTGGTGTCTTTTTGGCGGTAAGCGATTTCCGCCAGGTCAAAGTAAACCGGAAACTCCTTCGGCAGCGCCTGTCTTAAGGTTTCATAGTCCGCTTTGGCCTCGGCGAGTTTGTTCTGGCCAAGGAATGCCTTGGCGCGCATGAACTGCGCCAGGTAGTGAGCCTTCGAAAAGTTGTTGGTTTCCAGTTCGAGCATACGCGTTAAGGGCGGGATCGCTTCGCCGAGCTGATTGAGTTGCAGGCAAGCGTTGCCCTTGTAGAAGAGCGCCGCCGCGTCGTCGGGCCGGAACTGCAATTCCCGATCGGCCGTCGCCAAGGCATTGCTGTAGCATCCAAAATCCATGTACACCTTCGTCGCAATCGAGAGCAACTCGGAGTCCTGCGGCGCTTTGGCCAGAGCAGTTTCGACCGTATTTTCGGCTTGGGTCAATTGTCCTTTCGCCAGGTGGGCTGAGGTTTCCAGCCCGAGAAGTTGGACGGCGTTGGTGTGGGCCAGCGGAACTGATTGCGCCTGCGAATGGATCTCGCCGATTACTTGAAGCGCGGCATCGGGCAACCGGTTAAAAAAGTAGATCTGCGCCAGCCCCAACCGTGCGGACAGGTTGTCCGGCTCGAGCGCGCGGACCCGCTCGAATTGGAGCGCCGCCTGATGTTGGTTGCCGCCTTGCAGTAACGCGCTGCCCTGGGCATAACAGAACGTGGGTTCATCAAATGGCCCGTTTTCCCTCATGATTTGGTCCCAGGTGCGATGACCGAACCGATCTTCGAGATCTTTGGAAATTTGAACGGTGGTTTTCTGGCCAGCTTGCAGCTTGCGGTTGCATTCCAGATTGACCTCCGCCACAACGTTGTCCGGATTGAGTTCCAGGGCGCGGCTGAAATGCGTGGCGGCTGACCCCAGTTGATTCTCTCGCTGCATCTGGACGCCCCAAAAGTTCAAACCTTGAGAATAGAACGTGCCCAGGATCAACGCGTCGCGGTTAGTCTCGACGGCCAGGTGCGCCGTCTGCGCCAGCCGATCCATAAATCCCAACTGGCTGGGCGGCTTAGCCGCGGCGATCGCCGCCGAGACAGGGCGCAAAGCCGTCCCATCCGCCCTGGTCCAAAAATCCTCGTTTTCGGAAATGACCGCGGCGGACGGTTGGGGCACCAACACCGCGTTGGTCGGATAGGCATCGAGCTTGTAAATCAAGCCGTGCGCCATCGGGTAAAGCACCTCGAAATAGTAACCGAAACTCGGGTGCAGATAGAACAGGTCGTTGGTTTTGGCAATTTGAAATACAATGCGCTGGAGGTCGGGGTTGGCGACTTGTCTGATCTGCTTGGGTGGAACTGTTTGCCACCGGTTGGGGTAAAAGCGCTTGAGATACCGATAATAATCGGGATATTCCAACGAAGCGCTGTCCAACATCACGAAGTCCTTGCTCCGCCTGGCTTGGGTCAGAGCCGACTCGATGAGTAACAACCGGCGCGGGTCGTCGCTCACTACGAAGCCACCCCCGGCAGGCAACTTTTCGGTCACTAACGCCGCGTATTGGCGCAATTGCGGGCCGTTGGTCACCCGGATTAGCGGAACATTGCGCCAAAGCAGCAGTATCGGCGTGATGATCGCCAACGCGTAGGTGGCGAAAACCACAGTGTGATTGATGAGCGGCGGATAGGTTTTGCGGAATCGCTGCCGCCCGCTCGGAGTCACACCGAACACCAGCAGAAAGTAACCCACAAAATAGCCGATGCTTAACGCAGCCAGATAATAAAACGTGAGCAGATAAATACCGTAATTGGCCAGCAATGGTTGGTAATGCCGTGGGCTGAACTGCGGGTCCAGCGCGACCCAAAGGCACACCACCAGCAGCACGGCGTAGATGATGTGAAAAGCCAGATTGGCCAGCGTCACCCCGATTTTGCTGATATCGCCCATGAACGACGGCCAGCGAATGCTCAAGGCCAGAACTGGCAGCAGCGAAGGCAGGCCCAGCACCCATAACGGACGGTCGCCGTTGAGCAGCGCCCCTTTGTTGAACACCAGCGCGCCGAGAAAGGTTTTTTGCTGCGCCAGGTTGGACTTTAGCGCCGCCCAAAATCCCAGCTCGACACTGCCTCCCAACGCGGTGACCGCGGGCAGCA
>DASRFK010000241.1:0-15829 GCA_035651635.1 Verrucomicrobiia bacterium | reverse complement strand
GGCTGCTTGAATTAAGATTGACAATGAACTCACCTCTCGTTGTCTCGCGAGCCATCCACTAGCGACAAACCTTTTGAGACAGTCTCAGCGCGACGTCCCTACCAAATTGGTCGCTTTTGCCCCGCCTGCCGTTTCACGGTTTACTGCAAGTTCGTGTCGCCAGAAGCCCTGAGAAGGTCGCTTGCGTTGAGCCGCGGATGCGGGCGTTATCCCGCGCTTGGGGCCAAGCAACCGTAATTTGCAGGTTCTCACCTTATTGCTCGGACGCAAACTGCTGGTCAATTTGGTGCGACCGATTCGCGCCGGCTCCTGAGCACGCAACTTGGCGGCGGCACCGAGTTGGAGTTTTGAACGCATTTGCATGAAATCACTGCACTGTTCGTTCGTGTTGCTGGGTTGTTTGTGTTTGGGACATAGGTCCGTTGCGCTGGCCCAGAATTGCACTCCGCCGCCTTCGGGCCTGGTTCATTGGTGGCGTGGTGAAGGCAACGGTTTCGACACCGTTTCGGTCCAGGACGCGGTCTTAATCGGAGGTGTCCAGTTCAGTCCGGGCAAAGTCGGCACCGGTTTTCTTTTTAGCGGCAGCGGTGATGATTACATCGCTTTGCCGGAAAATATCTTCCCCCTGCCTGCGGCGGGGGAGGGGAATGCACCGTTCTCGTTTGAGGTTTGGGTTGAGACCACCGCCGCTGGGGTGATCCTGGGCCAACAGGATCTACCGCCGTTCAACAGCACTTTGGGTGGGTATGTGCCGGCAATTTATGTCGGCACAAACGGTTTGCTGTATGTCCAGATGTTCTGGTCCACGGCGACGCAGTTGGTCACCACGAATGCCGTTAACGATGGGAAATTTCATCAGGTGGTCGTCACTTATGACGGCGCCCAAGAGGTTCTCTATCTCGATGCGGCGGTGATTGGGAGCACTCCTTTGGTGCAGGAAGGTTATTCTCCAACCTATTATTACGAACTCGGCACAGGCTATACCGGCGGCTGGGATGGAACCCCGGGCGAGTGGTTTCCTTTCGCCGGTGTGATCGATGAGCCTTCCCTGTATAACAGGGCTTTAAGTTCCAATGAAGTAAGCGCGCTGTTCCAGTCTGATAGCGCCGGCAAATGCGCTCCGCCCGGCGCCGGGCTGGTCCTGCGCCACCGCTACAGTTTCGATGGAGACGCGTCGAGCCTGGTGGTAACCGATTCGGTTCGTGGCGCCAACGGAGTGCTGGTGTATAGCAGCACTGACCCGCCCTACACCAACGGCACGCCCGATGGCAGCAGTTTTTCCGGCACAGGCACCTTGAATCTCGCCGGAACCAGCGGCTGCGTCACTTTGCCGCCGCGTCTGCTCTCCGTGCTGTCGAATTTCACCGTCGAAGCTTGGGTTACCTGGAATGGACCCGCCACCAGCGCCTGGCAGCGCGTGTTCGATTTCGGTTTCAGCGATCGGGGAACCAACGCTGACGGCATCGGCACCAATTACATCATTTTTACACCCGCGCGCGGCGGCACTCTATTGCCTGGCTTCGAAGAAACCACCGTGAACCCATTCGGAAACCTGGTGGATCCGCAATCGCTTATTCTTACCGGCCCTGGTTCCTTTCCAATCGGGCAAGAAGTTTACCTGGCGGTGACCTATGACCCGCTGACGAATGCCACCCGGCTCTATCTCAACGGCGCATTAGCTGGTTACTCCACCGCAGTAGTTAATCCGACCAGTCGCTTTACTGACTACACGGACTGGCTTGGCCGCTCCCAGTGGCACCGGGATCCCTGTTTTAACGGCAGCTTTGACGAATTCCGTGTCTGGGAAGGTGTGCTATCGGACCAGGAAATTGCCAGCCATTATGCCGCCGGACCGAATCAGCAATTCGTAACGACGCGTCCCGCGTTGAACATCGCCCGTGACCCAGGCGGTGTGCTTCTCTCCTGGCCGGCCGATGGAACGGCCGGCTTCCAGTTGCAAAGCTCGGCACATCCTTTTTCCTCGAGCTGGCTCAGCGTCACCAACGGGATCACGCTTACCAACGGCAGCTATCGCTTCCTATTGGCCCCAAGTGCAGCGCCGCTGTTCTATCGACTCAAGCAGTAGCGACGTAGCGGCGTCTCGGCAGAGCGCCGCCTACTTGATTGCAAGGGCTGGAGGTTTCCAACTTGGAGGTTAATCGCGGCACTCTCCCGAGGTGCCGCTACGGTTAAAGTGTGGAGGCTCCGCCAGAATTTTTGACACCGCTGCCTCAACCTTAAGTGTCAGAGAATGTGGCTGAGTAGCAGTGAGCTGATTGCGTGCAGTTCGATTTGCAATACCACCAAAGTCGACATCACCGCAGGATAACCTTCACGCTCCCAACTTGATAGCCAGGGGCGGATATTCGGATTTCGAAGAGTCTGAAGCTCAACCAAGTTTGAATCAGCCCCGCGGCGGTGAGTTGTGGAATTACCCGGCGCGCGGCGCTGCCGGCTGCGGAGTTTCTGCTGTTTGGCATGTCTGGCATGCAAGGTGCTTGGGTCCATCCGTGTCTTATAGGTTTTACAAGCCTCAGTTATGAATGATTCGTCCTCGCACTCTTCCGGTTCCGCTTCCAACGCTCGGCGCGATTTAGGTTTCTCGCCGTGGGAGCGCTTGAAAAGCAAACGTATTTCTTATCTCACGCTGCCATTGCTGCTCATGGCCACGGTGACGGAATTTGTGATTCTGTCGACCGGCTGGAAGTACCAGCAGGTGGTGTGCTTGCCACAGGGCATGGGTGTGACCTTCTTCGGGATCGGCCCGATTGGCGCCACAATTCTGGCAGTGGAATTACTCAAGCTGCCCCTGGCAATTTGGACCGCCTCCCGTTTTGGCTGGCAAAAGGCTTTCATGCTCTGCGTCGGGTTGCCCCTGATTTGTGTGCTGACCTTCCAGTTGGTTAAAGACATGGCCGTCTACGAAATGGGCGTCGCCATGACTCCGGCCAGTCAGTTCCTCGAAAAAGCCACCACCGAGGAGACCAAGATCGCTGCGCTGAATGCCGAGCTGAAAGGGGTCGAGGAAAAACGCGCGGAACACGATCGCAAGCTGGCCGAGCTGGCCGCCAAGCAGGCCAAAGCCAAAGCCGAGCTCGAAGATTCGCTCAAGCGCAATGATGCCGCGCGCCAGGACGCGATCAGCCTGACCGATTACCAGAAGAAAGAGCTCTCGGAAGTCGAAGCCCGCCAGGCCAACATTATTGCCCAGTTCAACGCCGATACCGAACAGATCAACAAGACGCTGGCCGATCTGCGGGCCCGCCGTGAAGTCGAGGTCAGCCGCGCTACCAAGTGGAATGCCGAGGAAGCTCGCCTGGAGAATGAATTCAAAGCCAAAATGACCGAATACGCCAACCGCAAAGCGGCGTATGACAAAGCCAAAGCCGAGTATGATGGCGCCAATTTTCTTAAGCGTCAGTTGATGCACGAGCCGGTCAGCCCGGGCGTGCCGCCCGTCCGCGAAGATAACACGATCCTCAAGCCAACCTTGGTGGCCGAACTCGATGAACAGATTAAAGCCAAGGAAGCCGAATTGATCAGCGTCAACAGTAAGCGCCGCGACCGCGTCGCCCAGGTAGATGCCGATGCCCGTCGCTTGCGCGAAGAATTCGATAAGCGCTCCGGCACCAAGCGCGAGGAAGCCGACAAGAAGCGCGAAGAATTCACTTCCGCCCTCGCCACGCTGGCGAACGAGGAGAAAGCCCAGCGGGAACAGATCGAAAAGGAATATGAATCGGTGGTGGCGAAAGTAGATGGCATTCGCTCGGAGATTGATGCTTGTCGCAAAAAGGCGGAGGGCTATTACGAGGCGCGCGAGGCTTCCATTCGCCGCACGCAGGTGCACCGTATTGCCACCACCGTTGAAATTGTCCGCGGCTTGATCAAGGGCGAACGGCCCATGTCCATCAAGGCCACGGCCAAGGAGCGCGGCGATATTCTTACCGACCAAATCAGCATGGTGCGGATTTGGGTCTACCCGGTGTTGGCTTTTATCGTGGCTTTCCTTCCGACCTTAATGGTTGAGATCGGTTTCTCGACGGTCTTCGAGCCAGAGCAACAACGGCCGGCGCACCGCCTCGGGTTCTTCGGCCGCCGGATGCATGAGCTGTATACCCGCGCCGGGCGCCTGAAGATTTTGCGCGCCGAACGCCTGGCGAACGAAGCTTCCGCGGAGATTGCCGCGCGTGAGCAGGCCTTGTCCGAAGTCCGTGGCGCGGCGGATAAAGCGCTTTTCGACAAGGATAACGAACTGAACGCGGCTCGTGACGCTTTGGCTGCCGCTACCGCTAAACACGAGGAGCAACTAGCCCGGGTCCAGGCGGCGCAGGCCGAAGAGTCGAAGAAAAAAGAAGAAGAATGGGTGGCCAAGCTTGCCGGCATGGCCGATACACTCAATCGCACCGTTCTCGAAAAAGACGCCTTGCGCGATTTGCAGAAATCAGAGGTCGAACGTCAAATCCAGATGCGCCAGAACGCCTGGTCCGATCGCATCAGTCAAATGCGCCAGGAATTGGATGCCCAGCGCGCTGCCAGCGAGGCCGAGCGCACCACCTTGATGCAGGAGCATCATAAGAAATTGATGGAGGTGTCCGAGGATTGCAAAAACCAGGTGATCCAGGCCCGCCGCCAGGCGGCCGACGCCGAAATGGCCGTGGTGGAAGCAACCGCCAAGTTGAACCACGATCTCAAAGAAGCCCTGCTTGCCCGCGATGGGGCCGAGGCGCAGTTAAAACAGCAGGCGGACGCCTTTGCTTTGAAGCTGGCCCAGGCCAAAGAAGATGCGGCGCGGGAAATCGAAAAAGCCACTCGCCAGGAGAAGCACCGTTCGGATCGCCAGCAGTTGGAATTCGCCAAGACCCTGCGCCAGCGTGAGGACGACTTTGCTCACCAACTGAAGCAACGCGAACAGGAATTAACCCTGGCCTTTGACGCCCGGTTGGCCGAGGAGCAAACCAGGATCGAACAGAATTACCGCAAACGCGAGACCGAGTTCGAGCGCCAGTTCGAGGCCCGCGCCCTGGAAGTCGACGCCCGGTGGAAGCAGGAACTGCAACAGCGCGAAGAAGCCACCCAAACCAGGCTCAAACAACGCGAGCAGCAATTGCAAGCGCAGGCCGACGCTCGTCTGGCCGAAGTCCAGACGCAAACCGATCAGGAGGCGCGCCGCCGCGAGTCCGAGTTCGAGCGCCAGCTCGAAACTCAGTCGCGTGAGGCTGACGCTCGCCTGAAGCAGGAATTGCAACAAAAGGAGCTGGCGTTGCAGGCCAAGCTCAAGCAGCGCGAACAGGAATTGGCCCTCCGCGCCGAAGCCCGGGAAAGCGAATTGAACACCCAATTTGCCGCCGACCTGCGCAAACGCGAGGAGGAATGGGAACGCCAGGCCGAAGCCCGCGTGCGCGCTGTCGAGACCCGTTTAGGCCAGGAGGCTCAGCAGAAGGAAGAATTGTTCCTTTCAAAATCGCGCCAGCGTGACCAGCAATGGCAGGCTAAGCTCGATGCCGTCCGCTCGGAACTGCAAGCACAGACTGAGGAGGTTCGTCGCCGTCGCGAAGAAGCCGACGCGGCTATCCGCGAATTGGAAACCAATCTCCGCAACGAAATGCAGCAGAAAGAGGAAGCCGCCCAGGCCAAAGCCCGGCAGCGCGAACAGGATATCGTCGACCAACTCACCGCCCAGGCCGAGGTCCGTCAGATGGCCGCCCAGGCTCTATGGGAAAAGGAAGCGGAGAAAAAGGTGCGCGCGGCTCTCGAACCCTTCAAAGCCCTATTGGCTCGCACCGAAAAGGAAAAAGACGAAGCCCGGGAATCCGCTTCCGAGCACGCGCGCCAGGCCCAACAGCTGGAAAAGAAACTCACTGAAGCCTCCACGTTCCTCAGCACCTGGAGAAACGGAAACAACTTCGTCGGCACCGACCGATAAGAGAGAATTCGCAAAAAGAAACCACGGGCCTCGCAGCCCGTGGTTTTTCTTTAAGCGGGATATCGCGGTAGGGAGCGCCCAATCTTCTTTGCGTCCGCTGGTGGCTGGCGTAAGTGGCGCCGTGGGCGTCGTTGCCGCAAATCGTTTTACTATGGAAAATGAGGGGATTGGTGTTCGCGAAGGAGTGGCATCCTGACAGTGCGCTAACCTGGTTGATGGTGCGCGCTGTCCCTGACTGGGCGCTGAGCCCGTTGAACAAACTGTCCAACCGCTTAAAGCTGGACAACCGCGACACTGCTGCGTTTGAATCACAGCCGTTGCATTGATCCGGACGCGCTTATGAACACTTCAGAATTTACAGATAAACAAAAACAGGCGTTCATGGACTTGTTGGTTCTGGGGATGTATGCCGACCGCAATCTGGCCTCCGCCGAGGACGCATGCGCGCAACGGCTTTTGGATTCTATGCGGTTCCCTTCAGCTTACGAGCGCGACAGTTTCTCCGATGCATCGTTCACTCGTGTGAGCCGATACACTGGCTCAAAGGAAGCTATGCAGACTTACATTGTGCAGCTTGCCGAGAACTTCCCCACGCCGGAGATGCGTCGCGATGTTTATGACAAACTCAATGATTTGCTGACGAGCGACGGCCGGGTCACCGCTGAGGAGAGCCAGTTGTTATCAGCCGTCCAGGCGGCATTTCAGTTGTGACGTCAGCCGCCCGGCGGTCGGCGGCGACTAGCTATGACGCCCGATAAATTCCGCCGGTTAGCGTTGGACCTGCCCGGAGTCACCGAGCACCAGCACATGGGCCACCCGGATTTTCGCGCCGGGGGCAGGATCATCGCAACTCTTGGATACCCGGACGAGAAGTGGGGCATGGTGAAGCTCACGCCGGAGCAGCAGCGGTCTTTTGTATCACGCGCGCCGGACACGTTTCGGCCTTGCAAAGGCATGTGGGGCGAGCAAGGGGCAACTAACGTCGAATTGGAGACGGGCAAGCTGACCGTGGTGCGCGCCGCGCTCGAAGCAGCTTGGCACAACATCTTGGGAAAGAAAAAAGGAGGCTAAATCTGCCGAGGTTTCCGCCGCCCCGGCTAGTCATTTAAGAAACGATTCAAGGAAGTCCATGTCCGTCTTCATCCAGAACTCGCCTGGCGGAACGCCAGCGCCCTCCGCCTTGCGGCCTCTGGCGGGGCCTCACTTGCCGTTTGTACCCGCCGGAAGGTCATTTGTGACCGGCAAGGTAAATGAGACGCTCCACAAGTGGTTCACACTTTGGATGCGGGTCGCGCGCGCCTTCGGCCGTGATACTGGCGGAAGAAGACATGCCGCCAAGACCAGCGCCACAATGCTCACCACAATCCCCCAACGCATATTCTTGGCATTCATAGACACAATTTCGGAGGTCCGACAGCTCGCCAATGCCGTTCCTGACCTAATAGACACCGGCACCGGCCTTTTCGTGCAATCGAAATCGCCTAATTGGTCCTCGACTTGAGCAGTTCCAAGGCGTCAGGTGTTTACCCCATTCCCAAAACTGGTGCTGATTCCTAATTGTTTCATCGACTCAGCCTTTGGTTCATGCCGCACGCGTTGTGGCGCTTAGGCGCCAGCATTTGGAATTAAGGCGTCGCGGCCGACCGCAACGAGCTCGACTATGATGGACTTTTTTTCAGACGACGTGCGCCGCAATCCCTATGCGGTTTACGCCCAAATGAGAGACCATTCGCCCGTATTCTATGTACCACCACCGTTCGATGGTTGGCTCATTTTCGATTACGAAGGCGTGAAGCGAGCCCTCAGCGACCACGCCGCGTTCAGTTCGTCTGTGCCGGCCCCGAAAAATTGGTTCATTTTTTCCGACCCGCCACGTCATACCAAAATGCGCGCTCTGATTTCCCGGGCCTTCACCCCGCGCATGGTGGCCGACCTCGAACCGCAGATCCGCGAGCTCTCGCGGAGGTTGCTCGATGCCGTCGTTGAGCGAGGAACCATGGACCTGGTCCTGGAATATGCCGTGCCGTTGCCCATGAAGGTGATTGCGGGAATGATCGGCATACCGCCGGGCGATTGGGCGAAATTCAAGTCCTGGAGCGATTCCATCCTCAAGCTCAGTTACGCCCGCACGGGCGGCGAGGAAGCGGAGAAATCCGGGCGCGAGTTCAAACAGGTCACCGGCGAAATGAGTGCTTATTTGCAACAAATGAGCGAAGAGCGGCGAAGCTACCCACGTAATGATTTGTTAACGCGATTATTGGAAGCCGAAGTCGACGGCGAGCGCCTGACTCACGAGGAAATTCTCGGCTTTTTCCAATTGCTGGTCGTCGGCGGTCAGGACACGACCGCCAATCTCATCAGCAACGCTATTCTATGCCTTAGCGAAAATCCGGCGCAGTTGGCCCGGCTGGAAAATGAACCCGGGTTGCTTGCTCCGGCGATCGAAGAGGTCTTGCGCTATCGCGCGCCGTTGCAATGGGTCATGCGCACTCCGAGAATCGATGTGGAAATGCACGGCAAAGTAATTCCTGCAGGAAAGCTGGTTCTACCCATGATCGGATCGGCCAACCGCGACGCCAAACAATTCTCAAATGCCGACACATTCGACATTGGTCGTGATCCCAATCCGCACATCGCCTTCGGGCACGGCATCCATGCCTGTCTGGGCGCGGCGCTGGCGCGGCTCGAGGCGCGGATCGCCTTGCCGGACCTGCTCGGCCGTCTAAAACATCTCGAAGTGGAATGTCCCCAGTCCTGGCCGCCACGCCAGGCATTGCATGTTCAGGGGCCGGCAACCTTGCCCGTCCGCTTCCGCCACTGACCTGAGAGCGTCTCGACAGATTCAGGGCGACCGCGGATTGGATGCCTCGCGGGAGGTCTCTCGTGGGGCCTCGGCCGTGCGAAGCTGCGCCTAATGCTGACGGGCTTTGCGGAGGCCCGCCTTAAACCCGCGCGCATAGGCCTGGTTCATCAGGACCGCATATTGGTCCGCATTGGCCGCATCACCGCAAACAACCAAAACGCATCCATCAGGATCAACGATGTGATAACGACCATCTGTCGGCTCAACACGAAAGGGCGGTTCATCGGGATCTTGCATAGCTTAAGAATTTATCGGTTCGACAAGCGCACGGTACCGCAAATCTCGGAATGCATAAAGGTGACACTCGGGTCGGTGAAATTTGGCGGTGTTAAGGCCAACCGCAGGTCAGTGGTTACTGCGATTTTGGCCCCATTGCTGCCAGCCAAGCCGCGAACGAATTTTTCGCATGGAGAAGAAACTGCGCTTCGGTGATCTTGTGCGCAACTCCGGCCGGCCACAAGCGGTCACGCTTTGGACCACGCCGGACAATAATCCGGGGCTGAAGAAAGCAGTCAAGCAGAACCGGGTTTTGACGGTCGTCATGGAGCCTCGGAAACGCGACTATGGGCGAATTGGGCTCCAGCTGCATCCAGGAGCTTCATACCTTGTCTTTCCCAAATCTTTGCCGGATGAGCCAGGGGCCAGAGTGATCGGCGTTAATTATCAACTGCTCGATCAGCCAGGCCCCTCGGCGAGTCACCCTTCCAAAGTTGCGGGCAAGTCAAAGCCAAAAAAGAATTTCAAGCCAGTAATCTGGAACCCGCCGACTCAGAGGTTCAAAGTTAAGGTGCGCCGTACAGCCACCGTTGAGGACGAAGTCACCGTGCAGGCAGCCGACCAGGAAACCGCAGAGCGGCAGGCGCTTAAGCAGGCGAGCCACAAACCATTCAAGCGCTCGAACGTCCAGGCAGAGGTTGTCAAAATCGAGCGGTAGGCCCGCCCCAATTCAAGCGTACCTTCGGGACTCGACCCAATGAACCACTTTTGGGGACAGCGGCAGTAGCAGGTTTTATGTCTGACCACTTCGCTTCTTTCTTTTCGCCCGCGATTGCCGGTAAATGGGACCTGGTTCCAACTAGTTTCGGAGCCCAAGGACTCTAAAATCCCCGGGAAAATTGCATTGTTTGAACGGGCGGTTCGCGGCAAGCTTTGCCCCCGATATGCAGCAGGTAAACCTTGGAATGATTGGCGGCGGCACGGTGGGCAGCGGTGTTTTTCACGCGTTGCACTTGAACGGCGGCCTGATGGCTTCGCGCATTGGAGTAAAAATTCGCGTCGCCAAAATCGCTGTCAAAGCCGCGGATGAACCTCGCCCTTATCCGATCCCGGCCTCGCTGATGACCACTGACTGGGAATCCGTCGTCAACGATCCCCAGGTCCATGTGGTCACCGAGTTAGTGGGGGGCACCGGCCTGGCCCGAACGATGATTTTGTCGGCTCTCAAACTGGGCAAACCGGTCATTACCGCCAACAAAGCGCTGCTCTCGATGCATGGCGAGGAGTTGTTCGCCGCTGCGGAGCAGTACGGCACAAATTTATACTACGAGGCGAGTGTTTGCGGCGGGATACCGATTATCAAGTCGTTGCGGGAGGGGTTCGTCGGCAATCGTATCCAGCAGCTCTACGGGATAGTCAATGGCACCTGCAATTACATCCTGACCCGCATGAAGCTCGAAGGGGCTGAATTCGACGAGGTCCTCAAGGATGCTCAGGCTCAAGGGTATGCCGAGGCCGAGCCGTCCTTGGACGTGGACGGTTGGGATGCGCAACATAAGATGGGGATCCTGGCCTCACTGGCGCATGGGTTCTGGATAAACCCGAAACAAATCCACGTCGAAGGCATTCGCCACATTACGCGGGCCGACATTCAATTCGCCCGCCAATTGGGGTACACCATCAAGCTGCTCGGGATCATTAAAGAAGTCGAACACGCCGGCAAACCGGCCGAACGAAACCGCCGAACCGGGAAAAAAACCGAGTCGGACAAGGCCCGGCGCATCCAGGTCTCGGTTTACCCGACCTTGATTCCCGACGCTCACGTTCTGGCGAGCGTCAATCACGTATTCAATGCGGTCTACGTCCGGGGCGATATCGTCGGGGACACTCTGTTTTACGGGCGCGGCGCGGGAAAAGACGCCACCGCGAGCGCCGTGCTCAGTGACGTGGCCGATGCGGCGCTGGACCTGAAGTTCGGAACCAAGCATCGCGTGCCTCCCTTTGTGCCCCATGAACTGGATGGGGCGGTCGTGCCCATTGATGAGGTGATCTCGCGCTACTTCGTACGACTGGACGTCGTGGATGTTCCGGGCACACTAGCAAAAATCGCGGCGATCTTTGGAGAAGCGCAGATCGGGATTTCCTCGGTCTTCCAGCCTGAGGGTCATCAAGGCGCCAGCGTGCCTTTGATCCTGATGTTGCATGATGCGCCCAATGGTGCGGTGGCCCGGGCGCTCAAAACGATTGGCCACCTTAAGGTGGTCCGGGGCATGCCGGTCATGATCCGCGTGGAAACTTTTGACTAGTTGCCTATGGCATTGATTGTTCAGAAATACGGCGGCACTTCGGTCGGGAACACTGGGCGGATCAGAAACGTGGCTGAGCGCGTCGCGAAGTATCGGCAGCAAGGCGACCGGATCGTGGTCGTGGTCTCGGCGATGAGCGGCGTGACCGATAATCTAATCAAGCTGGCCAAAGAGCTCATGCCGCTGCCCAACGAGCGCGAAATGGACGTGCTGCTCGCGACCGGCGAACAGACCACCATCGCGCTCACCGCCATTGCCTTGCATGCGCTCGGGGTTCCCGCCGCTTCGCTCACTGGCGCCCAGGCTGGCATCGTCACCGACGGCGTACATACGAAAGCCAAAATCCAAAACATCACTCCAAAAAAGATCCACGACCTGCTCAACCAGGGCCAGGTCGTCATCGTGGCCGGGTTCCAGGGGCAAACCTCCGACGGCCAGGTCACCACGCTCGGGCGCGGGGGATCCGATCTGACGGCGATCGCTCTGGCCGCCGCGCTCAAAGCCGACCTCTGCCAGATCTATACGGACGTCGACGGTGTCTATACCGCCGACCCGCGGATTGTCGCGACAGCCAAGAAACTCGACGAGATTTCTTACGACGAAATGCTCGAACTGGCCAGCCTCGGGGCCAAGGTAATGCAGTCCCGCTCGGTGGAATTCGCCAAAAAATTCGGAGTCATCTTCGAAGTGCGTTCGAGTCTCAATGAAAACCCAGGAACGATTGTGAAAGAAGAAACCAAAAACATGGAAGATATTGTCGTGCGCGGCGTTTCGCTCGACAAAAACCAGGCCAAAGTCACGCTCGTGGCGGTGCCGGACAAGCCGGGGATCGCGGCGCGGATTTTCAAGGCCATCGGCGATGCAAACGTCAATGTGGACATGATCGTTCAAAACATCAGCCATGGCAGCGGGTCGCCGGCGACCGATCTCTCTTTTACCATCGATAAACCCGACTTGCTCAAGGCGCAGAAGGTCATCGACAGCCTCAAACAGGAAGTGGGCTTCGGGAAGGTGATCGCGACGGAGAACATTGCCAAGCTTTCGCTGGTGGGTGTGGGCATGAAAAGCCACACGGGGGTGGCGGGCAAAATGTTCGATACGTTGGCGCGGGAAGGGGTGAACATCGACATGATCTCGACCAGCGAGATCAAGATTTCGGTGGTCATTGATCTCGGCAAAGGCGAGCAAGCCATGCGCGCCGTCCACGCTGCCTTTCTTGGATAAGGACCGCAGTTGCGCAACCTGGTCCAGTCGTCCCTTCGGGACGGCGGACTACGAGAATGTTTTAAAACCTCGGCTTGGGCGTGGGCACCTGGGTTGGAGTCCGGCCTTTAGGCGCTTTTGGCGCCGGGCCGCCTAAAGGCAGGAATCCAAACCGAATTTTAAAACACGCTAAGGTTTTGAGAAATAGTTCTGGACGGGTTTGAGCACGCCCAGCTTGATTAGGAGCACAATCAGTAACGTGTAGATCAGGGACACTGCGATATCCTTAAGCAAGTGACGCCAGGAGTATTTCTTTGGTTGGCTGGAAAGAACCTGCTGCGCGCCTTTATGCATGAGCACGAAGCCGAGCACGTTAGTCAGCCAATACCCAATGACGAGGGACACCGCGAACCCGGGTTTATAGAAAAGGCTCACAATCCAAGCAAACCCTAGCGCGAGAGGAAGGTTGACGAAGGCGTCATTCCACCAGGACAAAGGCGAAAGCATGTAGCCGATCAAGGCGAGCACGCTGCCCCAGGTTTTGCGTTTCCACGTCATCGAGCGGGCACAGTATACCGGCAGGCGCGGAAGGCAATGCCGGGGCGTCAGGCTCGTAGCCCGGACACAGCTGCCAGGAAGCCCGGAAGGCGCAAGAGTTCGACGAGAACCGCAGAAATTGAAAGTGACTCGAGAATTTTTTTTCTAACTGATACCAGGCCAGGAACGGGCAAAATTCTTAATTTTTAATTCTTGATTCTTAATTGCGATAAGAACCGGGCGCACTGAGTAAGGGCAGGCTGGTTACGCTTGCGCCGGGGGCCCTACTTGTCGGACGCCGGGTGGAGAACCCGGTCACGCTGAACCCCCAGAGGGTATTTGGGGACCGGAGGATAGTACTCACGAGCCTTTGAGGGCCGGGTGAGCAGGTAGTAACCGACGTAAAACCAGGAGAGGAATGCAGCCAGGATCGCCCAAAATATCGACCTATTGCGTTCCCACGAACAGAGGGCGGCAATCATCGAACCAAGCCCAATTCCAGTTGGTACTAACGGACCGCCCGGAGTGCCGATTTGTCCAATAATCATCCGCCGACCCTACCGCAGCGGAGCAAGTAGTCTCAACCGCTATTGCCCAGACTTCACCAGTTTTTGCCCTTGAGCCCGAAGGCCGATCTTGAGGCGGTTAGAGGATCTTTTCCATAAAATGTATGTTGTTGAAAGATTGACCCTGGCATCTCCCTCCAGGATGCGCTGAATCTACCGGCTTCGGGCTTGGGGTGCGCTGCGACCGCTGGGCTTACTTCTGGCAAGACGCCCGGCTTGCGAGAACGTCTGCGCTACTAAAAAAAGCGACTGCAAAAACGATTTGACCGTGTCCGGGGATGCGTTTAGAGTCCGGGCGTGAACTGGAACCTGGATCTGCTGCTATCGAAGGCGCTGCTGCTGAGCAGTGCGGCAGGCGGGTTCTGATTTTTCTCACTTGAATTTAGCGAACCCACTGCCAGGACCGGCAGTGGGTTTTTGTTTTCCATTGGCCGGACGGCGCAAAACAGGACACCGCACATATGCTTAAAGACCCATCAAAAAAATACCGGCCCTTTCCGCCGATTGAGTTGACCAATCGCCAATGGCCGAGCCGGACACTGACGCGGGCGCCGCGCTGGTGCAGTGTCGACTTGCGGGACGGCAACCAGGCGCTGGCGGTGCCCATGAATGTCAGTCAAAAGCTGGAGATGTTCCAGGCACTGGTGAAGTGCGGTTTCAAAGAGATCGAAGTCGGTTTTCCTTCCGCCTCCAAAACCGAATTCACCTTCAACCGCCGGTTAATCGAGGAAAAACGGGCGCCGGCGGATGTTTGGCTGCAGGTGCTGGTGCAGGCGCGCGAGGATTTGATTGAGCGAACGTTTGAGTCGTTGGTCGGCGCGCGGCGAGCGATTATTCATATGTACAATTCGACATCACCGGCGCAGCGGCGGGTGGTGTTTGGCATGACCAAAGAGCAGATTCTCGGCGTGGCCGTCCGCGGCGCGAAACTGATCCGGGACCGCCTTCCCCGGCTCAAAGACACCGAGGTGATGCTGCAGTACTCGCCGGAAAGTTTCAGCGCGACCGAAGTGGAATTCGCCAAAGAAATTTCCGAGGCGGTCATGGAGATCTGGCAGCCAACGCCCGAGCGAAAGATGATTCTGAATCTGCCAGACACGGTGGAAGTGGCGACCCCGAACGTTTATGCCGACCAGATCGAATGGATTTGCCGGCATATAAAAAATCGCGATTGCCTGATCGTCAGTTTGCATACTCATAACGACCGATGCACGGGCGTGGCGGCTACTGAGTTGGGCCTCCTGGCCGGAGCCGATCGGGTGGAAGGGACTTTGTTCGGCAACGGCGAACGGACCGGCAACCTGGATATTGTGACGGTGGCCTTGAACCTCTACATGCAAGGCATCGACCCGAAATTGGATTTCACAAATCTCAATGCCTTGCGCGAGATTTATGAGCGCTGTACCGGCATGACAGTACCGGCGCGCCAGCCGTACGCCGGCGAACTGGTGTTTACCGCCTTCAGCGGTTCACACCAGGACGCAATCAAAAAGGGTTTGGGGGAGTGGGCCAGGAACGGCGGCGGCCAACCTTGGGACGTGCCGTACCTGACCATCGACCCAACCGACATCGGGCGCGAGTATCGGGAGGTCATTCGCGTCAACAGCCAATCGGGCAAGGGCGGCGTGGCCTACCTGCTGGAAACGGAGTTCGGCATCGAGTTGCCCAAGGAAATGCAGCGGGAATTCGGCCCGATTGCCAATGACGAGGTGGACCGCCTTGGCCGCGAGGTCAGCGGGGCGGAACTCAAGGCGATGTTTTGGCGCGAGTACATCGAACGGGCTTCTCCCTGGCAGTTGCGTGGCTTCGAGACCCAGAGCTCGAACGGGACGGTTCGCTGCCGAACCCGGCTGACTCGCGAGGGCAAGCCGGTCGAGTTTTCCGGCGAAGGTAACGGGCCACTGGCGGCTTTGGTGCACGGCTTCGGCACTGCCGGAGTTCCTCGCTTTGAGATCACCTATTACAGCGAGCATGCTCTGAGTGCCAGTGAAGAGGCTGCCGCAATCGCTTATATCCAGATAAAACATGGCGATGGCCGAATACGCTGGGGAGCCGGGGTGGACACGAATATTGAGCTGGCGTCCGTGCGGGCGGTGATCAGCGCGTTGAACCGATCCTGAGGGCGTGTTTTAAAATCTGGCTTGGGCGTCGGCGTCCCGAGGTTCGGAGTCCCGCCTTTAGGCGGTCCGGCGCCAAAACCGCCTAAAGGCGGGAC
>DASRFK010000240.1:0-80746 GCA_035651635.1 Verrucomicrobiia bacterium | reverse complement strand
CGAGCTGCCGAAGTACGGCGGAACCTTCGTGCAATGCGAGGATGAGATCGCCGCGATTTCAATGGCTAATGGCGCCAGTTTTGCCGGCCGCGTGGCCGTGACCGGTTCCAGCGGGCCGGGTGTTACCCTGAAAATGGAAGCGCTCGGCTGGGCGGTAATGGCCGAGGTTCCGCTGGTGGTGATCAACGTCCAGCGCGGCGGTCCCTCGACGGGCATGCCCACGTCGGTCGAACAATCCGACCTGAATCTGGCATGCTTCGGCAGCCATGGCGATGCTCCACGGGTCGTGTTGGCCCCTGCGGATGTCGAGGATTGTTTTTATACCGCGATTGAAGCGGTAAACCTGGCTCGCAAGTACAATGTCCCGGTTTTCATTTTGAGCGATCAGGCCATTGCCACCCGGATCGAGGCGTTTTCTTCGCCGGACCTGGAGAAAGTTTGCCAGGATATCAGCCCGGACTTCTCTCCGGTTCCGGATTACAAACCGTACGACCTGGGCGCAGACGATGGCGTGACTCGCCGGGTCGTGCCAGGCACCCCCATTTTAAGCGGTCGTTACCCGGTCGCGGGTGGGTTGGAACACGATGAATTTGGTCACCCGACCGGATCGCCCAAGCTGCATATGCAGATGAGCGCGCGCCGGCGGAAAAAATTGCAGGCGCTGGCCGCCACGCTGCCGACGCCGAAAGTGTACGGACCGCCTGAGGGCAATGTACTTTTAGTCGGCTGGGGCTCGACCCGCGGCCCGATCCAGGAAGCGGTCGACCGCGCGCGGGCGGCGGGCGACAGTGTTTCGTCCTTGCACCTCAAACACATCAACCCTCTGCCGCCGGGCCTGGAGAACATTTTCGCCGGCTTCAATTCGGTGCGAGTGGTCGAAATGAACGACGAGGGTCTCTACGGCTACGGCCAGTTGGGCGGGCTGTTGCGCGCCCGATATTGTGATCCAAAAATTCGCGGCATCAACAAGACCGATGGCTTGACCTGGAAAGTGCGCGAGATTCTTGACCGCGCCAAGGCCGACATCACCGCCGGACTAACAAGCTCTAATTAATTTACTTAAACCACGTATTCCAAGTCTCTCTTTGTCATGAGTGCTCCCGCTATTGAAACCCCTCGTTCGAACAATGCCCCCAGTGTGCCCGCGCCCGCCTCGGCGGAACGCAAAGGCCTGACTAAAAAGGAAATCGCCGCCGACCACCCGACCTGGTGTCCCGGCTGCGGAGACTTCTCGGTCTTGGCCCTTTACTTTAAGCTGATCGAGAAGCGCAAGCTTTGGCAGGAAAAGATCACCACCATTTCGGGCATCGGTTGTTCGAGCCGTTTTCCGTACTTCGTTCAGGCTTACGGCGCGCATTATATTCACGGCCGGTCCCTGGCTTTCGCCAGCGGCGTCTCGCTTTCACGGCCGGATTTGCATGTGTTTGTCTTTGGCGGCGACGGCGACATGTTTTCGATTGGCGGCAATCATTTCAACCATGCGGCGCGCAAGAACATCAAACTGACCTGCGTGGTGATGGACAATTGGGTATATGGTTTGACCAAGAAACAAACCTCGCCCACCTCGCCGCTTGGTTTCAAGAGCAAGACCGACACCTGGGGAGCCCTGGATTACCCGATCAACCCGATGAAACAAGCCATCGCGGCCGGCGCGACCTTCGTCGCGCGCACCACTCACTCCAATCCCAATCACGTGATGCAGATGATGGAAGCGGCGATGGATCATGACGGTTTCAGCTTCGTCGAATGTCTCAGTGAATGCGTCGAGTTTTACGAGGGCGCGTTTGACGCTTCGAATCCGCGCAAAGGCGGTGTGTTCAACCAGGTGCCGGCTACCCATGACGTGACTGACGAGACGGCCGCGTACAAGCTCGCCAGCGAGCCATTCCCGGGATATTTCGGCATTTTCCTCAAAACCAACCGTCCGACCAAGAATGCCAAAGAGGCGAGCCTCAATGGCTCGACGATGGAAAAATTCAAAGGCCTGAAGGATTGGCAGATTCTGCAGAAATCCTTCGACCGATTGAAATAGGGGGAACAGCCTCGACCGGTCGTCTAATGCCCGAGGATGTTATTTGGTTGGCGTCGGTTGCTGGGGCTTTCGCCCCGGGCTTGGCATGAAGGCCGCCTTCAGCGGCCGTGACTGGGCTTCGACCGGTCGATAGGTCGCCACCCTTGACGGTTAGGCGGCCTGCTTGCATTCTATCGGTGGAGTCCGCCAGAGCGGAAGCTTGTACTATGCCGATTTACGAATACGCCTGTCCGAAGTGCCGGGTCATTTTCAATTTCCTGTCCAAACGCATCCAACCGGAAGGACTGCCCACTTGCCCCAAGTGTGGCAATAAGCGGATGACGAAACAAATGAGCCGTTTTGCCATGAGCCGGGGCCTCAAAGAACCGGCTGTCAAAACCGGGGAGGACGAGGCGGGGGGGCCTCCGATGCCCGACCTGGATGATCCACGCATGGAACGCGCCATGATGGAGTTGGAACGCGACATGGAGCACATGGACGAGAATAACCCGCGGCACATGGCTCACATGATGAAGAAGATGAAAGACCTGATGCCGCCAGGCGTCGCGCCGAAGGAACTCGATATTGCCATCAAACGGTTGGAAGCAGGCGAAGATCCCGAGAAGATCGAAGAAGATATGGGAGACGTGCTGGGCGATTTCATGGGAGGAGAAGAAGGCGGCGCGGGCGGTGGTGGTTATGCCCATGACAGCGGGCTGTACGATTATTAAGTTCGTGTCTCTTGGACGACCGAATCGCCAAAGACCCAAGCCGCACAGAAGGCACTCCGCGCGGGCAAGCTGTTGCGAGTGACCAAAAGCGGCTTTGGGGTCTGCTGCGCCGCCGATCCTGCTGGGTGCCTACCTGGCGAGCGTGGTTCTTGTTCCTGGTGGCGGTTTTGTTTGTTTCGGTAATGGTCGTGCGTTATCTGCATCCTTTCCTGGCGGTTAACGAGCCGATTTCCGATGGCTTGCTGGTCGTGGAAGGCTGGACGCCCGATTACGGCCTGGCACTCGCGGCCAAAGAATTTGCGCGCGACCAGTACCCGAAGATCTATGTTACCGGTGGGCCGATCGAGTATGGGAGTTTTCTGGTAGGCTATAAGACTTATGCGGAACTCGGCGCCGCCACGCTGATCAAGCTCGGGTTGGACAGCAACGTGGTTCAAGCGGTGCCTGCCCCCCAGGTGCGGCAGGACCGAACCTACAACTCGGCGGTGGCGCTCAAGAAATGGCTGCTCGCACACGACATCCGACCACAACGAATTCACCTGGTTTCCGATGGGCCGCATTGCCGGCGCTCGCGCTTGCTTTTCCAAAAAGCGATGGGCAAGGACGTAATCATCGGTGTAACCTCGATTCCTCCCAAAGATTATGATGAAGCTCATTGGTGGCGCTACAGCGCTGGAGTGAGAAACGTGATCGGCGAGGGGGTGGCTTACTTCTACGCGCGGTTTGTTTTCTCGCCGCCGAAAGGTTCTTGAGTGGGTTTAGACGCTAAAAAGCGTTGAAGCGTTAAAAACGTTAAAACGTTGAAGAGTCATTCGGTTTTAACGTTTTAACCTTTTAGCGCTTTAACGACTCGCAGCTTATTCCTGCCTTGGGCTGGTCCCGAAGACATTATCGAGGATGACTTCCTTGGTTTTCCAGAGCAAGGCCATGGTCATGGCCAGGGGCAGGAGGACCAGCAGGACCAGAAACCAAAAGCTGCCGCGGTCCAGGACGATGAGGACAGCCTGCAAGTACAACGGCGGCGAGCGCAGTTGGGCCAGGCCCAGATACAGGGCGCATAACAGGAAAGTGGCCCAGATCAGGTTCAGATTTAACGCCGTGAATTGACGCGTTTCCAGGCGAAGGGCTTCATCCGGGAGCATGTCTCCCAGCCGCCGCAGCACGGCATTGAGACTGCCCAGGAAAAGCAAGCCAGCGACGATCATCAGCACCACCATGATCGCAAAGAATGTGTTCGCGGGAAGCTTGTTCCACCAGAACAGAAAGGGGCTCAATCCCAAATTGATCATGCTCAACCAGAGCGCCCGATCCAGCGCGCGGCGCCACACCCGCTCTTGTTTCTGGAATGCCGTCATTTGCCAGACTCCATAGTAGAGCAGGCCCGTGACGAGCACCGGAGGCAAAATGCCGAAGCTCTTGAATGAGTCCGCCCGGGCGGTATGAAAGCAGACCACCAATGCCGCCGGCAGGCCCCAGAACAGCGCGGAAAGACCCCGTACCAGCCGCCCCAGAGCGCGCATCAGTTCCGGCTTGGGCGGCACCTCAGGCATGACACTAGCCGCCGCGTACATGCTCGAGGACCTTGGGCGATGAATCCCTGTTTGCACGCGCAGTTGCCACTCTCTCCTTCTCGAAGCTCAGAAACTCAAATAGGTGTATTCCCGCAAGCCCCGTTCGTAATCGTCGAGCAGGCGCATCGCTTCCGAGGGTTTCATCCGGTCTGATTTGATCGCTTCGTCGATTTGCGCCTTCATTTGGCGTTTGAGCTCTTTCTCGTCGTACTGCACCGAGTCGAGCGCCTGCACGATGGTGGTGCCTTCGATGATTTCTTCGACGTAGTAGCCAGCCGGCTCATCTGGGTCCAGAAACACGTGAACTTCATTCACCCGACCAAACAGGTTGTGCAGGTCGCCCATAATGTCCTGATAGGCGCCCATCAGGAAAAAGCCAAGGTAATACGGCTCGGGCAGGCCATTGCCATTGGTGTTCAAGGGGTGCAACGACAAAGTATCGCGCACATCCCGCAGGTCGATGAACTTATTGACCTGGCCATCCGAATCGCAGGTGATGTCGACCAAGGTGGCTTCGCGGGTGGGCCGTTCGTTGAGCCGGCTGACCGGCATGATGGGAAACAGTTGACCCAGCGCCCAATGATCCAGGAGCGACTGAAAGACGGAGAAATTGCACAAGTACTGGTCGCTCAGGCTGTCTTCCAGCTTGCGAATTTCCTCCGGCACGTATGCCTGGCCACGGTAACTATCGACCACTTGCCGGCCGATTTCCCAATACAGATGCTCGATTTTTGCCTTCTCGGGCAAATCCAGCATCCCCAGGGTGAACATGTGCTGCGCGTCTTCCCGCCGTTCCAGGGCATCGTGATATGCCTCCAGTTTGTTGAGCTTGGGCAGGTTCTTCCGGATGTCCAGCAGCTCTTTGACCAGCGCGTGCTCGTTTTCGCCATATTGAAAATAATCCCCGGACCGGATTTTGGCGATGGAGCCAAACACCTCGACAATCAGCACGCTATGGTGGGCAACGACGGCGCGGCCGCTTTCGCTGATAATATCCGGGTGCGGCACCTTCTCGGCATTGCACACGTCGGCAATGTAATAAACGATGTCGTTGGCGTATTCCTGCAGCGTGTAGTTGGTCGAGCTATCGAAGGCGGATCGACTCCCATCATAGTCCACCCCCAAACCGCCGCCGACGTCGAGAAACTCAATCGGGAACCCCATCTTCTGCAACTTGGCATAAAACCGCGCCGCCTCCTGCACCGCCCGTTTGACGATCAAGATGTCCGGCACCTGTGAACCGATGTGGAAATGCAGTAGCTTGAAGCAATGGGCTAGACCTTCACTCTTGAGCATCTCCGCGGCAATGAGCAATTCGCCGGTGGTCAGGCCGAACTTGGCGTTCTCGCCGGCGCTTTCGGCCCACTTGCCGCCGCCTTTGCTCAGCAACCGCACGCGCATGCCCAGGATGGCCTCGACGCCCAGTTGTTTGGACACCGCAATGATTTGGCGCAACTCCTCGAGTTTCTCGACGACCATGATCACTTTGCGCCCAAGTTTGGTTCCCAACAACGCCATCCGCACGAAGGCGGCGTCTTTGTAACCGTTGCACACGATCAGACTGCCAATCTGATTCTGCAGCGCCAGCCCGGCAAAAAGCTCAGGCTTGCTCCCAACCTCCAAACCGAAATCATAAGGCTTGCCCGCATCCAGGATTTCTTCAACCACCTCGCGTAGTTGGTTAACCTTGATCGGAAAGACGCCGCGATATTTGCCCTGGTAATTAAACTCGGAGATCGCGTTGCGGAAGGCCAGGTTCACCGACTCGACCCGGTGACGAAGGATGTCCTGGAACCGGATGAGTAATGGGAATTTGAGCCCGCGCGCCTTCGCCTCTTCAATTACATCGGTGAGATCAACCGCCGCCCCCGCCTCACGCTGAGGCTTGGCAATGACCCGGCCGTTATCGCTAATATCGAAATAGCCGGCTCCCCATCTTTGAATGCTGTACAGATTTCGCGCCTGCTGGATATCCCAGTGGTCGCTCGCCTCACTAGAATTGCTCATTTCGATTACGACAAATCGAACCGCACTATAAAAGGATGGGGACGGAATTCAACACATGCGATCAAAATTCTTCACATTGGGCTGTGAACAGACTGTGAATAACTTTTCGTTTCGACTTGCCCGCGTTGCGATTTGTGTTTTGTTCTGCGCATGCCATCGGCCGCTTTAAGCCAAATCGCCTCGTATTGTGACAAACTGTTGCGGATTTCGGAGATCGAGGATTACGAGGGCGCCGCCAATGGATTGCAGGTCGAAAACGGCGGGCGGGTTTCTCGCATTGCGGCGGCCGTTGACGCCAGCCTGGCTACCGTCAGGCTCGCGGCAAAGTCCAACGCCGATCTGTTATTGGTTCACCACGGACTCTTCTGGGGACCGGCTCATCCATGGACCGGGAAGCGGTATCAGCTCGTGCGGACGTTGCTCGAAGGTAACCTGGCGGTGTACAGCTCACATCTGCCTTTGGACGCGCACCCGGAGCTGGGTAATAACGCGTTGCTCTGTTCGGCGCTGGGCTTGAAAAAGCTGCGTCCTTTCTTCGTCTCACACGGCCAACCAATCGGTTTCCGCGCTCTAAAAGCAATCGCCCGGGAGAACCTGGTGGCCGCAGTCGGTCGAGCCACGGGTGGACCGCCGCGACTGATCCCCGGCGGCCCGGAGATTTGCCGGCGCATCGGCGTAGTTACCGGCGGAGCCGGGGGAGATGTGAAACGAGCGGCGGCAGAGGGGATTGATACTTTCATTACTGGGGAAGGGCCGCATTGGACCTATGCGTTGGCTGAGGAGCTTGGGCTTAACGTGATTTATGGCGGCCACTACGCGACCGAGACTTTTGGGGTAAAAGCCCTGGCCGCTCACCTTTCCGCTCGGTTCAAAATCCCGTGGGTCTTTATCGATCATCCCACCGGCCTTTAGGCAGGTGCAACGCAAGAATGAGCGCCCGACGTTATCGTAGCACCGTGGTCCCCCTTATTTGCGCTTAAAATCCGAAATCCGAAGGCCGAAGCCCGAAAGAAGGCCGAAAACCGAAAGCGGAAAAAAGGACCGGAGCCCACGGCAGCGCTTCGATTCGGGTTTCGGGTTTCTTTCGGCCTTCGGATTTCGAGTTTCGGATTTGGGGGGAGTTAGTTAGCGACCCTCCAGACAGCTTAGTAGACCACCGCGCGATAAAAAATGTTCGTGCCGTCGGGGACATACGATTTGTCCACAACAGCCACGTTCGTGCTGATCCCGGGGATCTGATCCTGGACTGTGCGCCAGCTCTTCAAATCGTTCGAGGCTTCCACTCGATACAGCCGGTTGGTCGAGGTGGTGAAACTAATCTGGTACCGGCCATCGGAAAATCTCTGGACGCTGTTGACCAGAAAGGCTGAAGCGGCATTTCTGGGATTGGTATTGGCGCGAAACTCCTGCCAATTCGCCAAACCATCATTGTCCGGGTCCAGCAGTTCGTCATTTGTGTAGTCGCCGGTGAATCCATAAGATCTCAACCAAAGAATCGGTGTGCCGTGGGGTAAAGCCGGGAAATAGCTCACAAAGGCATTCGTATTCTCAAAGACAAAACTTTGTCCTCCGGTGTTCGAGTACAGGCTATTGTCGACGTCGAGGACACTGAACGCATTACTGGAATCGATTGGGTCCTCGAAGCGGAACGTCAGCAGCTTGCCGAAGCTGGCGAACGGCAGACTGTTGGTAAGCTCGGCTGGGAATGGACTGCTCAGCAACAGCCAGCTTCCCCCGGCTCCATCATTGGTTTGGCTTAAGCTCCAGCCTTCGAGCAGTTCACCAGGCCCGCTGGATTGGAGTGTGACGCCGCACGGCCAATTGGCGCGGTAGTGCAGCCGCAGTTGGCGGATATAGCGAGGGATGTAAGTAGCCCGCAGATCCACTCCAGTCGGCTGCACTTCAGCGTTGGGAACGAGGCGCAGTGAGCCCACCAGGACCGGTCCGCCATTAGTGAGTGAGTTGTAGTCCGCAATGACAATATTGGTAAAGCCGGGTGTGATGTTGGTGATTGGGGGATCGACCGTCGTGTCGATGTTGGTAGTGGCGGGATTCATTGTATTGGTCGGCGAGCCGGCGGTCAGACCCTGATAGCTGATCTCGAAGGTCGGAGCAAACGTGGCCGAACGTTTGAGAGTGGCCCAACGCAGCACATATTGACTACGCGCCATTTTGCTGATGAGCGAGAGTTGACTCTCGATGTCCGCGGGGTGTTGCGCCTGGAAATAGCGGCCTTGGGTTTGCGCGGCCACCGTCTGCAGCGGGGTGGGATCCAGCTCCGCGCCGAAGCCGACGGTAAACATCTGGATGTTGGCATTGGCCGCGGCGGTCGTCACGGTCCCAACGGTATTGGTGCTCGACTCATCCCGGCCATCGGAAACAAGCACTACGTAGTGCAGTTCGTCACGATTGGATGTCCCGATGCTCCTGATGGCGGCCATGGCCGCATCCCAACACCGCGACCCGGAGGGGAAACCCTGAACATAGTTCGTCCAGATCCCGGCAATCGCGTTGTTCACCGCCGCTTTGTCCGTCGTCAGGCTCATCACCTGGACGGGATCGAAATCCTCCCGATGAAACTCGTAGACCCCAATCTGCGTGTCGATGGATTGCTGGTTCACAAAAGCGATTGAACCGTTCACCATGCTCTCGACGGCATCGGAAATGCCGTCATGATTGGTATCCCCATTGCCAAGCGAGGCGATGCTTTCCGTGAAATCCAGCACCAGGTACGCTTTGACCACCTTCGTGCTGGTTCGCGCCACAAAGGCCCCGGTCTCGGAAGGGCTGATGGGTGTGCCGTCCTCGAAGCAGGTTACTTGCAACGCGCGTGGATCGGCCAGGATCCCGTTGCCAACCGTTGGATCATTGTCGTCTAACAGCGAGAAGGAGAAGTCCAGAAGATAAGGCGAGGAGTAGTTGTAGTTCACGTTGCCAATCGACAACCCGGCAATCTGTTGGTTCAGGATCGTAAAATGAACGGTTGTCGTTGCGCTCCCCCAAACATTGCTGACCGATACCGGTGTAAAATAGTCTCCGGCGAGCAGTGGCGTTCCGCCAATCGCGCCGGTCAACGGATTCACGCTGAGCCCGGGCGGCAGGTTCTGCGCCGAGTAGCTGAGGTTAGGGCCGGAGGCGAGGATCTGGAACGTCAGCGCCACTCCTTCGGTACCGGTTGCCGTGAGCGGCGTTCGCAGCACCGGTGCGGCGGAGGCGATGTTGAGCATCAGCGTAACGGTGCCCTTGGCACAGGTATTGACTGCGCCCAGCACCGGACCAAAGAGGCCATTCTCGAGTGGTGTCCCGGAAATAACCCCGGAAATTGGATCGAGGCTCAGACCTTGGGGAAGGTACAGGGCTTCATAAGAAATTGGCGAGCCGGTCGCCTGAATCGTGTACCGGAAGGGCACGCCTTGTGTGGCCGAGGCTGCCAACGGACTGGTGATCTGTGGCGGAACAGGAGTAACGATGAGCATCGCCGAGGCCGTATTCGTGCCGAAGGCATTCGTGACAACGATCGTGTATTGTCCGGCTTGAGCCGTAGTAATGTTGGTCAGCACCAGGTTTGTGCTCGTCGCCTGGGGAATGGGCAACCCTTTGAATTCCCACTGATAAAACAACCTGGAGACCGGGGTTGGTCCTTTGGCTTGAACCTGGAACGTAACAGAGTCACCGCAATTGACGGTCGTATCCTGAAACGCCGAGATAATCTGCGGGGCAAGTCCGCCGACGGTAAGGATTGCCGGACTGCTCGTCACCGAATTCAGCGTGTTGGTGACGACGACCGTGTACGCACCGCGGTTGAACGGTTGAACGCCGGGGATGATCAAAGCTGAAGAAGTGGCCCCAGGAAGATTTGTTCCGGTGTGTTGCCACTGATAGGCCAGCGGTTGCATTCCCAACGCCGTCACCGTGAAAGTCGCATCCGACAGGTGAGCCACCGTCTGGCTGATGGGTGGTTGCACAATTACCGGTCCGCCATCTCCTAGGATCGCCAGGCTGTGATCAGCGCCCGCCGCGATGCCGACGTAACCAGCACCTTTGGGTACGCCTGACACCTCACCGAAGCTGTCTGAACCCCAGCTTGCCAAAGACCCGTCTGCTTGCAATGCGAGGCTATGTTGCCCGCCGGCCGCAATCGCTACCGCTCGCCCGAGGTTCGCCGGCGCTCTCGCCTGGCCGCTGTCATTCTTACCCCAGCCAACGACGCTCCCTTCACCAGTAAGGGCCAAGCTGTGATCCGCTCCCGCGGCAATGGCGACTACATTGGTGAGACCCGAAGGTACATCCGCTTTGCCAAAGCTGTCGTCTCCCCACGCGACCACAGTGCCGTCGCCGCGCAAGGCCAGACTTTGTCCATTGCCCGCGGCTATGGCGATTACGTTCGTCGCCATGGCGGGCGTGGAGTTTTGTGAGCCCCAGGAAATAACGTTCCCTTGACAGGTCAGGGCCAAAGCGTGGGTCCACCCTGCGGCGATGGCGCACACGTTGCTCAACTGGCTGGAGTTCGCCCAAGCCGCGCCCCAGCCGCGGACCGTGCCGTCTGCCTGCAACGCGAGGCTATAATTTGAGCCTGCCGCTATGGCAATGACTTTGCTCAGGTCCGCCGGTACGTTGGCTTGGCCCTCGGTGTTGAGGCCCCAGGCCTGCACTGTCCCATCGCTCTTGAGGGCCAGGCTATGGGATTGGCCGGCGGCGATCGCGACGACGCCAGCCAAGCCTTGAGGCGCCTGCGCTTGCAAAAAATCATTGGCACCCCAGGCCGAGACCACTCCAGTCGCACGTAGACAAACCGGCGCTTGGGCCAGCAGCACTGCGACGCAAAAAAGACGCGCCTCGGGGGAGGGGACGAGGCCGCCAATGAGTCTACGAAAAGGGAGTTTCATATCGGAAATGGTGGGCTGGGGAAGGTGCGTTGCTCGGGCAATTCAACTGAGTTTTAGCGGATTAGGGCCCCGGCAGGAACTGTGCGTTTTTGAGCACAGGCTCTGCGGTGGCCCTCGCCGCCAACCAAAGAAGCATCTCTAATGCCAGCGGCGAACGGCTTTGAAATAGACGATTTTGGGCATCTTATATTCAATTCGCGCGTGGGCTTCACTCTTTTCGCGTGAAATCCACGCATTTTGAAAATCCACACTTGCTTTGGCCATTCATTGAGATCTTCTGCTCCGAGGCGATAGAGAGGCTTCGCCGGAGCTCGGAGCTCCATTCCGACTGGATCTTTGCCCGTTCGCGGCCACATTTACTCAACGAACGCGAGCTATGAGTGATCGCCCACCCCTTTACTACTTCGATAACAACGCCACCACATGCATTGCTCCGGCGGTCCTCGAGATCATGCTGCCGTTTCTCGAAGAGAATTGGGGCAACCCTTCAAGTGCTTACTCCTTCGGCCACGAGGTTGGGCGCCATCTCGACCGGGCACGCCAGCAGGTCGCGGCGCTGATTCAGGTCGAGCCCCGGGAGATAATTTTTACAAGCTGCGGCACGGAGAGCAACAACACCGCCATCGCTAGTGCCCTGGCAACTCGACCGGACCGCCGGCACATCGTGACTACCGCCGTCGAACATTCCGCCACGCTGAAATTTTGCGCTTCGCTGGAGAAGCAGGGATACCAGGTCACGCTCTTACCCGTCAACCACGAGGGCGCGCTCGATCTGCGCGAACTCGAACGCTCCCTCCGGCCCGACACCGCCCTGGTTTCGATTATGTGGGCCAATAATGAGACCGGTATGTTGTTCCCAGTTCGGGAGATCGCCGCCCTGTGCCGAAGCAAAGGAGTGCTTTGCCATACGGACGCTGTTCAGGTGGCCGGCAAGATCCGAATCGAGGCGAAAGAGCTCGGCGTTGATTTTCTGTCTTTGTCAGGCCACAAATTGCACGCTCCAAAAGGCGTCGGGCTGCTGTATGTGAAGCGGCACACGAAATTTCAGCCCTACCTTATCGGGGGCGGCCAGGAGCGCGGCCGCCGCGGGGGCACCGAAAACGTGGCCAGCATTGTCGCGTTCGGACGAGCCGCCGAACTCGCTATCGAGCACCTCGAGACCACAAGCGGCCGGGTTAGAGCTCTCCGGGACCAGCTTGAAGCCGGCATTTTGCGGCGAATTTCGGGCACCAGCAGAAATGGTCCGGCCGAACCGCGTCTGCCCAACACGACCAATATCGCCTTCCGCGGTGTTGAGGCCGAGGGCATCCTGATGCTTTTGGATCAGGCTGGGATTTGCGCTTCCAGCGGATCAGCCTGCACCACCGGGTCGCTCGACCCGTCACACGTGCTCACCGCGATGGGCTGCACCGCGGCTCGTGCTCGCTCGAGCGTGCGCTTCAGTCTGGGCGCCTATAACACCGCAGCGGAGGTCGAGTACGTCCTGGACCGCCTGCCTGCAATCATCGAGAAACTCCGTGCCAACGCCCCGCTCGAGGAGCCGGTTGCTAACTGAGCCCCTCGCACATCAAAGGTAGCAATAGCGCGATTGCCAAATCCGAACACCGAGGGAGCGAGTCCATGAACTTCCCCGCAGATTCGGGGCGACCGCAGATAGGGAATCCGAAAACCCGGCCCACAGATTCGGAGCGACCGCAGATTGGAAATCCGAAAACCTTCCCCGCAGATTCGGGGCGACCCCAGATACGGAATCCGAAAATCTGGGAGTCTGCGTGATTTGTCGTACGGGCCGGCCCAACAACGCGGTCCTGCTCGACCCAACGGCTCGACCGAACATAGCTCAGGGCTGAGAGCCCGCAGGCCGATGCCCTGGGTAAGACAGTTTTAAAATCAGATTGCGCCCTGAATGGGGACAGAGAATCGTCCGATATTTTCCGCGTCCATCGACGTGGATGCCCTCCCATTTCATCGCAAATCTCTGGCACCTCCTTCAGTGCGCAAACAAGGTGACCGCTATTAGTTGGGAGAAGGGCCGATGGCAACCGGCCGGTGCGCCGCAGCGCGTGCAGGAGTAGGCGTCAACCCCATTTTCTAGCAAGCTCGGCTGATTCAACAATTGGCCAACCCAGAGGTGAATTGCCTGCGGCGCTCCGGCCTAAATTCTTTGACCCCTGGCGCAACTTTTCATAGTTTTACGTGTTTCATTCCGACGAATGAATCGTCTGTAAGCTCATGGCGTTTGTATCCGTAAAAGAGTTTTTGTCCGGCATGGGCCTGGCCACTCCGGAGCAGTTTGAGGAGTACCGCAAGGCCTGGCGGATCGCCGTCGAGGGCGGTTCGCAAGAGTCGCTGCTGGCGTTCATTTGCCGCGAACGCGGCCTGGCGGAAGATGTTTTTCTCCAAAAGCTCGCCCTGGCGTTGAACTGGCCCTACCTGGATCTGGCCAAGCTTAAAGTTCCCACCGAAGCCCGTAATCGCGTTTCGACCAAGGTCGCTTTCCAGTATTCCGTCCTGCCCACGCAGGTCTCCGAGGGCACCCTTCAAATTGCGGTCAGTAATCCTTTCGATTCCGCCATGCTCAATGCGGTTCGGTTCGATGCGCGCGGCCCGGTGCAATTCGCCCTGGCGACCCGGCCGGAAATCGAGAAAGCGTTGAAGAATTTCTACGGCGTAGGCGCCGAAACGTTGGGTGAACTCGACCAGGAAGAAGCCCTCGTCGATCTGGATTTGCCGGTCGATAAAGAAATCACCGAGAGTGACCAGGAAGCCAGTGTCATCAAGTTTGTCAACCAGGTCATCTGGGAGGCCTACAAGGATCGCGCGACGGACATTCACTTCGAACCAGCCGAGGATGAACTGCGCATCCGGTACCGCATCGATGGTATTCTGCACCAGACGCCCATGCCCCCTCAGCTCAAGCGCTTCCAGGCGGCGCTGATTTCCCGAATCAAGGTCATGTCGGGCATGAACATTTCCGAAAAGCGCCTGCCTCAGGACGGCCGCATCAACGTTCGGATCAAGGGCGAGGAAATCGACATCCGCGTCTCGACCGTCCCAACTGTCTACGGTGAGAGCGTGTCGTTGCGCTTGCTGACTCGCGGCAAGATCTTCCTGAGCCTGGACAAGCTTGGGTTTTCGCCTCTGGAAGAGCAGGCGATCCGCGAGATCATTATTAAGCCGCACGGCATCTTCCTGGTGACCGGCCCGACCGGGTCAGGCAAATCGACTTCTCTCTACGCGTTTCTCAGCACGATCAACTCCGTCCATAAACGTATCATCACGATCGAGGAGCCGGTCGAATACGAACTCAAAGGTATCAACCAAATCGCGGTGCGGCCCGAGATTGGTCTGACCTTCGCCATGGGTTTGCGCCATATCCTGCGCCAGGATCCAAACGTCATCATGGTGGGCGAGATCCGCGATTTGGAGACGGCGGAAATCGCCATCCGCGCGGCGCTGACCGGCCACTTGGTTTTTAGCACCTTGCACACCAATGATGCCCCGAGCGCTTTCACGCGGTTGATCGATATGGGCATCGAACCGTTCCTGGTGGCCTCGTCGGTGGAAGCGGTGATGGCCCAGCGCCTCGTGCGCACCATCTGCCCACACTGCAAGACCGAACAAAAGGTCGAACGCGACTACTTGAGACGGATTGGCTTTCCCGAAGACCAAATCGAGACGGCGCGCTTCTGGCACGGCGCGGGTTGCGAAGCATGCCGTCAGCTCGGGTATCAGGGCCGGATGGGGATCTATGAACTGCTGATCCTCAACGAAGCCTTGCGCCCGCTCATTCTTAATCGCTCGCCGGCGTCGACCATCGCCCAACGCGCGATTGACTCTGGCATGCGCACTCTTCGCACTGACGGTTGGAATAAGGTTAAGGCGGGCTCGACCACCATCGAAGAGGTCCTGCGCGTCACCCAGATCGAGGAACACCTCGATTCTCTCGTCGAAGATACCAAGGCGGGTGTGTGGGTGAAAAGCTAACGCAAGATGACCTTTTCGCGATTAGCTGGGCTGCTGGCCTCAGTCGTTGTCGGCGCGCTCCTTCTCACGTCCGAGCTCCATGCCGCCACCAACTTATTACCGAGATTCCCGCGCCTTCCCGGCGCTACCAACGCTCTCCCACAACGACCAGGCTTTCCCCTCGGCGCCGGCAGAACCAATTCCCCAGTTTCTGTCGCGGGCCGACCGCCAACTAATTCCCCGGCAGGACTCTCGGCGACCAATCTCACCGGGCGCCTGTCTCAAACCTTCCAGCGTTGGAAGAGTTCACCGGCCTTTTATCCCGCTGCCGGCGTGGCTGGCTTGCTCGTGGCGCTTCTTCTAATTCGTGTTTTTCAATCTAAACCAAGAGCAAATCAAACGCTGGCGCTGGCTCCTTCCAAGGGAGCACGGCCGAAAGCACCCCGCCAGGCTGCTAACGTCAGCTCCTGTAATGTGTTGGAGATGGGCGCTCAAGCCCGGCAGGTCTGGCAATTCGACGCCCGCGGCTCTGGCTACGTTCTCAACCGGGAGCATACCTCCCGCGACGGCGAGCGCTTGCCGGCCAGTTTGGTCGCCAAGGACTGGCGCTCCTTTTTCCATCGCAAACTCAATATTGCCTGGCTGCCTCCGGAAAATGTTTTTCTCCGGGTAATCCAATTGCCTCGCAGTGATTTCGACGAAACGCTGTCCATGGTCGAGTTACAGCTCGAAAAGCTCTCGCCCATGCCGGTCGCGCAGGTCGTCTGGAGCATCTATACCCTGCCGCATGCCGATGGCAATTTGCAGACCGTCGTGGTCATGATGGTCGAGCGAAGCGCGGTCGAGGAATTTCTCGGCCGGCTCGAAGGGCAAGGGTTTCTGGCCGACCGCCTGGAGTTGCCCTTGCTGGACCAACTGCAGACTACGGCTGTATTGAAAGACGGCGCCTGGATTCATCCCGAGGCGGGAGCGGGCAAAAGCACGGCGCTGGTGGCGTGGTGGTACAAGGGTGTCCTGCAAAGTCTTGATTTGTTGACCCTGCCAACCGCGAATCAGCCCGCCGCGCTCAAAGAGCAACTGCTGCAAATGGCTTGGGCCGGCGAATTGGAAGGATGGCTGAGCGCCCCGCCCGATTGGCACCTGGTGTCGGACGCCAGCACCGCCCATTGGGAACCGGCGCTGCGGGCCGGGTTGGAACAGCCGATTGAGACAATTCCGCCAAGGCCGGCGCGAGAACTGGCAGCGCTGACGGCCCGGCGCTCCGCCCAAAGCGAACCGCGCGGCAACCTGATGCCTCCCGAGTTTGCCGCGCGATATCAGCAGCAGTTTGTTGACCGGCTCTGGATGCGCGGCTTGCTCGCGGCGGGCGCTTTGTACCTGCTCTGGGTGGCCGTTTATATGGCGAGATTGGGTTATGCCACCGTCACGACGAATGCCGTCGTTGACCAGGTCGCTCAGCTCGGCCCGACTTATACCAATGCCATTCAGTTGCGCGACCGTTTTAAAGTGCTCCAGGAGCGCGACGATTTGAAGTTCGCGGGGTTGGATTGCTGGAGCACCACCGCGAAGTTGCTCCGCGAGAACATGACGCTCGACAGTATGAATTTCACCGACGGCCACCGCCTGAACCTGACGGGAACCGCGCCGTCCGACGCGACCGACCAGTTGTATGTCTTCGAATCCGAGATGCGCAAAACCCTGGTTCGTGGCCAGCCTTTGTTCGATCCCAACAAAGGCGAGGGGATCCAGTTCCGCGTTCAAGGCACTACCGCCAACTGGAGTCTAAGCCTGGAATTGAAACGCTCGGAGGTGCAATGAGCGCTTATTGGAATAATCTGCGGCCGTTTGAAAAACGGGTGGTGGCCGGCTTTGCGGTCCTGTTCTTCATCGTGCTGAATTTCCTGTTCGTTTTCCCGCATTTCTCCGACCTGTCGGCCGCTCACGACCGGATGGATGAGGCCAAGCGCAAATTGGCTCGCTACGAAACCGAAATTGCCCAGACCAACCTGTACATGGCCGGCCTTCGCAAATATCAGCAGGAAAACTCCGACGTGCTGCCCGAGGAACAGTCCTTGCAGTTCGCCAACGCGGTGAACGCGCAGGCCGGCCAGAGCGGCGTCCACATCGTTTCGGGCTCGCATATCAACACCCAGACCAACCAGTTTTTTCTCGAAAAAAGCCAGAGCGTCAGCGTTCAGGCCGGCGAACAGCAGTTGGTCGATTTCCTTTATAACCTGGGGGCGGGCAATTCCCAGATTCGCGTGCGCGATTTGAGTCTGCGTCCCGACCCTCCGCGCCAGCAATTGCTCGCCCAGGTAAAACTGGTCGCGAGTTACCAGAAGAAAACCACGGCTCGAACGAGCGCGGCTCCCCGTCCGGCTGCCACCTCAAGCGGACGCACGCCCGCTTTACCATCGCCCGCCGGTAAGGCCGCTTCTCCGCCGGCAGAGAAAACTTCAACTTCGACCAAAAAATCGTGAAAACATTTCTGCTCACGCTAGCACTGAGCTCTCTGACTATCGGGGCGCGCGCCGCGGACACTGGCACGTTCGCCCCTTTGCCCGCCGACACCAGCCGCGACACCAATCGCGGTGCCCAACTCCAGCAAGCCCTCCAAAACGCAATCAATGGCAAACCGACGCCGGCTTTGTCGACGGCGCAGACCAATGCTCCAGCCGCAAGCATCAACGTGCTGATGCCGGCGGCCGTTCCGGTTCCGGTGCCCGTCCCCGTTCCTGCGCCCGGCACGCGCAATGTTCTAACCCCATCCAGTGGCCCAACCAGCACACCCATTCGGCCCGCTGTAGGGCTGCCCGCTCCCGGCTCGCCGGCTCCAATTCCAGGTCAGCCCAGGACCGCCACCGAAGCTACGGCCGCCCCGGTTCCCGCCGCGAGCTCAACCAATATGCCCCCCGATGAGACGCTTCCTGCCGGAACCATCAATTTCCCGGCCACGGACTTAAACCAGGTTCTGCAGATCTATGCCGAGCTGGTGGGCCGCACGGTCCTCCGCCCCACCAGCCTTCCCGCCCCGACCATCACCCTCAAGACCCAGACGCCGCTGACTCGCCGCGAAGCCATCCAGGCTTTTGACGCCGTGCTGGCGTTGAACGGCATTGCCGTGGTCAACGTCGGTGACAAGTTCGTCAAGGTCGTTCCCACGGCTCAAGCCGGCCAGATTGGCGCTCCATTTAATAAAGAAAAGCCGGAACAATTGCCGGATATGGGTCAGTTTGTGACCCACGTGGTTCAAACCACCTACGTCAAGCCGACCGAGCTGGTTCCGGTTCTCACGCCCTTTGCCAGCCCCGGCCTGGCGAATGGCATCCTGCCCATTGACGCGAGCCAGATTCTCGTGCTGCGCGATTACTCTGAAAACGTCAAACGCATGCTCGAGATGGTCAAAAAGATCGATATCTCCGTTCCTTCGGAATTCATCTCCGAAGTGATCCCGATCAAATACGCTCTGGCTTCGGATATTGCCAGCGCGCTCAACAGCCTGAGTACTGGCGGCGGCGCCACCACGGTTGGCACTTCCGCCGGCGGGGCTGGAGGAACTCGAGGCGCCGGCTACGGGCGAAGTGGCTCCGGCTTGGGTCGCACCGGCCTGGGCACCGGGTTTCCCGGCAGCACGGGTTTTGGGGCCTCCCCCTACGGCGGCACGACTACCCCGCAAGCCGCTACCCAGCCAGGCGGCGCTGCGAACTCTTTCAGCGATCGTCTGCGGAACATTATCAATCGCGCGTCTGTTTCGGGCGAAATCCAAGTGTTGGGTCAGACCAAGATCATTGCCGACGAGCGCACCAACGCGCTTTTGATTTATGCCTCGCGCGATGATATGAAAATCATCAAGGATATCGTTGCCAAGCTCGATGTCGTGCTGGCGCAGGTTTTGATTGAAGCGGTGATCATTGAAGTCTCGCTGAATACTTCAAGCACGTTGGGGGTTAGCTACCTGGAAAATAAACCGCACGGCATCGGCAACTCTTTTCTGGGTCAGGGCGCGATCAACAATAATAGCTTTGTCAGTCCAGGCAGCTTTAGCTTGCTTAATGGGGCCACTAACGCCGCGGGGAACCTTCCCAGCGGGTTCAGTTATTTGGCCAGCCTCGGCAATAATGACCTGGACGTTGCCGTGCAGGCTTTGGCTTCCGATGCTCATGCGCGCATTTTGCAACGGCCACGGATTCAAACTTCTCATGCTGTCCCCGCCACCCTCTTTGTTGGTGAGTCGCGGCCCTACCCGCAGGGCAGCTATTACGGCGGTGGCGCGTTCGGTGGCTATTCTACCATCCAACAACTACAAATCGGTGTCTCGCTCGAAGTCACGCCTTTGATTAACCCCGACGGCCTGGTGGTCATGGATATCCACCAGAAAATCGACAGTTTCAAAGGCAATGTGACCATTCAAGGCGTCGGCGATGTGCCGGTTACCAGCTCCAAGGATGCCACGGCCAAAGTGGCCGTCCGCGATCGTGACACCATCATGCTGGGCGGCCTGATCGAGACCGACAAAAACTCGAATAATTCAGGTGTCCCTCTGCTTAAAGACATCCCGCTTCTGGGCTATCTCTTCCGCAGTTCTGAAAAAGACGAAACCCGGAGCGAGCTTATCGTTCTGATCCGCCCGACCGTGCTGCCAACACCGGAAGTGGCAGCCCTGACTGCTCGAGCCGAAAAGGATAAGCTGCCCGAGGTCAGGCGCATGGAAAACGAGGTCCAAGCGGAAGAAAATGCCCGCCTGCACAAATTCCAACGGGAACAAGGCCAGGACCGTAATTAAAGGGAAGCAAGCCTTTGAAGCCTAACAAGTCGTACCGCCACGGGCTAGTTTCCATCTGCTCCCTGCTCCTGCTGGGCTTTGCTCCAATCGTCTATGCCGGTGGCTTTGTACAGGGATGCAGTGAGCTTGCCTTCCGAGCGGCTTTGGCTGGCGGCGGAACTGTGACCTTTTCGAACGATTGCTCGATTACCCTGAGCCAGCAAATCACGATTGAACAGGCTACCACCATCGATGCCAAGAATCATAATGTAGTGATTAGCGGGGGAAGCGCAGTACGCCTTTTTAACGCGGCCGCCAATCTCACGTTGCGGGGACTTAGCCTGGTTAATGGCAGGAGTATCAGCTCCGGAGGCGCCGTGTTTGTTCACCCCGGCATTGTTTTCATCGCCAACCGCTGCGTGTTCGGTGGAAATTCAGTCGCGCCAACCAATGGGCTGTCTGGCAGCATTGGCGGGACCAATTCGGCTGGGACTGGGCGCAATGGCTCGCCTGGACTTGACGGCCCCCCTGCGCTGGGTGGCGCCATCTACAACCAGGGCGATGCGGCTCTCCTCAACTGCACGCTCTCAAACAACACCGCGATCGCAGGCGCGGGCGGATCAGGAGGTCCGGGGGGCAATGGCAGCGGAACTTTTGCCGTCGCCGGCGACGGCGGCAATGGCGGAGCAGGCGGGGCTGCGTTTGGCGGTGCGGTTTATAATATTGCGAATCTCACGGTGGTGAACTGCACTTTTTCGAGCAATAGCGTCTCGGGAGGTAATGGCGGAGCAGGGGGAGCCGGTGGCTCGGGCAACTTCCCGGGTTTGGCTGGGAATGGCGGCACAGGCGGACTCGGATCCGGCGGCGCTATTTACAACGCGCTCAATCTCACTCTGGTTAGCTCGACTTTTGCCACCAACTCGGCTACCGGCGGAAACAGCGCCGCCGGCGGAACGCTCGGCAATGGCACCGGCCTCTCCGGTGGAAAGGGCGCCGATGGGTCAGGCGGCGCCTTGTTTAACGCCTGGTGGGTTGCCGTGACGAATTGTACGTTCTACGCAAATAGAGTATTGGGTGGGGTCGGCGGCAACGGTGGCAACGGCGGCGGCACCTTTCAGGTTGCTGGAGCCGGCGGGAATGGTGGTGATGGCCTTGGAGGATCCGTAGCCAACGACAACACTCTGACCATGGTGACGTGTACTTTGTCCAGCGGAGCCGCCTTCGGCGGCACTAATGGGATCGCCGGGACGGGCACTCTTACCGGCAATAATGGCCAGGCAGGATCAGCTTCGGGTGGCAATCTCGAAAACTCCGGCCTTCTGAGCTTGCTGGGAACGATCCTCACGGCCAGTGTTTCCGGCAACAATGTTTTCGGCGACCTTACCGATGCCGGTTACAACCTGAGTTCGGACTCGGTCAATGCTTTCGGCGGTTCAAGTTTGCAGAATACCGATCCCAGGTTAGGCACTCTGGCCTTCAACGGGGGCCCGACCCGCACCATGGCCTTGCTTGCCGGCAGCCCAGCCATTGACAAAATTCCCCCGGAGCTCACGCCACCAACCGATCAGCGCGGCTTTCCGAGACCCGTCAACGGCGCCGGTGATATTGGTTCGTTTGAGCTGGGCGCGGCGGCGACGGCGACTAACGTTAGCTTATCCCTGACCCGGTCGACCAATGGCATCGTCCAATTGAGCGGCCAGGGTACCCCCGGCATTAATTACGTGGTCCAGGCTTCGACCAATCTCATTAATTGGCAGACCGTTGCCACCAACCTGGCGCCCATCCAATTCACTGACACGGTGACTAATCTATCGACTCGCTTTTATCGGCTTAGCCGCTAACCTGGGGCATGCATCAGGTGCACCAGGTGATTGCCAAGGCTCGATTGAGCCCGAATGTAACCCGCCTGGATGTTTCGGCGCCTCGCATTGCCCAGGTCAGGCAACCCGGCCAGTTTGTCATTGTCTATCTGGGTGAAAATGCCGAACGCATTCCACTGACCATTGCCGATGCCGATCCGGTTGCCGGCACCATCGCGCTGGTCGTTCAATCAGTCGGGAAAAGCACGCGCGACCTTGTGGCCATCGAGCCCGGCCAGACTATCTCAGGAATCGCAGGTCCATTAGGCCGGCCAACCGAGTTGCTCACCAATGGCCGCGCTCTGTGCATCGGCGGCGGTGTTGGCACCGCGGTCGTCCATCCCATTGCCCAGGGCTTGCATCGGGCCGGCGTCTCGGTCCAGAGCATTATCGGCGGCCGTTCTCACGAGTGGGTCATCTTCGAGCAGGAACTGCGTCGCTTGGGCGGCGTCACCGTTTGTACCGACGACGGCAGCTATGGGCGACACGGCTTTGTTACCGACGCGGCTCGCGACGCCTTGAGCGCCGGGCATTGGGATGTTGTCTACGCGGTCGGGCCGGTGCCAATGATGCGCGCGGTCGTGAACCTGACCAAACCCCTCGGCATCCATACCGTTGTCTCCCTCAATCCTATCATGGTTGACGGCACCGGCATGTGCGGCGGCTGCCGCGTGGGTGTCGGCGGTCAAACGCTTTTCGCCTGCGTTGACGGCCCTGAATTCGACGGGCATCTCGTGGATTTCGATTTGTTGCTGGATCGCCTCAGCACCTATCGCGAATTCGAACAAAAGGCAATGGCAGCCTGCGAAAGCGGCGCTTGCAAGATCGGGCTGGGCTCACCGACCGCACAGGCGGCGCAATAAAACTCCGTACTTCACATTTACGTGCCTCAGAAGCTCTCCACCAAACAACGCCTCCAGATCGAGCGCCAAAAAATGACCGAGCAGGATGCCCTCATCCGCAATGCCAACTTTGGCGAGGTCAACCTGGGCCTTCCTGAAAAGGCCGCCCTCCTGGAAGCCGAACGCTGTCTTCAATGCAAGGATCCCAAATGCGTCGCCGGTTGCCCCGTCATGGTCAATATCCCTCGCTTCATCGAATTGCTCTCGGAAGGCAACCTTGGCGAGGCGGCCCGGTCATTGCTCGGCGATAACGCGCTTCCATCCGTGACCGGCCGGGTATGCCCGCAGGAAACCCAATGTGAAGTCGAATGCATTCGCGGCCATAAAGGCTTGCCGGTCGCCATTGGGTACCTCGAGCGGTACGTCGGCGATTGGGCTCGCGGGCATTCCGATCGGTTGGCGCTCCAGCCCGCTCCCCCTACCGGCAAAAAGGTCGCCATCGTCGGCTCCGGCCCCGGCGGACTGACTGCGGCTGGCGAGTTGGTCCGGTTCGGTCACGACGTCACGGTCTTTGAAGCCCTGCACAAACCCGGGGGCGTGCTGGTTTATGGCATCCCCGAGTTCCGATTGCCAAAAAAGATTGTGGAAGCTGAAGTGAAGCGGCTTGAGCAAGCGGGCGTAAAAATCGTTTGCAACACCGTTATTGGCCGAACCTATACTTTGCCGGAAGTGCGTGAGCAATTTGACGCCGTGTTCATCGCCAATGGCGCCGGTCTGCCCGTGTTCATGAATGTGCCCGGCGAAAATCTCAAAGGCGTCTATTCCGCCAACGAGTACCTCACCCGGGTCAACCTCATGGCCGCCTACGAATTTCCGCGCTCCGACACCCCGGTTCTGCATGGTAAACGCATCGCCACCGTTGGCGGTGGCAACGTGGCCATGGACTCCGCCCGCACCGCCAAACGCATGGGCGCCGAGTCTTCCATCATTCTCTACCGCCGCACCCGCAATGAAATGCCGGCCCGCGCCGAAGAAATCCATCACGCTGAAGAGGAAGGCATCCGGTTCGAATTCCTGGTTGCTCCGATCGAAATCCTCGGCAACGAGAAGAAATGGGTCACCGGTGTCAAATGCCTCCGGATGCAGCTGTCCGAACCGGATGCATCCGGTCGTGCCCGCCCGGTGCCCATTCCCGGTTCCGAGTTCACCGTTCCCTGTGATGTCGTTGTCATTGCCGTCGGCACCCGCGCCAATCCTTTGCTCACCGCCACCTGTCCCGATCTGAAACTCAACCAGTGGGGTAATATCGTCGTCGACGACCATTGTATGACCAGCTTGCCGGGTGTGTTCGCCGGAGGCGATATTGTCCGTGGCGCCGCCACCGTCATCCTCGCCATGGGCGACGGTAAACGCGCCGCCCACGCCATCGACCAGTTCCTGCGTCCGGCGAAGCATTGACCCGGTTAGAATCCCCGCAAAACGCCAAATCCCATGCGCCCGCTCCTTTGTCGCCGCTCCTCGCGGATCCTGTCGTTGGTTGCCTTCTTAACTCTAACCAGCCGCGCCTTGTCGGCCGAGCCAATCCCGGTCTCGATTGACGTGGCGCATCCGGGATCGGCCATTAATCCGGCCATGTGGGGAATCTTTTTTGAAGACATCAACTTTGGCGCCGACGGCGGGCTCTACGCCGAATTGGTCAAAAACCGCGCCTTTGAATTTCCGGATGCGCTCATGGGTTGGGCTAAGTTGTCCGGCGGTGATGCGGACGGAAGCCTGGAGATTCGGGAGGACGCTCCTTGCAATCAATCGAGTCCGCATTACCTGCGAATCACCTCCACTGGCACGGAGGGACTGGGCATCATCAATGAAGGCTTTCGTGGCATGGGGATTCGGGCGGGGGAATCCTATGATTTTTCGGCTCGAGTGCGGGCCATTGAGGGGGAGCCAAAGCTTTGGATCAAACTCGTCAGCCCGACCGGTCAAACGCTCGGCGCCGCAACGCTCAAGGGCTTCACGTCCTCCTGGGCAAGCTACGCCACGCATTTGCGGGCGAGCGAGACCGATGGCAAGGCTCGTTTGCAGATCCTCGTGGATGGCC
The DNA here is from genome assembly GCA_035651635.1 of Verrucomicrobiia bacterium. GTDB lineage: Bacteria > Verrucomicrobiota > Verrucomicrobiia > Limisphaerales > UBA8199 > JANXQE01. The sequence goes on along the minus strand of DASRFK010000240.1, from coordinate 56,013 downwards.
CTGGACGCATCGATCTGGATTTGATCTCGCTCTTCCCGAAGCACACCTGGAAAAACCGGCCCGGCGGATTGCGGGCTGACCTGGTTCAAATGTTAGCCGACCTCAAACCCGGGTTCATGCGGTTCCCGGGCGGCTGCATCGTCGAGGGACATTACCTGACGAATCGGTATCAGTGGAAAAACACGATCGGACCGCGCGAGAACCGAAAACTGTTGATGAACCGCTGGAACGACGAGTTCAAGCATCGGCCCGCTCCGGATTACTTCCAGTCGTTCGGTCTTGGGTTTTATGAATTCTTCCAACTTTGCGAAGATATCGGGGCCGAACCATTGCCGATCCTCAATTGCGGGATGGCTTGCCAGTTCAATTCCGGTGAACTCGCGCCGCTGGACCAATTGGATCCGTACCTCCAGGATGCACTCGACCTGGTCGAATTTGCCAATGGCTCCCCGAGCACTGCTTGGGGGGCGCGGCGGGCCACCATGGGACATCCGGCCCCATTCCATCTGAAGCTTCTGGGCGTGGGCAACGAGCAATGGGGACCTCAGTACTTCGAGCGCTATCCGCGCTTTGCTCAAGCCATCAAAGCAAAATATCCCGAGATCCAGCTCATTTCCAGCGCCGGCCCGAGTCCCGACGATGAGCGATTCAACTTTGCCTGGCCAAAACTTCGTGAACTGAACGCGGACATCGTAGACGAGCACTGCTATGCCGCGCCGTCCTGGTTTCTGCAAAATACACACCGCTACGATAACTACGACCGGCATGGCCCCAAGGTGTTCATGGGTGAATACGCCGCCCAGAGTGTGGCCACGGTAAGTCCGAAGAACCGAAACAACCTGGACTGCGCTTTAGCCGAGGCTGCCTACATGACCGGCCTGGAGCGCAATGCCGACGTTGTGCGCATGGCTTCTTACGCCCCATTGTTTGCCCATATCGATGCCTGGCAATGGACGCCCGATCTGATCTGGTGCGATAACCTGCGAGCTTACGGCACGCCGAATTATTACGTGCAGCAATTGTTCAGCCGTAATCGCGGTGATGTGGTGTTGCCCACGAAGGTTGGCGCGCCGGGTGCAAGCGACAGTGCTTCACCGGTTTTATTCGCGACCGCCACGAAAGACCTAAAGGCTAAGCAACTCATTTTGAAAATCGTTAATCCAGGCCCCGTGGCGCAAGTCGCTGACATTGTCCTTAATGGTGCTCGGCGCGTTGGCGGCAAGGCGCAGCAAATTGTGCTGGCCGGCAACTCGCCCGACGATGAGAATTCTTTCGACGCGCCCACCCGGGTGGCCCCGGTGAGTTCATCGCTTTCCGGAGTGTCCGATCACTTTCAATTCCAATGCCGCCCGCGGTCGATCACGGTATTGCGCCTGAGTACTTTGTAAGGAGACGCCCCCTCCTCAGCCGAAATACTGTTGCCGGCCTTACCGGCGAAAAGAGAGCGGCGCCGACTCGGGCAGTTCGTGGGCGCAAGGTTGGTTGGTGGGAGCATCGGCGGGACGCTCGTTCTGCTGGACCAGTTTATTGGCCACCAAGTACGCTTCGACTTCATCTCCGCTGACGTCGGCCAGCAAGTGGCCATTGACCTCGACACAAGGGCTGAGCATCTGCCCGCTTTTCTCGATCATTTCCTGACGTTGCAATGGGTCGTTGATGATATCCCGGTCTTCAAATGGCAAATCGTACTTGCGCAGCACGGCCCGCACTCCCTGGCTCCAGCCGCAGGTCGGTTTCAAATAAGCAATTACTTTCGGTTTATTCATAGTTCAGATATCCTTCAAATTGCCATAGTTCCGAAAAAAACCAAGCCGGATTCGGGCTAATCCCGGCGGGCCCTGCCTTCGCAGTTGGACGCGGCGCGAATGCCGCCGCGCGGCCTTCACCCTTACCTGGCCGGCAGAGTGGAGCTGCCGGGCGCCGGCGGAAGCAAAGCCAGGACATCTTGTTGTTTCTGGTACCATTCGCGCACGGTCCGAGACAGGAGCGACACCTTGAAATCTTTGAAATGCGACAGGTTCAGCGCGCCCTCGACTTCGTTTTTAAGTTGCGTGTTGAGTTCCGATTTTGCGTCCTCAGCCCACCCCTTAAACGACCCCGTTTTGTCGTCCAGGGCCTTGGCCGCGGCCAGGCGGGTGTCCTGGTCGTACTTAAAACCTGTTACCTCGACCAGTCCCTTGTCGACTTTGCCCTGCAGCCGCTTGTCATCCTCCTTGGCCATAATGACCAGTTTGGCCATCTCGATAATGCGCTGCTCCACTTTGGCGGCGGCATCCTCCTCGCCGGCGGCTCCGTTGGCTTCGACGGCCAGACTGCGGTTAGCGCTGGTCAGCCGCTGGCAAACCTCTTTAACCACTGCCTTTTCAAGTTCCTCAAAAAAGGTCTTGGCGCGTTTTAAAATCAGGTCGTGCTCTTCCTTGGTGAAGCTGTACTTGTTTTCGTCCAGGCCGACGAAGTTTTTGTACGTGGGCGAGTCGAGCAGTTTTTCGAGCTTGGCCAGCAGGTTGGTCGCGCTCAGCTTTTGGATGACCGGAACTCCCGCAGGTTCGCCTTTCAGCTCCAGTTTCAAATCCAGCGGCAGGAATGAGAAGATAGCGCGATCCACTCCGCCGAGCTGCTCAATTTGTGAGTTGAGATATTTCAGATGGGCTTCGAGCCGCTCTTTTCGATTCAGATCGCCAACGAATTCGAACTGATTCTCCACGCGCAGCGAGCGGACATCCGCCCGAAACCAGGAAAGCATGTCGGCGAATTGATTCGCCAATTGGGAGGCATAGGCCGAGCAATTGAGGTTCACTTCCGCGACCGGAATGCGGTCATGGGCATTGCGGGGGGCGCGGGCGGCGATAAACGTCTCAATCACGTTGTTCGGGAGCAGTTCCAGGATCTGGGCGATTTCCCCATACGCGCTTACCACCGGGTTGGTGCCGTAATCGAAGCGCCGCACGTCACCGTAGTGGCCCACTTCCTCGTCGGTCGCAAAGAGCATTTTTTTGTCCCGGACCTCGTTGTCATTGGAATAGCCCCAGGCGATGGCGGCGCGGTCATGGGGCAGGGGATCTTTGCCCGCCCGGATTTGCCAGCCCGTGAACACTGCTCCCTTGAAGACGGTGTATTCCATCATCGAGCTCGAGGCCAGCTTGTTAGTGTAAGCGTCCAGCGGTTTGCCGGTGATGTAATCCTTGAACCAATCGTCCAGTTCTTTTCGGCTCAGAGTGGCGGCCAAGCTCCCCGCGAAATTGTGGCGCAGGCCTAAAACATGCCCCACCTCATGGGCCACCGTCTCCCGCACATAATCCTGTGAGATGCGCAGCACGGCTTCGTCGGTGAGTTCGTCACTCGCCAGCAATTCCTGCAAGCCGTGAGCCATCGCCTGCGCGAACGTTTGCGGGTCAACCTGACAGGCCGGCGCCGCGCCCAGGAACGGCACGCCCAGCCTCAACGCGACCCCCTTCTCTTTCTTCGGTTCGGCCAGGTCCAGCATCGCGCGGAGCAGCGCCCGGGCCCTGGATTTTCCCGCAAACGCAAACACGCTGGTGATGTAGGCCTGGCCATGGCCGGATTCGCCGGTGATGGGATCCAGCAGCACGTCGGCATAGGCAAAACCGGCGTTGTCCCATGGCACCCATTGGATGATGTTCAACTTCGCGTCCGGCGCGGTGACTCCGTCGGGCGCCCGTTTGGCCTGAACGATATCTTTGCCGAAGCACCGGTTCCAGTACAGGATGCCGTCACGCACCGCGTCGACGTAGTTTGACGGTGTATTAGCCGAGTAGTGGAAAACAATGGGTTGGCGGATGTCGAACCGGGCAATGCGCGCCGAGACGCGGCCGGTGACCGGCTCAAGACGGCCTTCGGTCTCGAAGAAACGGGTATAGCGCTGGTCGGCAACGTTGGGCTCTTTGGCGTCGCAGGCGCCTTGTTGGTATGCTGATAGGAAATATCGAACTTCATAGCGTTGTTCCAGGCTTTGGTCATCCTGCCGGTTGCGCGCCTGGACACTTTGGCGAATGATCAGGCGGCCCTGATCCTCGCGCATCTCGAAAACGCGTCCTTCGGGGACGTCCATGGTCCGGTCGCGATCCGGGTCCAACGCCCCCCCGGAGGTCCACGCCTGAGTGAACACACGCCGCATGCCTTTATTGAAGTCAATCACCACCTTGGTCGAATCCTGGCGAACGATGGCAAAGGTCGTGAGCAGGCGGCGCGCCGGCAAATCCTCCGTTACGACCAGGCCCTGGGTGGATTCGTACATGTCAACGCCGTCGGGGAACAGTTCGAAGCGGACAATCTTCGCAGCCAGGCCCGTGCTCGTCGCGGCGCGCGCTTGCGGGATGAGAGACGCCGTGAAAAGGTAATCTTTGCCGAAGCCGGCTTTGGGAATGGCCAGCAAGAAATTATCGGCCACCTTCAGTTCGGGAGCCAGTCCCGCGGAAGCTGCCGTTTTATTGGTTTCGACCGTGGCGGCCCGAAACTGAGGCACGGCGAGCAGCAGAAGCGGGACCAGGCTGAAAAAATAGAGAGGGTTCCGGGACAGAGATGGTTTCATTATGGCCGGGGTGAAAATGGGGCAGCTGCGCGGTTGAGTTCAAGCCTAAACCAGCGCGCCTTTTCCTCCTTTTGAGTGGTAATTTCAATCAAACCCGACTAGAAACTCTTTAGCGAGTATGGCTGAAAAAACCTTGAACGAAATGACCCGGGATCTGCGGGTTCTGTTCACCAAAGGACACGACGCGTTGCAGCGCGACAATTACGATTACGCCATCAGTCTCTTTAACCAGGTCCTGGCCCGCGAACCCGGTCTGTACGAATGCCGGCGCGAACTGCGCGCCGCCCAATTGCGCAAAGCCGGCGGCGGCGGCGGCTTTATGAAGAAAATGTGGAGCAGCGCCAGTTCCGCCCCGCTGGTCACCAAAGGCGAAGTGGCCTTGCGCCGGGATCCGGCCGAAGCGTTGCAAATCGCCGAACAGATTCTCAACGGCGATCCAAACAATTCAGGCGCCCACCGCCTGATTGTTAAGGCGGCCATCGCGCTGGAAATGCCGCACACGGCCGTGCTCTCGCTGGAGTTGCTCTATCACAATTCCCCCAAAGACAAAGAAGTTGCCATTCAACTGGCTAATGCCCTCGCCAACACCGGTGAAGTCAAGCGGGGCGAGCTTGTTCTCACTAATCTCCAGGCCAATATGCCCGGCGACAACGATGTCGCCCAGGCTTTGAAAGACATTTCGGCGCGCAACACCATGGACGAGGGAGGTTACGACTCGCTGGCTGATGGCGGCGGGTCTTATCGCGATATTCTCAAGAACAAAGACGAAGCGGTCATTCTGGAACAGCAAAACCGCGTCGAAAAATCCGAAGATGTCACCGACCGGTTGATTAAGGAGTACGAAACACGGCTTCGAACCGAGGCCGGCAACCTCAAACTGATTCGGTCGTTGGCCGAACTGCACACCCAAAAAAAACAATTCGATCAGGCCCTGGCTTACTACGAACGACTCAAATCATCGGACTTGGGCAATGATGCTTCACTGGATACCGCGATCGCGGAGACGATCAAACGCAAATACGATTTCCAAATCGCGCAGTTGGATTCCAGTGCTCCGGATTATTCCGACAAGGCGGCGGTCCTTGAGGCCGAGAAACAGGTTTATGAACTGACCGAGTGTCAAAAACGTGTCGAGCGGTTTCCGACCGATCTGCAACTCCGGTTTGAATTGGGCCAGCTCTACTTCCGGACGGGCAAGATCAGCGAATCCATTGCCGAATTTCAAAAATCACAAAATAATCCGCACCGTCGAGTGGCTTCGCTCAATTACCTGGCCCAATGTTTTGCCAAACGCAAGATGTATGACATGGCCGCCCGGATGTTTCAGAATGCGATCAAGGAAAAACCGGTGCTGGATGACGAAAAAAAGGACCTGATTTACAACCTCGGCTCGGTGCTGGAGAGCATGGGCAAAAAGGACGAGGCGATTGAGCAGTTCAAAATCATTTACGAAGTCGACATCGGCTATAAGGACGTTGCTGCCAAAGTCGACAACTATTATTCCGGACAATGACCTGGACTGTTGCCGAAACTGCCCGCCGATTCGAGGCGACCATACGATGTGGAAATTGCAGATTCGGGCAGATAGGGAAGACGAGACTCCGCAGATCGGGGCGACCGCGGATGGGTGCGGAAACGAGACCCCGCACAGATGGCGGGGAAAACAAAAAGTCAGGGCGTGACACCGAGCTGGCGCAGAGTCTGGTTAACGTCGGCGCCGCCACTCTGGTTCATATCCGAGCGGTCGATGATGCGCACGTTATCCTTCCCATTGGTCACGGGCCCATTACGCTGGACATTTTGCGGCAGATTTGACCCTGTCAGATAAGCTCCATTGGTGCGGTTCGGGTACGTTCCCGAGTCGTTAATGGCGCGTTGCTCATGGGCGCAGCCCGAAGCGAGCAGGGCCTCCAACAGTCCCAGGCTCGCGCCGATCACTACAACTTTCACTTTCATGTTTGTTCCAATCTCAACCCCGCGCAATATAGCCCCGGTCCGCGCTTTCCTCAAATGAGCGTGCCCGCAGGAGGAAGGTGTACGCTTGGGGATTGTGAGCCGGCGGAGCACCAATTTGTTGGGCTAAAAAGCTGTCGATGTGGATGGCTTGCGCAACAAAACCGGATCGCGCAAACAGCCGCCGCGTTTGCTCCAGGCTCAACAGGTTCCAATAGTAATCGTCTCTTGGTCGCACCACCGGCTCGGCAATTTCATCCATTTGAAAGAAACCAACACAAATGGCTTGCCTGGTTACGCGGCAGACCTCTTTGACGGCTTGTTCGAGGCCAGTGAGCGACAGATGTTCGAACAAATCATGAACGACGCACAGATCAAAGCTCTTATCCGGCGATGCGATTTCGAATACGTTGCCCGGTTCAAAATGCGCCTTGGGGAAGAGCTCCCGCGCGTTCAGGATATTCGTGTGGCAAAGATCGAAGCCGGTGTAATTCAGCAGGGGGGCGATCCCGAAGTTATGAAAGAATCGATAGTCATTGGCTGAGCCGCAGGCCGGTTCGATCAGGCTCATCCGAGCATCCTGGCGCTCAGCGTTTTGAGGGTTTAAGAACCGGCCCTCCGCTGGACCGGGTCTTCGGCAGGCGCGTGGCAGAACCTCACGCCAAATTCGTGAGAACGTGTCAAGGATGGGCGACAGACAGTGTTCGCCTGTGGACTCGCCGGATAGAAAATCCTCGAGGTAATTCGGGACGGTGAAGCTCGCGCCGTGGATGGGGAGTCCTTTGAAGGTCCGGAGGACAAACCCCGGTATTTCCATGCCTTCGGCGTTATCTGCTCCGTGTCGCAAGGCGTGGAGCACGCCCGCGCGCGATTCGGCATGGCTAATCAGGTCTCTCTGTCCAGCTAGCCACCGCAAGGCCGCGCCAAACCGTTGTTCTTCGGCCATCAGCCTCTCGGACGGCTCAGCCACGAGGGCCTGAATGAGAAAATGCCTCGTCAGGATGCTTTGGACATTCAGGCGAGGGTCTTCTACACCGGTCACCAGGTAATCGCGCAGCCAGGCCGCTTCGTGCTGCGCCCAGGAATAGGTGAGCTTCTCTGTTTCCAGCAATAAATCGTCCCGCACGAGCTTAAGCTTAGGGCATTGAGGGTGGCGCAACCAAGTGAAACGTGCCAGTGATCGCAAGGCGCGCGTGCTCTGTTTGCGCTCTGGACATTCGCGTTAGCGATTTCGACAATCCAGTGTGCCACGCGTAGTCCTGCAAAGTGTAACGAAAGTGTTTCAAAGGCGGGGAGCCGAGCCGATTGAGGCCGTATCCAATTTGTCCTTTAGCATCGACGATCGAGAATGCCTGGTCATCGTGGGGCCATCTGGCTCGGGTAAAACAACTGTGCTGCGGTTGATTGCCGGTTTGGAAGCGCCGGCGAGCGGGGAGATCTTGATTAATGGCAAAGTGATGAACCACATTCCTGCCGGCCAGCGGGAGGTGGCCATGGTATTCCAAAACCCGGCCTTGTATCCGCAAATGTCCATCGCGGATAACCTGCAATTCGGATTGCGGTTGCGCGGAATTCCGAGCGCAGAAGCGGCGCTGCGAATTCGGGAAGCGGCCGAGCTGCTTGGCCTGACGGAATTCCTCCAAGCCCGGCCAAACGAACTGTCCGGCGGCCAACGGCAAAGAGTGGCGATGGGCCGGGCGATTGTGCGGCGTGCGCCAGTCTTGTTGCTGGATGAGCCGCTGGCAAATCTGGATCCGCCCTGGCGGGCTGAATTGCGGCAGGACCTGGCTAATATTCGTTCGAAATTCGGAACCACCATGGCCTACGTAACCCATGATCATTTGGAGGCCATGCTCGCGGGCGACCGGCTGGCCGTGCTGCGCGACGGCCGACTCCAGCAGCTTGAGCCGCCACGGATCGTGTACCAGCGGCCAGCCAATCTGTTCGTTGCCGAGTTTTTTGGATTCCCGGCGATTAACCTGTTCCGCGGTCGCTTGCTCCAGAGTGACGGCAAGCTCTTCTTTCAGGTCGCCGTATCCAGCCCGTCGTCCTCAAACGAGTTTTGCCTTTCCATGGACGCGCGCTGGGCCCCATTGGCTGAGAAATTAGTTGATCGCACAGTGATTCTTGCGGTTCGCCCCGAGCAGATTCGGCCTGCCTTTTCCCACGATCCACGCCCCGCGGGAGCGACACTGCTAGCCGGCATCGAGTTGGTCCAATCCGCCGGAGCTGAGCTACTGGTCAGAGCATCCTCGGACGCCGTGGCCTTTAATGCGCGCGTTCCGGCAAGCGATCTCCTGGCGCCAGGCCAGAAGTGCGCTTTTACTTTCGATACCCAGTCGGCAGGTGTCTTTGATCCTGTCACCGGCAAGGCCTTCGAGTCTCCATGAAAGTTCTGATCGTCGGCTGTGGTTATGTCGGTCTTGCGCTTGGCGCCGAGTTGGTCCGGCAGGGATTTGCCGTGAGTGGTTTGCGCCGAACCCGGAAAGCAGATGCCGAGTTCGCCCGATTCGGAATTCGTTCTATCGTGGCTGATCTGACCCGTCCTGGCAGCCTGCCAGCCATCGATCGCGGCTACGATTGGGTCGTCCATTGTGTGTCGGCTTCCGGAGGCGAGCTGCGGGAGTACCGCGAGGTTTATCTCGAGGGAACGCGGCACTTGTTGTCCTGGTTATCCGAAGCGCAGCCACGCAAGCTCGTATACACCAGCAGCACCGGCGTGTACGGACAAAACGACGCCAGCCTGGTCGATGAATCCAGCCCGACCTGTCCTCAGGCCGGGACCAGTCGCGTGCTCGTGGAGACCGAACAGCTGCTGCTGCGGGCCGCGTCCGAGCAAAACGTACCCGCAGTCGTGTTGCGCGTGGCCGGAATTTACGGACCTGGGCGCAGTTACTGGTTGAACCGGGTGCGTGGGGGCGCGGTGACCATCCCCGAAGGCGAAGATCGATTCCTAAACATGATCCACCGCAGCGACGTCGTCGGCGCGCTCCAGGCGGCTTTGGCGCGAGGCCAACCTGGGCAGGTTTACAATGCCGTCGATCACGAGCCGGTGCGACTACAGGCACTCCTTGAATGGTTGGCGGCACGGCTTGGGCTGCCGCCGCCCGCGGTGGCGTGCGCCCAGCAAAGAGCGTCGGGAAAACGTGGCCTCACCAATAAGCGGGTCAGTAATCGCAAATTAACTGAAGACCTCGGCTATCGGTTCCAATTTGCGACGTTCCGCGAAGGATACGCAGCTCTGCTTGACCCGCAGGTGTAGCTGCGGTAACGACGCGGAACCTATCCTACGCGGAAAGATATTCTGGCGACGAGATCCGGACCGAAGCTGTGCTGAAGCCGTTCCAGAATTTCTTTGCGCCGGTACCGTACCAGTTCGTCCAGCCAGGGACTGCTGTCAACCGTCACGAAAAGCGTGCCCTTGCGCAGTCCCGTGGGTTGCGCATGAGCGACGATGACGGGGTCGAGAAGCTGGTTCCAAACCTTGACGATCTCGGCCTCGCTTTGTCGGCGCTCAATACGAAGATCCGACAGAACCCGGGGGAGCACAGCGCTGGCGGGCAGTGCTCGCTCGGTCCGCGCCTTCTCCAGCGGAGCCAGGTCGATGCCGCGCCATTGGGCGAGGGCCCGCTGATGGCCAGACCGGCGGCCCGGGCCTAGCGGTGGCATGAATTGGAATGGAAAGCGCATCAGTGCTCCAAGGGTGAGACGATCGTGGTCGGCTCAAGTCTTAGCCGGGACGTGTTCGTCCAGAACCAGCACGCCATGAGGCTGCAAATCGTAATTGCCGGAAAAAGTGCTGGCGGTCAGAAAATCGTGCATTGGCTTATAGAATTGCAGTCTCACGGGCGACGCCTGGTGATTCAATAAGAAAAACACGCGGCTGTCATCTTTCTGCCGCATGCTCACTTCCACGGTGTCGGGAACTTTCAACAGCGGGTTAAGGTTGCACATTTGACGCAGCCAAACGACCAGGTCCACATAAAAGGGCTGATGGCTTAGGGTGCCGATATACACCGCTTTGCCCAGGCCATAGCTGTTCATGGTCATCGCCGCGCGCCCGGCATAGAAATCCTTGGCATAGGTGGCCAACACCTGGCATTCCTTCGGCTCAATCAAATCGCACCACAGCCTGGCCGGGTGCAAATGACTGGTGGGAAAGACCCCTTTAAAAGTCAGATGGTTTTCCTCCCCTTGCGGCAACTGATCGAATTCCACAACTTCAAGCCCGAATAAATCCGTTAGATCGTGTGGATAACCTGTATCCGGCGCCATGTTGTATTCGTCCACCAGGCCGGTGTTGAAAGTGGCCACCAGCGTGCCGCCGTTCTGAACGTACAGCTTCAAACGATCCGCTTCGCCACCCGCCAACAAATGCAGGGACGGAGCGAATACCAGTTTATACTGCGAGAGCTCTTCCGTCGGCCGTGCGAAATCCACCGCGATATTGCGGTCATGCAGAGCGTTGTAGAAAAGTTGAATGTGGTCGCGCAAGTTGAACAGTTTATTTGGCTGGTTGGGTTGTTGCAGCGCCCACTCGTTGTCGTGACTGTAAAGAATGCAACACTGCGCCTTCACACTGGTGCCCTGGATAACCGGGGCCAGCAACTTTAGCTCTTCCCCCAGTTGCGCCACTTCTTTAAAAACCCGGCTGTCGCTGCGCCCATGGTGCGGCAGCACCGCCCCATGGAATTTTTCCGACCCAAACCGTGGTTGGCGCCAGCGAAAGAAGACAATGGCCGTCGCTCCGCGCGACACCAATTGATAGGTGAACATCCGCAATACTCCCGGCCGGACCAGCGCATTGACATCCTGCCAGGTCACATTGCCGGCCTTTTGCTCGATGACCCAGAAGCCGTTATCGCCATCCGGCGTGCGGATATCGGTTTTTTTGAGCGAACGCAACATGTCAATTTCGCAGGCGAGTTCCGCGGACTTGGCCTTGATCGCCGCCGTGCTTTCGATAGAAACGAAATCGATCGCTTCGGCTAAATCGAAGTGGTCGAAACGGTGCCGCAGCGGGCGCAGGTTGGTGGTGACGGGGCGCCCGGGACTGCGTTCATGCAGGATCTTGGCCTGCATTTTGACAAACTGGACGATGGTGTCGCTGCAGAACCGGCACCAGTCCAGCACCAACGCCGGGTTGTGCGCAGTCGGTGCCACCATGGGCATGGGGACTTCCTGCCACCGGCCCACGACCTGGCCCCAATGGCGCAATCCCATGAGCGAGTTTAGCCGATCAATGCTCTGATACTTGGACTCGAGCCAGGCATGCCAATCCCGGCGGGTCGCTTCGTTGAAGGACGCTTCGGTAAAATTGCCGCCCAACCCGTTATCGATTTGCCAGGCGATGAGCTGAGGATGAGAGCCCAATGCCTTGGCGAACTCCTCCACGATCCGTTGCGCCCTACCCCAGAAAATATCACTGTTGAGGCACACCGCTCGACGCGTGCCGGCATGTTTGGGAAGTCCGGTTTCATCAATCGGCAGCACCTCGGGATACTTGCTGGTTAACCAGCTCGGCGGCGCGGCCGTCGGTGTGGCCAGCACCACCTGAATCCCAGCCCGCCCCAGCAGATCCATCACCCGTTGCAACCAGCCTAAATCAAAACGGTCCTCTTCCGGCTCGCAAAGTCCCCACGTGAATTCTCCCAACCGCACCACGTTAATCCCGGAGTCCAGCATCAATTGGATATCGCGCTCCCAGGCCTGCTCCGGATCCTCAGCGCTGCCGCCATAGGGATAGACCCACTGTTCGGGATGGTAATCGACGCCGAAATACATATAGATGTCCTTTCGCGTGCGGCCGTTTTGAGGAGTTTAAAAACTCGCCGCGACTTTTGCAATCCAAAACAGGCGCCTTATTCCTATCCCTTTCCAGGGCGAAGGAACGGGTGAATTTTTGTTTGAACGCGATTGAGGAAGGCCTGTCAACTCAATGAGCCTCGCTGTTTGATGGGCGAAGTGCTGCCGGCATTTTTTTGCTGCACCAGGCCCTCGAAAGAGCCGGAAACTACGGTGATTTGCGGGTGAAAAAAAACGAAGATTTGGTTGACGTTGGGTACGGCATTGGATAAAAACATTCAGGATTTATTGTTGGCACCGTTTCTCGGGTGTGCTACAAAGCTAAAACTAATCTATGAAAAAAATCGTTGCCTCAGTCGGTTTGGTCGCCATTGGTGCGTCGGGAATTCAAACAGCTTGCGCCCAGTCTCTCGTGAGTGCAGATGCCTCCAAACCCTGGAGCGTGTCGGCTACTCTGCGCGGGTTTTATGACGATAACTCGTCCACAATCCCCAACAACGTTACGCTTCCTCCCGGAGAGCATCGCGACACCTTCGGATTTGAGGTCAGTCCCGCGGCCGCTTTGGCGTGGTCGGTGGATCAAACCACCCTCACTCTTGGGGCATTGTATTCTTTCCGCCACTACGATCGGATCCCGCTTAACGCCACGGGCCACAATGACAATACTTTCACTTTCAATGCCGGTTTGACTCACGCTTTTAACGAACAGATCTCGGCCCGCGTCAGCGATTCCTTTGTGATCGGCCAGGAACCCGATTTACTGCGCGCCGGCAATACGTTTGCCACCTTCCAGCGAGTGTCCGGCAACAACATTCGCAATTACGGGATGATCGGTCTGGATGCGCAGTTGACTCCGGAGATCGGCGTGAGTGTCGGCTACGACAACGCTTTTTACGATTATAAAGATCGTGGGTTTGGGTTCGACGGACTTGCCGTCGCGCCGAGTACCGCCGGAGCGCTGAACCGCATTGAAAATCGCGCGCATGTTGAACTGAACTACCAGGTGATGCCCGAGACCAAGGCCCTCGTTGGTTATCAATTCACCGATATCGATTACAACGCGGGTGAGCTCATCGGCGGATACGTGGATCCGTTCACCGGCGCTATTATTAATCCGGTGTTCAGCCGGGACCGCAACAGCCGCGAGCATACGGGCTACGTCGGTGCCGAGCACAGCTTCTCTCAGCAACTGAAGGGGTCCATTCGCGTCGGCGCCAGCTACACCGAGTACCCGAACGACAACACCGTGAGCTCGACCTGGACGCCCTACGTCAACGCGATGCTGCGTTTTCATTATACTCAGCTCAGCTACGTCGAAGGCGGTTTCTCCTACGACCGGAATGCCACTGACGTGGTTGGCGCCGGTTTGCCTGGAACAACTACTTTGGACGCTGAATCCGCGGTGGTCTATCTCTCTGTCAACCACGCGATTACGCCGCAGCTGATGGCCAGTCTCATTGGCCAGTTCCAGAACTCCAGCTACCATGGCGGGACGTATAATAACAACGACGAGCAGTACTACCTGCTTGGGCTCAACTTGTCGTATCGGTTCAATCAATACTTTTCTGCCGAGGTCGGATACAATTACGATCGGTTGGAATCCAGCTCCGCGCTTAACCGCACTTTTGATCGAAATAGGGTTTACATCGGCGTCACTGCCACCTATTAATCTAACCTGATGTTTTGACGGGGGGGCTAGGTGTCGTGACTGGCCCTCTTTTTTTTTGATTTATGGACTCATCGAAGACTCAAGCCCCACCCGAAACCAAGCTGCACTTCCTCGATTACTGGCGGATTATCCGCATCCGCAAAACAGTTATTTTGGCGGTGTTCTTGCTCGTCGTCATCACGGCCACGTTGGTGACCTTCATTCTGCCCGAGTTTTACTCGAGTATGGCCCGGATTAGGGTCGAGCGCGACCAGTCCGATATCGCTACGCTGGCGGGGCAACCGGCAATGAGCTCCTACGATCCGTATTTCATTCAGACCGAATTCGAAGTCATCCAGTCTGAGGTGGTGCTCGGTAAGGTCATCGAGTCGCTCAATCTAAATGAAGACTGGGGCAAACGCTATAATGGCGGGACTAGATTCACGACGCCCGAAACAATGGCATTGCTCAAGCGCCATATCGACTTGCGCCCCGTCCGCAATACGAGCCTGATCGAAATCCGCGTAGACAGCGAAAAGCCAGAAGAAGCGGCTCGGCTAGCCAATGAAATCGCCAAGACCTATCAGGAATACCGCCTCGACCAACGCCGAAAATTTGGCCAGGAAGGGATTAAATCTCTCGAGGAAACTTTTACCAATTACGAAGCCAAAGTGCGCGCTCAGCAGAACAAGGTTGATGACTTGCGGGTGGAATTGAGAGTGCCCGATGCAGTTGCATCGGAGAACGTGCCGACGGTTTTGCTGAGCGCCGAAACGCTGCGCCATATTGAGACTTTGCGAATCGAGAGCGAGGCGGATTATGTAAAGCAAAGAACACTCCTGGATCGTCTCGAGAAACTCGCGCTCAAAGACTTGACTCAAACAATTCCTGCGATCGGAGTGCAGGACAATCAACTTAACGAATACCTGCAGGCCTTGGCTGTCGTCCAGCAACGGCTGGTTTCGATGAAAAAGGAATTAGGACCGGAAAATACCGAAGTTCTGAAGGCTCAGGCGCAGGAAGAGGATCTTAAGGACAAAATCACGGCGCGCACTACCGGTATCCTCCGAGGGTTGCAGGCCAAAGTCGAATCCACGGGCGAGAGCCTGGCGGCGTTGAGTAATGCAGTTGCCAGCGCTAAAGACACTGACATTGAACAGGCGGCTAAAACTCGTCCGTACTTCGAAGCCAAGCGCGATTTGGATGAGTTGGTGCGTTTCCGGCAGATCCTGCAGACCAAGATCGCCATGGAAAAGACGGACTTGCAGCTGCCGAAGAATTCCGTAGTGGAGATCGTCGACTCCGCCAAACCCGGTTTGCGGCCCGTGCGTCCCAATAAAACGCTCAATATCGGTCTGGGGGTAATTATCGGCCTGGTGGTGGGAATCGGCCTCGCATTTTTTATCGAGTACCTCGATACCAGCGTGAAGACCATCGACGATGTGGAACGCTCGCTCGGTTCTCCCGTCCTCGGCGTCATCCCGCAAAATGTGGGCGTCCTCCTGCACGAAGGCGCCGAGAGTCCGCATGCGGAAGCTTACCGGGTTCTGCGAACGAATCTGCTTTTCTCGCGTAAGGACGACAAGTTAAACACCGTCGCCGTCGTCAGCGCGGGCGCAGGCGAAGGCAAATCGACCACGGTCTTCAACCTCGCGGCCGTATTTGCCCAGAGCGGGCAGCGGGTGATCGTCGTGGATTCCGACCTGCGTCGTCCAACGTTGCACAAAATGTTGCGGGTAACCAACAATATCGGCCTGACAAATTACCTGCTGAAGCAGAATACCCTTGAGGAGGTCATCCAGACCACCAGTCTGCCCACCCTGGATTTCATGGCCAGCGGCAAGCTGCCCAGCAGCTCGCTGGGCATCCTCAGTTCGGCGCAGATGCGCGGTTTAATCACGGAACTCAAGCAGCACTATGACTTCGTATTCTTTGACTCGCCGCCTGTGATGGGCGTCAGCGACGCTTCGATTTTGGCCAGCGAAGTCGACATGACCGTCCAGGTTATTCAGTACCGCCGGTATCCGCAGCCCATGAATATTCGGGCCAAACAGATGATTGAAAAAGTCGGGGGAAATCTTGCGGGAATCGTGCTGAACAACATCAACATGTCTCAGGACGAGAGCTACTATTACTATAGCGGGTATTATCACGAGTATTATTCCAAGAACGAGGACCAGGCACCCCCGGCCAAATCACAAAACGGGTCAGAGGAGAAAAGCCGACTGGACATCAAACAGAAATATTGAGAGTGATAGGTTACGCAATGATTAATGTGAGCAGGTTGACGGTACGGTGGGGATTAGTTTGGATTTTGTGCTTATGCGGATTGTCCCAGACGGGGTGTCGCACTGGCGTCAATTCGGCAGACTCCGGGGCGCCTGATCCCACGCAGGAGAAGTTCGCCAGTACCTCGCCGGCTTCGTCCAACCAGGCAGCTTCTGCCGATCCAAGGGGCGCTACTGGGGAGTTGGATCAATTGCATGTCGGCGACGTCGTCACGATCGAGTTGACTGACACGCCGGTCACGTTTCTCCCCCGCGAAGAGCGGATCAAGGAAGACGGCACCGTGACGTTAATCGAAGATAAGACCTTTGTCGCGGCGGGAAAGACGCGCCGTCAACTCGAAAGGGAAATCCATGACTGGTACGTTCCAAGGTTCTACCTCAAAATGACCGTTTCGGTCCGGCAAAAGGAGCAGACCCAATTCTACTATGTTCGCGGCGAGGTGAAATCAGCAGGCAGGCAAGTGTATATAGATCGTATGACCGTTCTCAAGGCCATCGGGTCGGCGGGTGATTTTACCGATTTCGCTCGCAAAAGCTCCGTGCAATTGACCCGGGCGAACGGGCGGACCATCACGATTAATGCTAAAAAGGCTCTCAAGGACCCAAGATTGGATCTCGAGGTTTTTCCTGGCGATTACATCTACGTGCCAAGACGAAATCCAATCTGGTAAATGGTTCAACTAGATATTCTTTCAGGCAAAACGGCGGGGACCTCGTGGTTAGCCCGCCGTTTTCCTGTACAGGTGGGTCGTGCGGCCGGTTCGGATCTTCAATTGGAGGAATCGGGCGTTTGGGACCAGCACTTCCGGGTCGAGTTAGTGCCATTGCAGGGCTTCGTTCTGCGCGCGCAAAGCCAAGCCCTGGTGCGACTCAACGGACAATCCGTGCAGTCGAGCCCCATACGCAACGGCGATTTGATTGATTTGGGAAGCGTTCGGCTACGGTTCTGGCTGGCGCCTGCCCGCCAAAGGCGCTTGCGCTGGGGCGAGGCGGTGTCTTGCGGCACGATCGTCCTGATGACCCTGGGCCAGGTAGCTCTGCTCTATTGGCTGCTTAAGTGAGTAGTCCCACCTCGGAGGCCGGCTTAGTGTCGAAAATGGCGAATGCCCGTGAAGACCATTGCGATTCCGCGTTCATCTGCGGCGGCAATGACCTCGGCATCTCTGACAGATCCTCCCGGCTGAATTACGGCTGAGGCGCCGGCCTCAGCGGCAGCGATCAGGCCATCCGGGAAAGGGAAAAAGGCATCGCTGCATACCGCACTTTCTTTCAGGGAAAGGCCCGCTTCTCCAGCCTTCCAAACCGCAATACGGCTGGCGTCGACTCGGCTCATTTGGCCGGCGCCGATGCCGAGCGTCCGGTCAGCGGCCGCAAAAACAATCGCGTTGGATTTCACGTGTTTCACTACTCGCCATCCGAAAAACAGCGCTTGCTGTTCCGATTGTGTCGGCGCTCTTTGGGTAACTACCTTCCATCGTCCCGGTCCGGTTATCTCAGTATCGGCCTGCTGCAATAAGAATGAGCCGGCCCCAACACTTCGCACGTCCCAGTTTCCTACCGTCTGCTTGCCCGGCAACATTTTCAGCAGCCGCAAGTTCTTCTTTTTTCGCAGGATGTCCAGCGTTTGCTCGGAGAAGGCGGGGGCTACAATCACTTCACTGAAGATTTCGGAGATCGCCTCCGCGACCGCCACGTCCAATTCCCTGCTCACCGCAATGATCCCGCCGAATGGCGCTTGCTTGTCCGTGGCGAACGCGCGGGACCAGGCCTCCAACAGCGTGCCGCCTTGCCCAACACCACAGGGGTTGGTGTGTTTCAGAATGGCCAGGGTCGGGGGCTCGGAGGCAAACTCCTGGATCAGCTTCGCTGCTGCGGTGAGATCCAGGATGTTGTTGTACGAAAGCTCTTTTCCATGCAGTTGTTCAAAATAGTCCCGAAACTGGCCATAAAGCGCCGCCGATTGATGCGGGTTCTCACCATAACGCAGAGGTTGAACCAGAGGCGCCTGGATTGACAGCGCGCTCGGCAACCCACGATTGCGCTCGTCAAAAGCCCTGCTCAAATAATCAGCGATTGCGCTGTCGTAGGATGCCGTTCGAGCGAAAACCTTGGCTGCCAGGCTCCGGCGCAGTTCCAGAGTCGTTTGGCCGGAATGGGCCACTTGGGCGGCAACCTCGGCGTAGTCGGCGGGATCTACTACCACAGTAACGCTCTGATGGTTCTTGGCCGCGCTTCGCAGCATCGAAGGCCCTCCGATGTCAATGTTCTCGATAGCCTCGTCTAGCTGAACGTTCGGCCGAGCGACTGTTTGCTCGAAAGGATAGAGATTAACGACGACCAGGTCGATGGGCTGAATCCCATGCTGCCGCACAGTTGCTTCGTGTTGTTCGTCACCGCGGATGTACAGGAGTCCTCCGTGGACTTTTGGGTGCAACGTTTTTACCCTCCCGTCCAACATTTCCGGATAACCGGTAAAGGAGCTTAAGTCGGTGACGGTCAAGCCGGCCTCCCGCAGCGCCTTAGCCGTTCCTCCAGTGGAAATCAGCTCCACCCCGGCATTGGCCAGCGTTTGTGCCAGTGGCACCAGGCCGGTTTTATCCGAAACGGAGAGTAATGCTCTGTGCATGCGGGCCATATGGAGCGCAACGGTCTACAAACCACTTCCTGGAGTCAAACGTCAAAATTCAGGGCTAAGAGCGTGTTTTAAAAATACCGACTTGGGCGTGGGCGTATGGGGTTCGGCGTCCCGCCTTTAGGTGGCCCGGCGCCAAAAGCGCCTGAAGGCGGGACTCCCAACCAATTGTAAAACACGCTCTAAGGCGCGGGCGTTCCTTCGGCCGATTGAACTTCCGATTCATTTTGAGCGGTCGCCTGTTCGGCCGCTTCCAGACTGGCATAATATACTCCCAGGTTATGCTGCGCAGTTTTATCGCCCGCCCGCGCGGCCCGGCAAAACCACCGAACAGCCTCGCGAATATCTTTCTCGACACCTCGTCCGGTCTCGTAGCAGAGCCCGAGGTTGCATTGTGCCGGCGCCACTTCCTGGTCGGCTGCCAGCCGGTACCATTTTACAGCTTCTTCGTAGTTTTGAGGTACGACCTGGCCCGTTTCATAAAACACCCCCAGGTTGAATTGCGCTTGGGGCTCACCCTGGTCCGCCGCGGCGTGGTACCATTTCACCGCCTCGGCATAATTCTGCGTCACTCCTTGGCCAGTCTCGTAGAGCACCCCGAGATTGAACTGGGCCGCTGGATCCCCCAGTTCCGCGGCTTCCCGGAACCATTTGGCGGCTTGTCCATATTCCTGCGGCACTCCCGTCCCGGTCTGATAACAGAACCCAAGGTAACATTGTGCCGAAGAATCATCCTGTTCAGCCGCGCGTCGGAACCACGCCACCGCTTCCTGATAATTCTGCGTCACCCCTTGGCCCGTCTGGTAGCAAATACCGAGGTAACACTGAGCTGTCGGGTCCCCTTCCTCGGCGGCTTGGCGCACCTCATCTAAACTTTGCCATGTGCGGCGATTTGGTTGTGTCATACACGTCGGTCTCCTCGGTCCGACCCGGGGGAGCCTGTGTTAAAGCATAGAAGCGCACCGGATGAATTCAAGGCGCGAGTTTGCAAATGCCACGTAACAACTGACGCTTTGCCGGTGGATGGCTCCTAATCCGTCACTGACGGACTACAATAGCTCTGGGTTCCAGCTTGCCAGCGTACGGCTATCAGTGTTTATTAGCCTAGGCGATTTGAATGATCAAACCCGAGGCGACTGCTCTAAAAGCGCAGCCATCCAGCCCGCCGCTTGTCTATGTGGTTGATGACGAAGCGATGTTGTTGGAATTGGCGAAAGTGATTCTTGAACCCCTCGGATACGAACTCTGCACTTTTCGCGACCCCCAATCTGCTGTCACCCAATTTGCTCGGGCTCATCCCCGCCCCGACCTGGTGATTACCGACTACGCGATGCACCAAATGAATGGGATGGAACTTATCCAGGAGTGCCGCCGTATGGAGCCGAACCAGAAAATCCTCCTCGTCAGCGGTACTGTCGGTGCCGAAATCTTTGAAGGTGCCCCTGCTAGGCCGGATCAGTTCCTGGCCAAACCTTATTATGCGCGCCAACTCATCGATCTCGTTAAGGGCCTGTTGGCCACTTGACGCCGCCGACAACGGACTTGCCAAAAACAACCTGAAACCTTCATCAGAAGATTATGAAAAAAATCCTGGTCCGCCTTTTCATCGCGTTGGTTATCCTTATCATTTTGGGCGTCGTTGCCCTCAGTTTCTTTCTGGACGGCGCGGTCAAGCGGGGAGTCGAAACGGTCGGACCTATGCTGACCAAAGTCGAAGTCAAACTCGATTCCGTCAACCTTTCGTTGCTTTCGGGAAGCGGAAAACTCAAAGGGCTGTTCGTGGGCAATCCAAGCGGATATAAAACTCCTTCCGCCATTCAAGTGGGCACCGCTAGCCTTGCGTTGCAGCCCAGTTCGGTTCTTTCCAGCAAAATTATCGTCCACTCGATCAATCTCCAGGCCCCGGAGATCACTTTTGAAACGGATCTCAAAGCCAATAACCTCAGCAAAATCCTGGATAACCTGCAGTCCGCTATGGGAGGTGGCAACTCGACGAACGCAGCGGCCGAGAGCAAGGCATCCCGAAAGTTGCAGGTGGACGATTTTCTCATCAGTGGAGGAAAGATCCACGTGAGTGTTAGCGTGCTGGGTGGTCAGTCCGCCACTGTGCCTTTGCCCGAAATCCACCTAACCGGCTTGGGACAGGGTCCTGACGGCATCACTGTGGCCGAGCTTACCAAAGTTGTTCTCCAGGCGATTGAAAAAGAAGCGCTCCAGGTTTCGGCGTCTGCAATTACCGATTTGAGCAAGCAAGCTACGGGGTTGACCAAAGGATTGGGCGGCGCCGCCACGGGAGCGGTCGATAAAGTGACCAAAGGCCTGGGCGGCTTTTTGAAGAAGAATTAGCGAGTCGATGACGGGTTTCCCGCAATCTAATGCGTAGGTAAAAAGACGGCGCATACTGGCGCGCCGATTTTCAGCGACTGCCCAGTCGGGGCCAAGGTGCCGTTGTCTCCATCCACTTTGAAGACCACTACGTTGTCAGAATCCTGATTTTCCGCGATTAGCCAGCCAGCAGCGGGACCCAAAGAGAAGTGCCGAGGAGTTTTACCCTGAGTCGATTGATTCTGAATTAGCGAGGCGGCGCCAGTTTTGGAATCGAGCTTGAACACGGCAATGCTGTCATGGCCGCGATTGGAAGCATATAGATATTTCCCCGACGGATGGATCTGGACCTCGGCGCAGGTGTTGGCACCGTGATAGGTGCCAGGCAACGTGGAGACAGTTTGCACTTCGTTCAGTAGTCCTCGACGCGAATCGTATGTGCAACACGTCAAGGTCGAAGAGATCTCATTGAGCACGTAAGCAAAGCGACCGGCAGGATGAAAAGCCAGGTGTCTGGGCCCCGATCCAGGTTTGATGGAAAAAAATGGCGGCTCGTTCGGATTCAACAAAAAGCGCGCCGGATCTAAGCGGTAGAACAAAACCTGATCCAAACCCAAATCACAGGTGAGAATGAGTTGCTCGTCGGGGGACCACGTAATGAAATGAGCATGAGGTCCATCCTGTCGTTGGGGATTGATACTGCCTCCATGGTGCTGAACCGAGGCGCTGGGCGCGCGCAAACGGCCGTCCGCTTCAAGGGGAAGCACGGCGACACTGCCGCTGCCGTAATTGGCCACCAACACACAAGTGCCATTCGAAGCGACGGCCAAGTGGCATGGGCCGGCCCCTCCTGAGGACTGCTCATTGAGAAAATCCAGATTGCCGGTTTTCGCGTCAATTCGGAATGCGCTCACTGCCCCCGACTTGCCGCCTTCGAAGTCGCCGATTTCGTTGACGGCATAAAGGAGCTGTCTTTTCGGATCGATTGCGAGGAATGTCGGGTTGCGTGTTTTGGCCGCCAGTCGTGCGTCGCTCAGCCTGCCAGTTGCAGTTTCGAACTCGGCTACGTAAATGCCCTGGCTTTTCTGTCCAGTGTAGGTTCCGAAATAAACCAGCTGCGCTCCCGGTGAGTTCGCCATGGCGCTAAAAGCCTTTTGTTCTGAACCAACTTCCCCCACGAGAATGCAAATCAAAGCTAAAAAACGGGCCGCGTTCACGGGTGCAGCATGCCCATCTCATTGGCCGGGTCGAGCTTTGATTGTAATTGTCGCACAGAGGTCCGGGGCTCTGACTGACAGCAACGAGCCTTACCTCAGTCCCCTCCCGTCTGCCTCAGGCAGACAGTGATTCCGGTGCGCCGTAAGGGTAAGCCGGATTACAGTGTGGATGGTTTACAGCGACCCGCTTTTCTTCCTCCAGGAAAATAGATTCACGGTTGAGTGCCATTTCCTGGAGTTGCTTTGTGGCGGTTTCGTCCAACGGTTTGAAGTGCCTGGCCGCTTCGACCGTTTTCTGGAACAACTCGATGAACGAGGTCGGGATCGCGGCCGCGACTCCTTTTTGCGAAAGGGCAAATCTAACGGCCAATTCAATTTGTTCTGGATCCTCGACCGACCGATACCACCAATCCCGGTCTTTTCGGCCTTGCTTTGGCCAGGTACCCCAGGAAATAGGTTTGATCGAAATCAGACCCGCCCCTTGTTGGTTGGCCAAAGCGATAACTTCTTTCCCGAAGTCGCGGGTGTAGTATTCGACAAAGTTTATGGGGAACATGACCGTATCGAAGGTGAAGGTCTTCATGGCTTCCAGCGCCCCTTTAGTAGTGTGGGCGGAAAAGCCGATGTACTTGACCTTGCCTTGCTCACGCGCTTTCAAAACGGTTTCCATGGCGCCTCCGGGACCCAGGGCTTGCCTCACCTCGGTTGGCGTGACCAGGTGATGCAATTGGTATAAGTCGAAATGATCGGTCTTGAGGCGCTGAAGGGAACGGTCCAACTCAGTCTGGGCACCTGCCCGACCGCGCTCGTGCGTTTTGCATGCAAGGAAGTACTTGTCGCGGTCCAGTCCTTGTAGTCCTACTCCCATCTTAATTTCCGCATCGCCATTGCCGTACGCAGGGGCGACATCGAAATAATTGACACCCATTTCAAACGCGGCATGGAGGGCCTGGGTGCCAGTCGCCTGGTCGCACTTGATCAGCGCAAGGCCCGGAAATGCGACGATGGACACTTTGACGCCTGTCCGCCCGAGCGGGCGTTTTGGCAATTCATCGGCTCGTGCCGGTTGGCGATCTGCGAAAACTTCCGGTACACCCAGCGCCGCCGCACCGGCCGCGCTGCCCACGGTCTTGAGGAACACGCGTCGTTTCATTTGTGCTTTATCGTTTGAAAAAGTGTTAGGCAAAAGGTCCCCTAAATGATCCGGTTGCGCAACTCGAATGTCGGCTACCCTGTAACCGGTTAGTGACGGCGGGGCGAGGGGTCAGTGCCGCAATTTTTCGGCGCTTGTGAGCGGGGAAAAATTGGGAACTGACCCCTCGCCCCGCCGTCACCAACCTACTAAACTACCCTGCGTAGACCCGCAAGACTGCCAGCGCTCTTTGGCGAAGAACTCCTCAAGCGGCGCGCAAATCCTCGTGGTCCTTCACCACTTCGGGTTCCAGTCGCCGCGCAAACCATAATCGCTCGAGAGCGGGGTAAGCGGCCACCATGGGCAGCGTGGCAATGGCGCCGAGCACTCCGGCCACAACTCCGCCGGCCAACATGGCGACCAGCACAGCCAGGGTGGATATTTTAAGCTTGTTTCCGTAAACCTTGGGAACGATTAGATAATCCTCCAGGCCGTGGTACAAAAGGTAGCCAGCGACCACCATCAGGGCTTTGGTCGGCGAGACCGTTAAGGCCACAAGCGCCGCGGGTACCAGGGCGATTAATATTCCTAGGATTGGCACAATATCGACCATGCCGGCCAGCACGCCCAGCAGCAGCGCCATGGGCACCTTCAAGGCCGACAAAAGGATGCAGCAATAGGTTGCAAACAAGGCCGAGACGATGAATTGACCTGTCACATAAGCGACAATCCGGTCCCCAATCTCATCAAGCCCTTTTGATACCCGCGCCCGCTTCTCTCGAGGGAAAAAGGCGATCCACCATTCGAGGGCCCGCGGGCCGTCGGCCATCAAATAAATCACAAGCGCGAACACTACCACGACGTCAATCAGGCCGCCGATCGTGGTCTTCACCATGCTCAGTCCTTTCTCAAGCATTCGCTGCGAATTCTGTCCATTCCCGAGGTTGAAGATGCTCTGGGCCAACTCATGCGTGGGTCCGTTTTCTGGTACGTGCGCAAGGATCTGCTCCTTCATTTTTGGAAGGCTGCCGGGGAGCTTTGAGCCCTCGCTTGCCACCATGGGCACGATCAAACCGAATAAAGCGCCTATGATTGCCAGCAGCGTTAAGGTAGCGAGCAGCAAACCCAACCACCTCGGCCAGCCTTTGGCGCAGACCCAAGAGACCACGCGGTACAGCACCACTGCCACCAGGATCGCAATCGTAAGCAGTTGGACTGCCGGCCACACTCTCACCGCTATGAAACCCAGCAGCACGCCCACCAGGAGCTTAATGATGGTTGGCCACGTGATTTCGAATCGAACCCGCTTGGCAGCTCTCCCGTTCTCCATCGTTATATGTCCTTCCGCCCGCGGTTATTTGCAACCGGCTGACCTGGATTTCAAGCGGCTTCCCGCATCCCAACCATTTCCGGACGTTCTCCCAACGCCACACATGAGGCTCCCAAGGCAGCCGCACTCTTGCCCAGCTCAGCCGTTTTAACTTTCAGAACTTCTCCGACTTCGGGAATAAGGTGCTGGCGTAAACCCGCCTCAAATTCCTTTCGCGCCAGTTTCGGAAAGGCATGAACCAGTCCACCGCCCAGGAGCACCAGCTCCGGGTTGAGGAAATTAACGACGTTGGAAGTTGCGATCCCTACTACCCGCATGCGGGCACGCAACATCTGTTCGACCTGTTTGTCTCCGTGCTCCACTGAGCGTTTGAGAGCTCCCCAGGTCACTTTCGAAAGGTCCGATCCGACTTTGCCATGAAGATACGGAGCCCACTCCTTAACGGCCATAACCAGTGCCTCTCCTGCGATGGCGGCTTTGCTCGCGATTCGATCGACGATTCCATGGCTCAGGGCAGCTTCGGGCCCACCTACCGGCTGGGCGAGCAACCCCCCAATCTGGCCGCCGAGTCCTGAGGCCCCCTGGTGCAACTGCCCATTAATGATTGCTCCACTTCCGACACCGGTGCCGAAGAAAATACCCAAGGCGTTCGTTGTGCCACGCGCGGCGCCCAGTTTGAATTCTCCATAAATGCCCATTTGCACGTCGTTTCGAAGGTGCACTTTGACTCGCAGCTCGCTCTCCAGTTCGGATCCGATTTCGCAGCCTTCCAGACGAAGCAGGTTCGGGGAGCTGCGGATCTGCAGCTTGTCGCAATCAACCTGCCCGGCACAAGCTATGCCAACTCCTGCCAAAACAATTTTTTCTTTTGTGGCCAGTTCTTGTAGCTTTCGGACCGAGCCGCGTAATTTACGACAAAAGCTTCGCTCGCCTTCAGTCGCCTCGGTCTTAAATTTGGTTTCTTCCAGAACTCGATAGTTTTCGTCCACCAGCAGACAAAGGGTTTTTGTGCCGCCAATATCGATCCCGATAGCCCCACGTTTCATTTAGCGATGCAAAATAGGCTCCCTGAGCTTGACAATGTAAGTAGGCATATTCCTGCCATTGGCCCCGCCCTGATTGTGTGGCGCAGGGGCACAGAACACCCCATAGGAGCGAGCAATATTCGTGCAACAGTTTGGAAGGAGAAAAAACGCATGAAAATATTACCCTACGTTTGCACCTTAACAGCTCTGCTCTTGAGCGTGGGCTGCAACCGCAACTCGGATACCGCTGCGGGCGGTTCCAGCGACAATCAGATAACTTCTTCTGGAAGTTCCGCTTCGGCTGATTCCAATCGGCGCGGCGAGATTACGAGCGCCCCCGACAACACTGGAAAGAATGTCAGGGATCGTTCGGACCAAAGTCTAACGCCATTGGACCAGGGCGAGAGCCAAAGCGATCTCGACCTGACCCGTCGTGTCAGAAAGGCGATCGTTTCTAACGACCAGCTTTCCGCTGACGCCAAGAATATCAAAATAATCACCAGTGGCGGGAAGGTTACCCTGCGCGGTCCCGTAAAGAATGAAGAGGAACGAAAAACAATCACCTCGCTGGCGCAGCAAATTGCGGGGGACAAGATTGACGATCAGCTTGAAGCAAAGGCAACAAACCAATAACTACAAATAACTAATAACTACAAATCGAAAGCACATTTATGGCAAAAAAATCTGTATTCAGTCTCGTACGCGATGAAGGGCAAGCCTGCCAGATCATCGAAAACCTCCGTGGCGCCGGCTTTTCCAACAATGACATATCCGTGCTATTGCCCGACACCAACAGCACTCGGCAGTTCGCTTATGCTAAAGGAACGAAGGCGCCCGAAGGAGCTGCTACGGGCGCCGGCACTGGCGGAGTCCTGGGGGGTGTGTTGGGGTGGTTGGTGGGCATTGGCGCCTTAGCTATTCCCGGTCTCGGGCCTTTTGTCGCCGCAGGCCCGCTTATGGCCGCTCTCAGCGGGGCAGCGGTCGGCGGCGTTGCCGGAGGCTTGATTGGAACCTTGGTCGGGATGGGTATACCCGAGTACGAAGCGAAGCGATATGAAAGCCGGTTGCGGGAGGGACGGATCCTGCTGGCCGTACATTGTGAAAACGGGGATCAAATTAAGACAGCCAAGGACCTCTTGGAACGCGCCGGGGCGGAGGATATTTCAACCTCTGGCGAAGAGCGTGTCAGTGAAAAGGATCAGCAAAACTCCAATTATCGACGGGCCGCCTAGGCAATCGGAAAGCGCTGGCGGGTCGCGGCGGTTGCTCGTGGCGATCCCGCCAGTCACGACGGTTACGGGACAATGACTCGCAGTCGGTGTGGTGTCAGTGAAAAGCTCGCCGGGAGAGTTCCGAACAGTTCCCCGTCGATTTCGGCCGGCGTCCGGTTTGCCGCCGTTAGGGTGATATTCTTTGCTTGAAACAGTTGGACCGCTGAACCAGGCAACTCACCCCGCACGAGCAAACCCGGCCCGCATCGGGCCAGAGTCAGCCAGTTTACCCGCGGGAACAGGCAGACATCGAGCAACCCGTCGCGCAGGTCCGCGCGCGGAAACACCCTGAACGATCCGCCGTAAAGCCGGCCATTTCCAACCAGCACCAAGGCGCCCCTTGCCTCCTTCCCATCTGCGCTTATGGTGATTTCCGCCGGCGCGGCCAATAGGGCTCTAAGACCCGCCACCACATAGGCCAGGGGCCCGATCTTTTTTTTAAGTTCCCAGGCGACCAATTCGACTGCGCGCGCGTCCAGGCCCGCGCCGGCCAACTGCGCGAAGTACCTGCTCTGATTCGCGCCGTTGTGCGTGCTTCGGGCGCAGGGCAAGTCGATCTGAGTCTCCCTCCCGCGGCGGATGCAACTCCATGCCGCGGTGATCTTGAGGGGAATTTCCAATTCTCTGGCGAATACGTTCACTGTCCCAAGCGGCAGCACACCCAACCGCGTTTGTGCAAATCCTTGCCGAGCATCTCCCAACCCGTTCAGCACTTCATTGACCGTTCCATCGCCGCCCGCGGCTACAACCGTTTCAAAGCCTTCGGCGACAGCTTCACACGCCAGGCGCCGGGCTTCTCCGGGACCGGTCGTTAGCTTCAAAACGCTCTGCGAGCCGATTTCGTCCAGGTGCCTGCGAAAGCGCCTTGCCTTCTCTCCGCGTGCGGCGGGATTGAAGATGACGCAGGTTTTCACAACGGATCGGTTCCACGTCCTGGCGTGGAAAGGCGCCGCCGATGCTGAACACCCGCAGGAGAGCTTTGTGGTGGGACCATCAGGTTCTCCAGATCTGGATGAGCAAAACCAATGCCGCCACGTACAGCGCTGCCAGGAAATCGTCGATGGTAATACCCCATCCTCCGGGCCAGGCCTGACTTTGGCGCACTGGCCAGGGCTTCCAGATGTCAAACAAGCGGAATGCGGCGAGCACCCCGAGAGTTAAAAACCAATTGCGTTTCGAGACGAAGTAATGCGGGGATGGTAAGGTGCCATTGCGCAGGAAATAGAGAGCCACCCACGAGACGAAGCACACTGGCATCGCCGTAATTTCATCGAGAATGACCGAACTGGGATCTTTTTTCCCAAGCGCTTTTTCAGCCGCGCCGCAGAGCCACACCGAAATGCCGAGACCCATCGCTGTGCCGCTGACCAGGCTCCAGACCTGCCCACTGGACAGCAACACTCCAAACCAGAGCAACCCCAGCACGGAGCCGAATGTGCCGGGGGCCACGGGAACTCGCCCAATTCCGAATCCTTGAGCGACCCAAAGCTTCACATGTCATCCAGGTAAATTTTGCGGTTTCGCCATAAGTACAACCCTCCTGAAAGAAAGGTGAGCACGACGGCGACCCAGATAGAAAGTTTGGTAAACGAGTCCAGCCAGGAGGCGCCGAAGATTTGGAAGCCAAAAATGCTCGCACCAGCCCGGCCCCAATCGTGGTAGCTGATTCCCAGCAGGATTGCGATAATCGCAACAATCTGCGAGATGGTCTTATGCTTGCCGTACCCCTCGGCCGCCAGCACCACTTGCTTGGACGCCGCCAGCAAGCGCAGTCCGGTTATCGTCAGTTCACGGGCTACAATAATTATCACCATCCACGCCGGCATCAGCTTGAGGCCGACGAAGGTGATAAAGGCCGAGCAAACCATGATCTTGTCGGCCAACGGGTCCATCAGAATGCCGAAATTGGTGATTAGCTTATCCCTTCTCGCGATGTAACCATCCAGGAAGTCGCTGATGCCGCCGGCAATAAATAAGGCCAGCGCAATGGTCTCGTGGTAGCGGACCTGAGAAAACATCACGACCAGAAAGGCGATGGTCAAAATGAACCGCGAAACGGTCAGCTTGTTCGGCAGGTTCATTAAGCAACCGCTACCGCCGCCGATTTTCGTTCAAGCAGTTTCTCTGCCGCCCAGCGAAGCAGGCGTTCGGTGGCGTCCCAGCCCAGGCAAGCATCCGTGATGGACACGCCATAACGAAGCTCGGCCGCCGGGCGCGGGAAGGGCTGGTTGCCTTCTTCCAGATAGCTTTCCAGCATCAGCCCAATGATGGCGTCGTTGCCGCTGACGCGTTGCTCGATAACGCTGCGCCAAACTTCTTCCTGGCGCGCATGCTCTTTGCCGGAGTTGGCATGGCTGCAGTCGACCATTAAAATGGATGGCAACCCCGCTTTGGCCAGCTGTTGCTCCGCGTCGCGCAAGCTGGCCGCGTCGTAATTCGGCCGGGCACGGCCCCCGCGCAGCACCATATGCCCAATTGAATTGCCCGTCGTGCGGATTATGCTGGTGACTCCGTCCTGATCGATGCCCAAAAAGCTGTGCGGCGTGCGCGCCGAAATCATCGCGTCCAGCGCGATCTGCAGGCTGCCGTCCGTTCCGTTTTTAAACCCCACCGGCATCGAGAGGCCGCTGGCCATCTCTCGATGGGTTTGGGATTCGGTCGTTCGTGCGCCGATAGCTACCCAGGTGACCAGATCATCGATGTATTGAGGGATAATGGGATCGAGAAACTCCGTGGCCGTGGGCAATTGCATCTCGGCCAGCTCCAGGAGCAAACGGCGCGCGCTTTTAAGTCCCGTCTCGATGTCGTAGCTGCCGTCCAAATGGGGATCATTAATCAGGCCTTTCCAACCGATGGTCGTCCGCGGCTTCTCGAAATACACCCGCATCACAATCTCCAATTGGTGAGACAATTCCTTGCGCAACCCATTGAGCCTGGCGCCATACTCCAGCGCCCCTTTGGTATCATGGATCGAACAAGGTCCGACCACTACCAGCAACCGTGAGTCCTCTTGTCGCAGGATTCTGCTAATGCCCTGGCGGTTTGAAACGACACCGCGATTGACCCCCTCGCCGGCCGGCAGTTGCCTCTTGAGGGCGCTGGGCGTTAGCAGCCGCACCGCCTCTTTAACGTGCAAGTTCTGAGTTGGCAGCATTTCGCCGCGATTATACAGAGTCTGCCAGCTCGCGAAAGACCTATCCACACCGCCAACGCCGCGGAAGATTCTATGCCGCAGGAATGTGTTGCAGCCCGGGGCCGCTTTTGCTTCAATTCTTTGCAACCTGATACGTGTATGAACACCGAGCCGATGCTTTATTCGACCGGCGAGGACGTTCGTGCCGGTGACCGCGTCCAGTATGACGGAACTTTCGCGACCGTCGTCTTTGTCAGCAATGGCGAGTCCGAGGAGTTTTCACCGGGATACGAGGACCATGCCGGGTCTGCGCGTGGTATTGTATTGCGCGATGACGACGGCGGCACTTCTGATCTCGGCGAAGCGGACGAGCGTTTATCCTTTGTCGACCGCGGCTGAAACGGTGTTTAGCCGAAACCAACGCGGCCGGTCGAGCGTCCAATCCGGCATGGACCGGAAGCGCAGGACAGTGGTTTACCTGGCGAGCGCCAGTATGGCGATTTTGTTCGCCGGCCTGTACTTCCGCCAGCACGCACTTTTGCTGCGACCCGGTCAAGGTTCCAAGGCATGGATGTTCACTTTCCTGGCGCTCTCGGTCTTGTCGGCCGGGCTCCTGGCATTGCTGGGCGTCATTGATGCAAAAGGCTTCTTTGGAGGTCGGGTCGAACAATGGATGGTTGAGGGCAGTGCACCGACCGCTCCGGTTCCGGAGCTGGAGGAGGCCCAGCGTGTGCGCGCTTCCGGCGATCCTTTGGAGGCGATTCGACTGCTTCGCGAGTATCTTCAAAGCAAACCTTACGAGCTGCATGTCATGTCTCGAATTGCCGAGATCTATCGTTACGACCTGGATAATGATTTGGCGGCTGCCCTCGAATACGAGGAATTGCTCAAGCACAAGCTCCCGGACGACCAATGGGCGTGGGCCGCGTTGCACCTGGCCAAGCTTTACGGCCGGTTGAATGAGCTCGAAAAGAGCGTAGCCTTACTCGAACAGCTCGACCACAAGTACAGTCATACCGTCGCCGGCAAGCGCGCTCAGAAAGCTCTCCAAGCCGTCCGCGATCCCGAAGGCAAGGGTCTCGAGGACGCGGCCGACTCGGACCCGGAGGCTGAAACGTAGGCCCGGCAGCAGAATTTACTCCGGTCTTTTTCCGCCTTTCAGCGCTGAGCTTCCTGAGCTTCCTGCCGCCAGCTTGCTTGATTCACTCCCTTCAGTTACTTTGCGCCCTCCCTGGATGGCCTTGCCCGTTCCAGGCGGTCTAATTGCATATGTCAGAATCCTATATTCAAAATCTCTTCGCCGAGCGTATTGGCGGACGCCAGTACGGTAAATCTCATGCCATTTACAAGTTCGAGAAGATCAAGCGAGCCAAGCGCGCCGCGATGGCCGCTCATCCGGAGGCGGAAATCATCGACATGGGCGTCGGGGAACCCGACGAAATGGCATTTCCTGAGGTAGTTGAGAAACTTTGCGCTGAAGCTCGAAAGCCGCAGAATCGCGGCTATGCCGACAACGGCGACATGATCTTGAAGGAAGCGGCCGCCCGTTATTTGCACCGGGTTTGCGGCGTTTCCGGCATCGATCCCGACACTGAGATTATTCATTCGATTGGCAGCAAGGCCGCGCTGTCCATTTTGCCCGCCGCCCTGATCAATCCGGGGGACTACGTCCTGATGACCACCCCCGGCTATCCGGTCTTTGGCACGCATGCCAAATATTATGGCGGCCTGGTCCACAACCTGCCTTTAACCGAGGCCAATCATTTCCTGCCGGATTTGGGCTCCGTCCCCAAGGAAGTCCTCGCGCGATCCAAGGTCATGGTGCTGAATTATCCGAATAATCCAACCGGGGCGAGCGCCACGCCGGAGTTTTTCGAAGAAGTCGTATCATTCGCACAACGCCACAACCTGGTCATCATCCACGACGCCGCCTACGCGGCGCTCGTTTTCGAGGGCCGGCCTTTGAGCTTTCTGGCCACACCAGGGGCCAGGGAAGTTGCCTTGGAACTGCACTCCGCCAGCAAGACCTTTAACATGACCGGATGGCGTTGCGGCTTTGTGGTGGGTAACCCTTTACTCGTAAAGGCTTACGGCGATGTTAAGGATAACTCCGATTCCGGACAATTCCTGGCCATTCAGCACGCCGCTGCTTATGGTTTCGAGCACCCTGAAATCACGGAGAAGATTGCGGCGAAATACTCCCGGCGCATGACCGCCTTGGTCCAGGTGCTGGTGAAAGCTGGATTTCGCGCCCGCAAACCGGCCGGCTCATTTTTCCTGTACGTGAAAGCTCCCAGGTCCGCACTCAACGCGGATGGCTCGAAGATAAGCTTCGCCACCGCCGAGGAGGTCTCGCAATGGTTGATCACCGAGAAATTGATCTCCACGGTTCCTTGGGACGATGCCGGGCCATACCTTCGATTCAGTGTGACCTTTGTGGCCCGGGATACCAAGGATGAGGAGCGTATCATAACCGAAATCCAGCGCCGCCTCAACGATGTCCAATTTGAGTTTTGACCTGGCTTAAAAAGGCGCTCGGCCGCGCCGATTAAACGGTCCAGAGCGGCAGGTAACCTCCCGCGTCCTGCACAGGTTGCACAAGGGCCTGCCAACAGCGATCTTTCTTCCACGGCGACAAAATATGTACTGGTTCGGGCTGGTAATATTCATTCTGGTCATTCTGAAGTGGGCAACTCAGCTTTGGCTGGAATGGTTGAACGAACGCAACGTTCGGCTGCATTCGTCCGGTGTGCCGGAGTCCCTGAAGGATGTCATTGACGCCCCGACCTACACCCGTTCCGTCGAATATACTCTTGCAAAAAGCAGGCTGCGCAAATGGGAGTTGAGTTATGACACCTTGGTTTTGGCGATGGCACTCTTCAGCGGCATTCTGCCCCGGTGCTTCAGCTTCTTTTGCCAGCACATCGGACGCTCGACCTGGGCGATGGGCGGCTTCCTGTTTCTGATGGGTCTGGCTTTCTCCGCCCTGACTTTGCCGTTTGACTGGTACGCGCAGTTTCGCTTGGAAGCTCGATTCGGATTCAATACCACGACTCCGAAATTGTGGTGGGCCGACCGGTTTAAGGGTCTCTGCCTTGGGGTGGTGCTCGGCTATCCCTTTCTGGTGCTGATGGTTTTCCTAATCCAGAGGGCGGGTCAAAACTGGTGGCTCTGGGCTTGGGGCGCCCTCATGATTTTCGAGCTAGTGATTGCCGTCCTCGCCCCGGTCCTGATTCTGCCGTTGTTCAACAAATTCACTCCCTTGCCTGAAGGCCCCTTGCGCGCCCGGTTGTTGAACCTGGCACAGCGCACCGGCTTTCGGGCCCACGGCATACAAGTTATGGATGGAAGCAAACGGTCTCGGCATTCGAACGCTTTTTTTACCGGGTTCGGCAAATTCCGCAAGATTGTGCTCTTCGATACGCTGATCCAACAGTTGCTCGAGTCTGAATTGGAGGCCGTGCTGGCCCATGAGATCGGCCACTTTAAAAGAAAACACATCCCTAAAATGCTCACCGCCTCGGCCCTGGGCTCGTTATTGGGTTTTTACATCCTATCCTGGCTGGCTCGACAGGATTGGTTCTACCGCGGCTTTGGTTTTGTGCCGGATAACGTGGCCGCCGGGTTGCTTCTATTCGGTTTGCTCTCGGGCGTAGCGACGTTTTGGCTTTCGCCGCTGATTCACGCCTGGTCACGCCGCTATGAGTACCAGGCCGACCGCTTTGCCGCTCTCAGCATGGCTGACTCCCGTCCGCTCATCGGGGCGTTGCGGAAGCTCAACCTAAAAAACCTGAGCAATCTCACGCCGCATCCCTTCTACAGCGGGTTCTATTATTCCCATCCGACATTGCTCGAACGGGAGCAAGCCCTGATGGCGCTGCCTCAGAGCTTCTGCTCGCCGGCGTCTCCGCCGGGCAATCCATTATCCGCGGGCTAGGCAGGCGGACCGTTAACAATGCAAACGCAATTCTCTCCACCAAATTGATTGGGTTGGCGGGTGGGGCATTGCGGGTCGTCGCGCCACTCACCATCGACCAGGAGCCGGTACTCGTACCGACCCGGCGGTAGTGAAATGGTTTTTTTCCACGTTCCACTCTTGTCTTTCTTCAAGGTCAACGGTGCCTGGTTCCAACCGGTAAAATCGCCCGCCAGCAGGACCGTCTGCGCTTTGGGTTCGTTGTAAGAGAAGGTTACTTTTTGTTTGGCAACTTTAGGCTTTAGCATGATGGTCGCCTTGTTCTGGGGCTCGAAAGCCCGTTTCGGTTTGACACTGCTCCCGTCCCCTAAAAGGGTCAAGAGCATTCCGTCCTGTCGGCACCCTCGCGGGCCAATGGGGTGAGTACCCCCTAGGAGCAGGCCGAACGGGCAGTAGATTTAGCCGCGCTCAGCACTGAGGTTCGGAACCGTTACACGCAGTCCATGCCCTTGCTGCGCGATTGACCAATGAACCGTGAGTTCAAAGCCTCGTTGCCGCAATTCGCGCTCGAACTGGCGCTTTATGCCGTGCTGATTACGGCGTACTATCTTTGCGTACTCCACTTCCTCGGTGATAGTCTCGCGCGCCTCTACTTGCACCACCGCCGTACTTATGCCGGAGTCGCTTTGACTTTAATCGTTACGCAGGGTCTGCTCCTGGAGGTATTAACACGCCTTCTCCTGGAGTGGCTGGTGCGACGAAGGAGGCCTGAATGACCTTCCCAATTGCTGGCGTTCACATTTCAGCGACTTACCTCGTGGTGGTTGGATTTGTCGTTGGATTGCTCGGTGGTTTTTTTGGCGTTGGCGGCAGTTTCCTTGCAGGTCCGGCCTTATTTGCGGTGGGCGTGCCGATGAATTTCGTGGTCGGCACCGACCTGGCGCATATCGTCGGCAAATCGATCGTGGCCGCGCGCAAACATCGCACGCTGGGTAACATCGATGTCAAGCTTGGGGCGATCATGGTTATCGGCACAATTAGCGGTGTCGAGGCCGGAGCCCAGGCCATACAATGGCTGAAGCACACCACCCGGATGGATTGGGTTGTGGGACCGACCTTCATTGTTGTCCTCCTGGGCATCGCGGGCTTTATGACCTGGGAAAGTATCAGCACCCTGCGTAGCCAAAGGCGTGAAAAAAGGGCTCGGCCCGGGGCGCCGACCCACCCCTCCCGTCGGGACCATTCCGCGGTGGCCTTCATTGCTAAAGCCGTGCACCGGATTAGTCTGCCGCCGCACGTAAGTCTGCCAGTGTCAGGAATCGCCAGCATTTCCGTCTGGGCCATTCTGTTCGTGGCCTTTGTGGGAGGTTTCTTCAGCGGCTTTCTCGGGGGAGGCGCCGGTTACATCCGCATGCCTTGTTTCATTTATCTGCTGGGCATTCCCACACACATTGCCGTGGGGACCGATCTGTTTGAAATCGTCATTTCCGCCAGTTATGGGACCGTAACTCATGCGCTCAAGGGCAATGTCGACATCCTGATCGCCCTGGTCATGCATACCGGCGCGGCCATTGGGGCCCAGCTAGGCGCCACGCTTACTCAGTACTTCGTGGGCCTGCGCATTCGCATGGCTTTCATTCCTTTGCCCCTCATCGGCGCAGGAATGATGCTGCACAGCCTGCTGACCGGGCACCCGGCCAAATAGCCAGTCGTCATGAAACTCCTCATTTGCAGCGACGCCTCGGACCAAGCGGACCGTGCCGTGCGCCTGGGCGCCACGCTCGCCGCCGCGTGCAAGGCCGAGGTCGTTTTGCTGGGGATTATCGAAGCGAAGGGCCATTCTGACGCCCTCCTCGATTCACTCCGTCGTGGCCAGGCGTTGCTGCAAGATAAAGGTGTTTCCGCCGAGCTCGTTACCAAAATGGGCAATCCCATCGAGGAAATCGTGCGCCGCACCACTGAGGCCGCTTTCGATTTGGTGGTCATCGGCGCCGTGCGCAAGGAACCGCGCGGCCTCTTCTGGTTGTCCTCCAAGGCCTATAAAATCGTCAAAGAAGTTCAGCCCCCGGTTCTCATTGTCTCCGGCAAAGCCACCGCTCTGAAAAAGATCCTGATTTGCAGCGGCGGCAAAAGCTATATCGAACCCGCCCTTCGTTTGACCGGCAAGATCGCGCAAGGTGCCGGGGCGCAGATTACTTTGTTGCATGTCTTGCCCGAGCCGCCTGCGATTTATGCCCGCCTGCCCAGGATGCAGGAGACAGTCGATTGGCTCCTGAACTCGAATACCGAACTGGGCTTGAACTTGCGGCGCGCCAAGGAATCTCTGGAACAACTCGGAGTCAGCACAGACCTGAAGTTGCGTCGCGGAGCTGTGCTGGAAGAGATTCTCAGCGAAATTCGCGAGAGCGGTTACGATCTAGTAGTGACTGGATCCGCCTTGAGCCGAGGCTTGCGCACTTACGTATTGGGGGATGTCAGTCGTGAAGTCGTCAACCGCGCCAGTTGTCCAGTCATGGTCGTGCGGAGCCGTGAGGCTCCTTCAGACGCACCGTCGGGTATTCGGGGACTTTTTGAGCGATTGGCTCCTCCGCGAGGCTCGACCGAGCGCCGTCGCCAGCGCGGACCTGGTGCCGCAGAAAAGCGACTGGGTTGCGGAGCGCTCCAGCCGATGCCCAGGTTCCGGGGCAGTGCCTAATCAATACGTGCACGGTGCCTGCGACTCGAATTGATTAAGAGCCTCTTTTAGAAATCGGTTAGGAGTCCCGCCTTTAGGCGGCCCCGCGCCGAAACCGCCTAAAGGCGGGACTCCTAACCCAGGCGCCCAAGGCCGAAGCCGGCATTTTAAAACACGTTCTAAGGCTCGATCTTGGATTCTGCTCCCGTGACCTGAGAGCTAAGGCTCGTAACAACCGGGCGCATTCGTAACGGTTCCCGTGTGGCCCGGTGCCAGGCGCATAGTAACAGCACTGCGACCGTAACCAGGCCGCAGGCTAATCCTGTCCACATTCCAACAACTCCATATCCGAGTCCAAAGCACAATACCAGGCCAATGACCAACCCGATCGGATAGTGCCCGATCAGATTTGCCCACATGGCCGTGCGCGTGTCACCGAGTCCGCGCAATGCCCCGGTGGTGCTCACCTGAGTCCCGTCCGCGATTTGGAACAAGGCAACCCACAGCAGGATCTTCACTCCGAGTTGCACTACTGCCGGGTCGCTGCTAAAGCAACTCAGCAACAATCGCGGAATGGTCAGGTAGCCCAACGCAAAGCAGCTCATGCAGGTCACCGACACACCAATGGCCAACCATCCCGCCACTCGCGCTCGCAGCGGGTCGCCACTACCGATAAATCCCCCCACCCGAACGGCAGCTGCCGAAGAAAAGCCCAAAGGGAACATGAAGGTAAAAGCGGCCATCATGAGGCACACGTGGTGGGCCGCCAGGGCGGCGTTGCCCAGGGTGCCGACGACAAAGGTGGCAATCGTAAATGCGCCGATCTCCAAGGCCGTGTGGCTGGCGGCGGGCAAGCCCAATCGAAAGAATTGGCGTTGAACGGACAGTTCAAAGGAAGGCCATTGCAGCCGCCGCGGGCGAAGTTGATACCAGGTGAAAAGCACGGCTGCCAGCACCATGGCGTAACGGCTGATATTGGTCGCCCAGGCGATGCCGCGAATTCCCAGAGCCGGGAAACCCCATTTGCCCAGCCCCAATGCCACGCAAGCCAAAAGGTTCAACAGATTTGCCGCTAGAATGATAATCGTAAACGGAGCGACCCGATGCCGCGCCTGCCAATAACGCTGCAGCACGAAAAAAATAAACAGGCTGGGCAAGCACCAGAAAATATTTCCAAGGTACAACCCGAATGCAGCCCGCATCCCGCTCGGCGGCGCCAACCATAAGTACAGAACCGCCGCCACGGCGATAAGCGCGCCCGACAGGAGCGTGACCATTCCGCACGCCCAAAACGACTGTTCGAGGTAGCGTCCCAATCTTGGTTTGTCGCCCGCGCCCACTGCTTGCGCAAAGAAAGTGTCCAGCGCCAGCAAGCTGCCTTGGCAAACCGCGGTCAGCGTCCAGAAACAGTTCACGGCCAGCCCCAGCCCGGCCAGCACCACTGTGCTGATACCCCCGGCAACCATGGTATCGACCATGCCCATCGACATGTGTCCAACCTGGTTCAGCACAATCGGCCCGGCGAGCATGAGCGTGTTCCTCAGTTCGGTCCGCAGCCGGATCGGTCCCTGGTGGCTCACGCAACGCGGCGGTTACGCTTTCAGGTCCGCCAGAAATGGCAGACCCGCGCGGTACTTGCGCAATGGCTCGAAGTCCAGGTGCGCCCGGACGACTCCTTCACTGCTGCCGGCGTCCGCCAGGATCTCCCCGTCATAATCCACGATTAATGACCTCCCCGGGTAGGTGTAGAATGGATCCGTACCCACGCGGTTGATCCCGACCGCGAACGCTTGGTTTTCGATTGCCCGCGCCTGCAGCAAGCGAACCCAGTGGCTCACGCGCTTCTCCGGCCAGCTCGCGATCACCACAAAAAGCTCCGGCCTCTGCTTGGCCGCTACTTGCCGGAAAAGCTCCGGAAACCTCAAATCATAACAAATAAACGGAGCCACTTTGATTCGATTACACTCAATGGCAACCGGAGCCGTTCCGGCAACGTAATGTTGATCTTCGCCCCCAGGCGTAAACGGCCGCATCTTGGCGTAAAACCCAAGTAATTGCCCGGTCGGTCCGAAAACCAAAGCTTTATTGCGCGCCGATCCATCCTTGGACCGCATCGCTGCTCCGGCAATCAAGTACACCCGATGCTCGGAGGCCATTTGCTTGAGGAACTGTTCGGTCTGGCCTTCGTACGGTTCGGCCATCGACGCCGCGTTCATCGTGAAGCCGGTTGCGAACATCTCCGGGAGCACAACCAACGAGTCTGGTTCCGGCGACGCTTTCGAGAGCAATTGCCGCGCTTTTTCAAAGTTAATGGACTTTTCTTCCCAAGCGATGTCCAGCTGGAGGCCGATAATCTGCACACGTTCACCATAGTGGCTGGCGCCTTCCTTGGCCAGTCGCTCGTAGCACAGGGGCTTTCCTGCCTGCCGTATCGCCAACTTTTAGTCGGCACGGCGCTGCCCGCGGAAAGGCACTCCAATTTTGGACGCGCGCAAGGCGCCCAAGCCCAGCGAGTCAGGAGACCTGCGATACAACAGGCTGAAAGTCTGCCCTGCGTCTCCGGTTCAGCGCTGAATTCCAGGGAAAGACCACAGGCCACTGATGCGCAGGACGTCCCGGTAAATGCCAAGTCGTTCCTGTTCCTTGTCCAGCTCCACGTCGCCTTTGGTCCGCGCGGCCAAATCTGACCAGTGGATCTTTAACCCTCGCTGCAAACAGGCTTCGTCAAGATCGGCCAACCCACGCCGCATGTGGCTGACACTTGTCACCAGGGTGACCTGGCTCACCTGAAGCTTCTGCAGGATGACCGAGGTGTACAGCGCATTCTCGACTGTGTCTCTTGCCTTATCCTCGAGCCACAGCCGTTTCTTTGAAATCCCCTTTTTGAGGCACCATCGCCGCATCGCATAGGCCTCAGTAATGCCATCCTTTGGATTTCCCCCGGTGAGAATGATCGGAGTATCAGGATGCATTCTGGCAAGCTTCAGACATTGCTTCAGGCGCCGGATGAGCTTGGTCTTCATCAGGCCGTTTGTTTCCAGTCCCGCTCCCAGGACCACAATGGCATCTATTCTGTCCTCGGAGGGTATCGACCTGGGGCTTACCACCGGGGTGGTCTGAAGCAGGCGATCAATTCGTTCAAATTTTTGCAAGTAATCTCTGGTCCGATCCGGCTCCCGCACTAGCAGACCCTGGAGGACGGACTCCGACGCATTCGTATCACCCAATGCCCGAGCATACGCCCCAAACAGAAGCGGCGCCTCGAAGCCGTTGGTATCCAGATTTTCAATCTCCTGGTAAATGACCAGCGCTTCCCGGACTTTAGTTTCCAACCGTTGCCCATTGGTGCCGAGGGCCTGGCCTATCAACGCGGATGCCACACCAAACTTCAAGTCCAGCCGCTCGGGCATTAACTTCGAGGCCGCCCGAAAAGCTCCCTCGACATTGGTCTCACTACCACTCGTATTGGTTGAGGAGGTTGTTTTTGATTCACCGCCATTCCAGTGCTCCGCGATGACCTTCTGCAGCAGTGCCCAAACGTTCTCCTGCGTTTGCGCATCGGCAATTCGAGCCTGCCTTTCCTGGGCGTTACTGTTCGCTATCGTGACCAGGCAAAGGAGCGACAGCCAGACACTCAAAGTCCCCGGCCAGGTTCTTAGAGCATTTTTTAGAATTCGGTTTGGCATCGCGCCTTTAGGCGGCCCGGCGCCGAAACCGCCTGAAGGCCGGACCCCAAACCCAGGCGCCCAACTCCAAGCTGGTATTGTAGAACACGCTCTTAATAAGCCCATGCGTCGAGTACCTCGCTCAAAGCTCCGCGCGTTCGGGTTCTTTCACCACCGGCAACTCTTTGCGCGCGGTGGCGACAAACTCAGCCACTACCGGCGAGGTTGCCGGCTGCCGCCAGACCAGGGCGAAGTCTGTCCAGAGCTTCGGTTTGGACAAAGTTCGCCAAACGAGTCCCTGGATGCGTTCGACCCCCTCGAAGTGCGGCAACACGCTGATACCGACGCCTACCGAGATCAGGCCCAGCATGTTGGTCGGATACCCGCCAACTTCCTTCACGACCCGCGGCCGGAAGCCTGCGTTGGAGCATTGCCGATAAAATTCATCGTAGAATTCAGGCCGCGATTCGCGCGTGCAAAACACGAAGTCCTCCGCCCGTAGGTCTCCCAGGTCGAAAGCCCTTCGCTTGGCCAGGGGATGTTTGCTGGGAAGCACGACCTTGAATGGCGTGCGCCAAATTACCTGCTGCGCGTAGCCGTCCAGCGTCGCGGGCAGCGTGATGAACGCGATATCCAATCGCCCGTCGCGCAGGGCTTTCAATTGTTGACCGTTTAGACCGTGGAAATAATCCAGACTGACACGGGGATGTGCTTTGTGATACGCGTGAATTGCCGGCGCAAGAAAGCTCAGGTGCAGCCCGCTCAAAAAGCCCACCACCAGGCTGCCGGTTATCGTGCCGGCCGCCGATCGAGCCTCGTTTGCCGCCTCCGCGGCTTGCCTTAGAATGCTCCGGGCGCGCGGGTAGAAAGCTTTGCCAGCTCGGGTCAGTTGCACGCCGGTCCGTCCGCGCTCGAACAGGACGGCTTGGAGTTCCTGTTCCAGGTCTTTGATCTGGCTGCTAAGCGCTGGTTGGGCCACGCGCAGGCGCGCCGCCGCATGAGTGAAATTGAGCTCCTCCGCTATTGCCACAAAATAACGCAGGTGCCTGAGTTCCATCCGCTCACCATAGTTCAAACTTATGGCTCGACCAAGAAACAAAGTATTGGGCGAATGTTCGCGGCGGGCCTAAAACCCTAATAGCAATGAATGCGACTCAACTCAGTTCCGCCACCGCTCAGGAATTGACCGCCACCCTGACCGGCACCACGATCGCGCCCGCTACCCCGGCGGTAACCCGCCGCATCAACTCGGACTCTTCCGACCGGACAATTGCGTCGGCTGCGACCACCCAACCCACTCCCGGTCACGGCGATTCGGTGCCTCTTCCGAAACGCGGCCATTGGCGTCGGTCTTCGACGCTTCGGTCGGTCCTGCTTTTCACACTCTTTGCTGCGATCATCGGTTATTTCGGAGTTCGGTATTGGTGCTACGCAAATTCCTGGGTCGGCACTGACAATGCCTACCTCATCGGCCACATTCACTCGGTTAGTTCCCGCGTTGCCGGTACCGTAAAGGAGGTCCTGGTTGATGAGAACCAGGAGGTCGCCTCCGGCACTGTATTAGCCCAGCTCGATGCTTCTGATTTTGAAGTTCGACGCCGGCAGGCAGCAGCGCAGTTAGCTCAAGCCACGGCCCAGGTACAGGAGTCGCAAGCCCGCATTGCCCAGGCGGTTGCTCAAATCGACCGCGAACAAGCTCGTGCGACCAAGGCCAATCAGGATCTCCAGCGAGCCACTTCTCTATTTGGAACCGGCTCCGGCGCTATTTCCAGGCAGGAATTAGATCTTGCCCGCGCTGAATCCGACGCTGCCGAAGCTGCCTTGAAGGCGGCCCGCTCAGCTTTGGACTCCACCACGGCTTCTGCCTCGGCGGCCCACGCGCAAGAGAAACTCGCCCAGGCCGGTCTTGAGGATGCGGACCTTCAGCTTTCCTACACTCAAATCATGGCTCCCGCCACCGGTCGGATCGGGAAGAAGAATCTCGAGACCGGCAACCGTGTGCAGCCCGGCCAGGCGTTGCTCGCTCTGGTTCAGCCCGAGTTATGGGTGACGGCCAATTTCAAAGAAACTCAGTTGGCTCACTTGCGACCTGGTCAAGCCGTTCGCATCAAAGCGGATGCCTTTCCTGGCCGCTCGTTCCGCGGCACAGTCGAGGGTGTCTCCCCGGCCAGCGGAGCTCAGTTCGCTTTGTTGCCGCCGGACAATGCCACCGGCAACTTTACCAAAATCGTCCAGCGTGTTCCGGTCAAAATTCTGCTCGATTCCGCAAGTCTTGGCGACCTGCGCGCTTCTCTGGTCGCCGGAATGTCTGTCGTCGTGGAGGTAAAGGTCCATGACTGATTGCTGCCTTCGTCGCGGCACCTCGGCACAGTGCCGCCATTCTCGTGTGTGAAGACTCTGAGGGCGTGTTTTAGAATTCGGTTTGGAGTCCCGTCTTTAGACGGCGCACCGCCGAAACTTCCTGAAGGCGGCTCTCTAATGTCAGGCCCCCACGCCCAAGCCGGTCTTTCAAAACACGCTCTAAGCCTTGATTTAAGAGCGCGGCGCTCTACCGAGTCGCCGCCACGTCAAAAGAGTTTTAGGCCTTCTGCGGCTGAACGTTCAGCGCATGAAATCGCGCTCCTACCTGGTCCTGCCGGCCCATTGAGCCCCGCCCGTCATTGGGTTGCCTTGCTCGGCTCGATGCTCGGCGCCTTCATGGCCGTGCTCGATATCCAGATCACCAACGCATCGCTCCCGAACATCCTGGGCTCACTTGGTTCGACCCTTGATGAAGGCTCGTGGGTCTCCACCAGTTATCTGGTGGCCGAGATCATCGTTATCCCATTGACCGGCTGGTTTTGTGACGTTTTCTCGACCAGGCGTTATCTACTGATTAATGCAGCTCTGTTTTTGGCCTTTTCAGTCGCGTGCGCGTGGTCTTGGAACCTCTCGAGCTTGATCCTCTTCCGCGCGCTGCAAGGTCTCACGGGCGGCGTGCTCATTCCGATCGCCT
Source organism: Verrucomicrobiia bacterium (assembly GCA_035651635.1). Lineage (GTDB taxonomy): Bacteria > Verrucomicrobiota > Verrucomicrobiia > Limisphaerales > UBA8199 > JANXQE01. The sequence goes on along the minus strand of DASRFK010000240.1, from coordinate 12,455 downwards.
TCAACTTGGTGTTGCAGTTGCTCCCGCCCGCCAAACGAGGCCTGGGTTTTGCCCTCTTCGGCATGACTGCCACCTTCGCGCCGGCAATTGGACCGACCCTCGGCGGCTGGCTTACGGACAATTACGGCTGGGGAGCAATTTTCTATCTCAACCTGCTGCCCGGGATTTTGCTGCTCGCAGCGGTGGCTTGGGGGCTCGAGGCTCGGCACTCCCGCTTGGGGCTCCTGCGCCAGGGCGATTGGTGCGGGATCGCCTCGATGGCTCTCGGCCTTGGCTCGCTCATCGTTTTCCTCGAAGAAGGCAATCGCAATGACTGGCTGAATTCTCCGTTCATCGTGGCAATGGGAACCATGGCGGTCCTGTCACTTGGCCTCTGGGTCTTGGTGGAATTGAAGGGCAACGCACCTTTCGTGAACCTCCGTCTGCTGGCACGCCGCAATTTTGGTCTGGGCGCCATCATCGGTATGGCTTTTGGCGCGGGAATGTACGGCGCGACCTACCTGCTGCCGATGTACCTGGCCCAGGTCCAGGGTTACAACGCGCAGCAGATTGGCCAGACTATCATGTGGAGCGGACTGCCCCAGTTGTTGATGATGCCGCTGGCGGTGCTTTTATTGCGGCGCATTGACGCCCGGTTGCTGTTGACCATTGGCCTCGTCCTGTTCAGCTCCAGCAGCTTCTTAAATGCCTCTTTAACTAACCTCTCGGCTTACGATCAGTTGCGCTGGACTCAAATCGTAAGAGCTTTGGGGATGCCCTTGGTCATTGTGCCCATCACCACCCTGGCCACGGGTTTGATTGAGCCTGAACAATCCGGTTCGGCTTCCGCCCTGTTCAACATGTTCCGCAACCTGGGCGGAAGCATTGGGATCGCCCTCCTGGCGACCCAGCTCGACCTTCGCGAGAAGCTCCACTCATTCCGTCTTGGCGAAGCGATTAACCCATTCAGCCCGGTAAGTTCCAACCAGGTACTGCAATTAACGGCGCACCTTGTCTTTCGAGGCATCGATTCGGCGGCCGCCGCCCAGCAGGCGCTAGGTCTCCTGGCCGAGCGCGTCCGGCGCGAATCCTTCGTCATGGCCTATGGCGACTGCTTTTTTCTGCTCGGCGCGCTGTTGTTTGCCATGGTGGGCTTTGTCTGGTTCTGCCGGCCGGCCAAGGGAGTGACGAGTGACGAGTGACGAGTGCCTGACGTGACCTATAACAAATTCTCCGTTGCTCGTGTAACGCGCGGCGCGCCGCGCTTCGCACTGGAGCATGATAGCGCGAGCAATGGCTTCAATCGTTTGGTGCGTGGCGGATTCGCTCCCGATTCAAACCCTGAGCCAGCCGCGGAAACCCCGGCCGCTATAATACGACTCCGCGCCGTTGTGATAAAAGAAAACGCGGCCGAAACGGCGATCGCCGAACAGCGCGCCCCCGAGCTTTCGCATTTCCACAGGCGTTTTCACCCAACTCGACGATTTCGTGTCGAAATTCCCCAGTTTTTGCAGCTGCTGATATTGTTCTTCAGTCAAGAGCTCAATGCCCATGGCCGCCGCCAGGTCCTGCGCGCAATTTTTCGGTTTATGCTCTTTTCTGGAATCCAGCGCCTCACGGTCGTAGCAAAGACTTGTGCGGCCTTTGGGACTTTCGGGTGAACAATCGAAAAAGATGTATTCGCCCGTCTTTGTATCGTGGCCAACCACATCGGGTTCACCGCCGGTTTTTTCCATTTCACTGAGCGATCGCAGTTTTTCAGGCTTCGCCTCCAGTCTGGCTTGAACTTTAGTCCACTCAAGTCCTTGGTGGCGGTTCATGTTTTTCTCAAAACGGACTTTCAATGTTTCGAGCAGTTCCTGCCGTTGTTCTGGGGGTGACTCGTTTTTCATTTTGCCGGTTTTCATATCAAGAATTAAACGCGTTTAGTGTCGCTCTTCATCTCTCCAATTGACCTGGCCTTAATCTACTAGCGGTTCAGGCGGGGCGGAGGTCAGCTGCTCCACATCTCGGCCCGCAGCTATCCAATGCGTTTTTCGCCGCCCCGATGGCTCCGGACCACGCACCCAGCGAGGCCGGAACGATCTTAATTCGCTGGCCCTTTGATCCCCATTCGACCCGCTCCAGCTCCTGGGCCAGCGGTTCGAATAGATCCGGCCCGGCCAGCGCGATCCCGCCGCCAATTACCACGGCTTCAGTGTCTAAAATCAGCGCACACGAGGCAATGGCGACCGCCAGCGCCCGAACGGATTTTCGCCAGGCGGCTTGCGCGATTGGGTCCGCGGCCCTGCTGGCGGCAATCAGCTCCTCAGTCGAGCGGAATCGCCCGCCCGTGCGTGCGGCAACGGTGTGGTCGCCGATCCAATCTTCCAAAGGACTTGGCGTGCCAAACGGACCAGGAGCGCCAAAGGGTTCCATTGACATGTGCCCCAAGATACCGGCCCGGCCGTGGGCGCCGCGCAGAATGCGGCCTTCACTGAGGATCGCCCCGCCTACGCCCGTACCCAGCGTTAAGAGAATCGCATCGCGATAGTCTCGGACGGCGCCGAGCCAATGTTCACCTATCAGGGCGGCGTGCGCGTCGTTGAGCAGGGGCACAAGCTGCTCTCGGCCGAGCCGAGCGCCCCACTCGACACCTTCGATGCCCGCGAGCTTTCCAGGACAGCTGGCAACAGAACGTGAGTCGGCGGCTATGATACCGGGAATCGCGATGCCGACGCAGGGCGTTGGCTTGCCCAGAGCCGTCTCAAAGCCGCGGGTGAGTTCGTCCAGCGCCCTTACCCAGTCATCCACTTTCTCCTGACCGTCTCGAGTGACTCGGGACTCCCGCCTGAGCACCTCGCCCATGGCGCTGACCGCCACTGCTTTGATATTCGTCCCGCCAAAATCGATCCCAATACTGTAGGGCGCCGCCATACTAGGCGAAGAGATGGGCCACGCTCCGCCGATAAGCTTCGTAGAAACGTTCCAACTGTTTCTCGGCGGCATCCGCGGCGGCCGTGGCGACGAACTGATGACTGGGCAGCATTTCCGGCTTCACGCCGCGTTCGAGGAGCTTCTGCGCCGTGGCACACCGAAGCATGTTGATTAGCATCGCTCCGCATAAGGTTGAGGTAGGCCCCGTTCGCCACTCCAGCCCGGGGATTTCCACACTGCAATCGCCTTCGGGCGCCTGGTTGTCCAACACGATCTCCGCGAGGTCCGTCAACTTTTTGCCCGAGGAATGGCCGGACTCGGCCGAGCGGCAATGACTCACAGAGCAAATAGCAATAACACGCATTCCCCGACGCTTTGCGCCCAGGGCCATTTCCACGATCACCGGCCGAATGCCCGAGGTGGAAATAATCATCATGGCATCGTGGGGTCCGAATTTGAACCCCCGCAAAATCTCCTCGGCGTAACCCTCATACTTTTCCAGGTAAAGTGGCGTCCGCAGGTTATTCGGTCCGATGATGTCGGCATAGGTGGTAAGCGGCAGGTGAACTATCGGATAAAAGCCGGCAAAACAGCCCTGGCGGGGAATCATTTCCTCGCACATCATTCGCGAGTGACCTGAGCCAAAAAGAAATACCAACCCCTTCCGCTCGATAGCGTCGGCACAAATAATGGCGGCTTTTTCGATTCCCGGTAATTGGGTCTCCCGAATCTTCCGCAGAAGTTCAATGCTCGCGTCGTAGTACTCTGTAGCGGCATTCATCGCGCGGGCAGCATGTGCCGCCACCATCAAAGATCAACCATAATCAGGTTCAGCCCAAATCGAGTTGCCTGGAAGGCTGTTGCATTACGGGTATTCTGCCACTGACACAAGCTTGGCTATCACCACCGTCACCGCCGCGTGTGATGAAATCTGTCGGTCATTTTGTGTTGATCGGCAGAAAAGCGGCAGAGGGCTGCCGCAGTCCAAAACCTTCGGTTCTCGAGGCCCGCACGCATGTCGCGCTTGCGTTTTGGAGTGCAGTCCTCGGCCGTTTTTTTCGGCTTCCAGCCGTTACGCATTAGCGTTGATTCTGCTCGCCTTGCGCGCGCTAACCTCGTACATCACTCAGCCTGTGGTCAACTCGTCCGCATTCGAGAGCAGTGACGCCGTGCGTAGCGCGCGGCCGTTACGCTATCTCCAGTCCGTGGAACTGCCCGGCCCGCTCGAATTGGAAAAGGGCGGAAAGCTCCTGCGCGTTGTCGTTGGCTACGAGACTTACGGGCACCTCAATGCGGCTAAGGATAATGTTGTTTTGGTTTGTCACGCCATCAGCGGCGACTCTCATGTCGCCCGGCATAATGAGTCGGATGATCCCGGCTGGTGGGACCTGCTGGTCGGCCCCGGAAATCCCATCGATACCGATCGCTTCTTTGTTATTTGCCCTAACCTCCTGGGCGGGTGCCGGGGCACAACCGGTCCTTGCAGCGAAAATCCTGAGACTGGAAAGCCGTACGGCCGGGATTTCCCGACCATCACCGTTGGGGACATGGTGGAGGTTCAGCGTCGGTTACTGGCGCAGCTGGGAATCTCTGAATTGCTGGCGGTGGTCGGCGGCTCGCTTGGCGGCCACCAGGCTTTGACCTGGGCGACCCGGCATCCCGCTGCCGTCCGCGGTGTCGTCGCGCTGGCGACCTCCCCGCGGCTCACCAGTCAGGCGATCGCTTTCGATGTGGTCGGTCGCAATGCCATCCTGCACGATCCCCATTTCCATCAGGGACAGTATTACGACAAACCACACGGCCCCGATATCGGGCTGGCCCTGGCCCGAATGATCGGCCACATCACCTATCTGTCGCCCGAATCGATGCAGGAGAAATTCGAAGCCGACCGGCTCCATCCGCGCGACGTGGCGATCGAGTTCGAGAAGAAATTTTCCGTCGGCTCGTACCTTGGGTATCAGGGGGCGAAGTTCGTCGAACGGTTCGATGCCAACAGCTACGTGACGCTATCGCTGGCGATGGACTTCTTCGACCTCGGCGGCACGCCGGAGCAGTTGGCTGCGACATTCCAATCCACTCGCGCACGGTGGTTGGTCGTGAGTTTTACGAGCGATTGGCTCTTTCCGCCCGAACAATCACGCGAAATCGCCAATGCCCTCATCGCCAATCAGGCCCCCGTCAGCTACTGCAACGTGCAGAGCGCTTGTGGTCATGATGCCTTTTTACTGCCCAATGAATTCCAAATCTATGGCGAAATGGTCCGCGCCTTTTTAACCAGGCTTAGCCTGACCGCGGTCGCTTCGCCAGGTACCCGGCTCGACGATCCGGGTCATGACACGGCGGCCTTTGGTCAATCCGGCGCCGGCTTCGCCAATTCCCAGGACGAGTTGCACGGACCTACGAGCATTTTCCATCAGCACCGTCTCGATTACGACCGCATCGTGGAACTCATCCCACCGGGGGCCAATGTGTTGGACCTGGGCTGTGGCTCCGGCGGGTTGCTAGCGCGCTTGCGACAGGGCAACCACCGCCGCCTCGTCGGCGTCGAATTGGACGAGCGCAAAATCCTGGCTTGTGTCAGCCGGGGCCTGGATGTCATTCAAGCCGACCTTAATAAGGGCCTGGGACCTTTCGCGACTCAGGAATTTGATTGCGTCATTCTCTCGCAAACCTTGCAGGCCGTCTTCGATGTCGAGGGTGTGCTTATGGAAATGTTGCGGGTCGGCCGAAACTGTATCGTGAGCATTCCAAATTTCGGATACCGGCCGCTGCGGCATATGCTCGGCGAGGAGGGACGCGCGCCTAAATCCGGCGGTGTTCTGCGCTACGAATGGTACAACACGCCGAATATCCGCTTTTTTACCCTGGCCGACTTCGAGGATTTTTGCCGCGTCAAGCAGGTGCGCATTCATCGGCGCATCGCTCTCGACACCGAGAAACATGCCGAGATTTTCGAAGAGCCAAACCTGAATGCGGACATGGCGATTTTCGTTATCAGCCGGAACTCCGAAAAGCCTTCGAGCCTATGACCTATCGCGCCTGGTTTCAGTGTATCAACCCCCAATGCGGCGCCACCTACCCGCTCAATTCAATCGTATACCATTGCACCCAATGTCAGTCCCTGCTGGAAGTGCAGCACGATCTGGCCGCGCTTTCGCGCCGCGGCGCGGCCGCCTGGATGAAACTCTTTGAGGACCGTTACAAGGGAAACGAATGGCCCTACGGCTCCGGGGTTTGGGGAAAGAAAGAATGGATTCTGCCCCAAATCGAGAATGCCAACGTGGTCTCTCTCTATGAGGGTGGCACGAATTTGTTTTGGGCCGAGCGCTTTGGAAAGTTGATCGGATGCAATGATCTTTGGATCAAGCTCTGCGGCAACACCCACAGCGGCTCCTTCAAGGACCTCGGCATGACCGTGCTGGTTTCCCAAGTCAAGCAGATGATTTCCGAAGGCGCGCCCATCAAGGCGGTGGCCTGCGCTTCCACCGGCGACACCTCGGCGGCCCTGGCTACCTACTGCGCCGCCGCGGGCATCCCCTCCATCGTGCTGCTGCCACGCGGTAAGATCTCCCTGGCGCAACTGGTTCAGCCCATTTCCAACGGCGCTTTGGTTCTGTACTTGGACACCGATTTTGATGGCTGCATGAGACTGGTCCAGGAAATTACCAAAGACCCTACTCTGTACCTGGCCAACTCTATGAATTCTTTGCGGGTCGAAGGCCAGAAGACCGTCGGCATCGAGATCGTTCAACAGTTCGATTGGGAATCGCCCGACGTGTTCATTATTCCCGGCGGGAACCTCGGGAATGTTTCGGCTCTGGGCAAAGGTTTGCTCATGTTGAAAGAGCTGGGGCTCATCGCGAGGTTACCGCGCATTGTGGTTGCTCAGGCACAGAAGGCCAATCCGCTGTACCGCGCTTACCTGCGCAACTTCGAGGTGTTCGAGCCGATCCAGGCGGAGAAAACTCTGGCCAGCGCGATCCAAATTGGCAATCCGGTTAGTTTCGAAAAAGCCGTCCGCACTTTGCGGCAGTTTAACGGCATTGTCGAGCAGGCTTCCGAAGAAGAACTGGCTGACGCCGCGGCGTTGGGCGATCGCACCGGGATGTTTAACTGCCCCCATACCGGCGTGGCTCTGGCCGTCCTGCTCAAGTTGCTTAAGACCGGCAAAATCGATAAAGGTGAGCGGGTCGTCGTCATTTCCACCGCGCACGGTTTGAAGTTCGTCGAGATGAAGGTCAAGTACCACCAGAAGGAGCTGGATTTCCCTTGCCGCTATGCCAATCACCCCGTCGAACTCCCCGCGCGCCTGGATGCAGTGAAAGAGGCGCTGGACAAGGCGCTTAAAGGCGGCGGGTGTTTCCGAGAACCATAAACCGAAGCACCAATTTGTGATGGGAAATCGGGAATGTGAAGCTGAGAACGCAACGGTCGGTCTGACGGGAGGTTTATACCCCGGTTGCCTTCTCTATTGACCTCGCTTGAGCCGCTTCTCGTCCCCGCTTAGCTTAATGCAAAGGACGTCATATGGAGCAGCTTCTCGGATTGCGTTTGGAGCCAAAAGACCTGAGCCTCGTGCACATCTCCTTGCGAGGGATAATCGTTTTTATCGTGACCTTGGTCATGGTCAGGGTCGCCGATCGGCGGTTCCTGGCCAAACTATCGGCCTTCGATGTGCTCCTGGGGTTTCTGCTGGCGTCGATGATGGCTCGCGCCGTTAATGGTTCAGCTGCTTTTTGGCCGACCATGGCCGGAGGTTTCGTGCTCGTTTTTCTCCACCGGCTGTTCGGGTTGATCGCCTTTCACTGGGACGGTTTTGGTCGCCTCGTCAAAGGCGACGCCTCGGTGGTGGTTGAGCGCGGCAAGCTCAACCATCGAACCCTGAAATCCTTTCACATCTCAGAAAAGGACCTGTTCGAGGAGATGCGTCTCAACGGGAACGTCGACCAGCTGGAACAGGTCAAAAAAGCAACCCTGGAGCGCAACGGCAAAATCAGCATCGTGTCCGAACGAGGTTAAAGCCAATAAGTGCTTGGCAGAATGTGGACGAGATCGTTAAAGTCTTCCTCATTCATCCAAGGCTAGCTTATGAACAGAGGCGCACTGGCAAAACGGTACCGGATCGAAAACGGCAAGCGGTTTCGATTGGCGGATGCCGATCCCGCGGATACCTGGAAGCTCAAATCCAAAGAAAACGCTCAGGAATGGCTCGAAAAAGGCGTCAGCCGCCTCAGTGATCTCCAGGCCCGGCTCTACGCTCAAAATAAATGGGCGCTCCTGCTCATCTTTCAGGCCATGGATGCCGCGGGCAAAGATAGCACCATCAAGCATGTCATGTCCGGGGTGAATCCGCAGGGCTGCCAAGTGTTTTCATTTAAAGTACCTTCGGACGAGGACTTGAATCATGATTTCTTCTGGCGCTCGGCCAAATGCATGCCCGAGCGCGGCCGCATTGGAATCTTCAACCGATCCTACTATGAAGAGGTGCTGGTAGTGCGAGTGCATCCGGAGTTGCTCGGGCGTCAAAAGCTGCCGCCCTCGCTCATCACTAAGGATATTTGGGCGCAGCGCTTTCAAGACATCTCCAGCTTCGAGCGCTATCTCTGCCGCAACGGCATTCTCGTGCGGAAATTCTTCCTCAACGTCTCAAAAAAAGAGCAAAAACGCCGGTTGCTGTGCCGTCTCGAGGAGCCTGACAAGAATTGGAAGTTTTCTGCCGCCGACCTGCAGGAGCGAAAACACTGGAAAGATTACCAGGACGCTTACGAAGACATGATTCGCCATACCGCCACGCCCCACAGCCCATGGTACGTCATCCCGGCCGACCACAAGTGGTTCAGTCGCTTGGCCGTGGCAGAGGTTATTGTCGATACTCTGGAATCATTGGACCTGACTTTTCCTGAGGTGGACCGATCCCAGCGGAAGGAGCTTGCCAAAATTCGCAAGGAGCTGGAGAACCACCAGCACGATTAGCGCCGGAGAGCTTTCGAGGCTGCGCGCGCCAGCCACCCTACTGATTTGCCAGCTTGGCTTCGAAGCTCAATTGTTCCAATCCGGGTTTGAGCAATTGCGAGACCGGGCATTGATCTTTTGCCTGCGTGGCGGTTTTTTGAAGCTTGTCCTCGGTGAGTCCAGCGGCAGCAACCTCAGTCGCCAGTTGAATTTTAGTGATTTTGGCTCCTGAAGTGTCGACCCGCAAAGTCAAAGTTGCGCGAGTGGTGATACGTTCGGGCCTGGTGCCCTGGTCTCCCAGCAATTTCGCCAACATCATGCTAAAGCACGAGGCATGAGCCGCGGCAATAAGTTCCTCCGGGTTCGTGCCTTTTCCAGACTCGAACCGCGACGGAACCGAGTACGGCAACTCTCGTAGCGCGCCGCTTTCAGTAGAGGTTTTGCCTTGCCCGCTTTTGAGGTCGCCAGTCCATTGAGCACTGCCTTGCCGAGTTACTTCAGCCATAAATTACTCCTGGTTAATGTGAAGCAAGCGCTTCGATCGGTATATGGTTTCGCACTCGATGGCGCGGGTGTTGCAACTTCTCCGACGAGCAATTCTCCTCCCGCCAACCCATGAGCGACCACGATGTTTGCTTTTACGAAGTCTCTACGTGAAATCCTCTGGTTACAAATGGGGTTTGGACCCCGTTAACGATTTGATGGCGTGTCTTTGGTGACAGGAATTTCACGAATTGATGTTCTCCCACACGCGACCAGGCGTGGATATCTAGAGACCTAAGGGCATCAAGCTGGTTGTTTTTTTGATTTCCGCGATTTCTGCGGGCTTAACTCTCTAAGTTCAGGTGGCATGTGTGCGGATTGTTTTTCTGTGACACTAATCGTGCACATCGGTATCGTCGCCCCCATATGCAACCGCGAGAGCTGACTCGGTGGGTTTTTCTATTCGTGCTGCATGCTTGGGCGCTGGGTGCCGAAGTACCCGGTTCAGGTGATCCCGCTGCCTCACCGGCACTCACGACGACGGACCTGCGTCCCCAGTTCGAAAAATTAGGATTTGAGCGCTGGCATCAAGGACCGCGCAATACCTGTTCGGTCTTCACGCTCGCCGGCGCATTGGAGTTCGCCATCGCCAAACGCCAGGGCCACACACCCCGACTTAGCGTCGAATTCCTCAATTGGGCGGCTAATAGAGTTTGCCGCGAAGACGTGGACGGCGGCTTTTTCTCGGACATGTGGAAAGGTTACTCGCAGTACGGGATTTGCACTGCCGCCGAGTTTCCTTACCAATCCAAGTTTGACGCGGCGGCCTGGCCCCCACCCGAGGCGCTGGCGGACGCGAAAAAACGTCTTGGCCTAGGATTGCGCACCAACTGGATCAAGGAGTGGGATGTGAAGTCGGGATTAAGCGACCCCGAGTTTAACGCTATAAAGCGTACCCTCTCTAACGGCTGGCCGGTTTGTGGCGGGCTCCGCTGGCCTAAACAGGAACACTGGACCAATAACGTTTTGCAGATGTGCGGCCCGGAAGCCGTTTTCGATGGGCATAGTGTTTTGATCGTCGGTTACCGGGACGATAGCAACGAGCCGGGCGGTGGTGTTCTCATCTTCCGCAATACCGCTGGTGCCGGCCAGGACGGGTTCATGCCTTATGCTTACGCCCTTAAGTACATGAACGACGCCGTCTGGATCGATTACGAGCCTCGTTCACCGAGAATGCCCGCCACGGCCCCGGCCGTTGCGCTGCTGGCAAATCCTCTGTTTGGTTTGCCTCAGCTTAGCCAGGGGCGTAACCGGCGCATCTCGAGCAATGAGCAGCCCGACTGGAACAACGCCAACATGGACATGACTGTATTGCCTCCCGGCCGGTCCATTGAAATGCCCAGGCTCGAAGGCCCCGGCATCATTCGCCACATCTGGATGACTAGCCACGCCGGGCGCGTGGATGAACTGAACGCCCTGAGCTTGCGGATTTATTGGGATGACCGGGCTGAACCAGGCGTTGAATCCCCGTTGGGAGAGTTCTTCGCGGTCGGGCAAGGCAAACCTGCTTCCGTCGAAAGCGTGCCGGTCCAGGTCTCACCGTCAGGGGCCCTGAGCTGCTATTGGCCGATGCCGTTTGCGAAATCCGCCCGCATCGTGGTCTCCAACGATAACTCAAACCGCACGGCCGGTTTATACTGGCAGGTCGATTGGACTGAGTTAGACGCCTTGCCCGATAGTACGCCTTACTTCCATGCGCAGTATCGGCAGGAGTATCCCGCCGCCATGGGACAGGACTATTTGGTCGCTGACCTGGCGGGCCGGGGAGTGTATGTCGGCACCGTCATGTCCGTCACCCTGGGCCAGGATGGCTGGTGGGGTGAAGGCGATGATTTTTTCTTCATCGACGGGGAGAAAGTGCCGAGTCTGCAGGGCACCGGGATGGAGGACTATTTTAATGATGCCTGGGGATTTCGCACCCGCACCGGTCATTGGTTTGGTCAGCCTCGTTGGCAGGGCGACAACGCCGGTGACAGCGGTGTAGCTTACCGTTGGCATCTCCTCGACCCGGTCGATTTCTCCAGTTCCCTCAAGGTGGCATTCGAGCACAAAGGAAATCGCGCTGAAGATATCGAAGGTTTCTACCTCGAACGACCTGATTTTATCAGCAGTGTCGCTTTCTGGTACCAACTGGGGGAGCCAAAACGCTTCGCTCATTTGCCACCCTACCCAGAGCGCGCGGCGCCTTGGTCGACGTATCACCTGGTCTCTGCTCTGCGCCAGGCGCAGGTTACTGGAAAAACAAAGCCGCGTGTCGATTTTGCCGGCATGTTTGGCGCCAGGCCGGTAGTCGTTTGGAGCAACAGCACTCCGGGCAGCCGGCTGAGCTTCCCGTTTTCGATTTCAAGTCCCGGCCGCCACGCCGTCCGCTTGACAGCCGGAGCCGGTCCTGAGTACGGCATCTTCGATATTGACCTGGACGGCCGGACCGCTATAGCGCGAGCGGATTTCCGTGCTTTAGATTACGATGAACTCGATCTGTCACTCGGCACGCATGAATTGAAACAAGGCCAGCACCTGCTCTCCTTTCGAGCGTTAGCGGCACCTGCTCGAAAAGCGTCTCCCCTTGCGGTGGAGTTGCTTCGGGTGCTGGCGCTGCCGCCTGAGGCAGTGCGCCCGGTAAAAACCGCCAACGAGGCGCACTTTATTCGACTCGGTATCGGGCGTGCTATCTATGCCTATCGCCTGGCCAATGGCGCATTGCCTGAATCGTTGGATGCGCTCGTTGCGTTAGGTCTACTGCCCGCGCGGTTCCTCGCCGATGAAAACAATCGCCCGCTGACTTCTCGCCGTGAGGGCGATTATCTCGTCGTTAAGAGCCAGGGAACAAATGCCTGGACCTGGCGTTGGCACGGGTTGGATGCCAGGAGATAATCGCCCTTGGCGCACACTCCTGGCCTGTGCGTGTTTTTAAAATTCGGTTCGGAGTCCCGCCTTTAGGCTAATGCCTTTCGGTAATTATTCATCAGCTGCCTCGAGGACTGATATGGTAAGGGGCTCGGTCGAACTTTTCTGATGCTTTTTGCGCGGCCAACGCTGGATCGGTTGGCGCATCGCGCGTGGGC
>DASRFK010000239.1:0-13133 GCA_035651635.1 Verrucomicrobiia bacterium | reverse complement strand
GGATTCCCCGCAGATTCGGGGCAACCGCAGATGAAGAGCGGCTTCCCGCAGATTCGGGGCAACCACAGATGAAGGGGGCCTACCACAGATGCACGAGACGAGCTAGAGGAGAAGCGACCGGGTTCATGGTCCGAATTCAGGATTTTGTCAGAATATTAGGGTCGCCAGGAAACTCCTAATATGTCGGCGTTCGTAGCACGCCTTCACGCCGGCAGCGGCCGGCCTTTGGTTTCGGGACTCAGCCAAATCAGCAGCAGGCCGATTGCGTAGACCAGAGTTATGGTTGCACCGGCTCGGGCATAGCTCCCGCTATAAAACGCCATCAGTTGGCCCATCTCCACCGCACCGATGGCGGCAAAGACCCGGCCGGCATTATAACAGATGCCCTGGCCTGTCGCCCGGACAGCCGTCGGGAAGAGTTCGGGCAGGTACAGCGGCAGCCACCCGTACATCGCTGCCGTGGATGCGCCAACCACAAAGCTCATCACTTGGAAAAAAGGTCCATAAGCCGAAACAAGCCGGAAGAGCGCCGCGCAGGAAAGCAGCGACATCAGGCATAGTACGAAGTACGCCGGTCGCCTGCCCGCGCGCGCTCCAATCCATGGACCGATGAAACAACCAATGACAGCGCCGAAGGCAATCAGCGTTTGGGTGAGGCCTTTTGCGTTGCGGTTTTGGCCATGAGTCATTTGATCGGCCCACGCCGGTAACCACTGAACGGATCCCCAGGTCCCAATCAATGAAATGGCGGCAAAAGCGATGCCGAGCAGCGTTCTAGCGCGCAAGGTGCCCGAGAAGATACGCCGCAATGGGCGCTCCGTACCCGCTTGGACCGCCTCTCGCCAGCGCCGCGATTCTGGCACATACCGAGCAATGAATAGCGCCAGCAGCGCGGGAGCGGCCCCGGCCAGCATTACCCAGCGCCACGAGCCGCGCGTCACGTGCGCAAGCATCCCCAGCAACCCGAGCAGGCCAAAACCAATATTGGCCGACGCCCCAATTGCCCCGGCCAGGAGGGGTCGGTGCTTTTCGGGCCAACACTCCATTACCAGCGCCACCCCCAGCGACCATTCGCCACCCATGCCAATCGCCGCCAAAAATCGAAAAAGACCCAGTTGCGCCGCTGATTGGGCAAAATAGCAGCATCCCGTAAACAGCGAGTAGGCGAGGATGCTAAAGATCATGGCGCGCACCCGGCCAATCCGATCGCCGAGCCATCCGAAGACTAAACCGCCCAACGCCGCTCCCAGCAAAAAAAGCGCGGTGATGTAGCCCATCCACGGACCAATGGCGGCGTCAGCTTCCGTGCCCAGCAAGTCTTGTAGTGCCGGCCTGGCCACGAGAGGAAAAACACCTTGCTCTACGCCGTCGAACATCCAGCCCAAAAAAGCCGCCACCAGCACCAGCCATTGTTCGCGCGCGCTGCTTGTTCCGGTGACGGTTATTGGCGTGGGGGAGGCGGCATTGGGCATTCGGATTGCCTCACCAATAGCACTTTCGCAATTCAGGTTTCAATGGCGAATCAAGCCGTCAACGCAGTTTTACCGATGATTGGGCAAAGCCAAACGAACGGAAACGCCGCATGATGCGGTAGCTTTACCGCGCTGCCGGTTGTCGGGCCCGGGAACCGGCAAGTTCAATCAAAGTCCGAACAGCTCATGAAGTAATGGCAATGGGGGCACTTGAGTTTGCAATGATCGTTATGCAATTCGTGGCCGCACCGTGGGCACCAACGCCAGTGTTCGTTTTGAGAATTATCTGTGCCAGGACCTGGCGCTGCGGCAGACTCTGTTTGGCCAAGATCCTTTGCGTCTGAAGCTGCCATTGCTTGAGGGCGGATCAGTCTCCTACTGTTGGCGGGTCGTTTCAGGGCTGGGATGTTTATACCCATCAACAATGTGTCCCCGATATGGGGTCTTTACCTACTTGACATATTCTCGCATGGCTTCCGAAAAATTCTGGCCAACTTGACATCAAGAGGGGGTTGGAGAACACTCCCCGCCCTATGGCTGATCAGAAGACGAGCGAATTGATGGAGAAGATCGTCTCGCTCTCGAAGCGGCGCGGGTTCATTTTCCAGTCTTCGGAAGTTTACGGCGGCTTGAATGGTTTCTGGGATTACGGTCCGCTGGGAGCCGAACTCAAGCGCAACATCAAGGAATGCTGGTGGCGCTCCATGACGCGATTGCGCGACGACGTGGTGGGACTCGAAGCCACCATCATCATGCATCCGCGGATTTGGGAGGCCAGCGGCCACACTTCAACCTTCAGCGATTTGATGGTGGATTGCCTGCTGACGAAGAAACGTTTTCGCGCGGATCAAGTGGAGCCGCAGAGCGGCATTGCGTATTTCTATACTGGCGCCCGTGACCAGGCCCAGGGCAAGGAATCGAAGGACGCCTTTTCGGTTTTGGTGCCGCGCGGCAAGCCCCCTGAGAGCGCCCGCAAAGCCGCCCGGCAGTTCTACGAGCAACGCGGGTTGCAAAATCCCGAACTGCAAGGCGAACGCTCTGAAGCGGTCGAACAGAGCATCCGTTACAACCCCGAGAATGGCAGCCTGCTCACTGAGCCGCGGCCCTTCAACCTGATGCTCAAGACCTACGTCGGGCCAGTCGAGAGCGCCGAAAATATTTCCTATTTGCGGCCGGAGACGGCCCAAGCGATTTTCGCGCAGTTCAAGAATGTTTTGGAAGTGTCGCGCCAAAAGGTTCCTTTCGGCATTGCCCAAATGGGAAAAGCTTTCCGGAACGAAATCAATCCGCGGAACTTCACTTTTCGCTCTCGTGAGTTCGAGCAGATGGAACTCGAATTTTTCATTCGCCCAGACGAGGCGGTCGAAGCGATCTACGGCAAGGTGTCTCAGCCGGCGGGTCCCGGACATCCGGGAGAGCCGCAGCCGGATTGGGGCTGGCAAATCTGGCATCAGTACTGGGTCGAAGAGCGACTGCGGTTTTATGAGAGCATCGGTTTGCCGCGCCAATCCCTGGTCGAGTACTGGCAGAAACCCGATGAACTGGCCCACTACGCACGGGCGACGGTCGATATTTTGTACAAGTTCCCCTTTAGCAAACGCGACGAGCAGGGCGAGTTGACGGGTGAGGAACTCGAGGGCGTTGCGGCGCGCAGCGACTTCGACCTGAGCCAGCACCAAAGGTTCACTGGCAAAACGATGGCCGTTTTCGACGAAGAACTGAAAGCCGCCTGGCCAAAACTGAGTCCGGAAAAGCAACTCGAATTGTCTGAGCGCTACCGCCAGGCGCGATTGAAATATCTGACCAAGGCCGGCGAACCGGGCGAGAAAGCAGAAAAGCTTGCTCAGCAAGACGCGGAGGCCTTGAGCAAAGGGTATTATGTTCCCCACGTGATCGAGCCTTCGGCCGGGGTGGATCGCTTGGCCCTGGCGCTGATCTGCAATGCCTATTGCGAAGATCAGGCCCCGGATGATAAAGGCAAGCTGGAGTCCCGCGTCGTCCTGAAGTTTCATCCACGCATCGCCCCCCTGAAGGTGGCCGTGTTTCCGTTGCTCAAGAACAAGCCCGAGTTGGTGCAGAAAGCCAAAGAAGTGCGGGATTTGTTGCGGCCTCATCTGAGTGTGTTTTACGATGAGGCCGGCGCGATCGGCCGCCGCTATCGCCGTCAGGACGAAGCCGGCACCCCTTTTGGGGTCACAATTGATTTCGAAACACTTGGCGAACAGGGCCCCGAATTGAAGGATACGGTGACCCTGCGAGACCGGGATGCGATGACGCAGCAACGCGTGCGCATTAATGAACTGGTGGGGCTTTTGTCGTCGAAAATTCGTTAAAACTTTGCCTCGAGGAGGCAACTTGATCTCAGCGGGCGAGACAAACAAAACCGATCACAAGGTCGTCAAGAATCGGGCGCCGACACTCTACGCAATTATTGCGATGAAGTTGTTGAAGGGCGCTTTTTTTCTCAGCCTTGCCTTCATTGCGTATGCGCTGTCGGATAACGATCTGCCGTACGAGTATCGCCGTTTCCTGCATTTTCTCAGGGTAAATCCGGAAAGCAAATTCTTCGCGGATGTTGCCATTCAAGTCGGGCAATTGACCGAGAGCAAGGTGCTGCATGTGGCGATCGGGACGCTGGTGTACAGCCTGTTCTCGCTCGTTGAAGGAACAGGGTTGATTTTTCGCGTCAGCTGGGCCGGTTGGTTGGCCATTGGCGAATCGGCCTTCTTTATACCGATTGAGGTCTACGAGTTGGTTCACCGATTCTCCAGAATCGTGTTTGTGATTATGGTGCTGAACGTGATCATCGTTTGGTACTTGCTGGAAAACCGGGAGCGGCTCTTTCATCACCGCGATTCGAGTTGAACCTTCTGACCCGTGACCCACCGGTTGACTTTCCGGCGTGACCATGACCCGAAGCTGTGGCAGGTTGCGGCACGTGACCACGACCGAGGCCATTAAATTGTTGGAAGGATTTCGCGCCGGCGCATTGGGACGCGACAAGGTGCTCGCCGCTTTTCAAACCGCGCCAGTCATGGACCTGGGTTTCGCCCAACTGGACACTCACCGCGGCTTGCGCCGGGGATTTTCTGAGGTCATTTTTGGCGCCGGCAAGACCCCCGACCAGGTCGTTCGCATTGCCGCGAAGTTAATCGAGCACGAAAAGCGGGTCTTGGTCACTCGCGCGACCGCCGAGCATGCCCGGGCGTTTCGTAAAAAGTTCAAAGACGCCGTCCACCACCAACTGGCCCGCTGCCTGACGGTGGATCGGAAGCCGCTGCCCAAACGGGCGGGGACCATTGCCGTGGTCTGCGCCGGAACCAGCGATCTGCCGGTAGCCGAGGAAGCGGCCGTAACAGCCGACATCATGGGCAACCAGGTGGAAACAGTATCCGATGTGGGGGTGGCGGGGGTGCATCGCTTGTTCGGACGATTGGAAACGATTCGCGCGGCCAACGTGGTGATAGTCGTGGCCGGGATGGAAGGGGCGCTTCCGAGCGTCGTGGCGGGCCTGGTTGCCCGGCCGGTAATTGCCGTGCCCACCAGCATCGGGTACGGTGCGAATTTTGGCGGCCTGGCCGCTCTGCTCGGCATGCTCAACAGCTGTGCCAGCGGCATGACCGTGGTGAACATCGATAACGGCTTTGGGGCCGGCTATGCGGCCAGCCAAATCAATTCCTTGGCCGCGGGTGAGTGAGCGGCGGAACCTTCCCTGAATGAAAACGCTATATCTCGATCTATTCAGCGGCATCAGCGGCGATATGCTCATCGGGGCGCTGTTGGACCTGGGAGTTGACTTTGCAGCTCTCGAGCGCGAACTGGCCAAGTTAAACGTCAAAGGATTTCACCTCCATTTCACGCGCGGCTCGCGAGGCAGTATCGCCGGGACCAAGTTTGACGTCCATTTAGCCGATGAGCAGCATCACCATGAGGAGTCAAAACTCGAGCATAGCCACGTTCACGGGCACGAGCATCGTCACGAGCATGAGCACGGTCACAGCCACCCGCATGACCATGACCATGGTCACGAGGACCAGCGCACGTTCACCGAGATTAAACAGCTCATTTCGGTCAGCTCCCTCTCACCCTGGGTAAAGCAGAAGGCGATCGGGGTCTTCCGTCGCATTGCGATTGCTGAAGGTAAAATCCATGGATTGGCGCCCGAGCAAGTTCATTTTCACGAAGTGGGCGCGATTGACTCGATTGTGGATATCGTTGGAGCCTGCATCAGCCTGGAACTGCTGGGTAAACCGCGGCTGGTGGCCAGCCGCGTAACGGATGGAAACGGCTGGGTGGATTGCGCCCATGGTCGATTTCCCATTCCCGCACCGGCGACGCTGGCCATTCTTGGCGCCCGGGGAATTCCTGTGACCCAGTGCAACGAACCGCACGAATTGGTCACACCCACCGGGGCGGCTTTGGTAGCCGAGTTCGCCGAATCCTTCGGGCCAATGGAAGGCTTGATCGCCGACAAAATCGGCTTTGGGCTCGGCGGTCGGGAAAACAAAACCAGGCCGAATGTCTTACGAGCGGTTCTCGGGCGCCAGGACGTCGCCGCTGGCCAGCACGATTGGGAAACCGACACCGTGGCGATATTGGAAAGCAACCTGGACGACATCAATTCAGAGATCCTTGGTCACTTCATTGAATTAGCGCTGACCCAGGGGGCCTTGGATGTTTTTCACACGCCAATCCAGATGAAGAAAAATCGACCAGGTGTCCTGTTGACGGTCCTGTGCCCCCAAGATGAAGCGGATAAATTCAGTGAATTAATTTTGCGTCAAACCACCAGCTTCGGCGTGCGGCGCACTACCACCGAACGCCGCAAATTACGCCGCGAAACGCGCGAGGTCCGCACCGCGTACGGCGAGGTGAGCGTCAAGTTGGGCAAACTCGATGAGCGCGTAATCCAGGCCGCACCGGAATTCGAGTCTTGCAAAAAAGTAGCGGCCGCGGCCGGAGTTCCGCTGAAGGCAGTGTACGAGGCGGCGGCGCACGCGCTCACCGACTTGAATCCAGGCAAAGATTCGGCTTCAAATGGTTGACGCGGAACTTCTCAAACTGCTCTGCTGCCCTGAAACGCACCAGCCCCTACGGCCAGCCGATTCACTGCTGCTGGAGCAGTTGAATGGCAGAATTGCAACCAAGGGCCTCTCTAACCGCGCAGGTCGCGCCGTCGCGGAAAGAATCCAGGAAGGTTTGGTTCGCGCCGACGGCAAAGTTCTTTATCCCATTCGCAACGGCATACCCGTAATGCTGGTGGACGAGTCGATCTTGGTCGAGGACCAACCGTCCGCGAACAATCACAAGCCATAACCGGTTTGGCTTTTCCGCTCCCGGGCACGCTTTGGGTGAAGCGAACCCTGTCTTTTAGCACCCCCCAGTTTTTCCCCAGGACCGATTCGCTCGCCCACAAGCGGAGAGCGGCCATCCGCGGAAAGATCGAATCGGTCGAGGTTCATCACTCTATTCCACGCGGCTATGAAGTCGTGCAGGAACTTCTCCTGAGCGTCCTCAGAACCGTAAACTTCCGCCAGGGCCCGGAGCTGGGAGTTCGAACCGAAGATGAGATCAACACGCGTGGCGGTCCATTTGAGTTCACCCGTTCTGCGGTCGCGGCCTTCAAAGGCGTCGGCGTCTTTGGTGATCGCCTTCCACTCCGTGCGCATGTCGAGAAGGTTCACAAAGAAATCATTGGTCAAGGTTTCGGGTCGAGTGGTGAAGACGCCATGCCGGGATTTTCCGAAGTTGGCATTCAAAACACGCAAACCGCCGAGCAGCACCGTCATCTCGGGTGCGGTCAAGGTCAGCAATTGCGCCTTGTCGATCAAAAGCGCTTCGGCGGATACGCTGTAGCGGGTCTTCTGGTAGTTACGGAAGCCGTCCGCGATTGGTTCAAGCACGGCGAAAGAGGCCGCATCGGTTTGCTCCTGCGAGGCATCCATGCGTCCCGGGGTGAAGGGAACCGTCACCTGATGACCGGCAGTTTTTGCAGCCTGTTCGATGCCCGCGCACCCGGCCAGGACGATCAGATCAGCCAACGACACCTTCTTGCCGGCGGACTGCGGGCCGTTGAAGGTGCTCTGGATGCCCACCAGGACCTTGAGCACTTTTGCCAGCACGACAGGCTCATTGACCTCCCAATCTTTTTGCGGCGCCAAGCGAATACGGGCACCGTTGGCGCCGCCGCGCTTGTCCGAGCCGCGAAAGGTGGAGGCCGAGGCCCAGGCGGTCGAAACCAACTCGGACACAGACAGGCCAGAAGCCAGGATCTTGCCCTTGAGGGAGGCGATGTCCGTCTCCTCAATCAGCTTGTGATTCACCGCGGGAATGGGGTCCTGCCAGACAAGTTCTTCCTCCGGAACTTCCGGGCCGAGATACCGCGCGCGCGGGCCCATGTCGCGATGCGTCAGCTTGAACCATGCGCGGGCGAAAGCATCGGCGAATAATTTCGGATCGTCCATGAAGCGGCGGGAAACCCTTTCGTAGGCAGGGTCGAACCGGAGCGCAAGGTCGGTGGTCAGCAGGGATGGGGCGTGACGCTTTGACGGATTATGGGCATCTGGCACGGTATTGGCCCCGGCACCGTTCTTCGGTCGCCACTGCTGCGCCCCGGCCGGACTTTTCGTCAGTTCCCATTCATAGCCAAACAGGTTTGTGAAGAAGTTGTTGCTCCACTTGGTAGGGGTGGTGGTCCAAGTGACTTCCAGTCCGCTAGTGATCGTGTCGCCGCCTTTACCGGTGCCAAAGCTGTTCTGCCAGCCCAGGCCCTGTGCCTCCAGGCCGGCGGCTTCGGGCTCGGGGCCGACATGTTTCGCATCACCGGCGCCATGGGTCTTGCCAAAGGTGTGCCCGCCCGCAATGAGAGCTACGGTCTCCTCGTCGTTCATTGCCATGCGGGCGAAGGTCTCGCGAATATCGCGCGCGGCGGCCAGGGGGTCAGGGTTGCCGTTGGGGCCTTCCGGGTTAACGTAAATGAGGCCCATCTGCACGGCCGCGAGCGGATTTTCAAGATCCCGGTCGCCGGAGTAGCGCTTGTCTTCCAGCCATTTGCCCTCCGACCCCCAATAGACGTCCAGATCCGGCTCCCAGACGTCCTCGCGACCGGCACCGAAACCAAACGTTTTGAAGCCCATGGTTTCGAGCGCGACATTGCCGGCGAGGATCATCAGGTCGGCCCATGAAATCTTGCGACCATACTTTTGCTTGATCGGCCAAAGCAGCCGGCGCGCCTTGTCCAGGCTCACGTTGTCCGGCCAACTGTTGAGCGGGGCGAAGCGCTGCTGGCCCCGTCCGCCTCCGCCCCGGCCATCACCGGTGCGGTACGTGCCGGCGCTGTGCCAGGCCATGCGAATGAACAAAGGCCCATAGTGGCCAAAGTCGGCCGGCCACCAATCCTGTGAGTCGGTCATCAGCGCGGCCAGATCTTTCTTCAGAGCCTGGAAGTCAAGCTGCTTGAACTCTTTGGCGTAGTTGAAGTCCTCGCCCATGGGATTGGACTTGGAGGAATGCTGGTGCAGCAACTCGAGCTTCAACTGGTTCGGCCACCAGTCGCGGTTGGATGTGCCGCCGCCGGTAGTGTGATGAAACGGACATTTTGCTTCGGTTGGCATAGTGCTTTGGTGAATTAAATGTCTGCCAGAGAAATCTACACGCTCTCCGCGGTCGGATGGGTCCAGGGAGCGCGATACGTGCGGGCCAAACGGCGATTAGCTTCGTCGTCGCCGACCACTTTGCCCGCCTCAGCGTCCCAGCGCAGGCTGCGACCCAATTCCATGGACAGGTTGGCCATAATGCAGCAAGCGGTCGAGATATAGCCCTCCTCGATATCCGCCACGGGGCGTTCGCCCGATTTGCGGGCCTGGACAAAATTCAGAAGGTTTCGCCGGTTTGCCGGCGCGGCAAATAACTCGGTTTCTTTGTGCGCGACGTCTTCCGGATATTTTTCGCGCTCCTCGACAGCGTTGACCCGTTCAGGCGAGCCGCCATCGTTTGGAATATAGTCATAAGACCAGACGCTGAGCTTCAAAGTGCCTTTCTCGCCATAGTACGTGACTCCCCATGGGTAGTCCGGTTCCGGGTTCCGGCCCCAATTGCGCTGGGTCCAGACTACTTGGATATCGCCATAATCGAACAGTGCCGTTTGAGTGTCATGCACGTTGACGCTCGAATGGCGATCCCGCATCAAAATGCCACCCGTGGCGGAAATACTCCTGGGCCAGCGAAGATCCAGGAACATTCGCGTTACATCGAACAGGTGAACGCATAAGTCACCGGTTTGGCCGTTGCTAAATTCGCGGGCGTCACGCCAGCGGCGCGGATGGATGCCCGGGTTGTAATCCCGCCACGCCGCCGGCCCGACATACATTTCCCAATCCAAGCTCGCCGGAGGCGCGGTCGGTGGCGGGAAACCGTTGCCGCTGCCGTAATAGCTGTGGATGTCCACGTACGCAATTTTTCCCAGTTTGCCGCTCTTGATATAGCGGTCGCGCGCCTCCAGAATGTGGGGGGTGCTGCGCCGTTCTAATCCCACTTGGACGGTGCGCTTGTACTTTCGTGCGGCAGCGAGCATGGCCTGGCCCTCGACCACGTCATAGCTGATGGGTTTTTGGACGTAAACATCCGCTCCCGCCTTGCAGGCATCGATCAGCGGCAGGCAATGCCAGTGGTCGGGTGTGCCAATCAACACGATCTCGGGCCTTAGGTCCGCCAGCAACTTGCGGTAATCTCCAAACACCGGCGGTTTCTTTTTGGAAGGCTGGCGCGTCGCCACCAACTCGGCCGCGGCTTCCGCCATCTTACTGTCCACATCACATAGGCCGACCACTTCCACGGGCGCAACCTGGATCAAATGGAACAAGTCAGTCTTGCCGTACCAGCCGCAACCAATCAGGGCCACACGCAAAGGGTTGTTTTCCTCGGCTGCGAACAGGCTGGTCTTCGCCGCTGCCAAAGCCAGCGCACCGGCTCCACTGGTCCTCAAAAAGCTCCGTCGGGTCATGTTCAAGTTCTTTCGTTGTTTTGGGGATGTTTACCCCAAGACGGCCCCTCGGCAACGCCAAACATGTCTCGCGCCAACAACAAGCATTGTCGGATCCGAACCTATGTTATAGTGCGAGAAGCGCACGAGCGCCGTGAATTTATGCCAGAGCTTACGGCACATGTTAGCGCGTCGGGAAAGCTCCTGGAAGAAAGCATAATGAAACAATCTGTTGATCCAAAAAGGCCCAAGCCGGTTCATCCGGAAGTCCGCATTGGCCATGTTCACTTGAAGGTGGCCGATCTGGAGCGTGCGATTGCGTTTTACCGGGACGTGCTTGGGTTCGAAATCACCCAGCGGTATGGCCAGGAGGCGGCGTTTCTTTCAGCCGGCGGTTATCATCACCACATCGGATTGAACACTTGGGAAAGCCAGGGTGGGTCTCCACCACCGCGGGATGCGACGGGCCTTTATCACGTGGCTATTGTTTATCCAAACCGAGCGCAATTGGCCGATGCGTTGAGGCGCCTCATTCAATCCGGAATACCGCTTGAAGGCGCTTCCGATCACGGTGTCAGCGAAGCCCTGTATCTGCGCGATCCCGACGGTAATGGAGTAGAACTTTATTGGGATCGCCCCAAAGAGCAATGGCCGCGAGCCGCGGATGGCGGCATCGAGATGTTCACCCGTCCGCTGGATCTCAAAGCTCTGCTCAAGGAAGCACCCGCTCGGAGCGAGCGAACCTAGCCCGGAACAGGCCGTTCCGGTCTGCGGTTGTGCTCAGGCGCTATTGTCCCAACGGGCTCACGACCACGATCATGAACGTGCCGGGTTTCGGACGTGGCCGGGATTGGCCGCCGGACGGGGGTTCGAGTTCCGCTGTGGGAAGATAGAGCGTGTGAGTTGCCGGATCGATGCCCATGGTGCGCGCGCCGCGCGGAGTGTGTACGGTCTGAATGACTTCGAATTTATCGGGCACCCGTTCCCGGACAACGGTGAGCGTCCCGTCGCCACAACTGGCAAAGGCGTCACCATCAAATTTCGTGGCGTCAACACCGGCCCCAATCGGGAGGTCGGCCAGGATCTTGCCATCATTTGCGTCCATCACGATCAACTTCTGGGGTTTGCGACACCCGATGAACAGACGTCGTTTCGTAACGTCCATCGACATCCCAACCGGTGAACCCCCGGGAGCCGTGGACCATTTATTGACGACCTTCATCGCTTTGGTATCCACGACCGCCACCTGATCTTTGTCGACCAGGTTGATGTACGCTTTGCCCTGTCCATCGGCGGCAAGAAACTCCGGCTTGCCCCCGAGCTCGACCGCGGCATCCGCCTTGCCGGTCGCGGTGTCTAAATCCGGCGAGATGGGGATCATTACGCCGGCATCTCCGCAGACCACCAGGACTTTGCCACTGGCCGGATCGTAAATAACGCCGTCGGAGTCATCGGCGGTTTTGACCTTGCCCAGCACCGCGTAGCCTTTCAAATCGAAGACCGTGACCGAAGCGTCCTCGCCATCGGTGATGAAGCCGCGGCCGGCGCTTGGAACGATCGCCACACCGTGGTTGCGTTTCTGGCCGGGGATATCCGCCACAGTTTTGCCGGTGTTCGCCTCGAGAACCAGGGTGTGCGTCGAGCGCGGGACATACAGCAGTTTGTGCTCGGAATCGACCGTCAGGTAATCCCAGCCGCCCTCGCCTCCCACATGAAAGGTGCGGGCGACGTGATATGGGCCTGAGGCACTGGGTTCGGAGGTGGAAGGCTGCGCGTGCAGCGAAGAGGTTGCCAGGACCGTCACTGACAATTGAAAGATGACCTGCCTGAGAGTGGTTGTGTTCACAACAGTCCTTTACAACGGAAAATGGATTTGCTCAAGCGCGGCTCGGTGCGGCACCTCTGTGCCCAACCGCGTTCTTCGAGCAAATTACATTTTATTCATAAATGAGAAAACCTTTGATCCGGCCAAAGCATGCGGGTATTTGTTCGGTGTGGCCTCAGCAAAACAAGGTTTTCAGCAGTGACATGCACAGTCGCAGGTGAATTACTCAAGGAGTAACTATGTTAAAACTCAACGTACCTCTCTTTAAGCCAACTCAAGTTGCCTTGATTTCAGTGGGGTTGTTAGTGATCGGCACGGTGTGCGGGGCGGCGCCACTGACGCCGGGCGATCCGATTTTGCTCCCCGGCACACACGATGGCTTTGATTTCATCCGCCTGGATGCCACAGCCAATCGGCTGCTAATGGGCCATGAAGGCAACAAGTCTTTTGATGTTTTTGATCTCAACACCCGGAAACTGCTGAAGGCCGTTCCTACCAGCACGGCCCAGGACGCCGTGGCGGATCCAAAGCGGAACAGCTATTACGTGAGCGGCAACGACCCAGCGCGCATGGTCATTGTGGATGCCACCAAATTGGAAGTGACCGGTGAGGTTCCCGTGCCCGCGAACACGGACCTTATCGCCTTCAATCCTCAGACCGGGTTGGTGTACGAATGCAACGATACAGCCGGTGAAGTGTGGGTCATCGATCCGGCCGCCAAAAAAATAGTTACCACCATCAAGGTCGATGGTCGAGGGGTGGAAGACCTGGCCTTGGATCCGGAATACAAACACCTCTATCAGGCAGTTAAAGGGAAAGATACGGTGGCGGTGATTGATCCGGCCAGCAACAAGGT
>DASRFK010000238.1:0-41693 GCA_035651635.1 Verrucomicrobiia bacterium | reverse complement strand
TCTGGGCGCCAGTCATTGAACGTGCCAGCAATCGCGACGGCTGTCGCTCCTGGATGCCTGAACTCCACATGCACAACTTGTTGTCCGTTGCCATGTCCGTTTGATTTTTGGTTCTTTGTCTTTGTCATAGGTTCTTTGTTTCTTGCGTGTTTGTTGTTTATTCGTTTATGCCCCAACACCGGAACGCTGGGGTCGTTGATCCGGCCCAACCTGAGGGCCGCAGCCAGCGAATCAGCACCCTTTGGATGGCGTTTCGTTCGGCGCGGTTGGCTTCGGGGAGTTCCAACTTCTCTTCAACGATTTCGAGAATTCGTTCTGGAGATTCGCTTTTGCTCACCAGAACCCCGGCGCGGAGAGCAGTCCGTATATCGAACTGAACAATTCGTCCGGTGAGCATGATGACTGCAGGACAGCTAGGCTCGCCCAGCACCAGGTCGGCTATTTGCCAGGCTGCTTCGTCTGGCAAATCCAGATCCAGAAGCACCGCCTCAGGCTTGGTGGCCTGCAAAATGGCAAGCGTGCCGACGGCACGCTCGGCTCTTACTACGAAAAGTCCGAGCGTGTTCGCCTGGGAACGCAGGTTCTGATCAAACTCCCTGTCATTCCTGATGAGCAAGATCGTTCGGCAGGCCGTGTGGGATGACGGCGACAGTTGTGTTACGCCGTGCAGGAATTCGCTGTTGCGTGTTCTGATTTCCGCGAATTGAGCATTCATAAGCTCTGATCTGTCGGAGCCCGGTATCAGGCCCTCGATCCCAGGAAGCCCGCGGATGTGCGCACTGAGTTAAGCCCGAGTCGCACGTTGGTCTTCCATTTGTCCGCCTGGCGGTTCTTTCGTGAACGGATCTGCTTTTCAAGGCTCTTAAACACCTTGACCACGGCTGCCGGAAGGGTGTGATCCCTGGCCTCGGCATGAAAATCAGGACCTGGCACTTCCAACTGCGTCAGCACCCGAAACGCCGGTTTGACTCCGTGTTGCCATTCCAGGGTGACCCGGGCCGTCGCGATGCCTGCCAGGTTCTGCAGTTTTCTCATTTTCGTTTCAACCAACTCTTGCCAGATGGCCCGTTTGGTCAGGCCGCAATAACGCACGATGATGTTCATAATTTCTCTTGAAAGTTGCTTGGTTAATCAGCCGAAGATTTCTCTCAGCCAGGAGCGCTTCCGCTCAGGCTGACCCAGATACCTATGATTGAATGTCGGGACTACCTGTGGGCCACCGTTCTTATCACCCGCGATGGGCCCGCATCGGATGTGAATTTCGGGTGCACCGTTGCCGGCTTGTTCGATGAGCGTTTCGAGCTCTCCACGGTCCAGCCAAACACCGCGGCATTTTGGACAGTAATCAATTTCAATCCCGCGCCTCTGCGCTGGCACCAGTTCCGTAGCGGTGCAGACAGGGCACTTCCTTGGTGTTGTAAGACGGCGCTCGGCGTGCTGCCGATGCAACTGTATCTGCATTTCGATTAGATTCGGTTTCATCTGTCTTCTTCATGAAAATGGTTTTTGGTTAAAGTTCGGATCACGACTGCGAATCGTGGTTTGGATGAGGCCAAGCCGATGGCTCAGCCGACCTGTGGACCGTCTGCGCGCAACGCGCAAAAGGGACGCAGGATCAACTTAGGAAACCGAGGAGGGAGCGCGGGGCTCTGCAGCCGCACGCCAATGGAACTGCCAAGTCTGGGCCAGAGCCAGGTTAGCAGGGGAAAGCTCTGTCCAACGGACGGCTAGTTCGGGAGCCGCAGGTTGCCACAAAGCAAGAGCGACCGGCGGAGAGAATCCCTCCGAGCCCGGCTGAATGTTTAAACGGCGACTCCAACGCTGAACCGCCTGATCCAATGAGCTCTCACCGGGCACGGGGCTTTGGTTATTGTGCCCATGGGCAGGGGCTGCGTAGCTGGGGGCACCACAGCCGGCGCAAGAAAAGGATTCGGTAAAGCAGTCCAAAGAGGCCAGCAGCACCAGGGCCGGTATGACCGAAACCAAAATGGATTTTACCCGACTCATCATCACTTCGACGCGGCTTGCTTCTGAACGTTCAATCAAAGCACCTGCGGCTTTTCGCCAAGCTTCAAAAACTCTGGCAAGCGCGCACACGGCAACAGTAGTCCGAAGGAAAGCCCAACGCCCATTACAAAGCGGGGCGGTGGTTATACCCGAACGCGCTGAAATGAATCTCAATTCTCTATTTGATTTGATCCTCATATTGAGCTTCTGATGTCACGGCGTTCGCTGGGGGTTGCCCCGCAGGCACCCTCAGTCTGACCCAAAAATAGTTCTGCGTTCGAAAGGTGAGCCGCGTTCCATTTAGCTGCGAA
Source organism: Verrucomicrobiia bacterium (assembly GCA_035651635.1). Taxonomy (GTDB): domain Bacteria; phylum Verrucomicrobiota; class Verrucomicrobiia; order Limisphaerales; family UBA8199; genus JANXQE01. Next base: position 39,375 of record DASRFK010000238.1, on the reverse strand, counting down.
GCCAGAGCGCGGACCAAGCGCAGCCCGATGCCTAAGCCATTTCCATCCCCGGCTGCTCCAACGGTTTTAATGTTCCTGACGCGGTTCCCGAGGAGAACCCAGACCGCTCCCTCACACACACGGGCGCGCAGCAGGATATCCTCACGTCCATGTTTCAGGGCGTTGCTGAGCAGATTGAAAAGGATTTGCTTCAGGAGATTGCGGTCGGTGCAGGCAACTACATTCGCAGGGCATGCCCACAGCAGACGTCTTCGGTCAGCCGTTGCCAATCGGCTGAAAGGCTCCACGACATCAGTTAGAAATTCCTTAAGCGGGAGAGTCTCCGGACTCGTTTCCAATCGGCCTTGCTCGGCACGGGCGATGGTCAGCGCCGTCTCCACATAGGTGGAAAGCCGCGCCAGTTCCTCCTGCAAATCCTCGGCCAGTTCCGGCTCCATTTTGGCTGCGTTGTTCTCGATCTGCAGCTTCATCAGCTGCAAGGGGGTGCGCAGCTCATGAGCCACCTGGCTGGAATACTCGCGCAATTGCGTGAAAGACGTTTCAAGTCGTGCCAAAAGATCATTGAGATGCTGTACGAGTTCGGCGATCTCAGGGTCGGCATCTGGTGCCTCCACCCGTTGGCCTAACGTAGTCGCCCCCAACCTGGTCAGTTGGTCATTGAGTTTGCGCACAGGTCTAGTTGATCGGCGCCCTAGAAAATAAGCCGCTACTAATACCAAACCAACGGTGGGAACTCCAACAATCACCCAGAATTGCAGCAACTCGCCCAGGATGTCGCGAACTTCCTTGTCGGTAAAGCTGCCGTGCAAAATCCAATCCGGTTGGTTGGGGTTGCTGCGCTCCCATTTTTCTTTCCGCAACTCATAGTCGAGATGCCAATGAGCCGACACAACGAGCACCGCGACCACCACCAACAGGCTCAGTGCAAACCAGGCTGTGAGTCGCCAGCGTAGCGATTTCATGTGGCCTCCAGCGGCACCAAGGCAAAACCGATCCCGCGCACCGTCCGAATCAGTGACTCCTGCCCGGGGCGATCAATCTTCGAACGCAGGTAATTAATATAGACGTTCACCACGTTGGTTCCGCCGTCGAAATGCTGGTCCCAAACACGCTCGACGATGGCGCTTTTTGAAACGGTACGCGGTGAGGACTGTGCCAGCAGTTCCAGCAACGCAAACTCGCGGTTGGTGAGCACAATGGTCTCGGCCCCGCGACGAACCGAACGGGCCAGTAAGTCCAGTTCCAAATCCGCCACGCGCAAAACCTGGCTGATCTCGCCCCGGTTTCGTCTGGTCAAAGCCCGCAAACGGGCCAGCAATTCATCCAAAGAGAAGGGCTTAACCAGGTAATCGTCGGCGCCCGCATCCAATCCGGCGACCCGGTCTCTCACCTCGCCGCGAGCGGTGATGAAGATGACCGGGGACGTCACTCCCCGCCGTCGCAGTCCCCGCACCAAAGTGACGCCGTCCACCTGCGGCATCATGATGTCGAGGACCAACGCTTCGTACGATCCGTTTTCAATGGCCCATCGAGCCTCGGCCCCGTCCTGGGCGCAATCCACCACATGGCCGGCGCCTCGAAGCCCTGTGGCCAGGTGCCGGAGAAGCTTGGAATCGTCTTCTGCCAGGAGAAGTTTCATAGCGCAGGTGAACGTCCCGCGGATCCAACACTAATCATTCTCGCTCGAAAACAGAACACAAAAGCCTTGTTAGTCGTCGTCTCGCGAGATTGTGCGTTGCTTTGGCGCCTCCAGAGCCGCGGATTTGGCTATCGTGGCGAGCTCAACACCTGTGCCGTGACGGTAAACGAGCGCTCCTCCGCGATGGCCGGTTTCATATATGCCGTAAGCCGCCGCAACTGAGGCCAGCGCGGCCACGATGGCCACCGAACGTGCAATCCGTGGCCATCGGGCCGCCAGCACCGAACCTCCGGCGGCGAACGCAGCTAAAATACTGATGCCCAGAGTCCGCTTTGCCCACAGCTCATGCGCATCCACCAACTCATTGAGCTGAGGCGAGGTGTTTTCGACCAGTCCGCCATCGGACTCGCCCGATTCAACAGCCCCCCACGTTCCCAATGCACCGAACACAAGCAACGCGGCTGCCAGCACCGGGACGTGGTGTTTTCTCCAAAACACCGCCACAGCGGCCGCAGGCGCGCCCAAGAGCAGCAGAACAATTGGGAAGTGGACTACTGCCGGGTGCAGAGGATCGGGCACAAGATTCATAACGACCTGGGCAGAATGGATTCCCGGTTAGTTGATGCGTTCGAAATCGCTGACCGACTCCCGGCAACTCGGGCAGTTGCGCTCTGGCAGCTTCGTGGTGGTATAACCGCATACCTTGCAAACGAAAATGGACAGGTCCCGCCTTTGGCCCAAGCTGTCCAGAGCTTCTTGATAGAGCTTGGCATGCTCGGCTTCGGCTTTCTCGGCATACAAAAGCGTGCGCGTGGCTTCCTTGGAGCCATCTGCTTTGGCCTGTTTAAGGAAGTCCGGATACATAGTGTCACGCTCATAGCTCTCGCCCTTAATCGCCGCCCAGAGATTCTCGGCGGTAGTCCCGACCTTCAACTCATCGAGTTTGAAGTCTTTGACTTTCCCACCGAGCGCCAGAATCGCCTGCTTATGGTTTTCCTTGTGGATGGTTTCCGCTTTTGCAGCCGCCCTGAAGAGCCGCGCCGCCTGACTGTGGCCCTCGGAATCCGCCGTCTTTGCGAACGCCTCGTAGCGGTGCGCCGCATTTGACTCGCCCTGAAACGCCGTGTTCAGGTTATCAAGCGTTTGCTGCGAAACTTTTGCCTGAACGGGAATAACCACCGCGGCAAGCACGGCGCCAATCAACAGCAGTGATACTTTGTCTTTCATAACGCGCTCAAATTGCCACACCAACCATTTGAAAAGCGTTAAGGCACAGTTAGAAATTTCTAACGGTGTGCGATGTGCGGCGAACCGTTCAACCAGCCCCTGGCGAAACTGCACGGGTTGCGCGATACAGGTCCAGCGCGATACAAATCCAGTTGCCGTGAGCAAACGACTAGCCTTCGCTCGACCGTGCGGTTCAAAGCCCTGATTTACCTTCTTCACAAATCAATTCCGCGGTTTGGAATTTTGGGTTGGCTTCCACTTTGGGGGGAGTGACTGCGTCGAGGAAGTCCGCTCGCTCAGTCGGTTTCGCAATCGCCGAGGCCTCCAACTTAATGTAGTTGAGGACGACCGCCGCGAGAATCATTCCCGGCACGCCCATGAGGCGCTCTCCCAGGACCAGCGCCAGTAACGTTAGCCACAAAGGGTTCCCAATGCGATCGCCGACAATCTTGCTGTTAAGGAAGTATTCCAGCTTGTGAACGACGATGAGAAACACAAGCGCGACAAGTGCCATTTTGGGCGAAACCGTGAAGCCGATGGCTACGATAATTGCATTGCTCAAGAGATTCCCTATCACAGGAAGCAGCCCGCAAAGAAAGGTCACGCCGATCACAACCACGGCATAAGGCAACTGCACGGCGATGACGAAGATGGCTGTGAGCACCGTATTGATCGCCGAGATGACGATCTGCGCTCCCATGACCGTAACAAAACTCTGATAGAACAACCTGAACCGGGCTGCAATCTGCTCGCAACATCGAGAATAGAGGTTGCCCGGAGCAGATTGAGCAGTTCGGGCGAGTTCAAATCGGGGATTTAGAAAGATACCAATGGCAACCACGCATCCGACGATCAGGTAGAGGAATTGAGTGGTGGCGCCCTTGGCGGCCTTGGCCACGTTACCAAGATATCGGGTCTGGTCTTTTCCGATGTCAATCGCTGCATCTTTCAAACTGTCATAATCGGTGAACGGGAGCTCGATCTGGTATTTTTTGGCGAACTCGATTATGCGGGGAATCGACTTGTCGGCAATTTCCGGGAGGGCTTGGAACGTGCGGGTGGCAAAGTGGCCCAAACCATAGGTAATGCCTGCCAACAAGACCAGAAACAGCCCCGTCGCCAGCCACTTGCCACGCTGCTCCCAAAAGCACAGCTTCCGAAGCGCCAGAAACGCGAAGAGCGTGGCCAACAGAAGCGACGCCAAGTGCAGCCAACCGCAGAGAATCAGGACAGCGGGCAGGAAGTAATACGAGATTTGCGTCGGCCCATCTACCGTTTTCATTTTTTAGTCTGGTTTGGCATTGCTGCCTCAAGCTCATTGCACATGCGCCCGGACGGCCATTACAAACCGCGGTTCCGGTTGTAAGGAGATTGCACCCGCGTTCGATGAACCCTCCGTTTCAAGGAGCTCATCCGGGTTGTAATTCTGTCACGTGTGGCCTCGGCGGCTCATTAAGCGAACGTTAGAATTTTCTAACGGTTGATGAAGCTCCAGCGGTTGAGCAGTCAAAGCTGACGGCTTATGAATTCAAACGCAGCAGATCGGTTTACCTGGAACGCAGGTGGACCAGGCGGCGCCGCCATTGGTGCGGGCTCGTGCCTGCCCGTTGGTAAAGCCGGGCACTTTGATCGAGCCGAGCTCAACCCGTGGTGAGTTGGGATTTGATTTTCCGATCTAGAAGGACGATCGTCATAAGCAGATCTTTGATCCTGTTGCGGACAGTTGGATCACGCCAGATTATCGGCAGATGCTAGGTGAGGCTCTAGAGAAGCTGGCAACAGATAGCAACAGCTGGCAACAACAGTGGTGAGGTTCAGTGATCCGTAGCGCCTAATTGCCTGCGCGAGCTGGAAATTTCATAACCCATATTGCCCTTATTTCGCTTCCGACTTTGGGATGCGCAATGGCAACTAAAGAGCTAATGTTGTTGCAAGGTAAATATGGCACTCAATGGCAACAAACTGGAATTGAAGGGAAAAACTGCGGTTGTGACCGGCGGTAACAGCGGCATCGGCTTGGCCACATCCGCGGCATTGGTCCAAGCGGGATGCAATCTGGTCATTGCCGGACGCCGGCAGAGCAAAAGCCAGGCAGTTGCAAACGACCTTGCCCGGGAGTTCAACGTGCAGACGCACGCGGTGGAAGCGGATGTGTCACGCGAGTCCGATTGCGTTGGGCTGATTCAAGAAGCCGTGGCGAAATTCGGATCCCTTCATATTCTCATCAACAATGCCGGGGTCGGAGGTGGTGGTCGGGTCGCTGAAACCACAACGGAGGAATTTGACCGGGTGCTTAAGACGAATCTCTACGGAACGTTTTGGTGCTCGCGCGCTGCGTATTCACAAATGAAGCGCAACAAAAGCGATCCGCGCGGAGTAATCATCAACGTTTCTTCACTGGCAGGAAAAGAGGCCTGGAGCGGCACGGGAACGTACAGCGCCTCGAAGTTCGGCATCATTGGGCTCACTCAGGCACTGGCGGATGAAGGCAAAGCCGACCACATCAAAGCGATCGCGATTTGCCCGGCAATGGTCGCCACTCCGATGACCGGTGCGAGCGGTCCGGATTATCTGCAGCCGGAGGACATTGCGGAAACTGCGATGTACCTACTGCGGCTTTCCCCCGCTGCATGGCCGACGGAGGTAGTGCTGGAGCGCAGGGACGCCTCCTGACGACCACTTGCATCAAGACGCGCCGGACGCTTGTTGCTTGAGCGAGCCTAGGAACGATTCACCGACGAGTTGGAGACGTCGATCGAGTTTTTCTGTGCAATCGCAATTGCAACAGGCCCAGGGCTCGGTTCCGTTTGCGTCGCGGCAGTTCTTCCGGGCGTGAGCATCCTTAACCCGGAGCAGATCAAAGTACTGCTCCCAATAAGGCCGTTCCTCCTCCAGAGGAGTCGCACAAAAGCAGACTTCAACCCAGGTGCAGACGCCATCAGCTGCAATCCTGGCCTTGGTCATATCATGCAGATACTCGTCGCCTGCCACCGAGCCCCGGCCCAAGGCACCGGATTCAATCGCCGCCAGGAGGGGCTCTTCCTGGCCGGGCTTTACCTTCGCTTTCACCAAATAGCGCATAATGTTGTCCTTAACTTAACGTAGAAAAGCGACAAGCACAGTGAAGTTGCGACTGCTGCTGACTTTTTGTGACACCTCGGGGCCATGTGGCTACTTTCCGGACATGAGTTTCATCGCGGAAGCACTGGCAAAGCTCAAGGAAATTGGGGTTGAAGATTCAGGCCTAAAAGCGAAAAGCTTGAGATATGTAAAATAGATGAAGCAAGGCCTCATCTGTTTATCAATTCAAGCAATTCAGCTTGCCGAGTCGATCCCGGTATTGCCTAAGCCGGAATCTTCAGAGAACTCGTCGCAGCGGCGAGCTTGATCTCCCTCAAAGGCTGAACCGCTGGTCGAAAGGGTTTCATGGCGTTCCCAGTTATAACCACGTTCCTTTTTTGTAATGGGCCTTTTGTGCTTCGCTGGGATAGCTTCTTACGCGCGTGTTGCTCTGCTCAGGCGTTTGCTGTCGCAAAAGTTTTGATTGAACGCTCGAACATGAGCCACGTCCAACTGAAGATGAGTCGGGTGAAAGTCATTTTAGTCGTTGTGATGCCAGCGTTGTTCCTGCTGGTGTCCGGGGACTGCTTTGGCGATCTAACGACCGGCCGTAGGTGTAATAGCCCCCGTTGCTTGCTTTCACACGAGAGCGGCAAGCATAAGGCGGCGTCGGCAGACAATTCGTTCGAATCGACACTTCAGAGGTGCCGGCGGGTGAATGTCCAGCACGGCACGGATGGATTTGGTGCGCCGGTCTTTCTGGCGCAGTCAACCATCATGCCGGAGCAAACGATTTCTTCCTTTATTTCTCTGCCAGCCAGCCTGGAACGAATCCAGTCCTGGCAGTTCCTTTGGCGCACCGCTTTGGAGCCGCGTGCTCCTTCGTTGGTCTCGTAATTCTGCCCCTGAGTTTTCTCGGTATGCCCTTGTTGGGCATGGAGCTTTCCCAGGTGTGCCACCCCTCATCTAAACCGCCTGTCGCGGTTGGGATCCGAACTTTAACGAAAACCAATTACGAGAAACTAAAAGGAAATATGAACATCATTGTGAAGTATTGCGGCCTGACGAAACGGGCCGTTTGGGAAGAACTGGTCGAAACGAATCTCAGAAAGCTGCAAAACCTTGCGGCAATTGCCACCGCTCGGGTAACGCTTGAGTGGCAGCGCGGCATAAAGCCTGCGTTCCGAGTTCTGACCGAGTTGGAGGTACCCGGTCCCGACTTCCACGCGGAAGCCAGCGATCACACGGTTCCGGCTGCCCTGGTCAAGGTGGTCAGAAATCTGGAAAAACAGATCCGTTCCCGGAAGAACCGTCGTGCCGACAAATGGAAAACGAACGTCCGTCTTGGGTTGAATCCAGCGCGGACATCCTCCGGTTTGTTTGCCGCAAGGGCGTGACATCGGAATTTACGCGCTCACGCTTATGAAAACACGATTCAAGGAAACGAGAAAGCGTGCCAATGAGTTTTGGGTCGACGGTTTTTACCGATTCCACTCATTGCAGACGGCGAGCAGGACGATTCTGCTCGTCAGCAACGACACCGTGCTGCACGAGAATCTGCGCTCGGTGGCCAATGAGGCCGGCCTCATGGTCGTGAAGGCAGACCCCGCTGCGGGCACGGTCGAGGTCCTGCAAGTCGTCCGACCGAGCGCTGTGCTCCTGGACCTGGATTTGCCGGACGAAGCGGCCTGGAAGACGGCTGACACGCTGCTAAACGAGCCTGACTGTCCGGCAGTCATCCTGGTTACTGGACGCACCGGTCATTTCGCGATGGAAGGCGCGATACGGGCGGGACTGCTCGTCGGTAAGGGCGATTCCCCTGGCCGGCTCCTGCAAATCATCGAGGCAGCTATGGAAATGCCCAGGCCAGGCCAAGCGCAACGGAACGTCCTTCGACGCGAACTCATCCGCTGGGTGAAGCCCCCGACTTTGGAATTAGATTCTGGTTCCGCTTACAGGTTTTGGGGCATCAACGAATAAGAGCAAGACCACGAATAGACCTATGAAAAAGAGAAATGAAAAAACAAACAGGCACAGCCACGGCAATGCTCGGCACGCCGTGCATGTGGAATTCAGTCAACCGACCGCGACCGCCGTCGCGATCGCAGGCACGTTCAATGAATGGCGTCCTGAGGCCACACCAATGATCAACATGGGTCAGGGGCGGTGGCTTAAAGAATTGGCCCTTCCTCCCGGCACGTATGAGTACTTGTTCGTCGTGGACGGACGATGGCTACCAGATCCGTTGGGGCAGGCCACAACACCTAATCCTTTCGGAGGCGTAAATTCGGTTGTTACCGTTTCCGAAGGAGTTGTCCGCAAGGACGAAACCGAAGAGCAGCTTACCCCACCACTGACGCCCCCAGGCATCTACTGAGGGTACGCTCCAGCAGGGCAAATTCATTTGCGCTGCTCCGCCGAGCCGCGCAACTTCTCAGCTTGAATGGAAGAACTCAGCGTATTGGTCACCTTTGCTGTCGGGTTGGCGGGGGCTCTGCTTTTTGGGTATATCGCCCTGCGCCTGAAGTTGTCTCCGATCATCGGCTACTTGTTGGCCGGGATTGCGGTCGGCCCGTTCACGCCGGGCGTGGTGGTCAATCGGTTGGTGGCGGAACAGTTCGCCGAAATCGGAGTAATCCTGCTGCTGTTTGGGATCGGGCTGCGCTTCCATTTGCGGGAACTGATCGCGGTATGGCGGATAGCGGTGCCCGGGGCGCTCATCCAGAGCACGCTCTCCACACTGGCGCTTGCGGGGCTGCTGCATTTGTTGGGCTGGACCTGGACGGCCGGCCTGATCCTTGGCATGGCAATCTCGGTGGCCAGCACGGTCGTGATGGCGCTGGTTCTGGCCGAGTGGCACGACCTGCACGCACGGATCGGTCACGTCGCGATCGGGTGGACCGTGGTCGAGGACATTCTGACGGTGGTGTTGCTGCTCTTATTGCCCATCGTGTTTGCGTCCGGCGCTGGAGGTGAGCAGAACATCGGGGTGGTGCTGGGTGTTGCGGGCTTCAAGGTCCTATGCTTGTTAGCTGTGGTGGTGGTGCTAGGCAAATGGGTGATTCCGTGGGGGATGGAGCGGGTCGCTCGAACCCGCTCTCGAGAACTGTTCACGCTCGCGGTGCTGGTATCCGCGGTCGGAATCGCGGTGGGCTCTGCCAAGGTCTTTGGTGTGTCCATGGCCTTGGGAGCGTTTCTTGCGGGCCTGGCCGTGGGCCGGTCCGAGTTCGCGACTCGGGCCGCTAATGACGCTTTGCCGATGCGGGACGCCTTTGCCGTGCTCTTTTTCGTTTCGGTCGGCATGCTCTTTGATCCCAAAAGTTTGATGAATGTTCCGTTTATCATCGGGCTGGTTCTGCTCGTCGTCGTGGTGGTTAAGCCCCTAGCCGCGACGCTGACGGTGCGTCTGTTGGGGGAGCCCTGGGTAACTGCTATTCCAATTGGGACGGCCTTCTCACAAGTGGGTGAATTCAGTTTCATCCTCGGCACCGTCGCCCTCAGTTTGGGCCTTATCAACAACGCTGGATGGAATGCCTTGGTGGCGGCCTCCATTGTTTCGATTGCTTTGAATCCCTACGTGTATGGCTGGGCGCGTCGTCGGGCCACGGCGAGAAATGGAGAGCGCGCACCATCGCAGTCCGCCCGCCGTCTAACGGTGGACCCAAATCGCTGCATTCTGGTTGGCTTCGGCCCGGTGGGGCAAATTGTGCATCAGTTACTCATCGCTCGCAGTGCCGAAATCATCGTGATCGATCTGAACCTGGACACCGTACGCCTACTGCGTGAAATGGGCCACAAAGCAGTCTACGGCGACGTTCGTCAGCCAGGGACGCTGGTGGAGGCCGGCATTGAAGCTGTTGGCACTCTGATCTTAAGTGCGAACGTCGAGGATGCTGCGGAAATCATCAAACACGCGATGGAGCTCAATCCGGAGCTGCGTGTACTGGCCCGCTGCACTCATCTGCGGGAGGCGCCGGCGCTACGCCGAGCAGGGGCTACATTGGTGGCTGCCGGGGAGGCCGAAGTGGGTGTGGCGTTGGCTGAAGCAGTAACTGCTGCCGATCAAATGACCTGCGGCGATGCAGCCGAACACCGGGACGAGATTCGGCGCCACCTGTATGAAGGCAGAGGAGCTAACTTAGTAACCTAATCACCCAGCATCTTATCCAAATATTTGAATTCAAGATATAAGGCCCCATAAATATATAAGTAGACAAGATTAGGTTACTTGCGATAGATATAACGCGCATTTGATGCACGTCGCTGCTGCGGAGGGTGGACAACCGATTTCGTTTGGCACTCTCAGACATCATCAAGACGTCGTTCTCGTTTCACTCACAATGTTTGCCTTTCGCTTTAACTCAGGCAAGCCGTTTATGGAGTTTCAGGTTGGTCCTCCCGTTAGAGTTAGCATCTCCGCCTGTGACGCGGACTGTGCGTGTGCAAATCCCGTCGCCCTTGACCATTTTCAAACCACAGCATCTCTTTGCTTACGGCTCGCCTGCTTTAGCTGAAATGGCCGCAAGCTACGCGGCAGGCATCATTTTGAACCACCCGTTTCTTGATGGCAACAAGCGGATAGGTTTCATGCTTGCGGCGACCTTCCTGGAAATTAACGGAATGGAGTTTACCGCGACGGAAGAATCTGTGGTTCAAATGACTTTGGCTTTCGCCGACGGGAAACTGAAGCAGGCTGCTTATGCCGAATGGCTGAGCAAGAACGCCAGGGCCAGCTGAGTTGGAAGATATTTGATGGGCCGAAGTTCGCGGGTTATCGCTCCAAGCGAAGGGGTGGTTGCTCACCGTGAGAGAGCCGCCGGTGGCCGTGCGCCAGCAGCGAAAGCTCGGTGATGTAGGTTCGATTCCGCTTGCGAAGCGCCGTATCTGCGGTGCCCCTTGCCCATCTCATCACCCTGTACTTCAACTGCGAGAGAACACCCGAATTTATTTCCGGGAGATGTGGGTTCGATTCCCATCGGGAGTGCCGTTTACGACGGGTCGTTGAGTTTGGGTTATCGGTGAAGTCCGAAAGGACGAGCGGGGTCGAACCCCGCCCCGGCCGCTGATTTGGCTGGGTTCCCATCTCGTCTCTTGTCCGTCGGGCAATTTGAAAGGGCCGAAGGAATGCAGGTTACCGCCTCCGCCATATGGAGGCGTAGTTCAGTGGTAGAGCACCCTTATTCCCAGTTCTTCTCTTATCCGTCTTTTCTTAATCGCAATCGGCCAGCCGGGACAAATCCAATGGCGAAGAAAGCGATGTTGACCAGGATCGCAATCTTCAGCAGGAGAGAGGTGTTGGGCGTCCCATATTGATGCAAACCGTTCACCTGCGGTCCAAACCATGCGAGGCTTACCACAATGTTTCCAAGCATGCTGACGGTAAGAACTCCGCGCTCGCTGCTTTTGAAAAGCCGGTGCGCGACTAAGTAGCAAACCAGCCAAACAACGACGCTCAGCCCGCCGATCTCCTTGGAATCCCAGGACCAATAGCGACCCCACTCGATTTCGGTCCAGACCACTCCCAGCAGGACGCCGACAGTCGTAAGGAACAGCGCGACGCTGCCAAGGACCAGACTGACGCGGGCAATGGAATGCAATCGAGACGTCGAAAAATCCTCTACGCATCGCTGGCTCACGAAACAAATTCCCAGTCCGCCGATGAGCAGTGTGAGCGTGTATCCCAACGTTACGGTGAAGGTGTGAGCCATGAGCAGCAGGCTCGACCTGCTCGAATCGAAGCGTGCGATGACGAAGATTATGAGGATTTGAATTTAGGGGGCCATAGATCGTGGGCTCTCGTGGACCCGGTAGTGGCAGGTTCCTCCCGCAGAGCGTTCCGCAGTGGTATTACGGTAGCACTCCAGGCGATTCCACAGTGGCCCTTTTGTCAGCTTCGCTTAATGGCTGTGCGCAAGCACATTGATGGGCCGAAATTGTGGATTATCGCGATTGGTTCAACTCCAGTGGCCGGCTCAATGTGCCGGCGTCAAGGTGAACAGTAGCATTGATGCTCCGCGTCACGCCCATCGCGAGTGCGAATCTCGCTCCTCGGCTCATCACTTACGCGGGCAGCGAAACGTGGGCGGCCAAGGCCCACGCCTCTAGGTGAGCATGATGAAAAGTCAATTCGCATGCCATTTGTATTCGTATCCAGCGGGCGGCTCGTAGTTGCAAGTTGGCAGATTAATTGTGGCAGAGTAGTACATTTTGATGTAGCCGACATGTCCATCGGCGAAGCCGATTACGTTCCTGGCGTCATTGAACGCGAACTGACCTGAAGGCACATGTTTTGGTTGATGCCAAGACCATGGAAAGCCTGCTGAAAGTTCCATCACGAGAACGGTTTTCACCGGATCCCGTATCGAAGTGAGCCTTAAACCGCCGACTCCGCCGTAGGTTTCCTGGTTTAGCGCTGCGGGCGGCTTGGGCTGGTTGGGCGAGTTTCCACCGCCAATAAAGCCATAGCTGGAATAATCTGTGGTGGGTAGGTCATGGAGACTCCGGCCAACCCAATTCGGGACCGGGAAATCGTAGTAGTAAGCATCTGCCGGACAGGCGAACAATTTGTCCTGCGGAGAAGACGTTTCGTGAAGTCCGATATAATTCTTCAACAACCGTTTGTAAAAAATGAGGAAGTGATTGGTTTCGAGTTTGTCCCAGGTGAATTACTTGGCGTCAGGCAAAATGTCTTTGTGGTCAGCGGCATAGAGGTGAATGGCCATGCTTATCTGGCGGGCGTTGCTGATACAGTTCGCCCGTTGGGCGGAAGCCTTGGCGCGGGACAGAGCGGGAAGCAACAAGCTCGCCAATATGGCAATAATGGCGATGACTACTAACAGTTCGACGAGCGTGAAGCCGTTTCTTCGCTCACGATCATTCGTCATGGAAATTTGACAACGCGGACGCAAGTGAGTCACGCGGGTGTCATGCCAAGGGCCGAGACGACGGTGCGACTCCCTCCACCGCTCCAATTTCCTGGCTGTAGCTCAGCAGTCCCGACTTGTCGGGATTTGACATGCGAGAGGCGAATCCCGATTCCGAATCGGGATTCATCCCCACCATTTCTGCGCGCTTGGCTCTACCATCGGACGGGAAGACGATATCGCTTTAGCGTCTCGAGAACCTGGTGCGTCATGTACCAGTCGTTTTTAACGAGACTGAGGTTCCCTATGTTCGTTGCCCCAAAGGGCCGCCGCCGCGCGCGTTCAAGGGCAGCGGCTAATCGTTTACTGTCGCACAACGGAACGCGAAACCGGGCAACTGTAATATGGGCGGTCTCCAACCGATAACGCCGGTCCAATCCTTCGGCCAGTTGGCGAACCTGGAGTTGCTCACGCAGGATCTCGCGCAGGTCATTCAGTGCACCGTTTGCTGGGAATCCTTGAATCATCACTGCCCCTGGAGACGTCGTGATACCCTCAAACTCAATTCGAAATGGCCCAACTTTCCGCAGCGCCGAATCCACGGCAGCGACATAGCTTTCTGTTTGGGTCAAGAATGGCGCGTGGTTAACCGTGGCGGCAAACAACGACAAAACGGTTAAATGGAATTCGGAGGCAGGATAATAGTACTGGTTTGGTTCCAAATGTCGCAATTCCCTCAGGAAAGCCGCCACACGTTGTTGGACGGCTCCGGCCGGGCGAGCAATAACCGTTAAACCGCGTCGTCGGTCTGGCGTCCGGGCCTCTAAAATGGGATCCAACTCGATGTTTCCGGTCCTGATTTTCTCGATGCTCGCCGACCACAGCCTGTCGTAGCGCTCGCGCAAGCCGTCCCGGTGAACATTCCGAAGCGCCCGGCTGCGTGTGGTTTTGTTCATCGGCAAGAACTTTTCACTTTCTGAAACGTAAACAGGCAAACTCTTAATCCGTCCCTGTGGTGTAGTCCAGTCCAACAAGCCCTGCCTCTCATGCAGTAGATCACCGGACCCCGCCGATTCTGCAACCAGCAGTTTGACCACTGCCTTTGAAGGGGTGAATGGGTGGACGGTCAGGGACGCCAATTTTCAACGGCGCGTGGTTCACGCGGAATAGCTGACCCAGCTGACTCAGAATCAGGCAGCCCGGACGTGCATTCCTGCTCGCGATAGCGAGCGAGGGCAGCACTCGGGATTGCGACCATTTAGCCTCCTTGCGGCAGCCTGCAGGCTTCCTTTGTAAGAAAGTCGCGCCAGGGCAGCACCGGCGGGAGGCTCCATTCTCATCTTGCTCGCGTAGCCCAACGCAGAGGCACGACGTCGAGAGCGTCGACAGTGCAGGTGCAAGTCCTGCCGCGAGCACAGCCGAAAGCCCCTGCGTTGACCTGACCCCACCAATAGCTAGGCACGACGGCGTTAACCGACGATATCTCCAAGGAATGCGTAATTAGTACAATTCCGTTGGGCAGCGTGCTGAAGGACAGCCTGTAAGGCTTCAAGATTCGCGTGGATATCTGCTAAAATGGCAAATTTCATCCGGGTACTCACAACAGAGAAATCTTTATTTGCCTGTGGGCAGCAATTCGCGAAGTCTGATTGTTGCTTGTTCTCGGTCGAGTTTGCCTGAAGCGATAGCCAGAACGAGTTCCTCCCATTCCGGTCCATCGGGCTTAGGTTCAATCCCGTTCAGGCGAAAGAAAACGATACAGCTGCCGAGAGCCGCCCGTTTATTGCCATCCATGAAGGGATGATTCCGGCAGAGATAATATAAGTAAGCTGCCCCAACTTCGGTCAGATCCCGATAGGGCGACTTGCCTCCGAAACTTGCCTGGGGGGCCGCGACTGCGGACTCCAACAAGGCACTATCACGGACGCCGTCTAAGCCGCCGAACCTCGCGATGGCTTCCGCGTGAATTTCTCGCACAATTTCCACCGACAAGTGGAAGCAGTTCTCGGGAGAAGCGCTCACGCCAGCTTCTTCATCGTGCGGGCAAAGTCTTTCATAGTGGACTTGATGATTTTGGAGACTTCATCCGGGGAGGGGCGAGGTCGCAGGGGCGTAAGCGTGATCGTTCCGCCCTCATGGACTTCGACGTTCAGTTGATCGCCGGCCTTAAGATGAGCCAAATCCATAAGCGCAGCATCGAACACGATGCCGTGCGAGTTCCCGACTTTGCTAATAGTCTTAACCATACGTAATACTATGTTTTACCCGCCGGAATTTGTCAACTCCGACGAAACGGGCGCTACCTATGCCAAACGGAATCGAAATCGAACCAGCCAGCCTCACCGATAATTGCAGACCACGGGGTCGGATCGAGCGCCAGCCTCCAGGATCACTTCCTGGGCCTCGTTGATCGGACTACCTTGTACCGAAGCCAGAGCGTGTCGCGCTTGCGACGCTCAAGTGATTTTAGTTTCAGAGGAACAGCTTTCTTCTTTGATGGGCTGAGGCCGTCGAATACCGCTGGGATATCATGGCGTCCGTCAATGCCGGGGGCCACCAGGAGGCTGATCTCATCCACGAGCCCAGCCTGCAAGAAGGCGCCGTTGATGTGGCCGCCTCCCTCGAGCAGCAGGGTGCGGATTCCAAAATACTTTCCGAGTTGGGCTACTGCTGTTCTGAGATCGACTGAGGATGTTCCTGCTACAACGTAAGAAATCCCATTTTGCCGCAGCATGTCGAGGTAGTCTTCTGGCGTTTGTTCGCTAACGACACAAATGAGGTGGTCGCCATCCAGATCGCCGCCAGACCAACGGAGCCTGCCGAGTGTGTCGACCGAGATGGCATAGGACTTTGCCCGGCGGGCGACAAAGACCGGCCGACTCCCGGCCGGTTTCTTGGACAGGGAGACGAAGGGCTTCTTTTGCGCAAAATGCTGTTGCATAGTCGTGCGCCCGCATATCCAGGCGTCGCCCTTCAGCTTGGCGCCGGTGGCCTCATATTCGCCGTCGGCCATGACCGAGCTAAGAGCCGCTCCATCGATCTTCCCGTCAACCGATGAGACCATGTGACAAATAATGTAAGGTTTCATTCTTGGTATTGTTCGTCGGTGACCTTTTCCATCCAGTCCACGGCCTTGCCATCAAGCAACTCCGCAATGGCGATGTGCGTCATGGCTGTGGTGGGAGAAGCACCATGCCAATGTCTTTCGCCCGGTGGGAACCAGACAATATCTCCGGGATGGATGGTTTCAATCGGGCCGCCTTCGCGCTGCACACGTCCGCAGCCCGCGGTCACAATCAGCGTCTGCCCCAGTGGATGCGTGTGCCACGCGGTGCGCGCGCCGGGTTCAAACGTAACTATTGCGCCGCTGACCCGCGCGGGTTCGCTTCCCTTAAAGGGTGAGTCAACGCGCACCGTGCCGGTGAACCAGTCCGCCGGTCCTTTGCTGGATGGTTGTGAGCCATTTCGTTTGATTTCCATAATATTTTTAGGTCTCAGCGTCCGACTAATTTCTGCAGATTTTCTGGGTAGCGCGCCCCTCGGACCGTGATTTTGGAGGCCACGCTTTCCAGTTCATGCAGGTCTTCCGGCGAAAGTTTAACGGAGGCTGCGCCACAGTTCTCCTGCAAGCGATGCAGCTTGGTGGTGCCGGGAATGGGAACAATCCACGGCTTCCGCGCCAGCAGCCAGGCCAGCGCGACCTGAGCGGGAGTCACCTTCTTTTGTGCGGCGAACTTGCCGATCACATCCACCAACGCCTGATTCGCTTTTCGGTTCTCATCGCTGAAACGCGGAACTTTACTGCGGAAATCGTCGCTGCCGAATTTGGTGTTCTCGTTGATTGCGCCCGTGAGGAAGCCTTTGCCCAAGGGACTGAACGGAACGAAGCCGATCCCCAATTCCTCCAACGTCGGCAACACTTCCGCTTCCGGCTCTCGCCACCAGAGTGAGTATTCGCTCTGGAGCGCCGCCACGGGCAACACGGCGTGCGCGCGGCGGATGGTCTGCACCCCGGCTTCAGACAGGCCGAAGTGTCTGACCTTGCCCTGCTGAATCAATTCCTTAACCGCGCCCGCCACGTCTTCAATCGGCACGTTGGGGTCAACGCGATGTTGATAGAGCAAATCAATGACCTCCACTTTGAGCCGCTTGAGCGAGCCTTCGACGGCCTGTTTGATGTGCCCTGGTTGGCTGTTCAAACCCGCCGCACCCGGCCGCGTATCACTGCCACTCAAATCGAAGCCGAATTTCGTGGCGATGACCACTTGTTTCCGAAATGGCGCGAGGGCTTCACCCACGAGTTCCTCGTTTGTGAACGGGCCGTAGACTTCGGCGGTGTCGAAGAACGTGACGCCCAATTCGACCGCCGACCGGATCAAGGAAATCATCTCCGGTTTGTCTTTGGGCGGGCCATAGGAAAAACTCATTCCCATGCAGCCCAGCCCGATGGCCGAGACTTCCAAACCACTCTTACCTAATTGTCGCTTTTGCATAATTGTATTCCTTCGATGTTAGATTTTTAGCGAGCGTTCAGTTTCATGGCTTCACTTCGGAGCGAGTTCGCCGAACCAATAAGCCGCCGTTACTCCGCCATCCATGAGGAAGTCGCTGCCGGTGATAAACGCGCCGTCTGGCCCCATAAGGAGCGCGCCGACGGTTCCGACCTCGTCCGGAGTTCCGGCTCGGCCGGCCGCGCACAGTTCTATCATGCGGCGGTAGCCCGGGCCGCGCGGCCCTTTCAATTCATCATTCGCCAGCGGCGTTATGATGATGCCAGGGCTAATCGTATTAATCCGCGCACCGCGCT
The DNA here is from genome assembly GCA_035651635.1 of Verrucomicrobiia bacterium. Lineage (GTDB taxonomy): Bacteria > Verrucomicrobiota > Verrucomicrobiia > Limisphaerales > UBA8199 > JANXQE01. Next base: position 21,779 of record DASRFK010000238.1, on the reverse strand, counting down.
TCCCCCAACGGACGGCTTCCGCCATTACCCGTAACGAGTTTCCGCGCTTTGAAATCTGATAAGCGTGCAGCGAGTCCTTGACCTGATCGGGCTGAAGCATCGGGAGTTTGAGCAGCTCCTCAACTGGCGTCGTTGCAAGCAGCGCGTTCTGCTCGGCAGAAAGTGCCGGCAGGCGATGCCCGGACTGTGACGCGATCACAACGCCAGCGCCTCCGGGCGCGATGACATTACCAAATTCCTCCAGTACCAGCGCCGTTCCGTAGAGATCCACCTTTAAGATGGTTTCCGGCGACGCCTGGGAAGGGGAAACCCCGGCCGCGTGGATGACACCAGAAACCTCGCCAAGGGACGTGGCCCGTTTGACGAGCGCATGCACCGAAGCACGCGATGACACATCTACTTTTGTCGTGCTCACCTCGAACCCGGCATCGCTTAAAGTTTTTGCCGCAGCATCGGCGTTTTCCTGGCGCAAATCAGCGAGCAGGATATGCTTGCCTGCGCTAATACGCCGAACGATCGCTTGGCCGATTGACCCGGCCCCGATCACGACGATGACATTTCTCAGTGCCTGTTGTTTCGTGGTGTTCTCCATGTTTGAATTCTTTCTGGGTCACGTTGTTTATTCCGACTTGAGCGAGGCCATATCGATCGAAAAGCGATATTTCACATCGGACTTGGCCATGCGGTCGTAAGCCTCGTTGACCTTCTGGATCGGGATGACTTCAACGTCTGCCGTGATGTTGTTCTTGCCACAAAAATCGAGCATCTCCTGGGTCTCGGCGATGCCGCCAATGGGAGACCCCGACAGACTGCGGCGGCCCATAATGAGGGGAAAGGCAGAGATGGCATGGGGCTTCTCGGGCGCGCCAACCAGGGTCAGATTACCGTCCACCTTCAAGAGATTGAGATATGCGTTTACATCATGCGCGGCGGCCACAGCATCCAGGATGAAGTCGAAACTGCCCACGTGCTTGTTCATCTCGTCGTTGTTTCGTGAGATAACGACTTCGTGTGCGCCAAGACGGATCGCGTCGTCTTTCTTCGAAGGGGAAGTGGTGAAGACCACGACCTGTGCGCCAAAGGCGCGGGCAAACTTCACACCCATGTGGCCCAGCCCACCGAGACCGACAATGCCGGCCTTTTGGCCCGGACCGACTTTCCAGTGGCGCAAGGGCGAATAGGTGGTGATGCCGGCGCACAGCAAGGGCGCGGCGTTGGCTAGCGGGAGATTGCCAGGCACACGGATCGTGAAGCGCTCGTCCACCACAATGCTTTCTGAATATCCGCCGTAGGTCGGAAGACCGAGGTGCTTGTCAGTTCCGCCATACGTCCAGACCTGGCTCGTACAGAACTGTTCGTTGCCCGCTCGACAATGAGGACATGACAGATCGGAATCAACCAGGCAGCCTACGGCGGCCAGGTCGCCCGCTTTGAATTTGGTGACCGCAGAACCGACCTTGGTCACGCGTCCGACAATTTCGTGGCCGGGCACGCACGGATAAACAGTCTGCATGAGGCTGCTCCACTCGTTCCGGGCGTAGTGAAGGTCCGAGTGGCAAATGCCGCAGTAGAGGATTTCGATCTGCACGTCGCGTGGCGTTGGTTCACGCCGCGGGATGGCGGTGTGAGCCAGAGGAGTTGTCGCACTGGCAGCGGCATAGGCTTTGGTTTTATACATGTGATAATGCTCCTGTTAATTAGTTTACTATGGTTGCGTTAAAGTTCAGCGGGCGCTCACGCCACGGCCTCGGCCTCGCGATGCCGTGTGCGCCACTCCCCGGGCGAGGTGCCTTCCCATCCTTGAAAGGCACGAAAGAACGAGTTGGAATCTTCGTAGCCCAGCAGGAAGGCGGTTTCGTTCAATTCAACGGTGCTGTGTCGCAGATAGTGGTGAGCCAGCTCGCGTCGGGTTTCTTCCACGAGCTGCTGGAACGTGATGTCCGCATCGGTAAGGCGGCGCTGCAGGGTGCGGGTGCTCGTGCACAGCTCGCGCGCGACCTGCTGGAGCGTCGGGCGCTTGCCCGCGAGTGAGCGCTTAAGCGTATGCTTGACCTGTTCACCCACGTCAGGGCTGGTGTTCCGCTCCTGGAGCTCAACCTCCAACTGAGCGCCGATCGCCTTGAGCAACTCTTCGTTCTGCGTGACAAACGGCCGGTCGAGGTCGCTGTTCCGAAACACGAGTGCGTTGCGCGGGGATTTGAACCGCACCCGGCAGCCAAAGTGGGATTCCAGCAACTCGCGGTTTTGCGCCGAGCGGGTGAGCTCCAGGCGAAGCGGGGCGATTTGTCCGTCGGTGCCGCGCCGACCAATGCCCAAGATCCACGACAGGACCAGGTCGACCATCACATTGGGTTGGACTTCCTCGGCCTGGAGGTAGATGAACTCCACGGAGGCTTCGTCGCCTGAGGTGCGAACACGGATCTCTTCCGGGCAGGTAATTTGTTTGTAGCGGGCGACGCGTTGCAAGGCATCGCGGAAGGTCCGGCTGCAAACGGCGGCAATGGCCGTGGGCTGGTAGCGTTCGAAACGGGGTTCGGCGCCCAGCTTCAGGCCAATAGCAGGATCTACGCTGGTTTCCCCAATGGCCCGCCAGAGCGCAAAGAGTTCGGCGGTCGTGACGTAAATTTTCTCCTGCTGGAAGAAGCCGGCCGGCAGTCCCGCTCGGCGCAGAACGGCGGGTGCGGCGACTTGATGTTCCTTGAGCCGCCCGGCGAGGAGGCTGGAAACCTTGAACCGATCGCTAACAACCTTGGTTGCAGTCATGGTTGCAAGATAGCCTCCCTTAGAGATTCGTCACTAGCAGGACGCGCCAATTTACTAGCTGAACACGCCAAAGCATTTGTTTAGCAACCGCGCTCACATCAATACTTTTGAGCCGGTTGATTTTGGGCGGGTCGCAACCGGCTTTTCCGTCCCCATAGGTCAAAGCACAGAGAGGGAGTGTCCTGAACTCCAGGTTGCTGGCCTCCCCCGCTCTAGCTCATGCCGTGAAAGCTGAAAGTGTAGATTGGGCGAGTTTTAGCTCGGTGCGATTCCGGGTGGGGCCACTTTGGTGACGGGGGAAGCTTCGCTCGTTCAAGGTCACCCGGCGAACGCGGCGAACGAAATAAAGTTTTTCCATAGCCGCGTGACGCGAACCGAAAGAAGCGCCCGAAGCTTTGCGCTCGCACAATCCGCGAGCGTGACGGTAACCGCTGCCAGTACACCGGCCGTTTCCTGCGCCCGGACGAGGGCAGCCTGGACCACGTTGTGCCCCGCTCGCGCGGAGGCAAGGACGCCTGGGAAAACCTGGTCTGGTCGGCCAAAGAGGTGAACCAGAAGAAGGCTGACCGCCTTCCACGAGGCCGGCCTGAAACTGCTCTCGGTGCCGCGTGCGCCGAAGGAGTTGCCGGTTTCGGCATTCATTCGCAACACGGCACAGGTCAACGACTGGAAGCTGTTCATAGAGGGTTAAAACCGTTGGGCCGCCAAAAATGGCGGCCCAACCAACATGCACATTCAATCATGAGCATTTACGCGACACTTTGGGTCCTAAAATTCCCAATCGAAGGCGATTACTCTGCCGACTATGATTGGATCGAAGTCGTAGCTCAGGGTGTGCCGCCCCACATTGGTTCGCCCACTCCAGGTGCCGGTTACGAAGATCGAGATCCGTACGCCGCGTTCCTGCCGCCGGCAGTCCCTGTGGATACTGACGGGTGCGCGCCTTACATGCGGGCAGTGGCCTTCGTTACCGAATTCTCGCATAAGGCACTGACCGCAACCCGCAGGAATACCCAAGTCCGCTTCTCGTGCTCACCGGCGAAGAATACACGCGCATCAGTTTTCAGGAACTTTACGAGCGACTATGTGTCGCGTTGCGAGGAAACCGAACGCCGGTTATTGCAGAGTTGCTCAAACCTGACGGTTCGCGGCAGGTATTCCGTGCTCGCCGCCCGAAGAAGAGCTGAGTCCAAAACGCCCCTCGCGCAGGTGTCTATATCCTGGCAGTTTTGCAACCAGATGTCATATCAACCGAAGAACATCTCCGCCGGCACGCAGGTCGTCGCACTATGCTGCCGCAGGGGATTTGGCAGTGATTTCGGCCGTGAGTTGTTCGATTTCACCCTGGAGCCGGCGCATCTCTTCCAAAGGGCTCTCCGCAAGAATGGCAAACTTTTTGGGCTGGCCAGGCAGCAATTCCTTCCGCAACGTGGCGAGTGCTTCGCTCATCCGTTCCAATTGCTCGACGGTTTGAGTCAGAATCGTCTCAGATTTATTCATAAACGCACGCGCAGTAATCCCTTCCTCAGCTCTGGCGCTTCACGCACACGGCCGAAGAATTCGACATACATTCTATACAGTCCACTATCGCGTTCCGCAACCACCACGTCAAAGCCGAACCGTCGCCGAAGCAGTGGGCGCGACACGAGCGCGTATTCGGACATCGGCAAGTCGCGTTCGAAGTTGTGTTCCGCTCGCAGGATCGCGATTAGGTCAATGTCATTCGGCTGGTCTTTGGACGTGACAAAGCTGCCATCAAGGATCAGCTCCTCGAACAAACCGCTTAGCCGCATTGAGCGAACGAGTTCTTCCAGGCGAGTAAAGAGCTGGGGGCGACGATCTGAACCGCTAAAAACGCCGAATCGAACGCGCACTTCGTGCAGTTCACAATCGAAGAGCCCCTGGGGCAGTAACCCTTCTGAATTCAATTCGGGTATGGGCATCTCAGCAAACCCGGTTCTTACGGCTGACACTATGGATAGAACAGGTCTTTCCCGCAACACAAACGTCTCAAAGGCCATGCCTATTGCGGAACGACGCGGGAGTTGGGCGACGGCTTCTGATTACAGCGAAGTCTGGACCTCGGCTAGGGTATGACCTCGTTCATTTGGCTCTTTGCACCGTGCAGATCCTGGTTGTAATTGCGTCGCCCGATGCCATGCTGTCACGGAACATAGTCTTTGCAGTTGAAAAACCTCATCCGATTTCTCTTTGTCGGACTGGCGTGTTACTCAGTCGCAGCGGGAGCGCAAACCTTGACCCTCAGCAATGGGGTCCGCAAATTCGGTGCTTTGACGAACGCCACCGCTGAGTTGAGCGGGCGTTGCGAGCTTTGGGCGACCAATTCTGTCCCCCTCTCCGGCTGCCAAATCAATTTGAACTCGCTTGATGCGTGGCTCTTCTTGCCTGGAGTCAAACCTTCCGTCGTCACTAGCACCTATCTGGCCCAGGTCCGAATCAGCGGCACAGCCGCGTTTGCCGGCAGCAATGCTCGAGTGGTACAATACGGGCAAAACGGGACGGTGATTATCCCCCAAGGTTTAAGCTTTCGCGCCCTCACACTTTATAGCGGCGCCCAATTCACGGGTGACGCCACAGGATACGCCTCCTGGACGTACTACCAGGGAGCGGCGCTTACGAACGCGAGTTCCTTCCGGCTGAAGCGCGGCCACCAGGCGGTTTTGGCTCAATCCGCCGACGGAAAAGCCTTCAGCAAATGTTATGTGGCACAGGACGGCGACCTGGAAGTAGGCGTTCTCCCGCCGACATTAAACCGGCGGGTGAAATTCATTTACGTCACCCCTTGGCGTTGGACGAGTAAAAAAGGAACTGCGGGCGACCCGGGCATATCACGCTTGAATGTGAATTGGTGGTACAACTGGAACATTAGTTCGCGCTCAACGCCCGACCTCGAATATGTTGCGATTCGACAAAACCAATACGGGCCGAGTATGTCCCAGAATTGGCAGGCGTTGGGGATAAACACGGTGTTGGGGTACAATGAACCCGACATCGCCAGCCAGGCCAACATGTCCATCAGTGCGGCCATTGCCAACTGGGGTGATTTGCTCGGAACCGGTCTGAGGGTGGGCTCGCCGGCCACCTCCGATGGCGGACCAAACACATGGCTGCTCCCGTTTGTGTCGCAAGCCGACGCCGCGGGTTTGCGGGTCGATTTTGTTGCGGTGCATTATTACCAGGCCAATAACCCTGCGAATCCGGCCGCCTGCGCGTCGCAAATGTATAATTTTCTGCTAAACCTTTGGAACAATACCCACCGCCCCATTTGGATCACCGAATGGAACAACGGCGCGAACTGGACCGACAACAATCCCTTTCCGGCTCCCACGTACGCCCAGCAGCAGGCGTGCATGCAAGCGATGGTCAACATGCTGGAGTCGACCCCGTTTGTAGAACGCTACGGGCTTTATAACTGGGTGGAGGATACCCGCGCGCTCGTGACCAGCAGCAACACGGTCAGTCCCGCGGGCATCGTTTACTCCAACACCGTTTCGGGCCTTTCCTATGCCCAGGCCATGCCCGACAACGGTACGCGTGGGATTGCGGAATTCCTTTTTGCGGGCGACGCGCTGGATAACTCGCCTTATTACAACAACGGCATGGTTGTCGGCGCGCCGGCGTTCGGTACCGGCCACAACAGCCGGACGCAATCCATTCTTCTGGATGGCGCCAATGCGTATGTTCAACTGCCGGCCAATGTGGCTCGAAGCAATGCGTTTACCTTTGCCGCCTGGGTTTATTGGAACGGAGGCGCTAATTGGCAGCGGATCTTTGATTTCGGGAATGACACCTCGCATTACCTATTCCTGACACCCAATTCCGCCAGCGGCACCCTGCGGTTCGCAATCAACAACGGCGCAGGCGAACAAATTGTGGAGAGAAATGGCACACTTGCGGCGCGGTCATGGCAGCACGTGGCGCTGACTCTTAAGGGTCCCACCGCCATACTATATGTGAACGGGGTTGCCGCCGCTTCTTCCAGCCAGTTCTCCATTGCCCCGTCCGCGCTCAATCCCGCCAAGAATTATTTGGGCAAGAGCCAGTTTCCGGCCGACCCACTGTTCAACGGCAGGTTGGAGTCAATTGAGATTGCCGATGAAGCGATGACCCCCGCCCAAATCGCCGGCCTGTATAGTGGCGCGCAATTCCCGATCTACACTTCGACCAATCCGGTAAACCTCGGCATACAGGCGCAGGCCAGTGCGCTCACGCTCTCGTGGCCACTGGATCACACGGGTTGGCGGCTGCAGTCCCAAACCAATTCACTCGGGATCGGGTGGTTCGACGTTCCTGGCCTGCCACGGACCAACGTGGTGATCGCACCGATCGATGCCAGCAACAGCACCGTTTTCTATCGTTTGGTTTACCCGTGACAATATTGCCCCCCTGCCGTAGAACCGCCAGCTGCGAATAGTTTCCCACAGCAGCAGAACTTCGGGGGCGTTGTTTGGGTCGGACAGTAGCCACCAAGGCTTCGGAGCAGGGGAGGAACATCCCGGTACAACGGGGCTCATCCGACTGGTAGTCGGAATTGCCATTACCCCACCGGTATCGACAGGCGATCGAGTTATATTGTCGTTACTATAATCCGCTCGCCGTCAGGTGACGCATACACCAAGAAAACCTACTTGCGTAACGTACGCTTAATCGCGCTCTCGCGTCACGGTTTTAAACAAGAATTGAGTCTAACGTCCACGCTAAGGATGTGACTGCTTATCCACTCGGTGGCTGTAACCTGGAGGTTCTTCAATAGTTCCACTTTTGGGCCTTGGACCTCATATTGTTCCTTGAACTTGCCAAACACTCCCATAAACGCGGCGTGCGCCTGTGCATTCTGTTCATGCGCTGGGCACCGGTAGCGCTGCATACAACCCTCCTCAAATTTAAAATGCGAGGCTGCATACGAACCAAGGAAATTGAGCAAATCATCGCATTTTGCTTTGGAGACTGATGCACCGCTCACTACCTGTTCCAACTCATTGATTTTGTCGATGAGCATGCGGTGCTGGGAATCGATTAATACTGACCCTGTCTCGAACTTTTTATTCCATGTAAGCATATACGTTGGTTTAGTTGGTGGCTTCCAATTCAGCGCGGAGGCAAGTCCCGGATGCCTTGAGCATCAAGATCCCCGGGGTTGGAAAAACATTGCGCTTTCTGGCTCGTTCAATGTAACCAGCCCCGCCGCACAATTTATGGACGTTCTTCCAATGATCCGTCCGATATTTGTGAAGCCCGCACCGAAAATGTGGCGGATCTGCTGAATGTTTCATTCGATAAGTGCAGAGCAAGTCCCAAGCCGCTATCCAGTTCACAGTTATTGTGCAAATCAGATCCCTCGTGTCGTTCAGCTCTCCGCTCTGAATAGTTGTCAGTATGATCCAACATTTCGACACCTCATCAAACCTCGGGCAAAGGAACCCCAACGAGGCCTATTGAGGTTATCCCGCGTACCGCCTCAAAAAGCCCTTAAGATTTGAATCTCCAACGAGGATTTTCCCAGCTAGAAGGTGCATGTTTTCACATCGTTAAGGAATCCAGAGCCCCGCCGATAATGTGGAAGTGAATTTAATAGCTGTTCAACCGGAAGGGAAAGGCCTCCCTTGCTTTGCGCCTTAACAATATCTGCCGCTAAGGCAGGATTCTGCTCAGCAATATGATAAAAAAGAAAAGACTCAGTTTGGAAGCCGGCTTACTTTTACTTTTCGGTTGTGCGCTGGAGCATCCAGTGGTCGCACAAATTCCTGGCATGATTAGCCACCAAGGAAAAATTACCGTTGATAATACTAACTTTACTGGCACGGGCCAATTCAAGTTCGCGCTGGTCGATGCCGCGGGCGTAAATACATTTTGGAGCCATGACGGGACAAGCATTAGCGGCACCGAGCCTACTGGTTCTCCGGTATCACTTCCGGTCACTCGAGGTATTTTCTCGGTCAATCTGGGTGATTCGGCTATATCGAATATGAGTCGCGCAATCCCGGCATCTGTCTTTACCAACGGCGACGTTCGTCTGCGTGTTTGGTTCAATGACGGTATTGCAGGAATGCCGCACGCTCGTGAGACGCGAGCTTAACGACTTCCGTGAAGATGACAATTTCCCGTTCTGAATCGCGTTTCATTGGGTCGAGGGCAAGACTTAGGCGAGCCTACCGGAAAATCGGCCAGGAACATTCAATCTTCGCCCAATAGACATAGGTGGTTGCGGCGTAAAGCGAAAGCAGGATCGAAATGAGCACCCAGACAAGCTCACGCGTAAAAGCATAATGTTGACGATTCGCATTCATAGCTATCGGTAATCCTGGCGCGGGCCGCTTGCTTTGCGCTGGTTGCGAAAAACTCTCCTTTTATTGCGCCGGGTAGCTGGGACTCGATAGAGACTGGGTAGCGTCGCACTCCGCACTCAAAGGCAGGAACTCGGTAGAATGGCGGGTCTGTCGAGCTGCGGCCTCGTAATCACCAAACTCCCGAGAGAGAGAATCGAAATCGGCCTCAGAAACAGCTGACGAGAGAACCGCTGATCTGAATACGATCTCGTGAAGCAGCCTGAACTATGGTTTAGAATTGTCGCTCTGGAGCAGGCGTGGCTCCGCGGCATCGATCAATGCGGCGGCCTCATCCAAGGAAATGCGGGCCATGAGCCAGGCCACCCAGGATTCGCCCAGGTCCTCGGGGTCATCTTGTGACGCGAGCTTAGGTGCGCACTCCTCCTCTCCTTTGGTTAGCGCTTCACGCGCGGCACCTTTTTCGCCCATTTGCCATTTCGCCATCGCTAAGATGGCAAGAGCTTTGGCTTTGGCTTGCGCCTCCGCAGTGCGGCCGTTGAGGGCTTTTTCAGCCCAATCCCCCGCCTCGCGAAAACGTCCGAGTCGATAGTTCGACATGGCCTTGGCTGCCTGGAAATAAGGCAGGGACGCGTCGCCGCTTCCCAAGGTGACCGCAGTGTCTGCCAGGTTGTCGATTAATTGCAAATCGACTCCGGAGTTGGGCAAAAGCAGACAGTCCTGAACAATCCGTTCCGCTATGAAGGGATTGGTTGGCTTGGGAAATTTTGTGAGAAATCTCTGGCAGAGGTCGTGGTAGCCGGACTGGTCATGGGTTATCGCCAGGAGCCCGGCCAAGGTATGATAACGATAATGCTCCGCCGGCTGATTTTCGAGGGCAAGAGCGGCATCGGCTGTGGCTTCACTCCAATGGCCGCGACGTCCGTTGAGGTCAACCCGGTCAACCAGCAAATTGGCGCTCGATTCCTGCGTGAGAAACGACGGGGTCAATACTTGATTGAGAAGCTCCTCGGCTTCGATAAATTTCCTCTGGTTGTTAAGGACCCGCACGAGCTTCTCCAGATCCGCCAAGGCCTCCGGATCCTCATATCCTTTCTTGCGCGATAACGACCACGCTTCGCGATGCACCGACTCCGCATCTGACCACTTGCGTTCGGCTTCGTAAGCCAAGCCTAATTTTCGCAGAGTATACATCGATTCCCGTTCCTCACTCCCCCCGCGTTTGCGCCACAACTCCAAAGATTCGGTCCAGATCGTCACCGCATCCGGCCACTTGTTCTCGTGCTCCAGTGTGTCAGCGAGACCGCGTAGCGTGTACAGTTTCAGCTCGTTTTTATCATCCTCACGTTTACGCCACACGGCGACTGCCTCGCGCCAAACTGATTCCGCTTCGGCCGTTTTGCCTTCCGAATCAAGCACTTTGCCCAGAGCGAAAAGCGTCTCCAGGGTTGCCTGGTCGTTCTCACCTATAATTTTGCGCTGAATTGTGAGTGTGGCCTTTAATACCGCATCGGCTGCCGGCAGTTCGCCTCGGTGGCCCAGCAGTTGCCCAAGCGCGTTCAGATTTCTGGAAACATCCGGGTGCGCATCGCCAAAAATGTGGAGGCGCAACACGAGGGCTTCTGTGTCGAGCCTCTGGGCCTCGTCGAACTGTTCCAGCCCGCTGGCAGCCCAGGCGACATCTTCCAGGGCCGACGGGATGAAAGGATGTTCAGGTCCGAGCAGATTACGTCGCATGGCCAGAACCATTTCGGCGGCATCTTTAGCTTCACGCCACCGGCGTTGACCTCCGAAAATAATGCTCAAGTTGCGCCACGAATCGGCGACCTCCAGGTTGTTCGTTCCCAACCGCTTTATCCTGGTTTGCAGCGCTGCACGGGCCATTGACTCTGCTTGCGCGTGCCTTCCCAGATCCCGATATACCGCAGCGAGATCGTTGAGTGATGTGGCGGTGTCGGCATTTTCCTCGCCGAGTAGCCGGCGTCGAATAGCGAGGGCTTGGGTATGCGCCTTTTCCGCTTCGGGCAGCTTGTGCTGCGTCATCAGCACCAAGCCCAGGTCATTTAGCGATGAGGCCGCCTCCAGGCTTTCCAATCCAAATGTCTCCTGGCGAATGGCAAGTGCGGCGCGCTCCATTGCTTCACCTTTGGCGGAATTTCCGACTTGATCATAAAGCCTGCCGATCAGGCCGAGCATTTCGGCGTGGACCCCGGGCTGGTTGGTCAGCTCCGTTCCAACGCGCGCGGCCGTTTGGTCCAAAATGCCGCGCAACATCGTCGTGTCCTGCCCCTGAGCGGCACGGGGACCGGCGCCGTTGAGCATGTCTTCGAGGAAGTTGACGACTTGCTGGCTTTTTGTGGAGGCAACGTCCGCTTTGTGTCGTGCTTGCCTTTCCTTCGAAAAGGCGACCGAAACCACAATCAGACTCACCACCAGGAGCACCGCAATGACACCTGTCGCGCTGAAAAGAACCTTGTTGCGCTGCGCCGTTTTTCGAAGCCGATAAATCTTGCTCGGCGGGCGCGCTGAAACGGGCTCATCGGCAAGAAAACGGAAGATTTCGAGCGACAAACCATGTGCGGTGGGATAACGACGCGTGCGGTCCTTCTCCATCGCCTTCATCACGATCCAATCCAAATCCCCGTGAATGGTGCGAATGAGCATGGGCGGTTCGGAATGGCGAGTTTGGGCCACTTTCGTCAATTCTGCGTCCCCTAGCCTGCTCAAGCGCGTGGAAGGCCGGACCGGTTCTTGTTCGCGGATCACCCGGCGGATTTCGTCGAGGCCTGCTTTCAATAGTTCCGAGGTGTCAAAGGGCGTCGAGCCGGTTAATAACTCATAGAGCAGCACGCCCAGGCTATAAACATCGGTCCGGGTGTCCACGTCTATACTCGTGAGGGCCGCCTGCTCCGGACTCATGTAAGCCGGTGTTCCGATCAGCATTTCGAACGCTGTAAAAAGTGTCTTGTCGGTCAACTGCTGGTTGGTGGTGGCCTTGGCGATTCCGAAGTCTATGACTACCGGCAATGCATCACCTTGCTCCGTCTGCGTGACTAGAATATTGGAAGGCTTGATATCCCGATGGATGATTCCCTTTTGATGCGCGTGTTGGACTGCCTGGCAAACCTGAGCGAAAAGCCTCAGCCGCTCCCGGGTCGTCAGTGAATGCTGGTCACAGTACTCGGTGATCTTGATTCCTCGGACCAATTCCATCACAAAGTACGGCCGCCCCGATTGTGTGGTGCCGGCGTCGAATATCTTTGCGACGTTTGGATGGTCCATCAGCGCGAGCACCTGTCGTTCAGCTTCAAAGCGGGCTACGACACTTTTCGTGTCCATGCCTGGTTTGATGATTTTCAAGGCGACTCGCCGATGAACCGGCGTTTCCTGTTCGGCCATGAAGACGACCCCGCAGCCCCCTTCTCCGATTTGCTGCAACAACTTGTACCGATCGATCTGGTCACCCGGTTTTTCCCCCGCAGTGACTTTGGCCCGCACTTCGTTGATCGCGCCCGTCGGTGGTGTCTCCAGGAAATCACCGGCCCGGTCATTAAACTTCAACAAAGCCTCGATCCGACCCCGAAGCTCCCGATCCTGGCCGCAGATCCGGTCAAGAAAGGCTGCTCGCTCCTCCTTCGAAAGCTGAATCGCTTCCGTGAACAATTCGATTTCGTGTTCGCGAGTCGCGGGCATAAAACGAGACAGATCAGCATTACATGTTTCGGAACACAGCTAAGCAATGTCCACCGACATCTTAGGCCGAGGGATGTTCGTTTCAGCCCTTCGATTCATTTTCAATTTCGTTCAGCAACCAGGCGCGGGAAAACGCCCAGTAGTTTTTAACTGTGGAAACTGAGATTCCGAGGACCTCGGCAACTTCTTCATTGGTGAGCCCCGCAAAGTAGCGCAGTTTGACCAGTTCAGCCTGAACCGGATGCTCTACAGCGAGTTTTTCCAGGGCCTCATTGACGACGAGCAGCTGCTCGTCGGCGGAAGGACTGGCCAGGTCAAACTCTTCAAAATCAATGCGGCGGTAGTTGCCGCCATGACGTTCGGTCTTTTTGCGCCGGGCGCGATCAATCAGGATATGCCGCATCGCCTCGGCCGAGGCGCGGAAAAAATGCGCGCGGTCATTGAAAGAAGGTTTGTGATCGCCGACGAGGCGCAGCCAGGCTTCATGCACCAGGGCGGTGGGCTGTAGAGTTTGGCCAGGAGCTTCTTGAGCCAGCTTTGAGGCTGCGACGCGCCGCAATTCGTCATAGACCAGTACGAGCAACTGCTCGGCGGCCTTCGGGTCGCCCGCTTCAATAGCTGCCATCATGACTGTGGCATCGCTCATTTCATCCGCCTGTGGTTTGGCGCAACATACCGCATCCCTGCGTTGTGCTCCATTGAGATTTTCCAGTTCTTCGGTTTCCAAATCAATGCAGGTGTTCATAAAGATCCATCAATCACCGGCGATCTCCCCGGGCGGTTCTTCCAAAAAGGTTCCCAAGCGGTCGTGAGCCTTCAGTAACGCTTCGACTTTTTCACGCAACTCCTCATCGCCAGCGCACACGTGATCGAGAAAGGCATCTCGATTCTGGGGCGCGACTTTCAGAGCTCGAGTAAAAATAGCCACTTCGTGGTCCGAGTCACCCTTCATTAAATAATCGACTCGCTTTCTTGGTTCAACTTGGCGTAACAGAAGCACCCACAATAGCTTGCAATTGGCTCACGAGCCCTGGCCCCAAACGATTCGTTGGCGGGAATCTCCATCACGGTCAGACGCTTGAGCAACCAGACGCCAGCTTTCAGATCCAACAGCGAGATTTCTCAATAAATAGGCCAAGCAAGGATAATCATTTTTTTGAATGGTAAACCGCTCCTCAACGCTTCCTGGCGGACCCCGTGTTCTTGAAGGAAGTTGAGCTGGTTCTGGATCAAATGAAGTTCGATGTTATCCACTTTAACAACGGCATGCGTGGTTGGCAGTACATTGAAGCGGATTAGCCGAGTTGCGACTTACACATCCAAAGCTGAAGGTCAAAGTGCTCGACCTAACTCCCGGCGAGATGATTAAGGAACCGACTTTGGACTTATTTGTCGTGTGGCAGCGAGGTAAACCGCTGGACGCGCGCTGCTGCTGGACAGGGTGACCTCCAGAAAAGGTTCTTGAATTCGCTTCCTTAGAGCGTGTTTTGGAATTCGGTTCGGAGTCCCGCCTTTAGGCTGTCTGAAGGCGGTTTTGGCGCCGGGCCGCCTGAAGGCGGGACTCTGAACCCCATATGCCCAGGCCCAAGTCGGTACTTTTAAAACACTCTTCTTTAGGTCCCGCTTCCTTTCTTGCATTTAGCTTCATCAGGTCAGATCAAACAGAAGAAATTGAGTGTTGTCCCGGCTTTGGAATTCGAGCTCGGCGGCGTGCTCGATGGCCAGCCCATCCCCGGCCTTCAGGCTTTCACCCAACACCTTTAGGTCGCCGGCAATGACGTGGATCCATTGCCCGCGGCCCTCTGCGGGGCGGTGGACAAGCTGTTTTCCGGGATTGAGCCTGCCTAGATAAACATCCGCGTTGGCACGAATCTCGACGGCCCCGTCTCTCGGTTGGCCGGCAAACAAAAGGGTTAAGCCATTGGGTTTTGCGTCCTTCCCCAGGGTCTTCTCCGCGTAGCGCGGCGCGCCTCCGGTTACGTTCGGCCTCAGCCATATTTGCAGGAAGTGCACCCGGTTCTTGCGCGATGGATTGAATTCACTGTGCAACACGCCGCTGCCGGCGCTGATATATTGCAGGTCACCGGCTTTGATGGCGCGACCGTTTCCCAGGGAGTCCTTATGTTGCAATTCCCCCTCAAGCACGTAGCTGAAAATCTCCGCATCGCGATGAGGGTGTTCGCCAAATCCCTGGCCCGGCTCGACTACATCGTCATTGATGACTCGCAGCGCCCGGAAACCCATGTGATCCGGATCGAAATAATTCCCGAAGGAGAACGAATGCCGGCTGTGCAACCAGCCGAGTTCCGTTGTGCCACGCTCCGCGGCAGGGAGCTTCACTACTAAAGTTTTGTTCTCCGCAGCTTCATTTGAAGTTGTTGTTTTCATGCGTTCAACTTCGCGGCAGGCAGCTTGAACAGCCAATGCTTTGTTCTTTGAGGGCTTATGCTTATAAGTTATACCCCGCCTGAAAAGAATATAAGGTTCGGGACGCTTTGGACACTTCGGAACGGTTCGGGCGGGAGAAGTCTCGCAATAGGCTCAAGAAGGGTGCAGTGCTCGAAGGTGCTAGATCGAGCAAAGAAGCGGTTTTTGACCCTCGACTACTTGGAGTCGTCTGAAGCAATCTTGCCCTCAAGCGGATCTGACCGTTACCTTTGGGTATGGGTAAGAAGCTTTTCCTGTTGGACGGCATGGCCTTGGTTTATCGGGCGCATTTCGCGCTGATTGCCCGGCCGATCTTCACGTCCAAAGGGGTCAACACGTCTGCTTTGTACGGATTTACCCAAACGCTGTTGGAGATCCTCAAGAACCAGCAGCCGACACATATCGCAGTCGCCTTTGACACGGACGCCCCAACCCATCGCCACGCTGAGTTCGCCGAGTACAAGGCGACGCGGCAGGCGATGCCGGAAGACCTCAGCCTGGCGTTGCCGCATGTGCGGCGCATGCTCGAAGCGTTTCGGATTCCGGTGCTCCTGTGCGACGGGTGGGAAGCTGACGACATCATTGGAACGGTCGTCCGCCGCGCCGAGAAAGAAGGGTTCACCTCCTACATGGTCACTCCGGATAAAGACTTTGGGCAGCTGATCGACGAGCATACCTTTTTGTACAAGCCAAGCCGGATGGGTGACGCGGTCGTGATTGTGGGTGTGCCGGAAATCAAGAGTCGCTGGGGCATTCAGCGGCCGGAACAAGTCGTCGATGTGCTGGCGTTAATGGGCGATTCCTCGGACAACATTCCCGGTGTGCCTGGCATTGGCGAGAAGACGGCCATGAAGTTGATTGGCCAATATGGCACCATTGAGAACCTGCTTTCGCGCGTGGGCGAGCTCAAAGGCCGGGTCAAAGAAACACTCGAACAGAACAGCGATCTGGCCAGAGTTTCAAAGCGACTGGCCACCATCCTGTGTGAAGCGCCATGTCCAATCGAGTTGAACGACCTGAAGTTGCAGAAACCCGAGGATGACAAGGTGAAGGCATTGCTGGTCGAATTCGAATTCAACTCGATTGGCAAACGGCTGTACGGGGATCAGTTCCAAGCGGGCCATGGCTTTTCCGCCGGCGAGGAAACGTCGAAACGCTCGAAAGCAGCGGCCGAACCGGAGTTGATCCTGGAAGGAGAAGAACAACACACTGCTGCGGGCCAGGCGCCAGCGGCCTCGGCCAAATTACAAACGATTCGCGACGTCGAGCATGCCTATCGCATTGCCGGGACCAATGCCGAGCGCTTGGAATTGATCCGGCTCCTCGAAGGGCAACCTTTTTTCGCGTTCAATGTCCAAACCACGAGTCCTGATCCCAAGGACGCGCGGATTGTTGGCTTGGGCTTCTCGATAGCTCCGCATACCGGGTATTACGTTCCCGTTCCGCAGGAGGAGAACCAAGCCAAACCAATACTGCAAGAGTTCCGACCTCTGCTGGAGTCCGAGCGCATTGAAAAGGTGGGCCACAACTTGAAGTTCGATCTGGCAGCGCTCAAGTGGCGCGGCCTCTCGGTGCGCGGACCCTTATTCGACGCCATGATCGCGCATAGTCTCATCGAACCGGACCTGCGCCACTCGATCGAGTATTTGACTGAAGCTTACCTGGGCTACGCTCCCATTTCGGCCGCGGGACTGGTTGGCGACGCCAAATCAGACCAGCAAAACATGGCCGATGTGCCGCTGGAAAAACTTGCCGAATATGCCGCCGAATCCGCTGACCTGAGCCTGCAAGTGCGGGCTGCTCTCGAGCCTTTGCTTAAAGAAAAAGGCCAGGAACAGGTTTTTTACGGGATGGAATCGCAGCTGGTGCCTGTTCTGGTCGACATGGAATATGAGGGAATCAAGTTGGATTCAGGCGCCTTGGGAGAATTCGCGGCGCAGCTGGGCAAGCAGATTGACGAGCAGGAGAAGGCGATTTGTCGGATGGCCGGGACCGTGTTCAATCTCAACTCACCGCGCCAGCTGGGTCAGATTCTGTTTGAGGTGATGAAAATCTGCGCGGCCCCCAAAAAGACCAAGAGCGGGCAATATGCCACCGACGAGCAAACCCTCATGGCGCTGGCGCCCGATCACGAGATCGTGCAACGGCTGTTGGAACATCGAGCCGCGACCAAGCTCAAGTCCACCTATGCCGATGCTTTGCCTTTGGCCATCTGGCCAAAAACCGGCCGAGTGCATACCACGTACTATCAGGTCGCGACCTCGACCGGCCGGCTCAATTCTCAAAATCCTAACCTGCAGAATATTCCGATTCGCACCGAGCGCGGACAGGAAATCCGCAAGGCATTCGTGCCGCGCTCGGATGAATACCTGCTGCTTTCGGCGGATTACTCGCAAATCGAGTTGCGCATTATCGCCGCGCTGAGCCGCGAGGCTGGATTGCTGGAAGCCTTTAAGTCCCGCGCGGATGTGCACACCGCCACGGCGGCCAAGGTTTATGGCGTGTTTCCTGAGCTGGTCACGCCGGAGATGCGCCGCAAGGCCAAGATGGTCAACTACGGGATCGCTTACGGGATTTCAGCCTTCGGGCTGGCGCAGCGACTCGGGATTCCACGCAAAGAAGCCGCCGAAATCATCGACCAATACTTCAAACAATTCCCCGGGATCCGCAAGTACATGGACGAGACCGTGGAATTCACCCGGACACATGGGTACGCCGAAACGGTCACCGGCCGGCGCCGGTACCTGCGCGATATTCGTTCCTCAAATAATACCATTCGCAGCGCCGCCGAACGCAATGCCATCAACGCCCCGATCCAAGGAACGGCGGCGGACATGATCAAGATCGCCATGATTCATATCCATCGCGAGCTGAGCGAAGGAGGATTCAAAACGCGCATGCTGCTCCAGGTTCATGACGAGCTGGTTTTTGATCTGTTTAAGCCAGAGGAGAAGAAAGTGCGCGCGCTCGTCGAAGACAAAATGAAGAGCGCCCTGGCCCTGGACGTCCCAATTGACGTCGAAATTGGCGTCGGACCGAGCTGGCTGGCCGCGCATTGAGAAACCGGGGTGCCTGATTCGCCCGGGTGGGAAGGCGGCGTTCTGGCCAGGGTAACCCGACTTTTGGCGCAACGTATCGTTTAAGGGGTCTTTTCACCTCCTCCCGGGCAACAAAACTTCTGGCGCAATTCGGGGCGAAATCTTTGAGGATCTCACCCGCCCAATCACCTTGACTCCTTTAGTCCGTGCGTTATTCTCTGGCCCCCTAATTCAGGAGACCTGATGTTATGGCAAAGCTGACCGTAAAAGATTTGAACGTGAACGGCAAACGAGTGCTGCTTCGCGTCGATTATAATGTGCCCTTGGAAGAAAAAGAGGGCCAGATGGTGATCACCGATGCGACGCGGATTGTCGAGACTTTGCCAACGCTCAAACTGTTGATTCAACAAGGCGGCAAGCTGGTCCTCATGGCTCATTTAGGCCGGCCGAAAGGCAAGCGCGAACCTTCGATGTCGCTGCGACCGGTGGCGGCCAAATTGGCCGAACTGCTGGGCCGTCCGGTGGCCTTCGCGGATGATTGCGTGGGCGAGAAAGTGGAGAAGACCGTCGGGATTATGAAGCCGGGGGACGTGCTGTTGCTGGAGAACGTGCGTTACTACAACGAGGAGGAGGCAAACGATCCTGCCTTCGCTCAGAAACTCGCCAAGGTGGCGGACGTCTACGTAAATGATGCCTTCGGGGCAGCGCATCGAGCCCATGCCTCGACTGAGGGTGTGGCGCGGGTAGTGGCTCAACGTGGCGGCCAGTGCGCCGCTGGCTTGCTCATGGAACGCGAACTCAAATTCCTGGGCGATGAACTCGAAAAACCGGCTCGCCCGTTCGTGGTGATTCTCGGCGGCGCCAAAGTTTCGGACAAAATCCAGGTCATCGATCGGCTGCTGGAGAAAGCCGACGCGATCCTGATTGGGGGCGCCATGGCCTACACCTTCCGCCTGGCACAAGGCCACAAGACCGGAAAATCTCTCGTGGAAGCTGACAAAAGCGACGTTGCCAAGGCGGCTCTGGCAAAAGCGAAGCAGCGCGGGGTGAAATTCCTTTTGCCGAGCGATGATGTGGTCGCCGTACCGGTCAAGAGCGATAAACTGGACAAGAAAGGAAAACCGGTCATCGAATATCAAAACGTGAGGACCAGCAGCGATCTCAATTGTCCCGATGACGCAGCCGGCCTCGATATCGGGCCGCAGACGGTGAAGGCCTATTCGGAAGAAATTGCCAAAGCCAGGACCATTCTTTGGAATGGGCCGATGGGCTTGTTCGAAGACAAACGTTTTGCTGAAGGGACCAATGCTGTCGCGCGGGCGGTGGCCGAAGTGACCCAAAAATCGGGGGCCAAAAGCATCATTGGCGGGGGAGACAGCGTTAAAGCGCTTAACAAAGCCAAGCTTGGGGATCGGGTGACGTTCATGAGCACCGGCGGAGGGGCCAGCCTGGAGTTCCTTGAGGGGCGCGTGCTGCCCGGCGTCGCCGCCCTGAGCGAAAAGTGACCCCGAAGCAAACTATGAACAAGGACCGCAAACTCATTATCGCCGGAAACTGGAAGATGAACAAAACCGTGGCCGAGGCGCTGGACCTCGTGCGCGGTTTGAAGATCGAACTCGCCAACGTGAAGGAAGTCGACATCGTCGTGTGTCCTCCGTTCACAGCGCTGGCGGACGTTTCCAAAGCGATACTCGACTCCAACATCCGGTTGGGTGCACAAAACATGAGCGAGCATAACGTGGGTGCTTTCACGGGTGAAATCGCCGCGGTCATGCTCAAGGAATTTTCCGTGCGTTACGTAATCCTGGGTCATTCCGAGCGCCGGCAATACCAGAAAGAAAGCGACGACCTGATCGCCAAAAAAGCCGCGGCCGTTCACGCCGCCTCCCTCAAGCCCATTGTCTGCGTCGGCGAAACTCTGGTGGAACGCGAAGCCGGCCACATGGAGAAGGTATTGGAAACCCAAGTCCATGGGAGCCTGGCGGGACTCACGAAAGATCAAATGGCCGAGACGATTGTCGCTTACGAACCGGTCTGGGCCATCGGGACGGGCAAAACAGCCACCACCGCCCAGGCACAGGAAGCGCACGCTTTCATTCGGCGTTTGCTGGCCCGGGGTTTCGACGAAACGGTGGCCCGCCGCGTGCGGATTCAATATGGAGGCAGCGTCAAACCATCCAACGCGCGGGAGCTTATGAGCCAGCCTGATGTGGATGGCGCGCTGGTTGGCGGAGCTTCGCTTGAAGCCCGCAGCTTTTCAGATATCATTAAGAGCTCAATTTGAGATTATTATGGGTTTTATCATTGGTCTTTTGACCTTCTTCATGGTCCTGGACTGCGTTGTCCTGGTGTTCCTGGTTTTGATCCAGCTGCCGAAAAAGGAAGCGGGCGCGGGCCTGGCTTTCGGTGGCGCGGCCTCCGACGCGCTGTTTGGCGCGGGCTCTGGAAATGTTCTGACGAAGATCACGAAATACGCCGCCACGATTTTTTTCGCCATGGCGATTTTCCTATCGGTCCTCCAGAGCCATGTTTATGGCCGCAGCACGGTCTTTCAGCAAAAGCTCGTGCAGCCCGGCCACGCAGCCGGGCCAATGGGCTCGGTGCCCGTGGCTCCCGCCAAACCGGCAGGGGCGCTGCCATTGCCGCTAAGCTCGGTCCCCGCGAGCAATAATCTTACGAGCGTGCCGCAAGCTGAGGCAACCAATCCGCCTGCCTCAGCCACCAACCCTGCTCCGCCAAAATAGGACGCCCCCATGGCCTTTGCGAGCGCTCTCCACCGCACGTGGCGAGCGCTTCGTCTTTTCCCGGGAGCGCCGGCGTCTCGCCGGCGAGGTCCTTCTGGGAAAGCCTCCACGATCGCAAAATCCTCCATTGGGACCATGAACCCGCCACAGGAGGGCGCGTCAGCGTCTTGGAGTGCGGCGCTCTGCGCCGCTTTCGGACGTGGTGCGATCCCGAAAAGCGCCGCACAGCGTGCGCACTCCAAAACCTTCGGGTTGCCACACGGTTCATGGAAAGAGCACGCCGGCGAGACGCCAGCCCTCCCAGGTTTGCTCGGTGCCCCGCTTGCTGCCTTTTTAATCTTTGGCCTCTTATCCTCCGGTTGCCGGCCCGAGCCTCGAGCGGACGTCGTCATCATCAATGGCAATGAACCGGAGTCGCTTGATCCGGCTATTGTCACCGCCGTTCCGGACATGCGCATTGCCAAAGGTCTGTTCGAGGGATTGGCCCGCCTGAATGGCAAATCCGGCCGACCTGAACCGGGGCTGGCCGAGCGTTGGGACGTTGGCGCGGATGGGCGAGTCTATACTTTTCACCTGCGCACCAACGCAGCCTGGTCGACCGGCGAACCGATCACCAGTGCCGATGTGCTGTATTCGTGGTTGCGCGCGTTAAGTCCGGCCACTGCTTCCGATTACGCGGGCCAACTCTTTTATATCCACAATGCCGAGCGCTATTACAACGGCCAACTCAAAGATCCCACTGAGCTGGGCATTCGGGCTTTGGATCCGCGAACGATTCAAGTCGAGCTCGATTACCCCCTGGCCTTCTT
>DASRFK010000237.1:0-8827 GCA_035651635.1 Verrucomicrobiia bacterium | reverse complement strand
GGGGGGGGTACATACTTTGGGATGTTTTTTCCTCAAAAAACGGCTTATGTGAGTCGGATTGCCATTAAGGGCGGAGGAGAACCACCCATCAATTCCGGAGTTGAATATGAATCCCAATTTTGTGTTTGTCCGACGAATCGGTCCAGATCCCCATTCAAACGGTGCGCGGACCGTTGCCCTTAACGGCTGCCCTGACATTTTCGAACTCTCTTCGGGGGACTTCGCCATTATCGGGATCGATAT
Source organism: Verrucomicrobiia bacterium (assembly GCA_035651635.1). GTDB lineage: Bacteria > Verrucomicrobiota > Verrucomicrobiia > Limisphaerales > UBA8199 > JANXQE01. The sequence goes on along the minus strand of DASRFK010000237.1, from coordinate 8,584 downwards.
CACGTTAGAGACGAAGCCCAACTTGCCACCGACTGCCGGGTGCGGCGCCGACGAAAGAATTGTGCTCATCCCTCGAAATCTGCTTTTGGCAGCGAAGCCCCATATCCCAAACGGACCGTAGTTGGTTTTCCCCACCACGATTCCATCTCAACCCACCAAGAGTTTATGAGACTCGCCGCGCTCTCCCTTGCCGTCCTGGCACTCTCCGCACTGTCAGCAGAGCCAGCCACCCTTACGATTGTGACCAACCTGCCCTTGGGTGGGACTGTCTCTGGCGGTGGCCAATACACTGCTGGGGCGGCTCCCGCAATCGATATCCAAGCGTTTAGGGGCTACTACGTGAAAGATGTCAGCGCCAAGTTCCTCTGGACCCCCGCACCGTCGTGGTCGCCCCTTGACCTTTGGAACCAACAGATTGCCGTCGACATTAATACCTTTCTTGGCTCTGTTGCCGATTGGACGATAATCACCAATGATACCGAAACGCTGCCCGGCCTGAACGGCGATGCAATGGTTACCGTGACTTTTGATTCCTGCTACCCCCGGATCCTCGAGCAGCCAAAAGACCAAATACTTCTGGGTGGAACGAACGCCCAACTGCGGGGCACTGCCTTTGGTCGCCAGCCATACACGTTTCAATGGTGGAAGGATGGCGTGCCAATTCCTGGCGCCACAAACGCGTTCGTGAGCACAACCATCTCGGACTCTTTGTCATCCATACTTTCGCTCACAAACCTTTCGACGGCGAACTCCGGACAATACTTCTTTTCTGTGAGCAACATCTTTGGCGTGAGCAATTCCGCGCCGGCCAATTTTGTGGTGAAGGACATCCTCTTTACCGTCGATGGTCAGCAAATCGTGGCTTCGAATGCAAACGTGGGCGTCCAAAACGCCATTTCGATCCAGAGCCGCTTCCCGAATGGCAGCATTTTCTATACGCTCGATGGCAGCCAGCCTGACTTTGGTAGTACGCCCTACGCCGGCCCCTTCTCGGTTTCCCAAAACGCCACGGTGAGGGCGGTAGCATACAGCGCCGACTTCTCGCAATCTGTCCTTTCCGAACCGCTAGAAATATCGATTGTTCCGGTCTATGGGCTTACGACCATTTTCGGAGCCGGAGGGTATGCTTTGCTCGATCCTCCCGGGCCATTCTACCTCAGCAACGCCGTTGTCACTGTTAGTCCGGTGGCATACCCCGGCTGGACTTTCATGAGCTGGGACGGTGATTTGTTCAGCGGCACTGCCACGAACACGATCGTTATGGACCGCTCCAAAGTCATCCGGCCGACATTCGGAACGACCCTCAGCGCAACCACGGCAGGAAATGGCTCGGTCAGCATTTCACCCTCATTTCCTCTTTACCCGGCCGGAACGCTGGTTACGTTTACCGCAATGCCCGCGGCGAGCAATTACTTCGCCCTCTGGGGGAATGCCGGCTCCGGCAGTGTCAATCCGTTCCAATTGGCTGTGGGCAATCCAACGCAAACCGTTTCCGCCCTGTTTGCGCCACTTCAGGCAGGTCAGGTGACCCTTACCGTTCTCTCAGAAGGCGGGGGAAGTACCAAAACCGCTACTGCCTGGACAAACAGGTATGCCCTTGGGATCACAAACGTCATCACGGCCACTCCGTTCGGAGAGCAGCGATTCCTTGGTTGGAGCGGGGATGCCACCGGAACAAATCGCGAGGTCGAAATTATCATGGACTCAAGCAAAGTCATCACCGCGCATTTCACGCATTCCATGAGCCTGACGCTTGATACATTCTTGCCATTGGAGCTTTCGTGCTTCGGAGTGGAAGGCGACCTGCTCGAATTTCAGGCGAGCACAAATGCGGTCGATTGGGTGCCCCTTGCCACGATCACGAATTTTACGGGCAGAGCCACTTATTCCGACCAGGAATCGCCCCACTTCCCTTATCGAATCTACCGCGCAGTGAGGAGATAGCGTTGAGCCTGGATTGTACGCGCCTGGACAATCCTGTATACTGCCCGGGTGGCATTCCTCGGTTTGGTTTCAAAAAACTGGTTTGATCTGCTTCAGAGCCTGGGCATTGTGGCCAGCCTGCTCCTCGCGATACATACCTCCCGGCGTGAAACCCGCGCCCGCCAAATCAGCAACCTGAATGCAATGAAGCAGGACTATATCCAGATTTGGAACGTCCTCTATTCGCGGCCCGAGCTGGAGAACATTTTTAGGTCCAAACAGCCCGTCGATAGGCCGATCTCGGTTGCGGAGCGGCTCTTTGTAAAGATGCTGATAATCCATCTGGACAGCGCTTACCGGGCCATGAAGGCAGGATTATTTGTTCACCTGGAGGGACTGCAAACCGACATTCGCACATTCTTCGCCGCTCCAGTTCCGAAGAAAATATGGGAGGAGCTGAGGGCACTTCAAGATAGACAGTTTGTTGAGTTCGTTGAGGAAGTCCTTAATTGTAGCGCGGCTTGATCATTAAAAACATGATTTTGTGAATGTGTGGTTGTCGGTCAGGCTCTCCATGTCGTGTGACAACCAAGCCGGCGCCGCTAGAAAACTTACCGTCGCTTGGTTGGGTCTCCAATCTCCGCAGAAGCTCCAGCGCAGCCAGGGCTAATACGAAGGATTCAAAGTGGATTCGCGGAACGCCTTATTCGCGAAATCACTTGAAGGATTGACCCGGACCAGAACTCCGTGCAGAGTGCCCGTAAGAACCAGACGACGTTAACTGAAGTCGTTATGACTACAATAATCGATCTGTCGCCTGAGCAATTGCGGCGGGCTGCGGTCCTGCGCGAGCGAATCGAAGAATTACAGAATACACTCCGTCGAACGCTCGGCGCACAGGGTTCGTCATCTCAGCCGGGGAAAAGGCGGAAGATCAGCGCTGAAGGCTTAGCGCGAATCCGGGCATCGCAACTGAAGAGATGGGCTAAGGTGCGCAAAGGCACCCACAAAAAGAATTGGCAACCGAAGCCGAAGATGTCCGCTGAAACTCGAGCAAAAATCTCGGCGATTGCAAAAAGCAGATGGGCAGCAGCCAAAAGGGCAGGCAAAAAGGCCCTCTGAGGTTGCCTGCGGTCAGGTTGACCATTTCCTAACTGAGAAGGCGAACGTAGATTTCAGCGAATCCGTAAGAAGCTTGTAAACCAGGCCTCCCCGAGATCCCATTTACTGTTTGCCGCCGATCGACCCGGAAATAGGGAGTTGCGTATTTTTCCCGATCTGATTCGGTTGAGATTAAGCGTGGTGCGAAATAGATTTCAATGCCTGCATAATACGTTACATGATGCCAGAAACTTTTTTGTAAGGTCGAGGAATGTTGATCGATAGTTGTTCTCAAATGATCGACAATCTGCAGGCGCAAGTTGCCAATCGGCAACAATGTGGTGATGGGACTGAGGAGCATTCCGCAGAAGGGTTCTGCAGTCGCGCGATTGAGAGGACCGTTATGAAAACCGCCAAGTTTCGCATTCGCAAAGATAAAATCGAGTGCAAATCGAAGAGGAATTCGAGGACCAGGAACCCAGATGCAGTGGCACTCACAGCCTCAGAGGAGGAACTTTTGAGCCGCTACGAGGAAATCTTGAGAAGAGGCCTCGGCACGTTTTTCGAAGTGGGGAATGCATTGCTGGCCATTCGAGCGGGGGAGCTCTATCGAGGGAGCTTCTCGACTTTCGAGGAGTATTGCAATGAAAGGTGGGGAATTGGCCGTACGTATGCATGGCGCGTGATCGGGGCAGCGGAGCGGCTGCGACTCTTGCCAGCCGGAGATGACACCCCTCGTCCTTCGAGTGAATTCCAAATGCGCCCGTTTTTGAAAGTAAAGCCGGAAGAATTTCCGACTGTATGGAAGCGCGTTATGGAGCGAGCTCAGGAACGACCGATCACGTCCGCCCTCATTGGAGGATTAGTAGATGAGCTGCTTGGCAATCCGCGGAGGCGCAATGCTAAAACTAGCCTTGAAAAGGGAGTGAACCTCCCGCACGGCGCCATCGGCGAGGTTCTTGTCTTAATCGACCAGGTTAAAAGGCACATTAAGCTTGAGCAACTGGAGAAGGCGAAGGCGGAGCTCGAACGAATCGAAAGGGTGATTTCAAAGGCATTTGAACTGCCACCTCACAAATAGAGTTCAGTGCTTTTAAGCATGTCGTCGTGACTGAATTCGCTCTTCCGCAGCCCGTGTTGCCAATTGGCAACACAACTCAGAGTAGTGCTTCCTTGTCAGTCAGCGTTTTGCTGCAAATTTCTTCGAGTTTTACGATTTCCTAGAAAACCAGCACTTTCATAATAAGGAGTATGAATGAAATTGAAGAGGACTGATTAATCGGAATTGTACTTTACAAAGTTTGTTGACGAATGGGGTTCGCCGTTGAGATAAACCCCACGTGAAGCAGCCGCAGTCTGAAAGGAGTTTTGAAATGCTAAAAATCTTTTTCCTAACAACAGCCTTTGTCGGTCTCTCAGTCATGACGCACGCTCAGTCTATCATCACTCCTGGTGCGAGTGCTAAAAGTCCAAGTGATACCTATACCTTGGTGAAACAGGGGCTCCACGAGCGGATTTTCCAAAAAGTCACCTGGGTGGCGGACACATCGGGGAACTTAAGGCCACGAACGAATTCATATACTGAAATTGCAACCGGCATGATGCACCCGGTAAATGGTGAACTTGTTTCCTCAAGCGACACACTGTCGATAACGTCAACGGGCGCCCAATCGACGAACGCGCTTCACCAAGTGCGCTTTTTGGGTAACATAAACACTCCAGGGGCAATCGAGGTAATACTTCCAGACGGACAGCGGCTTGCAAGCAATCCGGTTGGAATCAGCTATCTCGATCAGGCGAGCGGCAACTCAGTGCTCATAGCGGAAACGAAGGATTCGAATGGAGAACTTTTGCCATCGGGAAGGCAGGCCGCTTTCCCGGATGCATTTACCGATTTTCGGGCTGACGTGCTTTACGAAATGTCGATTGGAGGGCTGGAACAGTTTGTAATATTCCGAGAACAGCCACCTTCTCCGTCAGACTGGGGACTCGATCCGGCAACAACCGTGCTTCAGGTCATAACTGAGTTCCACAACCCGCCCGCGCCAGCATTGGACGTTCTATCAAGCGAAGACGGGGCAGACCTTCGTATCGATTTCGGCACCATGCAAATGGTCCGCGGGTCGGCGTTTGCCTTTGGAGATGAAACTAATCGCGTGCCAGTGACAAAGCAGTGGGTCTCCTCGGAAGGGCGTACATTCCTGATTGAGCAGGTCCCGCTGCAATCAATAGCAGCGGATTTGTCAAGTTTGAGCGTGCCCTCGCCCGGATCGGCGATGAATAGCCGTCGTCAAGCCCAGCCAAAAGAGATTCTTCTCGCGCAAAGAGTGCCGCTGCGACGGAAATCGGAGAAAAGCACATCACCATTCAAACTTGCAAAGTCCAATATGACCGGGAAGGGATTCGCGATGGATTATACGCTTCTTTCGAGTCAAACAAATCTGGTCCTCCAGTCGGACACTACGTATTACGTGAGCGGGATCGTGAACATAAATGGAGTGCTAACCATCGAGGGCGGAACCGTTGTGAAATACACAAATACGTCAGTAGCAACCATTACGGCCAGCAACGTGGTGTGCAAGACTGGTCAGTATCGGATTGCCGCCTTTACCGCGAAAGATGATGACACGATCGGCCAGAAAATTGGCGGAAGCACAGGGAATCCAAGCGGCTACTATGCTGGTACTGCCCTCGACCTCTCGACTGCTCCGAGCGCAATTACCCTGTCCAATCTTCGATTCCACTACGTGAGCAACGCTGTGGCGGGCGCCAGCACCACCCTGCAGGATTCCCAACTCGTGAGGTGCCGAAATGCCTTCGCCGCAGGAAGCACGCAGCCGACGGTAAATAACGTGTTGGCCTATTTGCTTAACGGCATGCTCGCCAACACCGCTGCTGGAACGTTCACGGCAGTGAACCTGACCGCGCACTATTGTACGAATTTCTTCGGGAACACCAGCGGAACTGTTCGGCTCACAAACTGTCTTTTTGCGGCCGTCACAAACTGGCAATGCACCACAACCCAAACCAATTATGACGCAATCGTCAACTCTGACACTGGGGTCTTCCAGACCGTTGGGACTGCCATTCACTATCTCGCCGCCGACAGTCCCTATCGGAATGCTGGTACCACCGGTATTGACGCCGGCCTCCTGGCACGGCTCAAAAAGAAAACTACATACCCGCCCGTCGTCTACGGGCCCCAGACAGTTACAGTCCCGACAACCTTTTCAGCGCAGGCGCAGCGGGACACGGATACTCCCGATTTGGGCTTTCATTATGACCCGATCGATTATGCCATTTGCGCATTTTACGCCACGAATGCGGCGATCACTGTCAACCCAGGTGCGGCGCTGGGTTTTTTTGGCACCAATGCCTTCACCTACGGCTTCGGTCTGGGTGGCAGCGCGAGCCTGAACTGTCAGGGAACTCCGACTGCACTTGCCGAATTCTGTGCGTTTAACACAGTCCAGGAGCAAGCGAACACAAATTGGGCTAGTCCGTCGTATGCCCTCATAACGGACGGGTTTACGCCGGCCGATGCGGGAGCGTATGTGCGGTTTGCTGATTTCTCCGTCCTCGCACAGGAGGTTCCTCATTTCTACGGGCTGAACACGAGCCTTTTTGTCTTTCAGGATTGTCAGTTCCATGGAGGCCAGTTTGACAGTTTTGAAAACACGATTGTTCTCACCAACTGCCTCTTCGAACGGGTATATACAGATATTGAGCCGTCTGACGGTCGACAGGCAATTTATCGCAATAACCTATTTTGGCAGGGGAGTTTCTATTTCTGGCCGCAAGACACCAATTCGATTATTGCTGACAATCTGTTTGACTCGCCGACGATCTCTAATCTTGGCGGCTTGGCTTACAAGGGAGGATTTAACGCCTATATCACGAATCACGATGAGTTGACCCCGACGCTTCCGACTGACAAAGTGCTTACTACCCCGCCCTCCTACCAGGTAGGCCCTCTCGGAAACTACTATTTGCTGAGCAGCAGCACGTTAATCAACGCCGACACGAACACTCTCGCAAGCCAGGTTGGGCTATACCACTACACCGTCATGACGAACCTGGTGAGTGGAAACGAAATCAAAGAAACAAACAGCCTTTTGGACATTTCATATCACTATGTTGCTACAGATTCAAGCGGAAACCCCATCGATACGAATGGGGATGGCAATCCCGATTATCTCTCGGACATTAACGGTAACGGTTCTGTTGAGTCCGGCGAAATAAGCTGGAATTCGCCAGGAGACCTCGGTCTTAAAGTGCTTATCACCCGGCCCAAGAACGGCTCAACTGTTCCATAATTTTAAACTCAACTTTATTGCGCAATGAATACTTCATCTCAGATTTCGCGGAGTTCCAAGAACCGCTCCAAACTTACAGGTGGGTTGCTCGCGCTTCGCTTGTTCCGACTAAGTAGCCTACCATGTCTCGTCGCTTTGGGAATGCACCTTGCGGTGGCCCAGGAGGGCCAGGAACTCTCAGAAAAAATCAGCGACGCTGCGGTATTCTATCAGCCGCTGGTCTGGGTCGGCAAGCAGCCCCCTTCAGAGGCTGAGAATCGGGAACTGTGGGGAGAAGTTCAAGACGTGATGCGTAATCCCGGCTCAGCCAGCCTGGAAGGGTTGGAGCGATTTATCACAAGCCATCCCTCCTCGCCATGGGTTCCCTCCATCCGCGCCAACCTTGGGCGCTTCGACTACGAGCACGGCCTTTACAGCAAAGCTCTCGATCATTGGCAAGCGGCATGGCAAGCCACTCACCAGGAGCCCAGCGGATCTGGCAAAACGGTAGCGGATTTCGCCTTTGCTTACTGGACAAAGCTCCTGGCCAGCTTGGGGCGGATTGACACACTGCGCGATTTGTTCGCCGAAACGCAGGGCAGGGTCTTTGACGGCGGCCAACTGCAACATCTCGTGGATAACACAAAAGAAGGCTATCACATGATGTTGTCTAATCCTGGGATTTGTTTCAAATGTGGCACGTTCGCGCTGATGAACGTCGGCCGAGAGCTTAAGGGCCGTTCCTTCGATGTCGTGCCCATCGACAAAATCCCTTCACCTCTTGGTGGGTTCGACATGGCAACAGTGATGAAACTTGCAGCGAACGCTGGTTTGGAAATGGTCTCCGCTTCATGGGGAGACGAGAAAAGCTTGGTTGTCCCTTCTATAGTCCATTGGAAGCAGAATCACTATGCCGCAATTTTGAAACAGCACGGCACGGCGTACTTGGTTGCCGACCCGACTTTTGGCAAGGTCCGCTGGCTCCAGGCCAAGGATATCATCGCCGAGGCGAGCGGCTATTTCCTGGTGCCAAAGGACCGAATGCCGGCTTCTTGGAATGAGTTGACCCTGGATCAGGCTGCGGGTGTTTACGGGCGTGGCTTTGATACAGGTATCGCTGATGGCGACGATGGCTGCGGAAACGGAAGCGGGGGCAACGGTTCCGGCGGTGGTGGTGGTGGTGGTGGCGGTGGTGGTGGTGGTGGCGGCGGTGGTGGTGGTGGCGGCGGCGGTGGTGGCGGCGGCGGTGGTGGTGGCGGCGGTGG
>DASRFK010000236.1:0-9013 GCA_035651635.1 Verrucomicrobiia bacterium | reverse complement strand
ACTTGCATTTTCAGCGGGATTTCTGATGATAGGCGCGCAAGTTCACGACTTTAGTTAACAAAAGGCGCGCTATCTTTCCCACCGTTCGCAATTTTAGAATCGACCCGATTTATCTACTTGTCATTGCGACTTGGTTGCTTTTTTCGGTGCCAGGTTCCGCGGCGGAACTGCAGGTTCTTCCGCGACATATTCCCCGTGCGGCTGCTGGGTTGACGCCAGTCGGGACGGTCGACACCGATCGGCGCCTTAACCTGGCGCTCGGATTGCCGCTGCGCAATCGCGAGATACTCACCAATTTGCTCGCGGAACTTTACGATCCGTCCAGTCCAAAATATCGCCACTTCCTCTCGGCTCAGCAGTTCGCGGAACAATTCGGGCCTAGCGAACAGGAGTACGCTTCGCTGGTCGCCTTCGCCCACTCGAATCACTTTGTCGTGACCCGGACTCATGGCAACCGGATGTTATTGGATGTGAACGCGGCGTCCGGGGATATCGGGCACGCGTTGCATTTAAAGCTTCGCCTCTATCCGCATCCAACCGAAGCTCGGCGCTTCTACGCGCCCGATGCTGAACCGACGGTTGATTCGCGCATCCCGCTCTTGTCGATTTCCGGGTTGGATGATTTCCATCCTCCCCGGCCCGCGAACTTGAAGGCGCGATTGATGATGAAGGGTGCGGCCCCCAAGTCCGCTGGTACCCCTCAGCCAAATCTCGTGGCGACCGGTTCGGGCCCCGAGGGGACATTTTTCGGGCGCGATTTCCGCAACGCTTACGCACCGGGTGTGCCGCTCGACGGCGCCGGCGAGTCCGTCGGATTGGTGGAGTTCGACAACTATTACCCAAACGACATAAAGGAGTATGAAGACCTGGCTGGACTACCGCACGTGACGCTGACAAATGCGCTGGTGGACGGAGTCAATCGTGCACCGGGACTTAACAATGGCGAAGTGGCTTTGGACATTGAGATGGCAGTTGCCATGGCTCCGGGGTTGTCGAAGGTGATCGTTTACGAAGGAACAAGCGGCAACGACATCCTCAACCGGATGGCCACCGATAACCTGGCGCGGCAGCTGAGTTGTTCCTGGGCCTTTGGTCCACAGGTGGATGCGACGCGCGAGCAAATTCTTCAACAGTTCGCGGCGCAGGGCCAATCCTTCTTCGTGGCCTCAGGCGATGACGGCGCCTTTGGAACGGTAGGGCCTCCGGCGGATGATCCTTTTGTGACGTCGGTTGGGGGGACGTCGCTGGTCACCAGCACCCCAAGCGGCGCCTGGGTATCCGAGAGCGCGTGGTTCGATAGCGGCGGCGGCATCAGTCCAAACTACCCGATTCCAGCGTGGCAAAAAGGGATCAACATGGCGGCCAACCAAGGTTCGACGACTCTGCGCAATGTTCCCGACGTCGCGGCCCTCGCTGACAACGTCATTTGGTCAATCGCAAACAATGGGCAGCAGGGGTCTGTGGCAGGCACCAGTGCCGCGGCGCCTTTGTGGGCGGGATTCGCCGCGCTGGCCAATCAACAGGCGAGAGCCGGTTACCAGCCACCGATCGGGTTTCTCAATCCCGCCCTGTATGCCATTGGCCAAAGCGCGGCATTCGCGGGTTGCTTTCACGACGTCACCACGGGAAACAACACCACAGCGGCTAGTCCAAATAAGTTCTTCGCCGTGTCGGGCTATGATCTGTGCACTGGGTGGGGAACACCAAGCGGAAGCAATCTCATCAGCGCTCTGCTGGCGCCGCCGGATGCGCTGCAAGTGAGTCCCGGATTGGGCTTTGTTTTCACCGGCCCGGCGGGAGGCCCTTTCAACCCGGTCTCGGAGGTTTATACCCTGACAAATACCGGTTCCAGTGTCCTTTCCTGGGCTGTAAGCGTGCCAGCAAACTGGTTAAGCGCGTTACCGAGTTCTGGATTCCTGACTCCCGGCGTGGCAGCCACCCCCGTGACTCTTAGCCTTAACTCCGCTGCCTCCCTTCTTGCTCCGGGAACTCACTCGGCAGACGTCTGGTTCACGAACCTCAATGACGGGTTTGTCCAGAGCCGAACCGTGACGCTGGCCGTGGTGACAGCGCCAGTAATCCTCGTTCAACCAACGAATCAAACCGTCCCGGTCGGCGCCACGGTCCAGCTTGCCGTCGGCACCACTCCCAATGCCTCACTTTCATTTCAATGGCGAACGAATGGAACCGATCTGACCGATGGGAACAATGTTTCAGGCGCGCAAAGCAACGTCTTGACGCTGCTTAACGTCACGCCGAACGCTAATGCAACCTATTCGGTGCGGATCAGCAACGCCGCCGGCCTGACAAATAGCGCCGGGGCCGTCCTGATGGTAACCTCTTCACCCCCGGTGATTATGTCTCAGCCTCTTGGGCAGAGTGTTTTGCCGGGCGCAGAGGCGGCATTCTCCGTGGTGGCCTACGGTGATGCTCCGCTCTCTTATCAATGGCGCATGGGTGGGACCGATCTGACCGATGGTGGGAACTTGAGCGGCTCCAGAAGCAGTACGCTGCGCCTGGCGAATGTCTCGGCGGCCGATGCTAATACCTATTCAGTGGTGGTTTCCAATACGCTCGGCTTTCGGTTTAGTGCTGAGGCGATCTTGAACGTGGCGATGCTCACCACTCCCGAGCTGGTTCAACAAACCATTTACAGTTTTACTGGCGCCGCTGGCGGCGGCCACCCAAATGGATTGACGCGAGGGCTCAATGGCACGCTCTTTGGAACCACTCAGGCCGGTGGAGTAGATGGTTCCGGAACGGTCTTTTTCATCGACACCAACGGAGTTCCTCAAACGCTCTACTCCTTCACGGGAACAAACGACGGTAAACATCCCAATGGCGACCTGCTCCAGCAGGCAAATGGAGCACTTCTCGGAACGACTTTTGGAGGCGGGTCGAACGGATTCGGAACGATTTTTCGATTAGAGACCAATAACCTGCTCACCAAGCTCTTTGATTTCGACCATACCAACGGAGTTCTGCCCACGGCCGGCTTGACCAAAACAGCTGACGGAAGTCCCTATGGCACCTCTTACGAAGGGGGCATCTTTCATTTCGGAACGTTGTTCCGCCTCGATACCAACGGCGCTTACTCGGTCCAAGTGCCTTTTGATTCCACCAACGGCGCCTTCCCGCATTGCAAACTGACGCTCGGTTCGGACGGCCAGCTCTATGGAACGACTTACAAAGGCGGCCGGTTCGGAAGTGGGACGGTCTTTACCATGACTCCTGGCGGGCCGCTTACGACTTTGGCTTCGTTTGACGGAACGAACGGCGCCTTTCCAATGGCTTCGCTGAGCCAGGGGACCGATGGGAGCTTCTGTGGAGTGACGAGCTCAGGCGGCACTTTTGGATTGGGCACTGTTTTTCGCGTGACGCGCGCCGGCGTTTTATCGAATGTCTACTCGTTTGCCGGCCCGGTCGACGGCAGTCATCCCCAGGCGACGCCACTACTTAGCAGCGACGGCAACTTCTACGGCACAACCAGCGACGGCGGCACGTTTGGGTTGGGCACGATCTTCCGCCTCACCCCCGGTGGTGCGCTGACGACCATCGCTCAGTTCGATGGGTTCAACGGCGCCAACCCGGAGGCGCCCCTGACTGAAGCGGAGGATGGCAGTTTGTATGGGATGACCCAAAATGGCGGCCCGAATAACCAGGGTGTCATCTTCCGTCTGAGGGTCCCTGCGTTTGCGCCGCAGCTTACGAGTGAGCCGGCACCAGTCACGGCCTATGTGGGATCCTCGATCCAATTCAATGTGGCGAGCTTCGGTAGTTCTCCGCTTGCGTATCAATGGCAAGTGAATGGCACGAACCTTGTCGATGGCGCCAGGATCGTTGGCTCGCAGGGGCGCATTTTGACCTTGAATGATGTGGGTTTGAGTGACTCGGCTTTTTATTCGGTTGTGGTGAGCAACGCGTTTGGTTCAGTCCCGAGCGCGGCGGCCAGATTACAGGTCCTGAGCTCGGCGCCGGTCATTACGCTCCAGCCCACAAATCAAACCGTGGTGCCTGGAACTTCGGTCATTCTCAGTGCCGCTGTTGGTGGGAACCTGCCGCTAAGCTATCAGTGGCAGGTAAACGGGACCAACGTGCTGGAGAGCGGCAATGTTGCTGGCGCCAGGACACCCACATTGATCATCACCCGCGCGACTGAAGGTAACGGAGGCAATTATGTTCTCATCGCGACCAATGCGCTGGGTACGGCGCAAACGACCAATGCGATCCTCACGGTGGTCCCCGTTACGGCGCCAGGGACATTGCTCAGTACATTATACGCATTCACGGGAAACGTAGACGGCCGTAAGCCCAGCCAGTTGGTCGCTGGCGGAGACGGCTTTCTGTATGGCACAACCCCGCTGGGTGGCACGTATCGCCAGGGAACGATTTTCAAGGTTGGAACCAACGGCGGGTTCGTCTCGGTTCTTTCATTCGATGGAACCAACGGCGCGCTTCCCCGGGCCGGCTTGGTTTTGGGCTCAAATGGATTGTTTTATGGCACCACTAGCGCCGGAGGGACCCTTGGCGCCGGGACTAGTTTTTCGTTCGCGCCGTCTGCCGCGTTAACCAACTTGTACATCTTCAGCGGCGCAGCTGACGGCAGCGCGCCCCAGGTCGCATTAGCCGAGGGACCGGACGGCTCTTTTTACGGGGCAACCTCCAGCGACGGGCAAAACGGCTGGGGCACGATCTTTCGGGTAGACCCGGCCGGCCATCTGGCCACGATGCACTCTTTCTCCGGCGGCGTAGATGGAACGGGCCCGGCCGATGCCTTGCTTGCCTCGGACGGTGCCGACTTTTATGGACTCACCTCGAGCGGAGGCGCTTTTACCAATGGCAGCGTGTTCCGGCTGAGTTCAGCGGGCCTGTTCACTAATATTTATTCGTTTTCGGGTGGCAGCGATGGCTTGGTTCCGGTGGGCAGCCTGGTCCGCGGCGATAACGGAGCGTTGTACGGCGCGACACGATTCAATACTATCCGTGGTTTTGAATTTTACGGAACGCTTTTCACGGTCACCACCAATGGTGCGTTCAGGACTCTGTATTCGCTTAATTTCAGCGATGGTTCCTATCCCGCCGCGGGGCTTGTGCTGGCGAATGACGGCAATTTCTACGGCACGACCGAGCAGGGTGGGGCAAACAATTACGGGACGGTGTTTCGCATGACCCCCGACGGTGTGTTTTCCACACTGTTGGAGTTTGACGGGTTCAATGACGGGGCGAATCCGATAACGGCTCTGACTCAAGGTGCGGACGGGAATCTGTACGGCACCACGAGCTCAGGTGGCCCAGGTGGATTTGGCACCGTATTCCGTTTAGGTTTCAGCGGGCCGCCCGTGATCACGGCGCAGCCACTGGCGCAAGTCGCCTCTACGGGCGGGTCAGTGAGCTTTAGCGTTGCCATGAGTGGCGCCTCGCCGTTGAGTTACCAGTGGCAAAAGAACGGCACCAACCTGAGTGATGGGGCTAACATCAAGGGCAGTTCAGCTCGCGTCCTTACCCTCAGCAACCTGACACTTGTCGATGCCGGGGCTTATTCAGTGGTCGCGACCAACAGTTCGGGGACAGCCTCAAGCACCGGGGCTCAGCTCGCAGTCCAGGTCTCACCGCCCTTGCTTCGGGCATCTCTCCAAACGAACGGGCAGATTTTGATCACGTGGAACACAGCTTCAAATCGAATTTATCAGCTTCAAACCAGGAATGCCCTCACCTCCGGCGGGTGGCAATCGGCGGGCACGCCCCTTACCGCCACGGCGGACGCGCTTTCCGTTTCTCTGCCAGTCGTTCCCGGTTCGCCGCAGTTCTATCGCGTTGTGCTGCTGCCGTGAGGTGAATGACGCGGGCCTTTGGCCCTTGGGTTTGCAATTGGAAAGGCGGCGACCTGGGCCTGCGACCCAGGCTGGTATGAGCCAGGCTTTTGGCCTACGCGATGTAGCGCAGACTTTCCAGTCTGCCATACGGCAGACTTCCGCAGGCCATGCGGACCAAAGGCGGCGCTACGCGTGTTTCGGGAAAGTCGCGGCAATGATTGGGGGTAACGAGAGCACACCGTTATCGGGTGCGTCAGGATTTTTTGGTTCGCGGTTTCGGCTTGGGGAAAGTATTTTGGCACTGTGTTCGGGTCTGACGCCATTACCAGCTTGTACGTGCACGTGCCGTTTTGCGCGAAAAAGTGCTCGTACTGCGCGTTCTATTCCGAAGCGTCCAATGGCGAACTGGTTAATCGCTACGTCAGCGCGCTGATCCAAGAGATGAAGTTGGTAGCGGAGGATCTTAGGCCGGCGACTATTTTTTTCGGAGGCGGGACCCCTTCGCTGCTCACGCTGAAACAATGGGAGCGAATTCTCAAAGCGATGGGCGACTTGAATCTGCGTGCCCCCAGTGAATGGACGGTCGAATGCAATCCCGCCACGGTTTCTTTGGACAAAGCGCGTCTGTTAAGGGCGCACGGTGTCAATCGCATCTCGATGGGCGTGCAATCGCTAAGCGAAGAACTGCTCGAGCGACTGGGCCGTGTCCACACGCGGCAAATGGTGTTCAAATCTTTCGATATTCTGCGCCAGGCCGGCTTTACCAATATCAACCTGGATTTGATGTTTGCAATTCCAGGCCAATCGATGCGTCAGTGGCAGGAGACGCTTGTCGAGGCAACCGCGATGGGCAGCCAACATTTGTCGTGTTACGAGGTCATTTACGAGGAAGACACGGCGCTCTATGCGCAATTGCAGGCCTGTGAATTCGAGCTGGACGAGGACCTTGCCTGCGCCATGTACGAGGAACTCGTTCAACAGGCCGGCGCGGCTGGATTCGAACAGTATGAGGTTGCGAACTTCGCCAGTGTCCGCAATTCGTCGCCCGAATCACAGAATAATTGTGTGGAGTCTGTTTCCGGCCCTCGCACTGACTCGGGGATTCCCGCACTGGCCTGCCACCATAACGTCAATTACTGGCGGGGCGGCTCCTTTTATGGGCTGGGTCCCAGCGCGACCAGCTATGTGCGCGGAGTTCGTTCCAAGAACTATTCCAATACCCCGAAGTATTGTGACCTGTTGGAAAAAGGCGAACGACCCGTGGAATCGGGTGAAGAGTTGCCTCCGTTAGCCAGAGCAGGCGAAACCGCCGCGTTCGGGCTGCGGCTGATTGCCGGTTGGCCCTTCGAGCAGTTCCGCCAGGTCACCGGCCATGACCTGCGCCAAACGTGGGCGGCGGAAATGGCGCAGTTGACGAACCAGGGCTGGGCCGAGGTCAAACCAGACCGGCTTCAACTCACACCACAGGGATTGCGCTTTGCCGACGCTGCGGCTCAATTGTTTTTGAAGTAAAAAGCCGCGCGGACTTTAATTCGCAGAGATCCGCGAACTGGTCCTGGCGAAGGCGGAAATGTTGGGCGGCCGGGTGGTGATCGGACGTTGCTGCGCCCAGAATGCCCGTGTGCCGCTCATTTGGCTGCTTCGGGCGCGTTGGTCGATGTCACCGGCAACCCTTCTGCCCGAAACCGTTGAACAAGCAACGCCGTTGTACAGAGCATCACTCCGCTGCACGCGAGGTAAGGCAGGGCAGGGTGATAGGGCAGCAGGCCGGTGGCAAACATGGGACCAATAATACGAGCCAGACTGCCGGCGCCTTGAGCCACACCGATGTTGGCACCCTGTTCGTGGGCAGCCGTCAAATTCGAAAGCAATCCAAATAGCGGCGGGCGCGTCAGGCTTGATCCTATCGAGAGCAACGCCAGTGCGCCCAGCATCTCCCACCAGGAACGGCCCTCCGGCCTCAGGAGCACGTGCCAGGAGAGGTCGGCGCGGCCGCTAATAAATGGCAACACCGCGAGGCTGATGGCTGTCAACACCAGGCTCAAGGCGATGAGTCGTGGCTCGCCCAGCTTTTTGACGAGCCGTCCGATCGCGCCGCCCTGTACGAGAGCTCCGATCAACCCGCAATACACGAAGAGGTAAGAGACCGTCGAGGCCGAGGTTTCATCCCGCTGCAAGTTTAAGTGGAAGTTGTCGCTGACGACCAGCGGGAGAGTGCTCTCGAAGCAGCTGAAGCAAAAAGTCGCCAGGAAAAACACAATCACCAGCAAACCGATCCGCGGCTGCGTCAAGGTGTGCGCCCACTGGTCCAAGTGCGGCCGATGCGCAATCGGCTCGGAAGTGGGTTTGCGGCTTTCGACCAGGATAAAGAAGGCGAGGATAAAGTTGGCGGCGCAAAGGCACGCGGCAATGCTGCCAGGCCCGGTGCTACCCAGGTACTTCAAACTCAAGCCACCGATGGCCGGGCCGAAAATGAAGCCCAGGCCAAATGCCATCCCGATTAGCCCCATCCGCCGTGACCGTTGTTCGGGCGGAGTGATGTCGGCGATGTACGCCTGCGCCACCGTGATGTTTCCGCCGCACAGGCCGGCGAAAGCGCGGGCCAGGATCATTAGCCCAAGCGCGGCCAGGTGATTCTCCAGGCCCGAACTGATCGCAAATAGCACGTACGAACAGGCTGCGCCCGCCGTGCTGACGAGCAGGATCGGCCGCCGGCCGTACCGGTCCGACAACCGTCCCCAGATCGGAGAAAAAATGAACTGCATCGCGGAAAAGGAGGCGATGATGACGCCGATCACAATGCCGTGAGCGCCGAAATGCCGGCTGTACACCGGCACCAGGGGCACGACGATGCCGAATCCGATCAAATCTATGAAGACGGTCAGAAAGACGACCAGGACCGAAGGCTTTCTCATGCGTAAAAGAGAAACCCGGGCAGGGTCGCGCGCAAACCATTCCCTAATGACATAGCCTGACAGTCTAGTGGCGATTGCCTGCCCGTCAAGCTGGCCGGTTGACTGGGGTGTGACCAAATCTGTCGGTTATCTGTGTTGATCGGCAGAAAAGCGGCAATCCTCTTAGAGCGTGTTTTAGAAGTACCGGCTTGGGCGTGGGCGTATGGGGTTCGGAGTCCCGCCTTCAGGCGGCCCGGCGCCAAAACCGCCTAAAGGCGGGACTCCAAACCGAATTCTAAAACACGC
>DASRFK010000235.1:0-36719 GCA_035651635.1 Verrucomicrobiia bacterium | reverse complement strand
TGGCCGGCGGGCGACGCGCGCTCTTTCATGATTTACGGTTGGAAGGCCAGCGACGGCCACACGTGGAATAATGCCTGGATGACCGTGCCGCCGAGTGGCGGCCTGGCAGGGTCGCCGATTGCGACCGGGGTCGCCGGCGGGACGGATGCGCTAGGGGAGGCACTGCCGGTTCTGCACCTGTTCGGTGGCACCGGGATCAACTCCGGGTTCAACTTCGACAACGTTTGTCTCTCCTGCAGGCCGCCGCGGATCGGCGTCCAGCCCCAAAGCCAAAGTGTCGTGGCGGGAATGGACGTGCAGTTTCAGGTTATCCCAGTGGAGAATCCTGTGTATTGGTTCCAGTGGTACTGCAATGAAGCACCTCTGGAAGGTGCCACCAATTCCGTGCTGGAGGTGGTTAACGCGCAGCTTTCACAGAATGGCAATCGGTATTATGCGATAGCCGGCAATCCCTGGGGCTTTGCCACCAGCGACACGGTTACACTGACTGTCACAACTGGCCCGCCCGTGCTCATTGGTACTCTGTTGAGCCAAACTGCCGAAGCCGGGTCGAACGTCCGTCTCGTCGTCGGTGCTCGCGGCATTGGTCCTCTGGCCTACCAATGGAATTGGAACTCTGCCCCGGTGCAGGGCGGAACCGGTCCCGTGCTCGAGTTGACCGACGTGCAGCCTGCCCTGGGCGGTTCTTACGCAGTCACGGTCACCAATAGTTATGGCGCTTCGACCAGTGCCGTGGCCGTGTTGAATGTGATCGCGCCGGTGCCAAGGACCACGGTTCCTGGGATCCTTCTGCAAGGCCAGATCGGGACGGCAATAACCGTTGAATACAAACCGACGATGGCTCAGCCCGGCCCATGGAACTCCAGGGACACAGTCATCTTGACCAACAGCCCGCAATGGTATTTCGATTCTTCAGCGCCGCCGGTCCAAGGGTTTTATCGCGCCTCGCAACCGTCGAGCTTCGGGCCCAGTCCGACTGTTGAGCTCCATATGGTTCCAGCCCTCAGCGTGACCGGCTCGATCGGCAGCTCGCAGCGCCTGGAATACATCAACCAGTTCGGCCCGGTCGATGACTGGCAACCGCTCGCCGTCGTGTTCCTGACCAACTCGATGCAGTTGTATTTCGATTCATCAGCCGCGGGCAAGTCGCCACGACTGTACCGGCTGCTGCCGGTGCAGTAACGTGGCACCTCATTACTGCTACAGCTCGTCCCCCATTCCTTGTCCATTCCCGAAGTGTTTCGGACTCTTCCAAACCATTCCGAACCTTCCCGGACATAAATGAGGTATCATTTCATTTACTAAACCTGTATCACTAATAAACCAGCTTAGCTTTTGTAGAGCTTGACACTGCGCCTCAAACCACGCAAAAGCAAAGGTAAGGTGTCGTTCACTCAAGACAACTTCTACGCTCGCTGGCGAGTCGAGTCGGGGCTGGTTTCGGTTTTGCGCGAGGACACCGATTCTCCGCCCGAAAAACTGTTGCAAGCCGTCTGGCAGCACCAGCGCTTGCTTCGCGACCGGCTTGCGACCCTGGACGGACAAGCCTTGCTGGTTTTGCATCCCGGCTTTCATAACCTGGAAGGCGGCCCGGATTTTCGTCAGGCGATAATTCAGTTCGGCGATGCCACACCGCGGCAAGGAGACGTGGAAGTGGACTTGCGCGCCAGCGGATGGCATGCGCACGGGCACGACCGCAACCCGGCGTTCAGCAACGTCGTCTTGCATGTGGTCTGGGAAAGCGAGCGGCCGGCGGTCGGCGCGCCGCCTTTGCTCCGTCTACGGGACGTGCTCGATTCGCCGCTGGGAGAACTGAGCCTCTGGCTGGGTGGGGAGACCATGCCGGGATTCCCCGAGATGCTGAGAGGCAAGTGCTGTGAGCCCTTGCGGAGCCTCTCTCCGGAGCAGACGCTCGAACTGCTGCACCAGGCGGCGCAGGTCCGGTTGCGGAGCAAAGCGGCCCTGTTCCAGGCGCGTGCCAGGCAAGTAGGATGGGAGCAATCACTCTGGGAAGGCCTGTTTCGCGCGCTGGGTTACAAGCACAACGTCTGGCCGATGCAACGGCTCGGTGAACTGCGTCCTCGATGGGGTGGCGCGGTAAATCAGAGCAGTCATGGCAAAGCGTGGCCGTTACAGGTGCGGTTGCTGGGCCTGAGCGGCCTGCTTCCCGCCGAACTGGCCGGCGTGAGCAAGGGCAATGACACGTACCTGCGAGGGATCTGGGATCAATGGTGGCGGGAACGCGACGAGTTTTCGGATGTTGTCTTGCCGCGCGCGGCTTGGCGTTTGCACGGCCTGCGTCCTGCCAATCATCCGCAGCGACGCCTCGCTCTGGCCGCCGGTTGGTCGGCGGCAGGCCCGCTCACCGTCCGGCTGCAAAGCTGGTGTGCGGCCGATCTAAAGCACAGCGCGATGTGCGGCGCGCTGCTTGATTGTCTGCAAGTGGATGCGGACGAGTTTTGGTCCTGGCACTGGACCTTGCGCTCGGCCCGGCTCAAGCAATTGCAACCGCTGCTGGGGCCCACCCGCCTGGCGGACCTGGCGATGAACGTCGTCATCCCCTGGCTTTGGACCCGCGCGGTCGAAGGCAAGAACCGCGACGTCCAACAACTCTTGGAAGATCGGTATTTCCACTGGCCCGCGGCTGAAGACAACTCGTTGCTTAAATTGGCGCGGCAACGCCTGCTAGGCTCCGCCCATACTCCGTGTTTGCGGGGTGCCGCGGCCCAACAAGGCCTAATCCAAATCGTTCGCGATTTCTGCGAACATTCCGATTCGCTTTGCCAGAACTGCAAGCTTCCCGATTTGGTGAAGGAGTTTGCCGCGCCAAAATGAAACCGCGGACGCAATCCGGAGTACACGGATCCGGAAGAAAATTGCTTGGCTTACGGTGTGCGCTGTTCACCTTAAGGGTGAGTAGACACCAGGCGCCCAGGTCGCAGGACTCCCTCTTCTATCGAGCAGTGTTCGCGCCCATCCAGGTTTAAAAGGGGCAAGGTTCCCCTAAATAGTCAAAACTCTTCCGCCGCTGCGTAAAAGAGCGTGGATGTCCAATCAGGCCCGTGGTAGGATTTGCAGTTCAGCGGTGGAAACCGATCTTCCCCGCGATCCTATATTGCTGAACATGCGCTGTCGCGAATCTCAGGTTCTGTTCCCGGGCCGCCGGGCGCACCAAGCCCAATTTTCTCTCTTTGCCTTTTGCGCACTGCTTTTCTTTGGCTCTTTGGTCGAGCAGGCGGGAGCTGGACCGGCCGCTGTCCGTTCCGACTCCGGGGCTTTACGGCCCGAGTTCGATCGCGATATTCGGCCAATCCTGGCGGAAAACTGCTATCCCTGCCATGGGCCAGATGAGAACAAGCGCAAGGCAAAGCTGCGCCTCGACCTTAGGGACGCTGCCACGAAACCTCTGCCTGATGGCGAAATTGCCCTCGTCCCCGGCAAACCTCAAGAGAGCAAACTGGTCGAACGCATCACGGCTAAGGATCCCGACGACCTCATGCCACCTGTCAAAAGCGGCAAGAAGCTCACGCCCCAGGACATTGATTTGATTAGGCGCTGGATCAGTGACGGCGCGAAGTGGCAAAACCATTGGTCTTTCGTCGCCCCACATCGTCCGACGCTCCCCGCGGTAAAGAATAAGCGCTGGCTCCGCAACGAAATCGACTCGTTCGTTCTCGCCCGCTTGGAACAGGAAGGCCTCACACCCACGCCCGAGGCCGAAACATCTGTTCTCCTGCGCCGGTTGAGTCTGGATTTGACGGGACTGCCGCCAACACCCGACCAATTGCGAAGCTGGTCCCGCCGGCGGGACCCGGTTTCGACCGCAATCGATGAGTTGCTCGCCAGCCCGCATTTCGGTGAGCGAATGGCCTCAGACTGGATGGACCTGGCGCGCTATGCCGACACCCACGGCTTCAACAACGACGTCCTCCGCAGCATGTGGCGCTGGCGCGATTGGGTCATCGAGGCTTTCAATCGCAACTTGCCCTACGACCGCTTCATTACCGAGCAATTGGCGGGAGATCTCCTGCCTAAACCCACGCTCGATCAGCTCATCGCCACCGGATTTAACCGGAATCACGGCATTAACTCAGAAGGCGGCATCATCGACGAGGAATATCGCGTCGAATACGTCGCCGATCGCGTCCGCACGACTTCGATTGCGTGGCTTGGCCTGACCATGGAATGCGCCCGCTGCCACGACCACAAATTCGATCCCATTTCACAAAAGGACTTTTTCCGCTTCTTCGCCTTCTTCAATAACGTTGATGAAACCGGGGAAGACGGGCGTTTCGCCAATGCCGCACCGATTCTGCCCGCGCCCACTCGCCAACAGCAGCTGGAGATGGCGCGGCACCGGGCTGAGCTGGCGACCGCACAAATGAAAATGCAATCACTGGCCGCGCGGACCTGGAAAGACGTTGTTCTTGATGAAATAGCCAATCGGTTGCCATACCGGGAACCGGCGGCAACGACCAACGACGTTTTACGCCTCGAATTTCCAACCTCGCCCAACCCCGAATCCGTGACGAACCTGGCAGGAGGAAAGCCATTCCAGATTCGCGGCGACTGGTTACTCACGAACGGACCGCTTGCAAAGCCGGCGCTGGTTCTTAATGGCAAATCCAATCTGCGAACGGATTCTCTGCCTGCAGCCGACTACTCCAAAGGGTGGGCCTTTTCCACTTGGGTTAGGAGAGATGGCTCAAACGAGGCGGTGCTCTTCTCGACCGCGAATTTCAAAGTGCCACCCTCCGCCGAGCAATTTGGCGAAGGCCTTCAGGTGCGTTTGAATAATCGGGGCGCACTGGACGTGCGACTGGCTCACCGCTGGCCCGGCTACGCTATCCAATTGCTCACTCGCGAAAGCATTCCCACGGGGGAATGGCATCAGCTACTGCTCACCTGCGATGGTTCCATGGCGGCTAAAGGCCTGCGCGTCTGGGTGGACGGCGAAGAATGGTTCCGCGATGTCATTCACGACGATCTCACTCTGAAGTTGGGGCCAACGGGCGCGGCGGTCATCGGCGGTTCGGACGAAAAAGGACTAAGCGGTTTTGTGGGCGCCTTGGCTCGTCCGGAAATCATCGCTGCGCCCGCGGCGTTGGAAGAATTGGCGGCCCATGCGCGGGCCGCGGCGCTTCGGTTTGCCGCTGACACACCGCCGCAGCAACGGACAGCCTGGCAAGCGAAACAATTGCAATATGCCTGGCTGGAGCAGCATCAGCCGGAATTTGCGCCGGCGGCTGAAGCCGCGCACAGCGCCCGTTCTGCCCTGCTCGCCATCGAGAGCGATTCCCCCAGTACGATGGTGATGCGCGAACTGCCGCAGGAACGGCCCACCTTTGTCCTCTTTCGCGGTCAATATGACTCTCCGCGTGATCGGGTCGAGCCTGACGTGCCCGAATTCATTTTGCCTTTCTCGAAGAAAGCCCCGCGTAATCGGCTGGGACTGGCGGAATGGCTGACCGATCCCGCCAATCCCCTTACCGCCCGCGTGGTAGTGAATCGCTTTTGGCAGGCCCTCTTTGGAACCGGTCTGGTCAAAACCTCGGAAAACTTCGGATACCAGGGCGAGGCCCCCAGCCACCCGGAGTTGCTCGATTGGTTGGCTGTGGATTTTCGAGAACATGGTTGGGACGTGAAACGGTTGCTGCGCCAGCTGGCCAACTCGGCTACCTATCGCCAGGATTCGCGCTCGACGGAGGCCCTCAACGAACGCGATCCCGAAAATCGCCTGCTGGCGCATGGCCCAAGGCAACGACTCACGGGCGAAATGGTGCGCGACCAGGCCTTGTTCCTCAGTGGCTTATTGCACGACGAGATCGGCGGCCCACCTGTTTACCCGTATCAACCTACCAACCTATACAAGGGCATCGTCGTCGCCGCCGATTATCCAGGCACAAGTTATACCGAATCCTCCGGCCCCGAATTGTATCGCCGCAGTTTGTACACCTTCTGGAAGCGCACCGTACCCCATCCTTCGCTTAGCACTTTTGACGTCCCGGACCGGGAAGTTTGCACGGCGCGCCGGCCCAAAACCAATACCCCGCTCCAAGCGCTGGCCGCCATGAACGACACTTACCAGGTCGAGTCCGCCCGCAAGCTCGCCGAACGGATGTTGCTTCAGGGCGGCGCCTCGCCGGCCGACCGCCTGACTTTTGCCTTCCAATTGGCTACGGCGCGCAAACCCAAAGCGGAAGAGCGGGGAGCACTTTGTTCACTGCTCGAACGACGACTTACCGTGTACCGCAATGATCCCGCCGCGGCCCGGGCGTTCCTGTCGGTCGGTGCGTCGCAGGCCGACGCTCACCTTGACGCCATCGAACTGGCGGCCTACGCGAACGTGGCGAGCCTGATCTTAAATCTCGACGAAACAATTAGCCGTAATTGATTCATGAATGAACCGTTCCTCCTGACGCGTCGCAGTTTTCTGGCCCGCTCCACGCTCAGCCTCGGCGCGTTGGCCCTCGGCCAGCTTCTGGGCGGCGTACTTCAGGGCGCCACCAACAGCTCGCGCGGATCCACTGGGTTGCATTTCCCCGGCCGCGCGAAACGAGTGATTTACCTTTTTCAATCCGGCGGGCCGTCCCAGTTGGAGCTGTTCGACGAAAAACCCGAGCTGAAAGCCCGCTTTGACCAGGACTTGCCGGATTCCGTCCGGATGGGCCAGCGCATCACCGGCATGGTTTCGGGCCAGGCTCGCCTGCCCATCGCCCCGAGCAAGTTCGCCTTCAGCAACTGCGGACAGAGCGGGTGCCGAATCAGCGACCTGCTGCCCTACACGCAAAAAATCGCGGACGACCTGTGCCTGATTCGATCGCTGAACACCGAGGCGATCAATCACGATCCGGCGATCACTTTCCTGCAGACCGGCAGCCAACAGCCAGGCCGCCCTTGCATGGGTTCCTGGGTTGATTATGGGCTTGGCTCCGAGAACGAAAACCTCCCCGCCTTCGTCGTGCTCATTTCCGTTCCCAGCAGCGGCACCGGCGACCAGGGACTTCTCTCGCGTTTGTGGGGCAGCGGCTTTTTGCCCAGCCGCTACCAGGGTGTGAAATTGCGCTCCGGCGCCGAGCCGGTGTTGTATCTCAAAGATCCGCCCGGCCTGGAACGCGCGGGACGCCGTGACTGGCTCGACACCCTCAACGGTCTCAACGCACAACGGCTTGAGCAGGTGCACGACCCCGAGATTGCGGCTCGCATGACTCAGTACGAAATGGCCTACCGGATGCAGACCTCCATGCCGGAATTGATGGACCTGTCCAACGAACCCGAATCGAGCTTCCAGCTTTATGGCGAATCGGCCCGCCAACCCGGCTCCTATGCCGCCAACTGTCTGCTGGCCCGGCGCATGGCCGAGCGCGGCGTGCGCTTCATCCAACTCTATCACCGTGGCTGGGACCACCACGGCGGCCTGCCCGAACGCATCAAGGTGCTGGCCAAGGATGTTGACCAGGCCTCGGCGGGCCTCGTCATGGATCTAAAACAACGGGGATTGCTCAAAGACACCCTGGTGATTTGGGGTGGGGAATTCGGGCGCACGGTTTACAGCCAAGGGCGTCTGACCCAGGACGATTACGGCCGCGATCACCATGGCAAAGCCTTCTCGGTGTGGCTCGCCGGCGGCGGCATCAAGCCGGGGATCACCTACGGCTCGACCGATGATTTTTCCTTCAATATCGCAGAAAATCCCGTCCATGTTCACGATTTGCAAGCGACGATTCTCAATTGCCTGGGCATCGATCATGAACGCCTCACTTACCGCTTCCAAGGCCGGCACTATCGCCTGACCGATGTTCATGGCCAGGTCGTCAAGCCCATCCTTATTTAAATAGCTCGTCAGAGAAGCAGCCCGCGGAAGCGTTGCTCACGAGGCCACTCGTTGTTGTGACGCGTAAATCAGGCGCGTGCGCACATCTTCCAATCGCCCGGCCAGCACGTCGCCCAGGCGCACCACCAGCTCATGACAGAACTTCTGGTGCAATTCAGCTTGTTCGCGAAGGGCCTTGGCCGCGAAAACAATGGTCTCGGTCGGCTGCACGGCCGTCGCGGTGAAGCGCCATTGAAACGGCGGGAAGAACCACGACCAACCCAACGCCTGGCCTGCCCCAACGGCTTCAATGGTCAGCATCTCTCGGTCCGGCACGGCAACTTCCAGCAGCACCTGCCCGCTGTTAATGAGATAAAAGCGTTCGGCCGGGGAGCCCTCGCTGAAGAGGATCTGGCCCTCACTGAATCGCTGCAGGGTCGCGCATTGACAGAACAGCCTGCGGATCGACGGCTTCACTCCGGAGAGAAACGGATGAATTGCGACAAGTCGACTGAGGGTGTTCCGTTCCTTCACCGTCTCCCCCGATCACTGCCAGAAGGACCACGGAGAATCTCCCGTAGCACCAAGGTCACGGTTTCGGCCCGGATTTGCACTTCCTCAACACTTAATTCCGCTGTTTCATCTGGCGGCGGTGATTCGCTCCTCCGAGGTAAAACCATCTGCCGGCTCTCGCTCAGGACCGGTTCTTTGGCGGCAGAAACAGCATTCACTGGCACCTCCGTCATGGATCCGTTCGACCGACCGCGCCACACCAGTTTTGGCAAACATTCACCCTCTTTTGGTCAGGGGAGATAGCCTCAGGACTCCTTTTCCTCGCCGGACATTTTGCGGTAGAGCGTGGCCAGACTCACTCCCAATAACACGGCCGCTTGTTCCTTATCGCCGCCGCACTGTTCCAGGGCGCGGTTCAGATGTGCTTGCTCCTGTTCGCGCATGAAAGTTTTCAGAGGCAAGAACGGGGCGCCCGGCGCAGCGGCCGCCCCTGCGGCGGTCAGTGGACCTTCGGCGGAGCGCAAAGGATAAAGCGCCGAATCGGGCACGATCGGCAACGCTACGGTCGCGTCGGGCTCCTTGCCGGTCGCTTGAAAATGCACGGACTCCAGGACGCTGGGGGGCAGGTCAAGCGCCTGGATCACTTCCCCTTCGCAGAGCGCCGCGGCGCGTTCCACGGCGTTTTCGAGCTCACGCACATTGCCCGGCCAGTCATAGAGGCACATAACCTCCATGGCCTGGCGCGTCATTTGAAACGGGCGACCGCTCTGCGGGTTGGTTTTGCCTTTGAGAAAATGCGCCACCAATAACGGAATGTCGTCCCGCCGCTCGCGCAAGCTCGGCAACTGAATGGCGATGACATTGAGCCGGTAATAGAGGTCTTCACGGAACGTGCCTTCCTTGATTCGTTTTTCGAGGGGCTCGTTGGCCGCCGCCAGCACCCGGACATTTACATAGACGGGCATGTTCTCGCCAACGCGGCGCACTTCTTTCTCTTGCAAAACACGCAAGAGCCGGCTCTGCAACAACGGCGACATCGATCCAACTTCGTCCAGAAAAATCGTTCCACCGTCGGCTTCCTGGAACAGACCTTTCTTATCCGTGATGGCGCCGGTAAAAGCGCCTCGGCGATGGCCGAAGAGTTCGGATTCGAGGAGATTCTCCGGCAAAGCGCTGCAGTTAATCGGCACGAAGGGAGCGAACTGGCGCCGGCTGTTGAAATGCAGCGCGCGGGCCACCAATTCCTTGCCGGTGCCGCTTTCACCCAGAATGAGGATCGTGCTGTCGGTGTCGGCGACGCGCTCAATCATTTTGAAGACCTGCTGCATTTTGGGCGCGCTGCCGATGATCTGGCTGAACTGGTATTTCTTTTTAAGCTGTTTGCGCAGGTAAACTGTTTCCGTCAGCGCGGCGTTGTATGAAAGCGCCCGTTGCACGCAGAGTTTGAATTCATCGACTTTGAAAGGCTTTTCCAGATAATCGAAAGCGCCCTGCTTCATCGCTTCCTTGGCCGTATCGATCGAACCGAAACCGGTAATGACGATCACCACCGCCGGCGGCGTAAGTTCACGAGCCTTTTTCAAAATTTCCATCCCATGAGGATTCGCCTTATCGAGGTACAGGTCGGTAATGACCAACTCGGGTGAATGGGTGGTCAGAGCGGCGGAAGCAGCCTCGATGTTGGTGAAGGGAAATACCTCGTGACCTTCCTGGCGAAGCATATCGGCGACCATTTGAACCATGGTCAATTCATCGTCCACCAGGAGGATCTTCGCCATTGTCACGAGCGTAGTGGAAGGGTTCCCTGCCGGGCAAGAGCCTTTTGGAGCGTGCGCAAAGTCGGGACTGGCGCGGCAAGGTCCGGCCCGCTGCAGCCGGCGGTCGCGGCGAAACTTCTCCACCAGGCAGGTGCCCGCTGCGCATTTGACTGTTTTTACTTCGCGTCGTCGGGGCTTGCGCTTACTCTGGCTCAGGAAAACGTGACTTGGACTTGATTTCGATCAGTCCCGGGCAATGAAGAACAATAATGCTTCCAAAGCCGGACCGCATTCTGAACCGGCCGACACCATTAATCGGCACCTGGGCAGCCGGGTGAAACACCTGCGCGCGGCGCGCGGTTGGTCTTTGGAATCACTGGCCAATGCCAGCGGAGTGAGCCGCTCGATGCTCAGCCAAATCGAGCGGGAACAGGCCAACCCGACGCTGGCGGTCACGCTGCGGATCGCGCGGGCGTTTGGTTTGACTCTGGGCGAATTGATCGAGATGCCCGGCGCAGCCTCGGCCGTCACGGTCATCCGGGCCAACGACCGGGCCTATCATTATCGCTCAGATAAGGACTGCATGATCCGCACGCTCTCGCCGTTGAACCTGGAAAAGGACGTCGAGTTTTATGAAGTCCGTCTGCAGCCCGGCGGGTCCTTGCGCAGCGCGCCCCATTTCGAAGGCACGCGCGAATTTTTGACCGTCCAGAAAGGGCATTTGCGGATTGAATCTGCCAGCGATGCCGAGGAACTCGACCCGGGCGATTCTGCCAGTTACCGCGCCGATGTGTCTCATGCCCTGGTGAACACCGGCAAGACAGAATCGATTGCCTTTTTAATCGTGATTTACCGCTGAGCGGCGCGGACGGCGCAGCGCGCCATCCCTACCATTTTGGTGGAGGACGTCGCGCTGCGACGTCCCCGGCCCCGTCCAGCGGCCGGAACGAATGCGAGAGGAGCTACCCTCAATCCGACGTTGCGCCGCTGAACGCGGCCCGGACGGCGCAGCGCGCCATCCCTACCATTTGGTGGAGGACGTCGCGCTGCGACGTCCCCGGCCGCGTCCAGCGGCCGGAACGAATGCGAGAGGAGTTACCCTCCATCCGACGTTGCGCCGCTGAACGCGGCCCGGACGGCGCAGCGCGCCATCCCTACCATTTTGGTGGAGGACGTCACGCTGCGACGTCCCCGGCCACGTCCTTCGCCCTAACGCGACGCGCCGGGCGGCTCGACACACCGGGGGAAGGTGGTTACCATGCCGTTCACTTTCACTTCGAACACCTATGATGAACCGACGCTCTTTCTTCGCGGCAACCGCCTGTGCCGGCGCGACCTTGTCGATGCCGGGCCTGGCGCAGGAAACCACTGGCAAAAGCCAAAAAAAGCGCATTAAGCTCGGCGTCTGCACTTATTCCTATTGGCACTTTCGCGATCCCAAAGTTCCCATTGAAACCGTGATCGACAAAGCCGCGGAATTTGGCGTCGAGGGCGTGGATGTATTGCACCGGCAAATGGACATCCCGGAAAAGGAGCCGTTGACCGCCGACCAACGTAGCTACTTGCGCAAACTCAGGCGCCACGCGTTCCGCAATGGGATCGAACTGGTCTGCCTGTCCATTCACCAGAACTTCGTGCAGCAGGATCCCGCGGAACGCCAGAAACACGTCGAACACACACATAAATGCCTCGAAATCGCCTACGAGCTTGGGATTCCCTGCATCCGTCTCAATTCCGGGCGATGGAACACGATCAAGGATTTTGACGATTTAATGAAAGCGCGCGGCATCGAACCGATTCTGCCCGGGTGCTCTGAAGATGACGGGTTCAAATGGTGCATCGAGAGCATCGAAAAATGCATTCCCAAAGCCGAAGCATGCGGGGTGGTGCTGGCGCTCGAAAATCATTGGGGCTTGAGCCGCACACCGGAAGGCCAGCTGCGCATCATCAATGCCGTGCCTTCGCCATGGCTCGGCGCATTGATGGACACCGGCAACTTCATGGAAAACCCTTACGACAAACTCACCCAGATCGCGCCTAAAACGGTCTACGTTCAGGCCAAGACTTACTACGGCGGCGGCGAGTGGTACACGTTGAATCTCGATTACAAACGCATCGCCAAGATCCTGTCCGCTGCCGGCTACACCGGCTACTGCTGTCTTGAGTTCGAAGGCAAACAAAACCCCGACATCGCCGTGCCTCGCAGCCTGGCCGTGCTGCGCAAGACCATTGGAGCTTAGGGGGAGATTACTTTTGTAGCCGGGGCTCAGCGGGTGCGCAGCCGAGCAAGGACCTCCGAACGCAGTTGAGCCAGGTCACGACTAATGGCCGAGAGCTGGGATGCGTGCGCGGTATTGGGATCACTCTCTGCGGCGACCCGGGCCAGGTAGGCGCCATAGTTCAGACCTTCGGCTTGCGAAAGCAGCAACTGAAACTCGAACTCGGAGTCCTTCGAATGCAAAAGCTCGTGCTCTTTGGATTTGGAAATGGCAGCGCGAGTGGCGCGCTCGCCGGATGGCAAGCCCAGATGGCCCCAGGCGGGAGCGTCGCCGGTCTTCTGAAAGGCTTCGAGCGTTTTCAAGTCGGCCTTGGCCGTGGCGGAAATCTTTTTGACAAGTTCCTTCAATTGCGGCGAAGCCTCCTTGATGATCAGGACTTTACTCAGATTCTTCTCATCGCCGAGAAGGTCATGCAGAAGATCCAGCGCATTGTTCAAGGTGGCCGCAGTGCCGGCTTTGGCCGGTTCGACCAACGCCTCTGTTTTTGATGAGTTCGACTCTGTCGCACAGCAGCCCGTGAGCAACAGCCAGGTTGGCAGCATCGCGGAACCGAGCACAAGCCATTGAAAAAGGCGGCTGCTTTCGCTCGTGCCAGCCGGCACCACCGCATGATCTTCAGCAATTAACATGGTCGCCCGAAAATCGATAACCGAATGTACCCCGATCCGGCCGGGGATAAGCATGGGCTGGAGTGACAGGAAATGCGAAAAACATCCCCCATTCGAATACGAATCGAATGACTCTCTGAACTGGCGCGGATATGGCGGAGCTGCACCGAAGCGGACGGGGTAAGTAAAGGGGCTGGAAAGCGTCACCAGCTGGCTAAGCTGCTTGAATGGGTGCGATTAAAAGCGTCGGTCGTGGCTGGAAGCCGAAAAAAGCGGCAGAGGACTGCCGCAGTCCAAAACGCAAGCGCGACACGGATGCGGGCCTCGAGAACCGAAGGTTTTGGAGTGCGGCAGCCCTCTGCCGCTTTTCTGCCGATCAACACAGAATGACCGACAGATTTAATCACACCCTGCTTGAATGGGCCGATTGACATTTACTGAACATTTCTCTACGAGAAGGCGTCATAAACTCCGTATTTACACTGTGAAAGACCTCAGTCCATTTCTACTCGCCGTTCTGCTCTTTGCGAAAACTGCTGCGGCCGCAGCCGACTCCACCCCTAAAGCGACTGAGGACCAAGCGCCAAAGGCGGCGGATTTACTCGACGTTGCCAATATCAAGGTCGCGAAAGATTTTAAGATCGAATTGCTCTACACAGTGCCGAGGAAGACAGAAGGCTCTTGGGTGGCGATGTGCATCGACCCAAAGGGCCGATTGATCGTGAGCGATCAGAACGGCGCTTTGTATCGCGTGACGCTGCCCGAGGCGGCCGGGGCGAGCGCCAAGACCGAAAAGATCAACCTGAAAACCGGGTTCGCCCACGGGTTGCTCTGGGCCTTCGATAGCCTGTATGTCGCCGTCGACGAAGGGAAAGAGGCCCACGGCGTTTATCGGATCCGCGACACCAATGGCGACGACCAACTCGATAACATCGAGCTGCTGAGAAAAGTCCAGGCCAGCGGCGAACATGGGATTCATTCGCTGGTACTGAGCCCGGATGGCAAATCGATCTATGTGGTCATCGGCAACAACAGTTCCTTGACCGAAATGAGTTCCTCGCGAGTGCCGTACGATTGGAGTGAAGACCAGTTGCTTCCGCGCCTGCCGACCGGATTTATGGACGACTCCTTCGCCCCGCAAGGCTACATCGCCAAGTTCGATCCCGACGGGAAAAACTGGCAATTGATCGCCATGGGCATGCGAAATCCATTCGACTTCGCCTTCAACAACGTCGGCGAACTTTTCACAGACGATGCCGATATGGAATGGGACATTGGCGATCCCTGGTATCGCCCGACCCGCGTCAATCACATCATCAGCGGGGCCGACTTTGGGTTCCGCAACGGGGACGGCAAATGGCCCGATTACTACCTCGACAGCTTCGGCGCGGTCGTGAATATCGGCCCCGGTTCGCCGACCGGCGTCACATTCGGTTACGGCGCCAGGTTCCCCGCCAAATATCAGGAGGCACTTTTTTTGGCGGATTGGAGCTTTGGCAAGGTCCGCGCGGTGCATCTGACGCCAAGCGGCGCCAGCTACACCGGTGAGATCGAGGATTTTATTAACGGCCAGCCTTTTCCGATCTGCGATTTGATCATCGACCCGCACGATGGCTCGATGTTGATGGTAGTTGGCGGACGAGGCGCTCAATCCGCGCTGTACCGGCTGACGTATGTTGGCAACGAATCCACAGCGCCCATCCGGCCCGACACTCGCCTTCAGTCCCGACGGGACTTGCGCCACAGGCTGGAGGCGTTCCACGGACGGAAAGACCCCGCCGCGGTCAAGACGGTTTGGCGCTATCTCTCCGACCAGGACCGCTCGCTGCGGTATGCCGCGCGCATCGCCCTTGAATGGCAGGATACCTCACAATGGAGCCAAAAGGCACTCAAGGAAAAGGACCCGCGCAAAGCCATTGCGGCGCTGGTCGCGCTGATTCGGGTAAGCGGCAAAGACAAGACCCATCGCAAGCAAACCGATCCGGCTCCCGACCCACTTCTGCGCGGAGAAGTCTTAAGCGCCCTCGACAAATTCTCCTGGGCCAAACTGGCTCCGGCAGACCGAATCGATTTGCTGCGCGCTTATTCGTTGGCGCTCATTCGCCTGGGCCAGTTGGAACCGCCTCAGCGCGAGAGCCTGATCGCCAAACTCGATCCCTTGTTCCCGGCCAAAAAAACCGAGTTGGACGAATTGCTCGCGCGGCTGCTCATTTATTTGGAAGCGCCCGACGCAGCCGCAAAAGTTGTCGCCGCCATGCGCGCCGCTCCCACCCAGGAAGAACAGGTGGACTATGCCGTCGCGTTGCGCTCGCTCAAGACAGGCTGGACCCCCTCTTTGCATGAGGAATATTTCCGCTGGTTTGTGACCGCAGAGAATTTTCGCGGTGGAAATACCTTTGCCAGCTCGCTGCAACGCGCCAAAAAAGACGCGATCGAGAATTTGAGCGAAGAGGAAAAGACCGCGCTCAAACCGGTTCTTGAGGCGCACGTCGAACGCACATCGCCGCGGGCAGCCCTGGCCGCGCGGCCATTCGTTCGGGAATGGAAGGTCGATGAACTCGTGCCGAAAGTACAAGCCGGGTTGAAAGGCGGGCGCAATTTTGAGCGCGGGCGGCAGCTCTATAGCACGGTCGCCTGCTCGGCTTGCCATCGATTTGTCAATGAAGGCGGCTCAGTTGGGCCGGACCTTACCGGCGTCGCCGGCCGTTTCAGCCTTCATGACCTGCTGGAATCCGTGGTTGAGCCCAGCAAAGTCATCAGCGACCAGTACCAGGCAATCAACATCCGGTTGAAAAACGGCGACGTGATCAGCGGGCGCGTCGGCAATCTTAACGGCGCCGATATTAACGTCATTGAAGACATGTTCGAGCCCGGCAAAATGACCAATGTGAAGCGCACGGAAATTCAATCGATCGAGCCATCCAAAGTTTCTCCGATGCCGGAAGGCCTGCTGAATTCGTTGCAGTTGGATGAAATCCAGGACCTGGTCGCATATCTGCTCGCCCGCGGCGATAAGCACAACCCGGTGTTTCACTGAGCTTCGCTCTCAATGTCCTGCTGAACACTGCACGCGCAAGAATTGGGAGCTGCCAGCAAGCGGGGCGATGAAAGTGAACGAAGCACCCGCCGGGTTGGTGCTCAGCAGTGGTACTGGTCGCCCCAGCTTAATTCAACGGCACGCCGCGACGGATGTAAGTGGGCACATCCAGGTCTTCGCCTCGATGGATCGTCGGCTCGCTCTTGTCGAACCGGCCTTTCGACACAATCTCGAGGGGCAACTGTCCTTGGCGCATCTTGGTCGAGTTTCTGCGTGTGGCTCCGCGGACCTTGGCCTGCTTCGAGAGCAGTTGCTGGACCTGCTCAGGCGGCAGCGTCGGCGCGGGCGGCAGAAAACGCGAACCCGGCTTGGTTGGCGAGCCCGGGCTCAGCAATTGCGCGCGCAACTCCTCGGATTGCCCGCGGGGCGTCGGCTCGCACTCGCCTTTACGATTGCAGATCAGCGTCACCGCCAGTTTATCGGCCAGTCGCTCATCGACACAGGCGCCCATCACGAGCTCAACCGAGCCACACTTTGCTTTGATTTGCTCAATGACTCGATTGACCTCAGCCATGGTCAGGCTTGTCCCGCCGCACACGCTGACCAGCACGGCGTCAGCCTCGGACAAAGCGGCGCCTTCCTCGAGCAACGGATGCGCCGCGAGGCGGTCCAGGACAAGTTGGACCCGGTCAGGCCCGGCCGATTCAGCGACGGCAAAAGAACTGGCGGCATGGCGATCCTGCAAGAATCGGGACAAGTCATCGAAATGAATATCGATAAGACCTTTGAAGCTCAGGAGCCGCCAGAAGCCGAGCACGCCAGTGGCCAAAAGACGATCGGCGATCTTGAAAGTATCCAGCGCGGTCGTATTCTCCTCGATCAGACGGAAAAGCTTCTGGTTTGGCAGGCAGATCACGCCGTCAGTCGCTTCGCGCAACTGTTCCAGACCTTCGTGGGCCATTTCCTGACGGCGATCCCCTTCGCAATCGAAGGGCGTGGTTGCAAAAACCAGCACCCTCGCGCCCGCCTCTTTGGCTGCTCGCGCCAGCACCGGGCTGATCCCCGTGCCCGAACCTCCACCTAAGCCAGTCACAATGAAAATGAGATCGACTCCTTCGCAGAGCCGCTTCAATTCTTCACTCTTTTCTTCGGCCGCCTGCCGGCCGCGAGCCGGGTCGCCGCCGGAGCCGAGACCGCGCAGGCGCTTGGTCTCCAGGCGCAATCGTTGCGCGGCGGAGGAGCACTCCAGAGCCGTCCCCCCGAGATTGACGGCCACGAATTCCTCAGGCGACAGACCATCGGCGATCAACAGCTCAATCGCGCTCAGCCCGGTTTTGCCCACGCCGAAAATTCGGATGACGGGCGAATCACCGCGGCTGGGTGGCAAGTTCATGTCCATACGAGTGGTAGTTGGGCTTTAGCTTCGCTTGAAAAATTGGCCGAAGGTCGTCTTTATCCCCTCGGCCAAGGAGGACCGGGCCGCGCGCTTGCGTTGTTGGAAGGACCCAAATTTCACCAGCCCGATCGCGGTCGCAAACTCAGGCTGATCCAGGGCCGACTTAAGACCGCTGATGGAATTAGCTTTGCCCAGTGAGACGGGCATCCCCAAAACCTGCTCCGCCAGTTGTGCAATGCGCGGAATCCGAGCGGCGCCCCCGCAGAGGAAGACCGGGGCCCGCAAATAGTTCAACGCATCGACCAGTTCGAGATCCTGAGCGATGAGTTGAAAAATTTCTTCGAGACGCAATGACATAATCCGCCGCAGATTTTCACGGCTGATCACTTTCAACGGCATGCCCAGTTCGTTGGAAATAGTGATCGTCTGGCCTTTGTCCGCCTCGTCAATCAGGGCAGCCCCATGCTCGACCTTCAGCTGCTCGGCCCGGCTTAGCGGCACTTTCAATCCGTACGCCAGGTCGTTGGAGACGTGATCCCCACCGACCGCCAGCACACCGGTATGTTTGATGATCCCGTTGGCATAGACCACGTAATCCGTCGTTCCCCCGCCGATATCGATGACCAGTGATCCCAGTTCTTTTTGTTCGTTGCTCAGCAAAGCCAGCGAAGAAGCCAAGCCGTTGAAAACGATGTCGTCGACTTCCAGTTGCAGCCCTTTGACGGTCCGAATGGCGTTCTGGAGCCGGTTCAAATTGCCGTGCACGACGTGAACGTCGACTTCGACCCGCGCGCCGAGCATCCCGACGGGGTTGGTGATTCCATCCTGCCCATCCACCAGGAAGTGCTGGCGAATGGCATGGATGACGTGGTTCTGGGCCGGCAGGTTGATGGTTTTCGCGTTTTTGATCACGTCCTGCACGTCGGCTTCCGAGATCTCGCGATCGGCCGAGACCACCGGGTGCACGCCGCGGTTGTTAAAGCCGCGCAAATGCCCGCCCGTCACGCCCAGGTACACGCTGCGGATCTCGACGTCGGCCATTTGCTCGGCCTCGACAATGGCATGCCGGACATCTTCTTCGCTGAGGGAGGCATCGCTAATCTCGCCTTTGCGAACACCGCGCGAGCGCGCCTGACCCAGGCCGACGATGTTCAGGGCGCCATCCGCGTTGAAATCTCCAACGACCGCGCAAACCTTCGAGGTCCCAATTTCCAAGCCGACGATGATCGAGGAATTAGACTCAAACATGTTTTTTCTTGGTGCGAAGAGGTTTAGGCGACTTGACCGAGGCGGGCGGCAGAGCACTGGCCTCAAGCCAGGTCGCGGGGATGTTATTGGAAACTGCCAGATCCAGAGTAGCGATGGCTTTGTTCACTTGCTGCGCCTTCTCAAAGATGGTCTGCCAGCGCAACAACTGCTGCTCGATCTGATTCAGGCCGAAGGTTACTTCACTGCCTTGTCCAGTCTTAATGACGAGGACATCGGCGGCGGAAACGTCGACGCTAACCAGATCGACCTGGCCCTGCAGAGAGGAACGCTGGAAAGCCAGGATCAGTTCCAGTGCGGCGCGGACCTGCGTTGATTCCACCCGGCGGCCGGCCTGAACTTCATTGGCGTTGACTCCGATAATCGTCGGCAATGGGTCGTTTGGCGCAAGACCGTTTGAGTACTGCGCCGGGGCCAAGGGCAGAATGACGCAGCCCTCGGAATCCAGGAACAAAGAAACCAGCTCCAAACCTCCGGTGGCGGCGGGTCTGGCTACGCTCAACCGGGCTTGCGGCTCCCGTTCGATGACCCGCACCCGCAAAGTGTGCGGCAGGATTTTCTCGACTGAGACCGACTGAATCATCGAAACGAGCTGGAGGTTTCGGCGCACCGTCACCAGGTCAAGCGCGAACAGGTTCTGGCCCAATTGCACCCCGGTCCATCGCCGCAGCTGGTCGGGCGCAATGATGCCATCGGTTTGGATGTCGAGGTTCTGCACGGCGAAAGCCTTGTTCTTGTAGAGCAACAGATCCAGGCCGTATTCGGTCCCCCGCCAGGCTAAATACACGGACGTGACCGTAACAAACAATCCGCCCAGCAGAATCGCCGCCGTGCGCATCCGCCGGGCGCGGACCTGGCTGGAACGCAACTTGACATCGAGGACAAACTCGCGTGCCAGTCTTCGGTTTCGTGGTGCGCGTTTAAACCACATGCTTGCTTGTAAATCAGGAGCGGCGCTGCAGCGCCAGTTCAACCATCTTCTGGCAAAGCTCGGCGTAAGCGAATCCCGCAGCGGCGGCGGCTTTGGGCAACAGGCTGGTTTCGGTCATGCCGGGCAAAGTATTGACCTCGAGCACCACCGGCTCGCCGCTGGGTCGGACCATAATATCGACTCGCCCGTAATCCCGCCCGCCCACGGCCTGAAACGCAGCCAAGCCCGCCGCCTGGATCCGCGCGGTCGTCTCCGCCTCAAACGGTGCCGGGCACAAGTATTCTGTAGCGCCGGTCGTGTATTTGCTCTGATAATCATAAACACCCGTCTTCGGGCGGACCTCGACAATCGGCAATGGTTCCAACCCCAGGATTCCAACCGTCGTTTCACGGCCGGCCACTTTTTCTTCGACCAACACTTCGCTATCAAATCGGAAAGCTTCAGCCAGGCATTTGCTCCAGTCGGACACACGTTCAACAAACTGGAGGCCAACGCTGGAGCCTTGCCGAAGCGGCTTAAGAACGACCGGCGGATTCCAACCCATCGGCCAACTTGCCTCGGCGGACTCGGCGAGGGTAAATCGCGCGGTCGGCACCCCGGCGGCCACGCAACGCAATTTCGTCAGGTGTTTATCGAAAGCGATTCGGCTGGCTTCCGGGTCGCATCCGGTATAGGGCACGCGCAGTTCTTCGAGGCGTCGCTGAACGGTGCCGTCTTCGCCATAGGTCCCATGCAAGGCGAGAAAGACGACTTCGGTTCCCGCGGGTAGCGTCCAATCCGTTGAGCGCGGATCCAATTCGGTGACCGAGTGGCCCAGGGATCGCAGCGCGTGGGCCACGGCCGCTCCGGAGCGAAGCGAAACTTCGCGTTCAGCGCTTGGCCCGCCCAACATGACCACGATCTGTCGTTTCTCAGGCATCCGCACCATCCTCGCCGATGATTTCGACTTCGGTACGCAGTTGGATCCCACGCTCGCGCAGCGCTCGAGCCCGCACCAACTCAATCAGTTCAAGGACGTCCCGAGCAGTGGCCGAGCCGTCATTAATCAGGAAATTGCCATGTTCGAGCGATACCCTCGCGCCTCCAACGCGGGTGCCTTTGAGCCCGAGTTCATCAATTAACTTGCCCGCGGGAATGGACGCTGGATTCTTAAACATGCAGCCGGCACTCGAAGCCGCAGGCTGCGATTCCCAGCGTTTGTGGCTGAACTCGTTCATCCGGCGCTCGATAGTTTCGCGAGGCTCGGTCTTGCCGCGAAGCAGGGCTTCCAGGGCGATCTCGCTCACCAGTGTAGCGCAGGAGCGGTACGCCACTGCCATTTGCGAGGACAGACGCTCGAGGATCCGGCCGGAGTGATCCATCGATCGGACCGAAACCACGACATCGAACATCGAACCTCCCATGGCGCCGGCATTCATGCGCAGCCCTCCGCCGACGCTGCCGGGAATTCCTTCCAGAAACTCCAACCCGCCCAAGCTGTGTCTCCGCGCTTCCACGGCCACCGATTTGAGCCGTGCCCCGGCGCCACAGCGCATTTGCTCACCCGCCACTTCGAGCCGGGCAAACGCCGGGTTGCCCAAACAAATAACCGCGCCTCGAAAACCGCCATCCCGAACCAGCAGGTTGGATCCCCGTCCAAGAACAAAGAATGGCAGGTGGTGCTCGGCGCAAAACTGTAGAGTGGCCGCCAGGTCCGTTTCGGAGGCCGGCTCGATGTATAGGTCGGCGGGCCCGCCCACCCGCAGCGTCGTTCGCTTGGCCAGGGGTTCGCGAATCCGAACCGCCGTCTGGGGCGAAAGCTGCTGCAGCAATGTTTGAGAGAGTTGGGTCGCCTCCATGTTCGTGGCGGGCTGGCTCATAAGACCGCGGTTTGCATCCGCGCGCTCGAACCAGTCGAGTCTTTCGCCTGGCTTAGGCGGGCCTGGTCGGTTCCAGTTCTTTTGTCCGCTGCCGTCTTGCCTCTGGCGAGCGAGAGGGTTTTCGAGCGGGAGCCGCTGCGGATCCGCTCCAAGATGGCTTGGGCAATTTGCTCGGCCGCCTGTGGCTTATGCCAGGTGGCCAGCGCCTGCTGCAAGGCGCGCCGCGATTCCTGGTTGCACATCAACTCGACCAGGAGCTCGACGAACTCCTGCGGCCGCGCGCTGCGCTGTTCGAGCAAGCGCGCCGCACCGGTTTCGACAAACGCGCGCGCGTTGTGAAACTGATGATTATCCGTCGCTGCGGGAAAAGGCACCAAAACCGACGGCAAACGGACGGCCGCCAATTCCGCCAGAGAAGAAGCGCCCGCGCGACTGACGGCGGCGGTGGCTGCTCCCAGGGCGAGATCCATATCGGCCAAAAACGGATAGACACGGGCGGTCAGACCGGCGCGCTGGTAGGCCTGTTCGAGAACGGCCACGTCCGCAGCTCCCGCCAGGTGCAGCCATTGCCAATCCGGGACTCGGCGCGCGATCAACTCCAGTGATTTCAAAATCAGTTCGTTAATCCCGTGAGCGCCCTGGCTGCCGCCCATCACCAGCGCCACCGGCCGCGCGCCGTCAAGGTTCAGTGCGGTCCGGCACGCCCGCTGGTCGAGTGATTTAAATTGATCCCGCACCGGCGTGCCCGTCACCGACACGTGGCGATTGTGCAACCGCTCGGCGGCGCCGGCAAACCCCACAAAAGCGCGCTCCACCACCCAGGAGAGCCAACGGTTGGCGCGCCCAGGGATGCTATTTGACTCGTGGAGAAAAGTGGCTGCTCCAAGCCTTCGCGCCGCCAGAATGGGTGGGGCGCTGGTAAACCCCCCCATCGCCAGGACCGCTTGCGGAGGGTGTTGCGCAAACGCGGCTGCGGCGATGCGGTACGATCCAACAAAGCCGTTCAAAAAGCTAAAAATTTGTCCGCGAGTCAGTCCGACAGCCGGCAGGGTTACCAGCCGAATACCAGTCGCGCTTTTGCTCGCGACCTGGTCGATTTCCTTATTCGAGACCATCAGCGTGATCGCCGCGCCCTGGCGGGCCAATTGATCGGCCACCGCCAGGCCAGGGAAAAGGTGACCGCCAGTGCCGCCGCAAGCGATGGCGACGTTGAGCTGCTCACCAGTAGGAGGCATCATGCGGTTCTAGGGCCGGCCAGGTCCGGAGCCGGCGTCTTGAACGGATTCTGTCGTGAGCGGCGGCGCGAGCCGGCATTGGTGACGGTGTTTCTCTCGACCGGCTCAACGTCACGAGCTTGTCGAGCGATTGCCAGGAGGATTCCGACGCAGGTCAGCATCAACAAAAGGTTGGAACCACCATAACTGATGAAAGGAAGGGGCAAGCCTTTGTTAGGCAAGGCGCTGGTCACCACGCCGATGTTGATAAAGGCCTGCAACCCGATCATGAAGCTGATGCCCGAACCCAGCAGCAAGCCGAACGTATCCGGGGCCCGGATGGCGATGTAAATGCCGCACAAAACCAGCAGGATGAAGCCAACAATAACCAGAGCGGTGGCTAATAATCCGAGTTCTTCGCCAATGATGGAAAAGATAAAATCGGTGTGTTTCTCAGGAACGAACCCGAGTTTTTGCCGGCCATTCCCAAGGCCCAGGCCGGTCCAGCCGCCTGAACCCAAAGCCAGCATTGCTTCATAGGCCTGGTACCCGACACCAGACTTGTTTTCCTCGAGGTACCACCAGCTTAGTATCCTGCGGGCACGCATCGGGTCGCGATATAATGAAATCGCCAGGCCAATGGCCGCAAGCAGCAGCGGCGGGATGATGAATCGCCACCTCACGCCCGAGATGAGGAGCATCGCGGCGCTCACGCCCGCCAGAAGGATGGTGGTGCCGCGGTCTGGTTCACAAAAGACCAAACCCAAAACCACGGCAATGAACAGGCTCGGCACGACAATTCCTCGTTTCCAGGTTGGCATCTGCCGCTGGTATCGTTCCCCGTACCAGGCCAAGAAAACTACGAGCGCCAGCTTGGCGATTTCCGAGGGTTGAAACAGGGATGTTTTATGGTAGCCAAGCCAGCGGCTGGCCCCGTTTCGATGCACGCCAATCGGTTTTACAAACACCAGCGCCAGAAGCACGACCGAGACCGCCAGCAGCGGCAAAGCCAGATGCTTAAGCAACTTGTAATCCAGCAAGGCAGCCAGGACGCAGGCCACCAGTCCCAATGCCGACCAGAGCAACTGCACCTTGATGAAACGAGATCCGTTATCGGCCATGCTCGAGCTGTACAGCATCACCAGTCCAAGTGACAGCAGCGCTGCCACGCAGAACACCAGAACCGTAACGGCCAATTTGACTCGCATATGCATTGCTACTACCGAGACGACCGCACCGCCCCGCCTTGCCCCTCCTGCCCCCTACCCTGCTCCCGAGACAACCCCGCGCGCACGCACCGCCGGTTTTGCTTATTGGCTCCCGCTGGCGGGAGCGGAAGGCGTCGACGTGGAACCTGCCGGCTGACTCGAGGTCTTCGCGGGGATTTTGAGTTTCTGCCCCACGACGATTTTGTCCGTCTTTAAATTATTGGCCGAGCGCAGCGCTTTGACTGACACGCCAAATTCGCCGGCAATCTTGGTCAGGGTATCTCCCGACTTAACGCTGTAGGTTTGGCCCGAGCCGCCGGTATCTGCACTTGAACCACCGGCGCTGCCCACGGTGGCCGCGGAAACGGCCGTTGGCGCCGCCGGTATGTGGATCGTTTGGCCGATTTTTAATTTCGTGGGTTCGACGGATGGATTGGCATCCAAAAGAGCTTTAACACCGACATGAAATTTTTTGGCAACGGTGGCGAATGTGTCCCCTTTGACAATGACGTAATCGGTGGCTGCGCCTGCGGGGGGAGTGGTCAC
The DNA here is from genome assembly GCA_035651635.1 of Verrucomicrobiia bacterium. Classification (GTDB taxonomy): domain Bacteria; phylum Verrucomicrobiota; class Verrucomicrobiia; order Limisphaerales; family UBA8199; genus JANXQE01. The sequence goes on along the minus strand of DASRFK010000235.1, from coordinate 12,292 downwards.
CGGCGGTTGAACCGGCTCGACGGGCGGCGGAGTCACCGCCGCGTTGGTGGGCGGGGTCATCAGATTTGTCGCCGGCGCAGGAGTGTTTGTCGGTTCAACGAAAGCTGGGGCCGGGGTGTTGGTCGCGTCAGAGGCTGCCGCGGCAGTGTTTGCGGTGGCGTCTTCCTTCTTGTTGCAGCCTTGCATCAGCAAAGCCATCAGTCCAACACCGTGGATTGCGAGTACCAAAAAAACGGCGATTTTAACCCGGGTGCGCCCTTTATTGCGTTGCTCGAGTAGAGAGCCTGAGGGAATGAGTGGACTTTGGTTGTTCATGGTCGTCGGCAAGTTGTGGCATCAATCATTTGAGGTCTGGTTATTTCTGTTTGTTTGCGCCGGGGTTTTTCCTCAACAAAAACCCCGAAGCAAATGGCTAAATTCTCAGATTCGCGACTGGTCATTATTTCCGGTCGGAAACCCGGACACCCGGACATATGGGGTCTGGGCGCCAACGGACCCCTACCTATTGATTTCACCACCCCACAAAGGTTCTGGCCTCGTTGCTGATGGTTTCGAAACTGGTCGAGGCCAGAGCGGGCCGGTGAAAGCAATACTAGTTCGCGAGAAGTTGCATTTCTTGCCGCTTCGGCTAAAGCTTCTAACAGTGAAGGAGCCGGCTTGCAAGGAGTAAAACGGCCGCACTTCGAACGAGGTGTCGGCAGGCAATCGGCCACGCCTAAAAGCACTTGAGAACCACCGATCTTTGATCGGGCAAGCAGCCGATCTTCATGAAGGAGCTTCTGGTTCATCGAATTTTGAGAGTGCCCAAGGCAACGACGCCGCAAAGAATACCCAGGATGTAAAAGCGCATCACCACTTGGGACTCGTACCAGCCTTTCTTCTCGAAATGATGGTGGAGTGGCGCCATCAAAAAGATGCGTCGCCCGGTCCCGTACCGCCGCCGGGTGTAGCGGAACCAACTGGTCTGCAGGATGACCGATCCGGCCTCCATCACGAACACACCGCCGGCGATGACCAGCACGAAGGGCTGATGAATTAACACGGCAATGATTCCGAGCGCACCTCCCAAGGCCAGCGAACCTGTATCGCCCATAAACACCTGGGCGGGATGGCAATTGAACCAGAGAAATCCGAGTCCCGCGCCAATCATGGCCGCGCAGAACACCGTCAACTCACCCGAGCCAAAAACATAAGGTATGTGCAGATATTCGGCCGCCTTGCTGTTCCCCGCCAGATAGGTCAGGACCAGGAATACAAATGAAACGATCAGAGTGCAACCGATCGCCAGACCATCCAGACCATCGGTCAGATTCACGGCGTTGGAACTGCCAACGATTGTCAGCACCGTCAGGATTAGTCCCAACACGCCCGCACCCGACGCAACGGGGTACTTATAAAAGGGAACCATGATATCGGTGATCAGTTTGCGCGTGCCCGGCACCGTCCATAGATAAATTCCCACGAACAGAGCCAGAGCAATTTGGACCCATAATTTTACGCGCGACCTGGCGCCCGCCCCGCTCTGCTGTTGGATTTTGGCATAGTCGTCGTAAAAACCCAATCCCGTCAGGACAATCACCGAAAGCAAGGTCAGTTCGATGAGTGGATTCAACTGCGCCCAAAGCAAAGTCGTGATAGTTAAGGTGAAGCTGATGAGAATGCCGCCCATGGTCGGCGTTCCTTTCTTGCTGAGCAAACGCGCCTTGATTTCGCCGGCGGACTCAGCCTTGTCGCTGTATTCCTGACCGAATTTGAGCTGCTTGAGCCAGCGGATCACCCGGGGCCCGAAATACAAGCTGAGCAACAAAGCCGTCACCGCCGCCCCGGCGCTCCGTACGGTGATGTACCGGAACAGGCGCAAAGCCGAAAGCCGCTCGGCCCAGACCGTTCCGCCCGCCCAATCAAGGACCCATTGGCTTAAATATAAAAACATCAGTTTTTTTCAGAGGCCTCGCCCGCTCGCAGTCGTTCGGAGACCCGTTCCAGCCGCGTAGCGCGGGAGGCTTTAATGAGTAAAACATCGCCTTCACGGACAAACTGTTTAATGGCGATCGCGGCCGTATCCACATCCGCAAATTCCATTACCCTGGCCAGCCCTGCCTGGCGGGCGCCCCGAGCCATTATCGGCGCCATGCGGCCCACCGCAAAGAGCTGGCCGACCCCCAACTCGGCGGCGCGGCGCCCGACCTCCTCGTGAGCCGCTTCGCTATGGCGGCCCAGCTCGGCCATGTCGCCCAGCACGGCCAGACGGCGGCCTTTGCAGGGCAGGTCCTGCAGGGTGCGTAAAGCGGCCACCATCGAGTCGGCGTTGGCGTTATAAGCGTCGTCGAGCACACGCACGCCATTGATCTCCCACAATTGCAAACGCATTCGGGCCGGCTTGCACTCAGTGAGGCCTTGTTGAATTTGCGAGCGGTCCAGGCCAAGTTCGGCTCCCAGGGCCACGGCCATGAGCGCGTTGATCGACTGGTGCCGCCCTAAGAGGTTCACATGATACTCGCCTTCGAATTCAGAGGCGGGACCTTTGGCGATGAAACTGACACCTTGTTTGCCTGGCCGCAATCCGCTTGCCTGCCAGTCACAACCCTCGGTCATTCCAACCTGGATGATCTGCGCCCTGGTCCGCGTCCGGATGTAGCGAACCCATTCCTCATCGGCGTGGACATATACTTTTCCCGAGGCCGGCAATCCTTCGGCGATCCAGGCTTCCTCGCGAGCCACGCCGGCCAGGTCGCCGAAGAATTCCAAGTGTTCGCGGGCGATCGAAGTGATCACCCCGTATCCGGGCCCGATGACGCGAATCAACGGCTCCAGCTCGCCGGGATGGTTGGTGCCGGCCTCCAGCACCGCCGCGCGGTGGGCGGCTTGCAACCGCAGAAGCGTGAGGGGCACTCCAACATCGTTGTTGAAACTTGCTTCGCTCCACAGGGTCACGAATTTTTGGCGCAGCACGGACGCAATCAACTCCTTGGTGGTCGTCTTGCCATTGGAGCCCCCGACGGCGATGACCGGCAGGTTGAATTCGCGCCGATATTGCGCCGCCAGCAACCCCAGGGCCTGCCGCGGATCGGCCACCGTAACGACCGCGCAGGCTCCCGGATCCGACGGGGCACGGCCGGATTTCACCACGACGGCGGCCGCCCGCCGGACAACCTCCGGCAGAAAATCATGGGCGTCGAATTTCTCGCCAGCCAGGGCAAAGAAGACTTCGCCTGGCTTCACTTTCCGTGAATCAGTGCAGACACCATGGATGGCAAGGTGCGGGTCGCCGTGGCTCAACTCTCCGGCGCAGGCGCGGACGATGAATTGCAAGGGGCGCGGTTCCATCCTCAAGAAGACCCGCGTCGGTACACATGGCCAAAGGGCCAGGCGGTGCAGGCCGGCGCGGGCGGCCCGGCGTCGACCAACTCCACTGGAATCTCAACCACCTGGGTGCCGGGTGGCGCGGCGGGCGGCTCCGAGCGGACGGACCGCCTGGGAGCACGGCGCTTGGATTTAACGGCAGCCACAAACAAGTGATGCGAGATGAGTGGAAACGAACTCATGTTAGCCTTTCGTTGTTTTTGGTGATTTCATGGTGAACGCGCTGCGGCCGTTTTAACCACACTGTTCTCGACCGACGGCGCTACTGGGGTAGCCGGCGGAGCGGTGTCGCCGTCCTCGGGCCGGATATTTAAGTAATTGGCCGCCGCTTCGGCGATTTCTTTGAAGAAGGGCGCGGCGACCTGGCCGCCATAGTGGCCCTCTTTGGGTTCGTCGAGGGTAATCGAGATGCACAACTCAGGATGGTCGGCGGGGAAAAAGCCAATGAAAGACGAGAAGAATTTATTCACATAAAAGCCCTTCTCAGCCTTTTGGGCGGTGCCGGTCTTCCCGGCCACGGTGTAGTGTTCCAGCGCCGCTTTGGGAGCCGTGCCTTGCGGCGAGACGACAGTTTTGAGGGCCTGAATCATTTGGCGGCAGGTCTCCTCGGAAATGACCTGGCGGACCCGCTGAGGCGCATACTTGGTTGGGGGATGTTCGTGGTCTTCGAGTCGATCGACCAACATCGGACGCATCAGCCAGCCGTTATTGGCGATGGCGCACATGGCCATCATCATTTGCAGGCGCGTTACCGTGATGCCCTGCCCCATGGGAATCTGGGCGATGGAGACCTTCGTCCAAGCTTTCAGCGGGTGGACCCAACCCGGAATCTCCCCGTGCAGCGGGATCCCGGTACTCTGCCCGAACCCGTAATTGCGAATGTACTGATAGAGGCGGTCCTGCCCTAGTTTGATGCCGATTTTTGCCGCGCCGATATTCGAGGATTTGGTGATGATTTGCTCGGCCGAGAGCGTGTCGTAGGGTTCATGATCGCGCAGCCGCCGGCCGGCATAGAAAAAAGAGCCGTGCTCGCAATCGAACAGATCCGTCAGGCTAATGGTGCCGTCGTTGAGGGCGCCCGAAACTACCACAATTTTGAAGGTTGAACCGGGTTCATCCATTTCAGAGATGACACGGTTCTGGAGCAGCTGCAGGTCGATGTGAGTGAGATTGCCGGGATCAAAGCTCGGCAGCGAAGCCATCGCCAGCACTTCGCCAGTGCGCGGTCGCACCACGATGCCCGAAGCGCTCAGAGGTGAATGCTTTTCCATCGCCTCAGCCAGGGTAGTTTCGACGATGTGTTGGATCACCGAGTCAATGGTTAATACGACGTTCATTCCGTCCTTGGCCTCGACGTCTTCCGCGCGCATGGTGACCACTTCGCGTTTCTTGCCATCGATCTCAGTCAGACGCCAGCCCCGCACCCCGGCCAGTTTAGCGTCAAAAGTCCGCTCGATGCCGTCCTTGCCGACAATCTCGAGAACCGGTTTGTCATCCACTTCCTTCTCCACCACGGTCGTATAGCCCAGAACGTGGGCCGCCAGAGACTGGTTCGGGTAGGAACGGATTTGCTCGTCTTCGCCGAAGATCGCTTTGTCGCGGAGAGTTTCATAAAAAACGCGTTGCGGCTTGGGGATGGTTTTCTCATTCACACCGAAAGTGAGATTGGTCATCGCCGAGTGGATCCGGGCCCAGGTTTCAAGCGGGACGCGTTTGCTGAGGCAAACGTAGCGGTTGTACACGTTGGTGACAGACGTGCCATTGGTGATTCGTCGCAGAGTTGGAGTGAGGAGTTGGACTAAACGGGCCTCGTTGGTTTGGAGCAGCGGGGCCAGGAGAGTGGCAACCTCAAGCTGATTGGTGCCAAGCAGGGTGGGGTCGGCGCACACCCGCTTTACATAGACACTGGTGGCCAGCAGGTTGCCTTTGACGTCGAGGATATCCCCCCGGCGGGATTCCAGAAGGTACTCATGCTGCGTGTTTTGCTGGGCCTTTGCGCTCAGTTCTTCATGCCTCAGCACTTGCAAGTCCACCAACCGATAACCTAATCCCGCGAAAGCCAGGCACAACAGCAGCCCCAGCCAAACCAGTCGTTGATATTGTATTCGCTTAGCCATAAAAACAGAGACCGGCCGCCCGCAACCTCGGTTCCTCATCCAGCCGATCACGGGCGCCGGAAATTTTGGTATTTACGTTTGTTTCATCAGCTTTATCTTCCGCCGGCCGCCCGCGGCCATCGGTTCCTCATCCGACGGTAACGCGGGCGGCGGCGAAAATTCGTGTTCATTGGCCGTTTGCGGCGGCATCGCCGCGGGCGGCATATTGCTCCGGGTGCTGCGCGCGCGCAGGCACGGCCACCGGTTCGGGCAAACGCAGAATCTGAGAGTCCTGAGGTTTGGCCAACCCCAGGCCCGCTTTGCGAATCTGCAACTCAAGCGACTCGAGGGTTTGCATTTTGCCGAGACGCAGGCGCAGTGCGTCGTTCTGAACTTCGAGGGCGTGAAGCTGGACCTCGCTCTGTTTGATCCGGTGGCCAAGCTCCCCAATCTGCTCTCTTTGCCAGACGTAGCCCACCCCCGACCCGCCGATGAACAGGCACAGTAAAAAAGCCTTTAGCGCCGGTCCAAACCGGATGGCTGCCGAGTGTGATTTGCGGTTTCGCGCCATAAATGCTCAGCATCCGCCACATTTCTCGAGCACGCGCAGTTGCGCGCTGCGACTGCGCGGGTTATCCGCCAGTTCTGCCTCGCCGGGCACCACTGCTTTGCGCTTAACCCACTTCAGCTCCGGTTGGCGGGGCTGCCGCAGTTCCGGCACATCCACCGGCCCGGTGAAGGTATAGTCGCGCGTCGCGGCCCGGCCGAAATCCTTCACGACGCGATCCTCCAGCGAATGGAAGGTAATGACCGCCAGCCGCGCGTTCGGCCGCAGCAGTGTGACCGCCGCCGCCAAACCCTTTTGCAATGAACCAATTTCATCATTTACCGCCATGCGTAATGCCTGAAAAACCCGCGTAGCCGGGTGCTTCTGTTTTCCCATTCGAGGCGCCAACCGCTCGATCAGGGCGGCCAACTGCCGCGTACTCACGAACGGCCGGTGCTCGCGCTCCGCCGCTATCGCCCGCGCAAACCGTCGCCCATTCCGCTCGCCGCCCAGTTCCCAGAAGATCCTGGCCAAGTCGTCCGGCTCCGCCGTGTTGAGCAACTCAGCCGCTGTCAGGGACTGCCGCGCATCCATGCGCATGTCTAAGGGCCCGTCGCGCTGAAAACTAAAACCGCGTTCGGCCCGATCCAATTGCGGCGAACTGACGCCCAAATCCATCAACACACCGTCGCAACTGGCGCCTGGCAACCACTCGGCCAGATCCGCAAAATTCCCTTGCCGCAGTTCAAATCTGCCCGTGAAGGGCGCCAGGCGGCGCGCGGCCGCTTCAACGGCTGCGCCATCGCGATCGCACCCGAACAACCACCCATTGGGCGAACTCGCGTCCAAAATGGCTGCCGCGTGTCCAGCCCCACCGAGCGTCGCGTCGACGTAGCGCCCGCCCGGTTTCGGCTCCAAGGCCGCCACGACTTCCTGCAGCATCACTGGTCTGTGTTCGAAGCCTGGCACTTTGCATCGGCGCGTTACTTCACAATTTGTTTGCCTCGCATACCCGGCTCATACCGGGCGAGTGAGTGCCCCTGTCAAATTTCGAGTCCGGTTCGGGCGGAGCCGCTGGCTGAGCCGCCGGGCCTTTGTCCCTGGCAATGACTTCCAGGTCGCTTTCACTGAGATCATTGCGGACGACCTTGACGCTGTCTAAGGACAGCTCGGCTTGAATGAGCGGCCGGCCCTTGCTCAGGGCCGCGGGGCCCGCTTTCCTGGCGCGGCCCCACAAAAGCAGGGCGCGCAATGCCGAGGGCCGGCGCGGGGACGCTTCCGATTGCGGCAGGGTCGCCGGCGATGGCGAACTCTCGCCCCTGACAGAGCCCTCGGTCCGAGGCTCATCCGGATTCAACGCCATACCTCGCCCGATAGGTTCGGGCAGGTCCAGGGCTGGCGTCTCTGAATTGCCGGCCGGTCTGGGCTGCTCAGCTTCCGGGTCGAGAGCTTCCAACTTCTCGGGAAAGACGGTTGCTCGAAAGGGGTTCTTCTTGGAGCCAAATTCCGGGATGGCCTTTTGAGCCGGCAGCTGATAACGATGATCGAGTTTCTTCAGGCCGATCAGGGTTTTTCCGGTGGTCAATAATCGAAGCAGGCTCATATTATTCCATCAACTTGAATGCTTCCGCCGCCATTACGGCGTCCCCGGCTTTGACCTTGTCGTACCGCTCGGGACTCCAGATTTCGAATCGATCGAGAAGGCCCACCAGCACCGCCTGGTCACTGATCCCCGCGGCGGTGGCCATCTCTTCCGGCAAACAAATGCGTCCGGCCTTATCCAGCGGCGCCTGGATGGATTCGCTTCCGATGAACCGTTTGAGAACTACCTTGTTGGGATCGGTATTCGGCATGGCACTGATGTCTTTCATCAGGGCCGCCATTTGCTCTGGAGGAAGAACGCGTACGCAGGGACCCGCCTGCGACTTTGGCCAGAGCACGAGCGTGAACTCAATCCCCGGGTTGCTCGGCCGCCACTTGGCCGGAATTTGGACCCGACGCTTCTCATCCACGCCATGACGGTAGGAGGAGTTATAATAGGTCGGTGCGCTGTTCCTGCTGTCTTCCATCGCGAGTTATTCACCAGCAACCAATGTGTGGCCTTTTGCCCCACAACGCCCCACTTTTTCCCACTTTACCCCACCTTCTGTCAATGATTTTTCTGCATGTTTATTCAAAAGTTATTCACAATTACGCATCCTGCTATTTGTAACGTTATCGATTTCCCTTGAGAGATTCTCGTGCGCGCTGCCGATTTTGACTTTCACCTCCCGGCCGAACTCGTGGCTCAAGCTCCGGCTCCGAACCGTGACGACTCGCGGCTGATGGTGCTGCGGCGCCACTCTGGATCGATCGAGCACCGGCAGTTTCCAGACCTGTTGGAGTACCTGAAGCCCAAGGATGTTCTGGTCCTGAATAATTCAAGAGTCATCCCGGCGCGCCTGCGAGGGCTGAATGAAAAATCAGGGGGCCAGTTTGAACTCTTCTTACTGGAAGAAATAAGGCCAAATGATTGGTGGGTGATGCTAAGGCCCGGAAAAAGGGCCCGGCCCGGGACACGGATTGTTCTGCGAAACCCGGACGGCTCCCCCGCTCCGATATCCGCCACGGTTCTTGAGAAGAATAGTGAGGGCCATCGGCGGGTCGCTTTCGAAGGAACAACCAATATTCTGACGAGGATCGACGAACTGGGCGAAGTCCCATTGCCGCCGTACATCGCGCGGCCGGATCGGGCGCAACTCGATGAGGACCGGGAGCGCTACCAGACAACCTTTGCAGAATTCCCGGGGTCAGTGGCTGCTCCGACGGCTGGGCTTCATTTCACCAAAGCGTTGCTGGACCAGATACGGGCTCGAGGGGTCAAGGTCAGCTTTGTGACATTGCACGTCGGTCTGGGCACATTTGCGCCGGTCAAGAGCGAACACCTGGCCGAGCACACCATGCACGAGGAACGTTACCAGATCAGCGACGCAACGGCGGAAGCAATTCGCGACGCTAAAGCTGAGGGCGGACGGGTCTTTGCCGTGGGAACGACCACGTTGCGATTACTGGAGTCAGTGGCAAACGAAACGGGTGGGAATGTCGTCGCCGGCGCCGGGCGGACCCGGATTTTTATTTATCCACCTTACAAGTTCAAGCTGGTGGATGTGCTGCTGACGAACTTCCATTTGCCCAGGTCGACCCTGGTAATGCTGGTGAGCGCTTTTGCCGCGCCGGGAAAAACAACCGGCCGAGAGATCATCCTGGCCGCTTATGCCGAAGCCGTGCGGCAGCGTTACCGGTTCTACAGTTATGGAGATGCCATGCTAATCGCATGAGGCGGAAGTAAACTCCTCCATCGCATGCTCGGCGTTGGCGTGTTTGGCTGGCTACTCGATGTCTCCGGATGGAATCGTCATGTCCTCGAACCCCTGCGGGGATTCACCGGCAAGAGCGCGGTACACTCCTTGGAACAGTCGGTGCGAGCCGCTGTTGTCTCACATGGAATCTGCTTTGCCATCCACATAATCTTAACCGTCCTCGCACTTTTCAGCAGGCATCCGTGGAGCGCCGCACTATGGATGCTTTTGCCGGGTGTAGTCGTTCACCTCTATCCCGTGCTGCTACAGCGCTCCCTCATGCTTCGACTCCAGCCTCTGCTGGATAAGACTGCTCCTGCTGATCGGGTCGGCCGCTGAGAGCCACATTCTTGGCGTCGGCTCATTCCGGGTTCTGGAGAAAATGTCAATTCGTCCCGTCCCCCGAGCACGATCCCAGCATCGCCGGCAACCTTCTTGTAATAAACGGATTGCATGCTGAAGGCTCGTGTTTTGATATACGAACGGATGGTTAGTGTATTGGGAAAACGGTCCGGGAGGCGGGATTTTTTAGAGGTTGACCATAATGAAGCTTGGCCCGTAAGGTCAATCAAATGAGGGACTTGAGTGGAAATCGCTTCGTCCCGATACACAGACCATTCGTTCGTGGATCCAATCGTTCGACAGGACACGCATGAGAGCACCATCGCGAACAATGCCACCTGCGCCAATTCATAAACCGAAGTGGTGGGCTTGGATTTTTGTGACAGCCCTGTTTGCAGGACTCGCCTATTGGTCCTGGCAGCAGCCTTATTTAGTCGCCGTCTTGTTTGCTGTATTGGGAGTTCTTGTCTGGATTCAGACGATTTGGCAGACGCATTCCCGGCGTCGGCTCGCGGCGTCTCGTCACGAAGAGAGCATTTGCAGGTTCGCGCGTTCTTTTGGCCTGGGTGCGGACTCCTGGATTTTGCGAGCGGTTTATGAGGAGTTCAGCCGGTTTATTGCGGTTGATCGCCGGGCAATTCCAATTCGGCGCGAGGATCGGTGCTCGGAGGACCTGAAGATTGACCCGGAGGATTTCGACGATTTGGCGCGAGACATTGCATTCCGCGCTCGGCGTTCTATGGACGCCTGCGACAAGAATCCGTTTTATGGCAAGGTGAAGACGGTTGGTGATATTGTCACCTTCCTTGAGTATCAGCCACTAATCGTCGAACCATGCACTGCACCGAATGGCGGCCCCGCCACGCAGCTTGGCAATTCGGGAGTCACGGAGGAGCCGCCATCGGTGAGCTGATCGTTCGGCAGCCTCAGAAGCATGAGGACAATATTGTTTTCGATTCTGTTTTCCTTGCTCGTTGGTTGTGCTTCGGCACCTTCTCCACAGGGCACGGCGACTCTTCACGTGCGGCCTTTCATTACAGCCCTTGGGGCATATCATCACGACAAGGGCGATTATCCCGAACAACTGGACGAACTTGGCCCGCATTACGTTCGAGCTGATACCCCGATTCGAGACTACAGCGATGTGAAACACATTTGGTGCCTTCAATACGGACGCATTGATCGAAACAATTATTGGCTGCATTTATATTCCAGTCCTTGTAGCGTCGCGGTTTTTGATAAATCGGGAAGATTCACAAAGGGCTATGGACCAAACTACAGATAGAGCGTGGCGGCTTAACGGCCGCAGGCAGGGGACCCCGCGAGTATGTCCTGTTTGCATATCATGCCATTGCTGCGGGGCCGCTGCTGCGGACCGTTCGGCGGCACTGACACCCCGATGAGCACCACCATTCGCAATAGCTCGATTCTAGGATTGCTCACCTTTGTTGGGTGCGCCACGCATCAGCCTAACATCGCAGGACGGTGGCAGGTTTCCGGAACAGACAATGTCGTGACGCTCTCAAAGGACCATTCCGCGCGATTAATGAACCGTAGAGAAACTATCAACGGGAATTGGCGGTGGGTCGCACCTGATATCCTGATACTCACTGTTCCTGGCAGCGTTGCACCCTCGGCGGAACGAACCATCGTCTTCAAAGTTCCTTTTCCCCCGGATGGCCAGGAAGGCAGGTCGTTTAAGATTTTTAGCGACACAGAATCTAAGATGCCGCCAATTGAAAAATGATGAACGTGCGGCACAGCGTCCTTGGCCCGCCGCGCCTCAGCACAATCGCCTAGACGTATGAAGGTGGTTTTGCGCGATGTCATCGGCTCCGACCTTCCGATCTTCTTCGAGCACCAGCGCGACCCGGAAGCCGTGCGGATGGCGGCGTTTCCCTCGCGGGACAAGGAGGCCTTCATGACACATTGGGCCAAGATCCGCCGCAACCCTTCGAACATCATCCGCACGATCGTCGGCGATGGGCAGGTGACTGGGAACATCGGAAGCTGGGTCGCCGAGGACCGGCGGCTGATCGGCTACTGGGTCGGGCGCGAGTTCTGGGGCCGGGGCGTTGCGACGGCTGCCCTCGCCGCCTTCGTCGCCGAAGTCAAAGAGCGGCCACTCCATGCGTTCGTGGTCAAGCACAACGTCGGCTCCATCCGGGTTCTGGAGAAATGCCAATTCGTCCCGTCCCCCGAGCACGATCCCAGCATCGCCGGCGAAGACGGGGTCCACGAGGTCCTCTACATGCTCTCGCGCCCAGGAGTATGACCGCGTGGCCTGACATGGCGCATGCCACTGGATGCGGGATCGCGCCTCTGTTTTATTCGAGCATCGTTGGCCCGCGCCAGTGATGCGCATCGAGCGGGAGACGCATTCCTGGGCTGTCAAGCGGTCGCCCGGCAGAGCCAGTATCCTGGGAAAAATCGAGCTGAGGAAATTCTCAGAGCCTGTTTTAAAACTGGGTTTGGAGTCCCGCCTTTAGGCTAATGCCTTTCGGTAATTCAGCTGACCTAGCGTTGGATAGCCGTGCCCAGCCGCACCGAGATTTAGATTAGGTAGGCAATTTTTGCCTGGTACTTTTAGAAAAGGTGCTTAAATA
>DASRFK010000234.1:0-4733 GCA_035651635.1 Verrucomicrobiia bacterium | reverse complement strand
TCAGTCTGCTAACCTGCGCGTTTTATGGGTGGCTGCTTGAGGAATTGAACATAAAAATGTTCGGCACTTATCATTATCCGGATGTGTATCTGCTGCGCGTAGGTGAAGTGCCCTTGTTTATCCCATTTGGCTGGGCAGTGATTATCCATTCGTCAATGGCGATAACTAACCGTATGTCTCTGGCCTCCTTTAGCCGTCCCTTCATGGATGGCCTGCTTGCAGTGCTTCTTGATCTTGCAGTCGACGCGGTGGCGATTCGACTCGGGTTATGGCACTGGACGGTTCCGTGGGAAGGAAACCGGCAACTGCGGCTCGATGAAGGCTGGTTTGGCGTTCCGCCTGCAAATCTCACGAGTTGGATGTGGGTAGCCGCATCGTATTCCTTCTTCCGAAGGGCTTTGGGGAATCGGCGCCTCTTGTGCAGGCGAATTGTTCTTCGCGAGACTCTTATTGTGGCTTTGTCCTATTGCGGTTTGGTCGCCGGGATTTATTTCACGGGGACTGTAACCCACCTTGTACGAGCAAAGTCCGAATCGGAACAAATCTGGGTGTTTGCCGGGCAACTCGCCTGCTTTTTGGCCTTGTGTATAGCTGGACGCCGACCAGCAATTGTGCAACTCCGAGACGGCCCGGGAGGAGCGCCATTCTCGTTCACCCTAACTCGTTGGGGGATCCACTTTGGTGCGTTGGGAACAATGGTTGTCACGGGCATGTGGCACCAGGCGCCAGCTTTGTGGGCCGTCTGCTTCGGAACAGTTGGGATTGAATGTTGTTTGATTTTCCTGCAGCGGCAAAGCACGCGGGCGTCCATGGAGGCGAGCTGCTACGCTGGAGGGCGGATTCCTAAAGATCTCAATGACTATGGAGTTGCTGGCATGCCGGTGGAGGCGGCACTTCTCAGGAACGGAACCGATGCGGAAAGGCACCTCTGATGATGCTTTTTCAACCCAAGACGCCCCAATTCACTCGAGGAAAACAGGAACAACAAGTATGCCCGGAGTTGAGCGTATCAAAACCAACGTAAATTCAGGAAAGAGGGATCGGCCTTTGGAAATTGTTATCGCCGGACTCGGGACGCCGGGTGATATTCACCCACTGCTGGCGATTGCCACAGGATTGAAACTCGCGGGCCATCGCGTTACGTTCATTGCCAATCCCGTCTTTGGAGAGCAGGTCAAGGCTCGCGGGTTAGTGTTCACACCGGTGGGCAGTGAGTCTTTCTATACCAAGTTTGTTAACGATCCGGATTCTTGGACTTGGCCCCGCTGTTCTGAAATTGCCTTTCGAGAAGGCTGGATTCCTCATATAGAACCGTTTTATCGAGGCGTGATCGAATCGGCTGGGTCCTCAAGAGTGGTGGTGATCTCTAACGGAATCCCGATTGGTGCTCAAATTGCAGCTGAACATCAGGGCTGGCCCTTCATTACGGTAGCAACCTCGCCCGTGTATCTTAGAAGTGTCTGGGAAACACCGCGATACGGCCCTTTTGCCTGGTATGGAGGCCGGCTATTTAAGAGAGCCGCCTATCGGGTCCTAGATTTCTACATCGACCGCCTCATCGCAAGGCCGGTGAACACGTTTCGAAGCACGCTTGGCATGGAACCGGTTAGTCGGATCTATACCACATCCATGAACTCGAAGGAATGTATTATAGCATTGTGGCCGAAGTGGTACGCCGCCCCTCAACCTGATTGGCCCGACCACGTCCTGCTGACCGGTTTCATCATTGAAGATCGATCCGATTTCCCATCAACCGACGATATTCCAAAACTTCAACCTGCTGAGGGGCATCCGCCAATCGTAATGACCACCGGTTCGGCCACGACCCATGCCGCCGAATTCATTCAAGCTGCGGCGGAGGCCTCACAAATCCTTGGCCGGAATTTCATTGTAACGACCGGCCACCCCACCAAGCTTGGCCGGAGCGCCTCTCCGAACCTCATCGTTCAAAGCTATATACCTTTCTCTCGTCTCTTTCCACAAGCGGCCGCTGTGGTTCATCACGGGGGAGTGGGCACCATAGCCGTCGCCATCGCGTCAGGTGTGCGGCAGGTCATCATCCCTATGGCGTTCGACCAGTTCGATAATGCCGCGCGAGCCTCGCGGTTAGGTGTCGCCCGTATCCTCCGCAGAAGCAGACTGAATGGGGCGCGACTCGCCGCAACGCTGAATTCCGTGCTCAATTCGGCCAAGTTTGCTGATGCATGTGACAAATTCAAAACGCGCATCGACTCTTCCTCAAGCCTCACCCAAATTGTGAGCCGCATTAAAGCGATCGGTTGCGGTACTAGAGCAACAAAGCCACCCATGCCGTAAAGTCCCCGAGGTTTTAACCAGCTTGCAATAACGATGTTGAATATGAGTTTCGTCGGGCTCGGAACGTTTGAGCGTGTTTGGTTTTTTGCTATTGTTTGGCTTGGATGTGACCTCGTTGTGCTCGGAATAGCTCATACCTGCGGGGCGCATCGGGTCTTTGGCAAGCGACCGGACGGATTAGTCGCCCTTTGGGGCTGGTTTGTTTTTTTACCTCTCCTCTTAGGCACACACGCAATTTGGCATATTGTTCGCATGGCAATTCGGGAACCAGCGTACAATGTCGTCTCGGAAAACCTAGTCATTGGGAGGCGGTTGCTCCCATTCGAAGTTGATGAAGAATTCGCCAACTACGTGGACCTCACAGCAGAATTTGCCGAACCGAGGGCTGTTCGCCGATTGCCTGCCTATACATGCTTTCCAATTCTAGACGGTTCTGCACCGACTCCGAGTGCATTGGGTGGATTTGTTTCTAGTCTCCGTCCTGGTAAAACGTTCGTCCACTGTGCCCAGGGCCACGGTAGAGCAGGCTTGTTTGCTTTGGCCGTATTGTTGAAGTCCGGAGCTGCCCGAACTGCCGAGGAGGGATTGGTGAAACTCAGGTCGGTCCGCCCTCGCGTCGGGCTAACAGCTGCTCAGCGCCAATGCATTGAGCAGTACGCAAATTATCTTCGGCTAGAAGAGTCTCTTAGCGACTCGAATCTGCAACCTGCGGTTGTGGGCAAAATCAAATGACCATACGAGATCACTACGTGTAATGCTTTCGCAACCGTCATGCGCTGCAGGTGTTCGCGCAGAAACAGCATTGGAAGAATCCAGTTTATGAAACGCAAAGCTCTTTTTTTAATGTTGCTCATGACCACATCCGCATTAGCAATTGCTTCCTTTTATAAAGCGTCCGTATTGCGGGAAGAGGTGGCGATGTTACACGACGCAATGAGGGACCGTGATGCTATAAAGGCCGAGAACATAACGCTCAGGGCGCAGCAAAGTAAGACCGAAGCAGCAGAATCGGAGCTGGCGCTTCTCCGCGACCAGGCTAAGGATGTTTTGCGGCTGAGAGCCAAGGTTACCGCTCTCAATGCAATATTGCAACGGAAGGCTGAAACCTCAACCGATTGTTTGCAACTCAGCAACAAGGTCCAGCAGTTAACTTCGCTCAACGAGCAACTTCAGGCGAATATTCAGTCCTTAAAGAACCTGCCACTTCCTACGGGCGGTTCGAGTATTTCTCAAGGAACTGCTGCGACTCTTGCCTCACGAGCTAACGAGATTCCCAACCAGCCGGCAAACGCGTTAGCTGGCTCTTCCACATCGACTCCTTCGCCCTCCAGCGGTCTCGCTCCGTCCAGCGGTCTCGCCCCGTCAAACGGTCTCGCCCCGTCAAATGGTACTCTGCCTCCTGATCATCAGTTTTCCAACCTCGACTGCGTTAAATGCCATGCTGGAGGCATTTAGGTTCAAGACACATTAGCTGCTGTGCCTCACGCAGGCTTAACATCACCTTGTTAGGATTGGCGGTCCCGCCACTGGTTTTTTCCGTGCGAAGCTCAATACTATGCGCGTTGATTTCGTATAGGCGTTTTCGAGTTCAAACGGTCTGCAATCAAATCGGCTGCTCTTTCAAGTCCATTTTCAAGGCAGGACTGTCTTTGAATGGCTTTTGCGCCATGGGAGATTTTAACATTAAGCACTTCAACTAGTGTTTGCTCAAGGGTATCTAGTGATAGCTTTCGCGGCTCGCAGTATTCGCCCGCTTGTAAACGCTGAACGCGAACTCCGTTGTCCAATTGGTCAAACGCGAATGGCAGGATCAATTGAGGCGTACCGGCCGACAACGCCATTGCGACGGTTCCGATGCCGCCGTGATGAACAACTGCGGCACAGCAATTGAATAGCTTGTGGAAGGGCTCAAAGGAGCTGTGATGCACGAATGACGGTAGCTTCCTGGGCAACTGATTCTCATATTTCGTCAGGATGATTCCGCGTACACCGAGCTTTTTACATACGGCAGTTCCCAACTCAAATAGCTCACGTGCGTGCATCATCCCTGTCCCGAAGGTGAATGCAATCGGTCGATCTCCTTTGCTGCAAAACGAGAGGGTTTTCTCCGAAATACCAACCTCTGGCTGGCCATAATTCAATGGGAAGCCAACCAAAACTAGCTGCGCAGGCCAGTCATGCTGTGGTTTTCCGTACCACGAGGGAAACATGCCCAGAATTAGCTCTGGGGAATACCACCAGTCAAAAAGCCGGTCAATTGGACTCAAACCCAACGATGCACGGAGCCGCTTGACCTCATCACCAATCAAAAGGGCACCAATTGTCATCGGACGGTCAAAAGGGACCCCCACGGGTCGAAATGGGGGTCCCTTTTGAAAATTTCAGATTCCCCACCTTAAGGCGCTGAAAGCGCTGGG
>DASRFK010000233.1:0-7468 GCA_035651635.1 Verrucomicrobiia bacterium | reverse complement strand
GCTATCGAAGCGGGCGGCCAGAAGTTCATTCAATTCCGTAAATGCCTTCTGAAACTCCGGGGAATCGTATCGCGGCTCGTAGAAATCAAAATCCTGACGGCGCTCCTTTGACTTCCGCCCGACATTGACCACCGGAACCTTGCCCCTTAAAAAGTCGGGCATGGATAATTTTTGCGGCTGAATGTTCGGGCTGGAGAGCTGAATGCGGAATGCCACCCGCAAGTTGTGACGCCTGGCGGCGTCCAGGGTGAGAGACCAGACCGGAGAGAGGTCGAGGCGGCCGGGGCCAGACTGCACATCCCTCCAATCGCAGCGGATGTAAAGCACGTCCACGAAGGGCAGGCTGGCCATTTTTTCGACGCTTTGTGCGAGCGTTTCCTGGCCGCAAATGGCACCCAGCGCCGGCCCGTTCTCTTCCCAGGTGTAACCCACCAACCCGGTGCCGAAATTTCGCACGTGCTGGGTGGAGGGCTGCGCCGCGAAAATAGTGAACCAGCCATCATCCTGCTCGATGCCAAAGGGGCCCTGGTCCAAGCGATGGGCCGGACGCGGCCCGGGACCAAAGTCGTACCCCTGCCACTGATGATCGGGTACGTCTGCCCACACGCGCTCAGGCGCAAGCGCGCCGGCTCCGGTTAGAACTGCGCCCAGCTTGACGAAGTCGCGCCGTCGCATGCTATCGTCCTCCCGCCTTTATGAGTGATGGGAATTCATGGTTGCCGGCCGTCCCGTCAGGAATCGCGGTGGTCGTTACGAGGCGTGACGGCCGTTGGGGCGCAGCGACAGCGTGCCATCTTCATTCAGTTTCTGGTGGCAAGCCCACCGCACCGGATAGCGCACTTGCTTCACTTCAATTTCCGCCCTGAGCCTCAGTCCCTGCCACTTTGTGCCTTGCGGCAGCACAAATTGCGCCTGGCGAATTTTTCCGGGCAGGGGGTAGCCGGGATCCAGGCAACCGCTGGTGAGCCGCTTCCCATCTTCGCTCTCCACGCTTACCCGCAACACGCCGGGAACGGCGGCAATGCCGTCGTTGGCGAAGCCGACAATCAGCCCCAGGTAGCCGTTCTGCTCATAGCTCCAGATGAACGAGGGCCGCACCCGGTATCCAATCCGCCGGTTGATGCGGTCGAACCAGGCGGGAAACGCGCGGTAATAAGCCATCAGGTTGGCGGCGCTGATGTCGTGAAAGTTCCAGAGCGACCAGTAATTGGCTCCTACATCCATCACGTGCACGATGATGTCGTCGGTCGGCGATATGCCCTCGCTGAGGGTAAGAGTGTTCGGAAGCTTGCCCGGAAAGCCCTGCTCAATCATCACCGCAACCCAGGGCGGCCGATTGCTCAGGGCCTCGATCTGCTCGTTCTCAATAAAAATGGTGTCGCTGCGAATCCAATTGTTGCTGCGCACCGTGCGGTCGAGGACCTCGGAATTGCCGACCCGGCTGTAATCGGGCTGGGTGTTGGTCACCAGAGGCGTCTTGGTAAAGTGCTCCTGCTGGACCTCCCACATTTGGATCCAAGTGCGTTCCGCGGTCTGGTAATCGGGAAAGGGATTGTTGCGGAAGGGCCAGGTGTGTCCCTCGCCCCAAAAACCATAGATGAAGGTGTCAATGAACTCAATGGATGGATTGCCGTTAAATTCCGCCGCCATTTCTCCGATCAAGTCCTTGAACGCCTGCTGAAAGAAAGGATGGTCGTAGCGAGGCTGATAGCGCGAGAATGGGTTGTTCAGGAACCGTTCCCCTTGCGCGGCTGGTTCCCTTGGGTCCATAACCAGGTCAACCGTGGGCACCTTCTGGAGGACGAAGTCGGGGAGAGCCGGCGCGTGGCGATAGTCGGGCGCGCTCATCTGAACCCGCAGGCCAATCTGCTTGCCGTTTTTCCTGGCGAGATCGAAAACCAGCTTCAGATAATCGGGAAACTGAAGGCGCCCGGGCCGAGGCTGGATTTCCCGCCAGGTAGGGCGAATGTAGAGCTTTTGCCCCAGGGGAAATCGAACCAGGTCTTCGATGGCTTGGGGAATGTTGTCGGACTTGATCTCCTCGGTGCCCATGTCCGCGGTAATGTAGGTGACCAGCCCCTTGCCAAATCCGGGCACGACCTCTTCTGAGGGTGTGGTGGTCATGACCACTTCATCGCCAGGAATGACGGCGTCCGGAGGATATTGAGGGAATGGCCCCTGATTCAGGCGGTCGGTGACGGGCGGACCCGAGCCGAAGTCGTACTTGCCCCAGTTGTGGGCGGGCACCAGACCGTGGGCGCTCTGCACTCCCAGTTCCGCGACGGCGGCAAGCGCGACACTACTTTTCAGGAACTCTCTGCGGCGCATGAGAGTTGCTCCCCTCGAGCTCAGAACTAGAAGTGCAATTTCAACGCAAACTGAATCTGCCGCTGCGGTATCACGGTGGACGTGATCACACCCACGGCTCCGGGGCCATCGGTAATAAATGGATCCGGCTGAGAAAAAACGGCATGGTTGAAGGCGTTGAAAAATTCGCCACGAAACTCCAGGTTGACTCGTTCGGTAACATTAAAGAATTTACGCGCCGACAGGTCCGCCATTGTCGCTCCCGGTCCCTCCAGTATGTTTTTGCCGGCATTGCCGAAACATCCGTTCGGGCAGTTGGGAACCGGAAAGTCATTTACGTTAAACCACAGGTTCGGACTGGGATTCGGCAAATGACCATTGCCGATCTGATTGGACCTTTGCAAGCCTGGGGACCCGGTATTGCTGGGGTCAAATCCGATTTGTGGGGAGAAGGGGAATCCCGAACGAAAGCTGATGATTCCTCCCACGTGCCATCCACCCAATATAGCGTCGGGCACGCCGCCCCGGTTCAAGAATCGATGGCCCTTCCCGACCGGCAGCTCGTAGTCAACGCTATTGACCCATCGTTTGCGATTATCGAAGTCGGCCAGGCCTTTTTCAGCTCTGATGTTGTAGCTGTCTTGCGGCCAGGGGGAATTGCAGCAAATTTCCGGCTGGTCGTTGATGGCTTTGCTGAAAGTGAACGCACTGAGAAAGTAAAGACCATGGCTGGTGCGCTTTTCGGCCTTGAGCTGAAACGCATGGTAGGTGGAACTCCCGCTATTCGTGATTGAGGTGAAAGTTCCATATTGGGGATAAGGCGCCAACGCCTGATCGAAGCTAGGCTGGGGCGTGGCAATCTGATTAAGATCGCGCAGGACCTGGAGGTGTGTACCCTTGGTTCCCACGTACGCCGGGCTGATCACGATCTGCCCCGGCAGTTCATATTCGAGATCGACATTCCACTGGTCATAAACCGGGGTTTGCGGGTTCCAGTCCTGACTGGTTACCCCGGCGAGTGGCGCATTGCTGGGATTCAGAGGTGGAAATCCAGTGGCGAGGGTAACTTGTGATGGCGTTATCCCATCGCTGTTAAATGTAGGCTCGTAGAAAAATGGGAGGTTGTAATCAAGTTGCAGCGGGTCGCCGGTGCGAATTTCGTAAAATACAAAGAACCGGCCGTATCCCGCCCGTACCACCAGCGGTTTGGAGAGAAACGGGCTATAGGCTAGCCCGACCCGTGGCGCGAAGTTGTCTTTGTGGGGCGTAGCCAGTTTTTCGGGATAACCGGAAGTACCGGCGGGAACGATAATTCCCTTGGTGTAGTCGAAATTGCTCATCTTATTGTGGGCTTCATAGAGCGGCGTGGCATAGTCGTAGCGCAGGCCCAGGTCGAGCGTCAGCTGGGAGGTGGCTTTGTAGGTGTCCTGAACGAATGCCCCGTAGGTGTGCTGGCGATTGCCGAAGTACGTGACCGTCGAAATCACCGATGTAACCGGAATCCCCAAAAGCATGTCCGCCAGGCCATTGCCGCTGCCGTCTCCCAGCGAACCGGCATCGGATGTAAATTGACCGCTGAACGACAGGTTGCCGCGTGGCTGGCCTATTTGCAGCAGGTTGAACTGGTCAAAGCGGAACTGCGGTCCCACCTTTATCAGGTGTTTCCCATGCACAAAACTTAGCGTGTCATTGAGCTGAATAGCCTGGCTGGTGCTGCGCGTGGGCGTGAAGGTCGGCTCGCCGAGTCCTGCATATTGACCAGGGGCGAACCAAGTTAGCCCATTGATCAAAGGATTATTTGGGGTTCCAGGCACCAGCAAGTCAGGAGGTGGATAATGCTGCCCGTAAGAAGGGGAGTTGGAAATGTAATGAACGCGGTTGAACCCGACCCGCAGCGCGTTTACGACATTGGGGCTTATAGAGTCGGTCAGGCCCAGTACCAACCCTTGTGTGGTGAGAGGCCGATTACCCGTGTTGTAACCTCCCCCGTCGGCAATTCCGGAGAACACCGGCGCCTGGAAGCGCGTGTCTTTAATCAGTGAAAATCTTTCGAACAGTTGGGTCTTGCTGGTGATGTTCTGATCGGCTCGTGCATCCATCTGATCGATCCGGTCGTTACCCGGTGCATTCACCACGTAATTGTTGGCGAAAGCGCCGGGCACGTTGATGGCAGGATAAAGGGCGGCGTACTTCAGACCGACGCTATTCATGGCGGCCATGGGAATATTGTTGGCCTGCCCCGGGATGGGGAGTCCGGTCACAGGGTCGAACCCAAAGCCGTCGCGCACCGTAGAGCCATTCACCGTGCGAGTGGTGGCAGGATTGAAGATTTCATTGGTGAACACCGGGCGGCCTAGAGCGTCCACGCAGGGCGAAGTACCATCCGGCCCACAGGTCATGGACTGCGTTCCTAAAATGTCGCTGAAGTTTCCGGTGCGCTCGCCGGCGGTGGGAATGGTGGCGAAGTCCGTCGTCGCCGAGTGAATTCGTGTCCCTTCGTAATCGACAAAGAAAAACGCCTTATCTTTTTTGATGGGCCCGCCCAGCGTTCCGCCAAACTGATTTTGCTTATAGGGCGCTTTCGGCTGGTCCGGCGACTCAAAGAATCCGCGCGCGTCAAAGGCGTCGTTGCGCAGGAACTCCCAGGCTGATCCGTGAAAACTGTTTGTGCCTGATTTGGTAGTGGCGTTGATCACAGCGCCGCCGCTGCGTCCGAATTCCGGGGAGTAGTTCGAGGTCTGAATCTTGAATTCGGCGATCGCGTCCACGCTGCTCAGCACCGCGACATCGCCGTTGTCATTGGAGTTGTTGTCAATGCCATCGAGGATGAAGTTGTTCTGGTCGCCGCGCGTCCCGTTGACCGCGAAGCTTCCGCCAGTATTGCCGTTGGTTGGCGCATTGCCGCCGTTGACCGGGCCTTCTATGACCTTGGTTACGCCTGAGCTCAGCTCGGCGAGATCTGTATACCGGCGGCCGTTCAGGGGTAACTCCTCCACTTGCTGGGCGGCGACTACATCGCCCAGAGAAGCCGACTCGGTCTCCAATTGCGGGGGCTGACCGCTGACCTCGGTGGTTTGTGAAACCGACCCCACCTTCAAGCTGAAATCGAGCCGCTGCCTCTGCTGAACGTTGAGGACGATGTCAGTGCGGGCTTCCGTCTGGAATCCGCCGGCCGTGGCGGAAACGGAATATCTGCCGATTTTCAGCGGTGTGAGCACGTAATCGCCGTCCGGGCCACTCTTGACGGTGGTCTTGATTCCAGTGTCTATCGCGGTCGCTGTAACCGTGGCGCTGGGCACAACGGCGCCCGTAGCATCGCGAACCGTGCCGACGATGGTAGCGGTATCAACTTGGGCGAACCCGGTTAAAGCCGCACTGAGCAGCCAAAGGAGACCAGCAACCACTATGACTTTTCTCATATGCTCGTCCTCCCGCACCTGGCAAAGTATGCTACGCGGAAAACCGCCGCACAGGACACTACACCGCGCCCCGGGCGTCCGATTTTCCTGGCGCCGCTCACGCTACTGCTCTTTCGAATGCTTGTCAATTGCTTTTTATTTTGGAGTTTATGGTTTCATTTAATTACGTTTTTGCGCCATCCCGCTTGGCCGTGGAGAGTACGGGTCAAAGCAAAGCGCGGGCGACTCGCATCTCCGCTCGACCGCGGGCAAGCCCGAGGCGGCCTGAGCGGCTAGCTAGCTCTCGCCTCGATTCGAGCCGTTTGTTACGTTTTTGATTGCGCCGGCGGACCCGAAGTCAGGCCGAGAGACGCAACAGCCGGGCCGCATTCTCGTAGTACACCTTTTTCAGAACAGGTCCGGTAAGATCGATTCCATAAATTTTCCAGCGACCCTGCGGGGGAATCTTTGCCGGAGCGTAATCGAAGTACTCATCGTCGCTTTCCAGGAATCGGTGATAAATTTCATACAGCGGATCGCCAAAAACCTGCTGCGGGAACTCGTCTCCGTGGGGAGTAGCATCGGTTCCAAACAGGATCCGATCCTGGTACCTGTCGAAAAACCTGCGGGCGGCACGTGGCTGGCGGCCAAGTTCGCCAATGCGGGCGGCGATATCAACCGCCATGTTAGGAAAGCGATCGAGATTATGCGACACGTTTTCCAGGTTTTCGGCAAAATTTCCCACGTGTAACACCACGAACTGGGTGTGCGGATGCCGCGCGATGACGCGATTCCGCGCTTCGAGCAATTCGGCATTGCTGGGGAAATCGTGATCATAAAAAGACCAATCGGGGTGATGGTTCAACTCTTCGTAGCGCTCGTTGAAGCGGTCCGTGGGCAGGAAAAAGGCAATGGGATCGGACACGTGAATGGCCACCGGAATATTCAACTGCGCGCACGCATCCCACATGGGGTCAAACCTGCGATCATCAATTTTCACCAGGGTGCCTGAAGTGATGTTCTCCCGCAGATAAAGACCCAGTGTCTTAAGAATCTTCAGACCTTTAGCGCCATCCCGATACGCCTGCCCGATCGCTTCCGCCTGAATCTTCGGATAATCCGGCTCCTTGAAACGCGAATAACAGGGCTCGGTGAAGGTGTAGAAGCGTCCGGGAAACGGCTTGTCATATTTTGCGACTGCATCCGCCAGGCCGGCGTAATAACCGCCGGTGAGGTTCACCATGGCGCGCAGGTTCTTGCGGTCCATGACCGCGAGCAGTTCCTGGGGGGTGCCCAGGTACTGGCGCTCGGGCGCAAGTTCTACGCCTTTCTCGGATTTTTTGGACACCGAAATGTGAGTATGGAAATCAATAGCGGGATAACGCGAGCGTGCAACTTTCGTCTCCCGCACGTGCAGCATGCTTTTGGGCTCGTACTCGGCCAGGGGCAAGGGCTTGCTTTCGGCGCTTGGCGGGGAGGACGGGTTCTGAACTTCGCCATGGGAGGCATGGCCGATCTCCGGCGCGGCCGCCACGCCAAGCAGCATTCCCGTTCCAAAAAGCCATTGCCTGCGGTTGATCACTTGCCCTCCACTATTCGGAAAATGAAAGGGTCACTATAGCGAAAAGGGCGGTAGAACCAAAACGGCATACACCGCGATTGCGGCGCCCTCTTGCACGGCAATTGCCTAAGCGATTCCTGGCGCTGCCGCCGCGGCCCGTTGCCATCGGGAAGCTAGCGAGGCGGAATGATGGGAAGAACCA
>DASRFK010000232.1:0-21065 GCA_035651635.1 Verrucomicrobiia bacterium | reverse complement strand
CCGGCACCCAGTCCTCCAAGGCTGGCGGAAGCAGGAACTGTTGGCCGTAATCGGGAGCTATCGGTTGAACCATGGTGATCCGATCCTTTTGCCGGCGGTACGTTCAAAAATTCCTTCAAGAAGTTTTGAGACAGTCTCCGCCGCGATGTCCCCGCCCGCGTTTAGCGGGCGGAACGAATGCGAGAGGAGGTACGTTCACATTCCAGCCTTGCGCCGCTGAACGCGGCGCGGACGGCGCAGCGCGCCATCCCTACCGCGAGAATTAGATGCAATTAGATGCGTCTGCCCTGGGCCAAAACGCCAGAAGAAACTTGGGTGACCAGCCGCGAAAGTGGCGAGCCTGGGTAGTAAGCCGAAAAGGTCCTTGGTGCGACTGCCTTACTCGAAAACTTGGCATGCGGGCGGGAATTGAGTACGTGTAGCCCATCCCTATGGTCATCAGCGACCAGACTGCCACCGAAGCGAAGCCTGCGATTAGGGTCGAGCGCTGGAAAGTCGCGGCAGCGGGTGTGGTAATGCAGCTTGCCCTGGGCGCGATCTACGCCTGGAGCTTGTTTGTCTCTCCGCTCTCCAAGGCGCACCCCACCTGGACGCGAACGGACATTACCCTCACTTTCAGTATCGCCCTGGTGGCGCTCGGTTTCGGCGCGATCTTAGGCGGAAGCCTGCTCGAAAAATTCGGGCCACGCTGGGTGGGCACTTTATCGGGGCTGCTCTACGGCGCGGGATTTATCGGAGCGGGCCTGCTGCCCACTTTGTGGGGACTTTATCTCACCTATGGCCTGACGAGCGGCTTGGGGATGGGACTGGGTTACATCGTTCCACTGGCCACTTTGATCAAATGGTTCCCGGATAAACGCGGATTGATCACCGGCCTGGCCGTGGCCGGCTTCGGTGGAGGCGCGGTGTTGACAACTTTGGCAGCGCCCGGCCTCATCAAAGCGCTCGGGATCTATCCGACCTTCATCGTTTTCGGAGCGGTTTATCTTCTGTTAGTCGTGGGTGCCGCGCAATTTTACCGCGTGGCTCCGGCTAGTTTCGCGCCGCCCGCGTGGAAGCCCAGCGCCTCGCAGGCCGGACAGCGGGCGGCCCACGAATTTACCCTGCCCGAGGCGCTACGGACCTGGCAATGGTATCTGCTCTGGGCGATCCTGTTTCTCAACGTCACCGCGGGAGTGATGGTCATCTCGCAAGCGGCGCCGATGGCCCAGGAAACTACCGGCGTGAGCAGCCAACTCGCCACGAGCATCGTCATCTTCATTTCCATCGCCAATGGAATCGGCCGGCTCTTTTGGGCGTGGCTGTCCGATGCAATCACGCGGCGCCATGTTTTCACGATCATGTTCCTGCTCCAGGCAACGCTCTTTTTTGTGATTTCGGGCGCGCGCGATTTCAGCCTGTTGGCCGCGTTGCTGATCCTGGTGGCTCTCTGCTACGGGGGCGGGTTCGGGACGATGCCCGCGTTTGTGGCTGATTACTTCGGGCCAAAGCACGCCGGCAAAGTCTACGGCCTCATGCTCAGCGCCTGGTCGGCCGGTGGGGTGCTCGGGCCTATCCTCATTGCGCAGGTCAAAGATCGGACCAACACGTATCGGGCGGCCTTGAGCATGATTGCGGCAGGAATGCTGGTCAGCGTGATGTTGCCACTTATCGCCCGGCCACCGAAAGAGGCGCGCGGGCTGTAGGGCGGAACCTTCCAGTCCGGCCGAGCGGAAGATTGCGCCTGCGAAAGCCCCTTTCTTGCCACATTCAGTTCTGACGTTTCTGCGGACTGCAAGTCCGCGCGCCGGCGCGCGGGCATTCTGCCCGCAGCAACGGTCGATCACCAGCTGACACAAGCCCTTTTCTGGCGCCACATTCAGTTCTGACGTTTCTGCGGACTGCAAGTCCGCGCGCCGGGGCGCGGGCATTCTGCCCGCAGCAACGGTCGATCACCAGCTGACACAAGCCCTTTTCTTGCGCCACATTCAGTTCTGACGTTTCTGCGGACTGCAAGTCACGCGCCGGCGCGCGGGCATTCTGCCCGCAGCAACGGTCGATCACCAGCTGACACAAAGCCCTTTTCTTGCGCCACATTCAGTTCTGACGTTTCTGCGGACTGCAAGTCCGCGCGCCGGCGCGCGGGCATTCTGCCCGCAACAACGGTCGATCACCAGCTGACACAAGCCCTTTTCTTGCGCCACATTTAGTTCTGACGTTTCTGCGGACTGCAAGTCTGACTGAAAGTCTGCGGTACGGCAGGCGAGAACGCCTGCGCTACGAGGGATGAGGATGGCGCGTCCTTGGCGGCGTCCAGGGCGTCGTCTGGGTGGCGTCCCTACCTTTGCCTCCTCTCAGTTTCTCCTCCCCGGCATCTTTCAATTTGAGTCAACTCGTCCCCCAGGGTTCGCTGGCGTTGTCGTTGACAATCGAGGCATGAACTTTTAGTGTGGGCCTATTCCCGGATTAGACCCGTTGATGCTTATGAAAAGCCCTCTTGCGCAAATTGTCGGTTTCTCTTTGCTCGCTCCTGCCTTGCTCCAGGCCGCGTCGGAGAACGAGATGCACGTTGCCCGGCCTGGCGGCAAACTGCCCAAAAGTGTTCCGATTCAACTGGTGGAAGTGGCCACCGGGTTTGTGGATCCAATTCATGTGGCCAGTCCGCGGGACGGTTCGGGACGTTTGTTTGTCTGCGAACGTCCGGGCAGGATCCGAATCATCAAGGATGGCAAAGTCCTGCCCGAACCGTTCTTCGAGAACACGGCCAACACGCTTTTCCAATTCCTTGAAGAGGGACTGTACTGCATCGAGTTTCATCCGAACTTTAAACAGAACGGGCTCTTTTATATCAGCTACGCCGACATGTGGTTCAACGGCTCCACCTTCATTATCCAGTACAAAGTATCCGCCGATGACCCGAACAAGGCCGACATGACGACGGCCAAGCCAATCATGCGGATCGATTTTCCCTACGCGAATCATCACGGCGGCAAGATGGCGTTTGGTCCCGATGGTTATTTGTACGTAGGGGTGGGAGACGGCGGCTGGGAGGGAGACGTGCTGGAGAATGGGCAGAATCTCGGCACCTGGCTGGGGAAGATGCTGCGTATCAAGGTCAATGAAGAAGGGGGCTATTCTGTTCCCCAGGACAATCCGTTCGTGAAAGCTGCTGAACTCAAGCAGATGGTACTGTTCGGCGTGTCCGAGATGGATTTCTCCAAGATCAAGCAGCACGCCAAGCCGGAGATCTGGGCCTACGGCCTGCGCAATCCCTGGACCTTCGGTTTCGATCGAAAGACCGGTGACCTCTTCATTGGTGACGTCGGCCAGAACACGTGGGAAGAGGTGGATTTCCAGCCGGCCTCAAGCAAAGGCGGCGAAAATTACGGATGGAGTTTAACCTGTGGCGTCCACTCCTTTCCCATTGAAAAGGACCGTCCCATCACAGGCATTGATATCACCTGGCCGATCGCTGAATTCAAACACGGCCAGGACGGCGATTGCGTCGTTGGCATCGGCATATGCCGCGGCTCGCAGTATTCCGGTTTGGACGGAACGTACCTGGTGGGAGACTGGATTTCCGGCAGAGTCTGGGGACTGGCGCGCACCAGCAGCAGCGGCGACTGGGCGATGCAGGAATTGTTGCACACCCAACTCCAGCTCACTTGCGGTGGCGAGGATGAAGCGGGAGATCTTTATGTAGCCAACGCCACCAGCCAATATGGCGCTTACAAAGATCCCTTTACGAACCCACCCGGCTCCGTCTGGCGGGTTGTGACCGCCGATAAAGTTCCGGCCGGCGCCAAAACCGCTCCGCTGCATTGATGAAGCCGGTTTATTTGCTCCTGGGTTTCGTCTTCGCCCTGGTCAACGCAGCCGCGGCCGGCACGATCTCAGGGATCGTCAAATTTAGCGGGGATAAACCGCAACGAAAACCGATCACCGAAATCGCCGCCAACGCGTTCTGCAAGGAAGCCTGTGCGGGAAAGACCAACCTGTCCGAACGCTTTGTTTTTGGGAAGAATGGCAACGACGATGTGTTGGCCAACGTGCTGGTTTACGTGAGCAAAGGACTTGAGGGCAAAAAATTCGATCCTCCGGCACAACCGGTTGTGCTTGACCAGGTCAAGTGCGCGTACACACCGCACGTAGTCGGGATCATGGTTGGCCAGCCGCTCGAGATTCACAATAGCGACGCCACGCTGCACAATGTGATGGCGCAACCGACGCTGAATAAGGGATTCAACGAAGGCATGCCTGGAGTCGGCAAGATAACCAAAACGTTCGATCAGCCTGAGTTCTCGCTGGCCCTGCGTTGCTTCATGCATCCCTGGATGCTCGGGTACGTCCATGTGCTCGAGCATCCGTTCTATGCGGTGACGGGCTCGGACGGGTCATTCCAGATCAAGGGGTTGCCCGCCGGGGAATATGAGATTTCCGTCCTGCATGAGTACTCGCGCTTCGCAGCGGAGAAACCCGCCATATCAGTAAAGGTCGGCCAAAACGATACGCAAACAATAGAGTTTGCGTACCACCTTAAAAATAACTAGACGTGGTAAGCCTGTGCGACATTCGCTACGAGCGCGCTCAGAAGCCGGGCGAAAAATTCCAGGTCCGGAACACCTATCCGCATATTGAAGCCATCCTTGTCGGCGAGCCTTTTTGACTTCCACTTTCCGTTGGCCGGTTATTTCTTAAAGAGCTATTTACTCTTCGAGAGCAGCACGATATCCACCAGTTCACCGGCCCGGATCCTGACGTCCTTTGGAAGGCTAATTTCGACGGGCAAACCCAATTCGGCATTGGCCAGCTTCATTGGCCCGAGCAAGGTGGCGGGCACGGCTTCGAGCTGGGTGCCGACTTCGACCACATTAGCCTGTCCGGCCAGGCGGGGCACCCCGCGCGTGCGGATCTCCACCAGCATGCCCGGCTCCGGCTCGTCGCTGATCGGAGGCCGCAGATAGCCGACAATGCGGACCGGGTTTAGCGTGGCCACGGCGACGATCGGCTGACCGGCCGTAACCGACTCGCCTTCGCGATGGAAAATGGTGTTCACAATCCCATCGATGGGAGCGGTAAGGGTGATCGGGCTCAACTCAGCTTCAGTCAGATGCAACTTCGATTCCTGCACGGCAATGGCGGCGCGCAACGGGTCGGCCGAAATCGTGGAAAGCTCCTTGGAGTTCGTCAACTGCAACGCTTGCAGGTTCTTTTCGCCCTCCTCGACCAGTTTGGTTAGATTTTCGACTTCGTTTTGCAAACGGTCACGCGCGGCTTTGGCTTGATCGAAAACACGCTCGGCGACGATCTTGTCCTTGAACAGCTCTTCGGTTCGGCGGAATTCGGTTCCGGCCAATTCGAAATTGACACGGGCGGCGGCCAATTGCGTGCGTTCTTTCATCCAATCCAACCGTAACTGGTCGTAATCCATAGCGTTGTGCTGCTGAACGGCCGTCGGGCGCATATTAGCACGCAAGGATTCGATCTCGGCTTGAATTACCGCAAGCGACGACGCGAGAATACGCGGTTCGGTGACCCTGATCTGAGCGATGGGATCGCCGGTTTTGACCCGTTTAAACCGTTGCACGCTCAACTCTGCGATGACGCCCGCTTTGTAAGAGCTCACGTTCGATAGAACGGGCTCGGCCTGGCCCACCATTACTCGCGAGACTGCATGGTCTTTCCACAGAACAGCAATAATGGCGAAGCCAGCCAAAAAGACCAGCAGCGGCAAAAACCTTTGACGCAGTTCCTGCCAACGTTGGCGGGCTGGGATAGGGATCGGTTCTGGTGTAGCGCTGCTCATAGTTTCGGGGGCTCGCGGTCGCTCGAACGAATCAAGTATCTAGGCAGGAACAGGGCACAGTCGAGTAAAAATGAAGCGGATTTAACCAAGCCGACGCGCGAATTTGGTTCGACGAGCTGTGCGGACTTGGAAAGTTCCGCTCGAGTCTTGCCTTGCTGACGGAGGTATACACCCCACTGTGGCTGCCTCGACAGGAGGGAGCAGGCGGGATAGTTTTTGTTCCAGCAATGTCCTCTAATTTTAACCCGAGCAGAACGATGCAAGTTTTTTCCCCCGCTTCGCTGTTGCGCTGGATTTCAGTTTATGGATTGGCGCTGGTGTTAGGTATTGAAGCCGGTTGCACCTCGACGGGATATCAAAGGGGAGATGTTGCGGCCGTCAGCATGCAACGGGCCGCCAGCGAAGTGCAGACCCAAGAGCGGGCGATGGATCAAACCATGGCTGCATTGCGCGACCTGGTCAACCAACCACAAGGCGACCTGCGCATCGCCTTTAAGCGCTACAGCAAAGCGCTCGACCGGCTGATTGCCAGCACCGAACGCACGGAAACCACCGGCAAAACGATGGAGGCGAAAAATGCCGCCTACGTTGCGGAATGGGATCGGCAGCTGCAAGCGATCGATTTCGGGCATATCCACGAGTTAAGCGAGGCCCGGCGCAACGAGGTCACCAATCGCATGGACGCCATTGAGCGACGCTACCACGACAGTCAGGAAGCGATGGTGCCGCTCATTACGTACTTACTGGATATCCGCCGCGCTCTGAGCATCGACCTGACCACGGCCGGACTGGAGTCGATGAAGGGCGTGGTCCAAAACGCCAATGATAACGTGGCCAAAGTGCAAATGGCGCTCGATTCGCTAACCACGGAATTAACCACTTCCAGCGCGCGCATGTCTTCAATGGCTTACCAGCCGAACCAACCGCCGCCAGCTACGCAGTAGGCATCGCGGCGAGGGGCAGAACGGGAACGGAACGGTGAGACCGGTGCCTCAGCCGGTGAGCGATTAAAAGTGTCGGTCGCGGCAGGGGAGCCCAAAAAGCGGCAGGGGACTGCCGCAGTCCAAAACGCAAGCGTGACACGGGTGTGGAGCGGGACACTTTTCAGCCACGCGAAGGTCCAGCAGAAGCGCCTTTTCGCGCGGAATGTCCCGGCCGGTGCCCGAGGTGTGACCTCGCAGGAACATGTGATTGTGCGGGACCGACCCCGTCCCGACCCCGTCCCGAAATGCGGTTATGCGGAACCAACCCCGTTCCGTTCCGACCTGCAAGATCCGTTCTGAGGGTCCGGTGTATTCTACGCCGCTGCCGCATAAATGCGGCGTTCCGGAACGACGCTACTTCAGGGCGGCACTGGTGCTTTCGGAGCGGAGCAATCGTTGCAGGTTGCGTCCGGCTTCCTCCACCCATTCGGCACTGGGCAAGGCATAGGGTCGGAAGGTTTCGAGGTAGCCTTCCTGAGCATTGAACAAGATGGCCCGATGCAGGCCGAGCATCCC
This sequence comes from Verrucomicrobiia bacterium, assembly GCA_035651635.1. Lineage (GTDB taxonomy): Bacteria > Verrucomicrobiota > Verrucomicrobiia > Limisphaerales > UBA8199 > JANXQE01. The sequence continues at coordinate 13,781 of DASRFK010000232.1, read as the reverse complement.
GGCTTTAGGGCTGTCGATCAGGCTGGCCGAATCATTGGCGCTCATTTGGAATAAGACTTTGAATTCAAATTCGCTGATCGCTTTGCGGCTGAGGAAGCGGGTAACGTTATTGTAGCTGTCGCAGGAGGCGATGACATGAAAACCCAGCCGCGTCCGTTCGCAGATTAAATTATTCAAAACCGCTCCGGGGTTTGCCTCGGTTTCATTGCTCGAAGAGAAGCTGAAATCTTCCTCATAACGCAAGCGGCTGAACCGTTGCAGGCCGTGGATAAACAGGAACACCGGCGGGGCGGCATCCGGATCGGGCAACTCCGCCCGACGCGCGGCCTCGGCAGCCAATCCCTTCATGATCTCAGGCAAATCGCCCGGCTTGGCCAGGGTGATTTTGTGGGGAATGGCGCGGATGACTTTCTCCAAATAATCGCGGTGCGGAGTGCCCGGTGCCGTGGCGTCGCACAGGATAAACTGAGCACTACCGAGGGGATATTGCGCCGCGAGGGCAACCAGGCCGGTGCAAAAAATAGCCAGGGTAGCCTCGTCGCGCTGGCCAACGATCAGGAGATTATTACCGGTTTGGCGGCGGAAAGCGGCTTCGGTCGGGCCTTTGATCGAGTTAGGCGCGCCCAACCACATCCGGCCGACACCGGTCGGTTGGGCGGTGGGCACCTCCACCAACTGGCGCAACAAACTATTCTCGCGCACATCGGCCGGCGCATTGCCTTCGAAAACGATTGGCCCCGGATAGGACGTCCCGCTTCGGTCGGCCCGCGTTCGAACGCGAGACAGATAATCGTCGCGCACCTCTTCCGGCAACCAAACGACCTGGAAGGGACTGTTGCCTTCCAAGGCTCCGGCCATATCGTTGTAAATACCTTCACCCGGCCGCGACAAAAGCCGCGGGGCCGGGTTGCTATCGTCCATGATCAAATAAGCATCGGCTTCGTTGCATTGGAGGGCGATGCGGATGACCATTTGCCCGAGCGTCGTGCGCGCGACGGTGTACGCGCCACCCAAAGTCTGGGACCCGAGCAGAACGTGGATGCCGAACGCGCGGCCCTGGCGCACGATGCGGTCGAGCAGCAGCGAGGCGGTCTGGGAGATTTTGTCATCCTCGACGAAGAATTCCTGGAACTCATCGATGAGCAGCAAGGTGCGTGGCATGGGCTCCGTACCCCCTGCCCGCTTGTAACCAGCCACATCCTGAACGCCCAGCGCCCGGAACAAATCGCCCCGGCGCCGAAGTTCATCATCGACTTTTTGAAGGACGCTCAAGCCAAACTCGCGATCACTTTCGATCGCCACCACTCGCGCGTGCGGCAGGCGCTTGGCTCCGTAACACTTGAACTCGACGCCTTTCTTGAAGTCGACCAGATAAAATTCGACCTGCTCCGGATTGCACCAAAGCGCCAGGTTGGTGATGATGACGTGGAAGAGGGTCGATTTGCCCGAACCGGTCTTGCCGGCGACCAAGCCGTGTTGGCGCGTGCCTTTGCCAATGGCCAGGTATTGCAGCTTGGTCGCCCCGGTACGGCCAATGGGAACGCGCAACTCGCTGCTGGTGTCCTCGCTCCAGACCTCCGCCTCGGGCGGGGCGACTTGCTCGAAGGGCACCTCGACACGACTCGAGTCACGGCTAAGCCGGCCGATCTGCTGAATCAACTCGGTGGCCGCCTCTGGGGCGGGCGGCTGTTCGAGCGAGACATCGACGCCTGGCCGCTGTTTGCCGTCGAGGGTCAAGACCGGGCCGCGGAAGCTGATGGTCAAACTGCTCTTGCGCAATTCATCGGGAATAAAATCCTGCGGCAAAGGAAGGCGCCGATCCCAGTGGATCAAGGTGTACACCCCGCAGCGAGCCCCGCTGGCCGCAATGCTTAGCAACCGTTTGGCGGCGGTATCGGTGAAATTGGCGGGGAAATCCGCCAGCACCAGGAAATGATATTTCTCGGCAATCACGCCGGCTTGTTCGTTGTACTCGGCAATCGTTTGATATTCATTGCGCAGGTACATCTGGATGACCTTTTCCATGTGCTCATTGAGATCCGCCAGCTTCTGCTCAATCTGTCCTGACTGCGTCCAGATCCGATTATTGATCATCTGCTCTTCATAATCGGCCAGATGCATGACTCCGGCGAAATTTTGCCCCAGGCCGACTGGATCGAGGATGGTAAAACTCAAGCGTCCAGGCGGCGCGCTGGAGAGCAGGCGCAAGATGACGTTATTGAGGACGTCAATCGCCTGGTCATGACCCGAATCGACGGTCTCCAGCAGGAGTGACCCCTGTTCGGGATAGGCCAGGCAAAGCGGAAGCGAAAACGTGGCCGGCCCCGGCAGGGCCAGGCTGGAAAGCCGGGGCAACACACTGCACAGAGCCGCCAGATCGACCTGTGCCGTCCCAAATTTGGCCGCCTGGGAGAACTTTGCCGGCGGTGACCAATGGGTCAATTTCTCATCGGACCAATCGGGAAAGAGTTGAGCAGCCAAAGACTGCGCTGAACGCAGATCTGCGTAAAGGGGTTCAAGTTTTGTTTTCCATTCCTGTTCCAACCCTCGCAAGGAACTGGCCTGGTCCGTCCTGATTTTATTCTGCCGCTCAATCCAGGCTTGCGCTTGAGTCTGGCTGCGGGTCTCGGACACCTCTTTCAATTGACGAATGGTTTGAGCGTGCTCTTTCTCAAGGCGCTCACGGCGCAGGCGAAAGGCTTGCTCGTGCCTGCTGTTCAGAGCGACGGTCCGTTCATCGGTCCGCATGCGACAGGAAATACGATCATTCGAGGCTGCGGCTTGTGCCCGCCTTAATTCCTGGTCGGCCGCTTGGGTTTTCTGAACGAATTCAGTTTTAATTCGCTCGAGAGTTTCCTGAGTCTGATGTTGCTCGGTTTGCTGGCAGGCGTCGTGAAGCCGCCGCGCGGCGGCCAGAGCATTGGACAATGCCTCAACAGTTGGGCGGGCGCTCCTTTGGGCAAAGAAACGCAAAATCAAAATTATAAGGAAGACCCCGGCGGCGGCCGCTCCGGCCTGCGGATAAGAGAGCGCTTGTCCGGCGATGCGCACGCCGAGTGGAACCAGGACGACGAGGCCGGAGGCAAGGATCACCCAAATCAGCAGGAATTTGAACAAACGCAGGAAAACAGCTCGGCGCAGCTTATCATGCTCCCGCGTGGCCTTTGCGAGCTGCTCGCGCAATGCCGCCAGCAACCGGTGGGCATCCCCCGAAATGTCGACCTGGGTTTTCTCGTACGCCGCCAGAAAGAGGCGGCGGAATCCCCGGTATCCTTTGAAGCTCAGCTGCGCTGCGCTCTCGAGGTTGGCGAGGGTCTGTTGTTCGGTTGCCAGACCGGCCTGGAGCTCGCGGCTGGCGGTCGTCGTTGCCGCCAGGCCGGAATCGCGATCCTTCTCGGCCTGCAGCATGACCTTCTGCAGCTCGTACCTGCGGCCACCCAGGCGTTCGTCGATTTTATTGAGCGCATGTTCCCGGCTGGTTTGATACGCGCGGCCGATCCGCGCTTTGCGTTGCTCGAACTTGACCTGAGCTGCCGTTTTGGCGTTCTGAAAGTCGGCTTCGGCTTTCAGGATGGCGGCGGAAAGCTGCTTGGTTTGCTCCTCGAGGGAGGCCTCATGCCGGCGGCCTTCGCGCGCCACGGTTCCGTGCAGGTCTTCGTTCAATTTGACCGCGCGCGCGCCAATATCCTCGACGGTGGCCTTGAGCGTGTCGACCAGCCCCAACATTCGGTTTGCTCCCAATTGGCTACTCACAATCCTTCTTGATCTTCAGAACCAACTTGTCCAATTGATCGATGACTAACACCGCGCGATCCACACTGGCGAACAGCTCTTCCAGGTATTTGTGTTCGAACTCCCGGCTCTTGGCGTCCACCCAATACTCCTGGGTCTGCTGCCAACGAAGCCGCAACTCTTTGGTGAGAGCTTCAAGCCTTGCGCCGCTCGGACTCATGTCTTTCCGGTCTCCAGGTGCGGAGCAGGCGGGGAACTCTGGAGCGATCCGCCAGCCTCGGTCTGCGGTTCGAGGTTGCCGGTCCCCGTTAGTGCCGGAATTGAGGCCGGCGACGCCGGCGCCTTGGAGTCAGCGTAAGCGGCCAGCGTGTTAATCGCCTGAGTCAAATAAGCGACGGCCTTAACCATGTCATTGGACAGGACGGTGTGCAGTTTTTCCGTCTGCTTGACCAGCGGCTGCACCCGGCCATCGAACTCCCGATCCCATTTCTTGATAATGCGCAGTTTCTCGTCGGCTTCGACAACCGCGGCTTTGGCGCGATGCATCGCCATCTGCTCGGCGGCAGTTTCCTTGCGCAAAATGCCCAACCTGGCGCTGAAAAGAGCTTGCTGCGCCTGCTCGAGGTCCTTGAGCCGGCGCCGCATTTGGTTTTCCCAGTGAACACGTTGCTCCCCCTCCAACCAACTGCGTGTACGCAAAACCTCGGAGCTGATTTCATCCAATGCCGGGCGAGCCTGGCTAAGGTAAACAATCAGGTTCGAGCGAAAAGCTTCGAGGGCTTCGAGGGAAGTAACGTGAGCTTTTTGCGGCATCGCCTAACGCTGGTTCAGGTACTCCTCGATCCGCTGCGCTTTGCGCAGGAGATAGGGCGATTGCTGGTTGGATACTTCGACGAATTTCTTTAGCGCCTTGATCATTTGTTTGAACTCGTCGGCAAATTTAACGTGTTCCTCGTCCTGCCAGGTGTCTCCGAGGGCGGCAAAACGCGCCTGCAACGAAGCCACCTTGTCCTGGAGGTCACTGTTGAACCGTTTCAATTCCTCGGCGAATCGCCGCACCTGTTCCGGATCCATTATCGCCTGGGCCATAGTCAGTCTTTCTATTTTGGCCTGCCCGCTAAGCGCCGAGCGGCTGCTGCCTTGAACATACCACACCCTGCCCATTTCCGCCTCCCAGCGCAAACCCATTCCCTGGGGTTTTGACAGGAGCAGAGAACAGAGACATGACTGCGCTTGCTGAGTTTCAGACGGTGAAAATAGCAGCTTTCATCAGGCGTAGCTGCCCTTGCAAACTTGGCTTCCGGATAATTCGTTGAGTTCGCGACTCGTGGAGCGGTCCCGCTTTGCTAAAACTTAAAATTCCAGCTCGACTGGCTGTACTTCTGCTCAGCCAACTGCGCGATGAGATCCAGCGGGAGCTCCTTCAACGGTTCCGATACCTGCCAGGCTTCGAGCAATGCTTCCTTAACGCGCTGAAACGGCACCTGAAGATTCATCAGGAAGTCAGCGTGCGCCCGGTGCCGCCGGTATTCAGGCTGGTGGGAAGGGAAAGGTAATGCCTTCGCGACCAGCCCAATGTCCGCGGCGAGCAAGAACGAACCGTGGAACAGAACAAAGTTTTTGCGACGCCGTTGTGAGTTACCGGAAAACTTACGTCCTTGGAATGTCAGATCGGTATGCCCCTGACGCTGGATTGGACCTTCGAGCAATGACTCCAAGGCCGTTTGATTGCGCTGCAGGATATACTCATTGGTTCCGGCGATGCCGGCCAGGCGCGCCGAGCTGCTGGTTGGCAAAACCAAGGAGTAGTTCAGACAGCCGGGCCCTTGCAGCACCGCCCCGCCCCCGCTGCACCGTCGCAAGACGGGAATTCCCGCACCCCGGCAAAACTCGAGGTTAGCCTCGAGGCCTGCATGGTTGGCGTAGCCAAGAACGACGAAGTATTGCGCTGGTTCCCAGAATCTGAGCACGCCATCGAGTTGGCCAGCTTCACACACGTCGAGCAGGACCTCGTCGCAGGCAAGGTTTTGCTCTGGGGTGGGCAAAGTGAGGTCGCAATGTTTCAAGGGTGGTTCTTTCCTGAAGATCGCCTTGCGTGCTATACTATTTGATTGGCACCGGCCAAAGCATCCGGTCTAATGTCCTGCTGCGCAACCACGCATGCCGGTGACCGCAGCGCCAGCGCGTTTCTTGAATAGCCTGCGGTTTTGACATTCGAACCACCTGAGAGTAATGGAATTATTTTGAGCGACAAATTGAAAGCACACAAGACGGACAGCGCGGGCGAGCAGCCGCAATTGCAGGTGCTGCCTGACGCCAATGGGCAAGGCGATGACAAACTGATCCAATCCCTGGAATCCGTCGTCGAGTACACCCTGCGCAGCCGGGGACCCACCACCAAGAGCCGCTTCCTTGGCAATGTGGCCGATCTGCTTCGAGAAGAAGGAGTCGAGGGGCCGCGAGTCGTAAGCACACCCTACGTCAATACCATTCCGCCCGAGAAACAGGCTCCATTTCCCGGGGATTTTGAGATGGAGCGCCGGCTCAAGAGCTATACCCGCTGGAACGCCATGGCCATGGTGGTCAATGCCAACCGCACGCACAGTGGATTGGGCGGTCACATTTCCACCTATGCTTCGGCCGCCACGCTCTACGAAGTGGCCTTCAACCATTTCCTGCGCGCTCGCACCGAGGATTTCGCAGGCGACCAGGTTTATTTTCAGGGCCATGCCACGCCGGGGATTTACGCGCGTGCTTTTCTCGAAGGCCGCATCGACGAACAGCATCTGCACCATTTCCGCCAGGAGCTCGCCGAAGGAGGAGGCCTTTCTTCCTACCCGCATCCTTACCTGATGCCTGAGTTTTGGCAGTTCCCGACCGTCTCAATGGGTCTGGGTCCCCTGCTCTCCATTTACCAGGCCAGGTTCAATCGATATCTCAAAGCCCGCGGCCTGGTGAGCGGCGACGAGCCGAAAGTTTGGGCCTTTCTCGGTGACGGAGAGACCGATGAGCCGGAAACGCTCGGGTCCCTGACTTTGGCCTCGCGCGAGAACCTGGATAACCTTATTTGGGTGATCAACTGCAACCTGCAGCGGCTGGATGGCCCGGTTCGCGGCAATGGCAAAATCATCCAGGAACTTGAAGCCGTGTTCCAGGGAGCGGGTTGGAACGTTATCAAAGTTATTTGGGGTTCCGATTGGGATAAGCTCCTGGCGGCGGACAAGACCGGATTGCTGCTGAAGCGGATGGAAGAAGCCGTGGACGGCGATTATCAAAAGTATTCCGTCGAGCCCGGCAGCTATACCCGCAAGCATTTTTTCGGCAAATATCCCGAACTGCTCCAGCTGGTGAATCACCTTACCGACGAGCAGATCAACAAACTGCTGCGCGGGGGACACGATTCGCGCAAGGTTTACGCGGCCTACAAAGCGGCCAGCGAACATCGGGGTCAACCCACCGTGGTTCTGGCGAAAACGATCAAGGGTTACGGCCTGGGCGAAGCCGGCGAAGGCCGCAACATCACGCACCAGCAAAAGAAACTGAACGAAAAAGAGCTGCGCGAGTTCCGCGCCCGCTTCGGCATACCCGTCAGCGACGAGGAAATTGCCGAGACACCCTTTTTCCGTCCGGCGCCCGACAGCGCCGAGCGCAAGTACTTGGTTAATCGGCGAAAGAAACTCGGCGGCTTTTTGCCGCAACGACACGTGACAGCCGCCCCGCTTGAGGTTCCCAAACTGGATTTGTTTGGAGAATTGCTGAAAGGTTCAGGCAAATTCGAGATGTCCACCACGATGGGCTTTGTGCGGCTGGTCAGCTTGCTGGTGCGCAACAAGACCATTGGCCGGTACGTCGTGCCCATCATCCCTGACGAAGCGCGCACGTTCGGATTGGATGCCCTGTTTCGTGAAATTGGAATCTATTCTTCCAAAGGCCAGCTATACGAGCCGGTGGATAAGAAATCCCTGCTGTACTACCATGAAGCAAAGGATGGGCAGATCCTGGAGGAAGGGATTACCGAAGCCGGGTCAATGGCCTCCTTTATTGCAGCCGGCAATACCTACGCGACCTTCGGCCGGCAGATGATCCCGTTTTACATCTACTACTCGATGTTCGGTTTTCAGCGCATTGGCGATTTGATGTGGCTGGCTGGCGACATCAAGGCCAGGGGCTTCCTGCTCGGCGCGACTTCCGGCCGGACCACCCTCAACGGCGAGGGTTTGCAGCACCAGGACGGTCATAGCCTGGTGCTCTCCAGCAGCATCCCTTCCCTGGCTACCTACGATCCCGCCTTCACGTACGAGGTCGCGGTTATCATCGCCGACGGCATGCGGCGGATGTACGTGGACAATGAGGACTTGTTCTATTACCTGACACTTTACAACGAAAATTATCCAATGCCGGCAATGCCGGAGAATGCCGCCGAGGGGATTTTGAAAGGGCTGTACAAGTTCCGCTCCGGCCCGGAGAAGTTGCCGCTCAAGGCGCAATTGCTGGGCAGCGGTCCAATCCTGCGCGAAGCCCTGGAAGCGCAACGGATGCTGGCGGAAAAATACGGGGTCTCGGCCGATGTTTGGAGCGCCACCAGCTATAAGTTACTGCGCAACGACGCTCTGCGCGCCCGGCGTTGGAATATTCTTCACCCCACTGAAAAGCCGCGACGGTCGTACCTGGAAAGCCTGGTCGAAAGGGAAGAAGGGCCATTCGTCGCCGTATCCGACAATATGAAACTGGTTCCGGACCAAATCGCGCCGTGGATCCCAGGCGGCCTAACCACGCTGGGCACCGACGGATTTGGACGGAGTGATACCCGGGAAAGGTTGCGCCGCTTTTTCGAAGTGGATGCTGCCTGCATCGTGGTGGGCACGCTCTACGCCTTGGCGGAACGCAAGAAAATCGAAATGACCGTCGTCAGCCGGGCGATAAAGGAATTGGGAGTGGACCCGGAGAAAGTCTATCCGCAGCTGGTCTGAGCACCCAGAGCGCCGCGTTGCGAGCTCCGCTTTTTTCTGGAACTCGCCCGTGAATCGGGCAAATTGCAGCCCATTTTACTATGTTACTATGGATTTGAAATTACCGCACTTGGGTGAAGGCGCCGATTCCGGAACAGTTGTTAACCTGTTCGTAAAGGAAGGCGACCAACTCACCAAAGATCAGCCGGTCCTCGAACTTGAAAATGAAAAGGCAGTCGCCACCATTCCTTCGACTGGAGCTGGCACGGTAACGAAGATCTTCGTCAAGCCCGGCGATAAAATCAGCGTGGGCCAGCGCATCCTCGCCCTGGGGGACGGTAGCGCGGCGGCTCCTGAAACGAAAACGGCTCCCAAACCGCAAACGGCGCAACAGACTGCCGAACCTGAGTCCACCCCACCGGATTCTCGCGAAGAAAAGTCGAAACCTTCTGTCGCCGAAGCTGAGCCCAAACCAGGAGTGCCGCCCGCGGCCGCGCCTTCGTTGCGGAAGGTGGCACGCGACCTGGGTATCGATTTGACCAAGGTCCGCGGCAGCGCGCGCGGGGGCCGAATCATTCTGGAAGACATCCGCAGCTACCTTCAACGACTGCAACGGCTGGCGTCCCAACCGCCGGCCCCAGCAGCAGGCGCGCCCGGCCCACCGCAAAGGCCGCCGCTCGAGCAGATCGATTTCTCCAAATGGGGCTCGGTGCTCAAGAAGCCACTCAGCCCACTGAGGCAAGTCATCGCCCGGCGCATGCTCGAGAATTGGAACGCCGTGCCCCACGTGACTCAATTCGATGAGGCCGACGTGACCGACCTCAACGCACTGCGGAAAAAATACTCAGCCGCGTACGAACAAAAGGGCACGCGCCTTACCCTGACTTCGTTCGTTTTGAAAGTGGTCGCGAACACGTTGAAGCAACATTTGATCTTCAATTCCAGCCTTGATGAAGTCGCTCAGGAGATCGTTCTCAAAGAATACTGCCACATCGGTGTCGCCGTGGATACGGAGGCCGGCCTGATCGTTCCGGTCATTCGTGACGTCGACAAAAAAAGCCTGCTGGAACTTTCCAGGGAGCTCGAAGAAATGGCCAGGAAGTCGCGTGATCGCAAAGTATCGGCTGAGGACCTCAAGGGCGGCACCTTCACCATCTCGAACCAGGGCGGCATCGGCGGGTCACACTTCACGCCGATCATCAACAAGCCCGAGGTGGCGATCCTTGGCCTTGGGCGAAGCACCAACAAAGCCGTGGTGCGTGGAGATAAGATCGAGTCGAGACTCATGATGCCGCTTGGGCTCTCGTACGATCATCGCGTCATCGATGGCGGCCAGGCTGCGCGGTTTGTGGTGGACTTGGTGAAGGCGTTTGAAACGTTCAAGGAGGATTTGGTTAAGCTTTGAGTCTTCCTCGTCCTCTTCGTCTTCCTCTTCCTCTATGACGCCGCCAAGCCAGAGCCAGCCCCGGAGGGCAGCCTTCGATCACGAAAAGCTGCGTGTCTACCAGGTGGAGCTTGAATTTCTTGCCTGGGTCTCTCCACTCATCGACGAAGCGAAGACGTCGGCTCGCGGCAAAGGCAGGGAGGTCTGTGACCAGCTTGATCGCGCCAGTCTTTCTGCTCTGCTAAACACAGCCGAAGGCAACGGTAAACGCCGCGGGCAGGTGCGAGCAAAGTATTTCGATGACGCGCGCGGCTCTGCGACGGAATGCGCAGCATGCTTGGACGCAATGGTCGCCAAAGGCATCATCCCGCCGGAATCTATTCTCGAAGGCAAGGCCATGCTCATTCAAATCGTTTCTATGCTGTGCGGGCTGGTCGACCGATTTGATCAACCAGACTGCCGCTGTCATGAGGAGACGGTGGAGTATCGCATCGCCGAACTGTCGGAAACGGCAGAGAGGATGAGGAAGAGAACGAGAAAGAGGACGATTTAGACCCCGGAGACTTAATATCATGGATCCAATCAAAACCGAAATCGTTGTAGTGGGCGCCGGGCCCGGTGGGTACGCCGCGGCCTTTTACGCGGCTGACCTGGGCAAAAAAGTGATACTGGTCGAACGGGACCCGCGCCTGGGCGGTGTATGCCTCAATCGCGGCTGCATTCCCTCAAAAGCATTGCTGTATGCCGCCCACACCGTCAGTTCCGCGCGCGAGTCCGAACATCGCGGCATTAGTTTTGGCAAACCTACCGTGGACGTTTCCAAGCTGCGCGCCTGGAAAGAGTCGATCCTGACTCGTTTGTCCGGGGGCATTGCGCAACTGGCCAAAATGCGCGGCGTTCAGGTTCTCCAGGGCCGGGGTTATTTCGAAGACTCGAGAACATTGCGGGTCGAAACCGACCAGGGCCAGCAGTTTGTTCATTATGAAAAGGCGATCGTGGCAGTCGGTTCCAAGTCGACCTTGCCGAAGGCGTTCGATTTGGGCAACCCGCGGATCATGACTTCCCGCGAGGCTCTCGAAGTCGAAGATATCCCGGAGAACCTGCTGGTCATCGGCGGAGGATACATCGGCATGGAATTGGGCACTGTGTACGCCAGCCTCGGCAGCAAAGTGGTTTTAGTCGAAGCCTTGGATACCATCCTCGCCGGGGCGGATCCGGATCTCGCGCGTCCGGTCATTGCCTATGCCAAAAAGGCTTTTAAGGAAGTCCGGCTCAAAACGAAAGTCGGCAAAATGGCCACGAGCGGCAAACAGATCAAAGTCGAGTTCGACCTGGATGGCCAAAAAAAGGAAGAGCTCTACGACCGGATTCTCGTGGCAGTAGGCCGCTCGCCGAACGCGGAAGACCTCGGCTTGGAGAACACCAAGGTGTCCTTCGACGAGAAGGGCTTCATTCATGTGAATGAGAAGCAACAAACCACCGACCCGGCCATCTACGCCATCGGCGACATCGCCGGAGGCATCCTGCTGGCCCATAAAGCCTCTAAAGAAGCGCGCATTGCCGTTGAAGTCATTGTCGGCGAAGACAGCGCATTCTGTGACATTACAATCCCCGCTGTGGTCTTTACTGACCCGGAGCTGGCCTGGTGCGGCCTGACCGAATCGGAAGCCAAAGCCAAGGGAATCGAGGTGCAGGTGGCCAAATTCCCGTGGGCTGCTTCAGGGCGCGCCTTGTCCTTCGATCGACCCGACGGTTTGACAAAGCTCATCATCGACCCCGATACGGAGCGCATCCTCGGGGTGGGCATTGTGGGAACCGGCGCCGGTGAATTGATCTCCGAAGGAGTGCTGGCCGTCGAGATGGGCGCCACTGCCAAAGACCTGGCTCTGGCCGTCCATCCGCACCCTACCCTTTCTGAAACGTTGATGGAAGCCGCCGAGGCCTTTTACGGTCACGCCACCCATACGATGGCGCGGAAAAAGTCCGAGCCAACGGCCGCCTAGCGCACGACCGTAGCAGCGAACTAAGCAGACTGAACGCCCGGGTACGTCACCACGACTTCCTCAGGTCCTTAGGGTCCGCTCCTTGCGCTCGCAAGGCGCGCAAGCTCAAGGCGTCGTGCCGTTTTGCCAGCCGGACGCCCTGTTCATCGGTCAGGATCGGACAATGAAAATAATCCGGAGGCGACCAGCCTAGAGCGCGATAAAGGAGAAGTTGGCGGGCCGTTGATTTCAGCAGGTCCGCCCCGCGAACGACTTCACTAATCTGCATTGCTGCGTCGTCCACTACCACTGCCAGATGATAGGCTGGGACATTGTCATGGCGCCAAACCACGAAATCGCCGAAGTCAGTGCCGGCAACAAAGACTTGCGGACCATAGTGCAGATCCACGAATTGAATCGTCTCGCCATCGGACACGCGAAACCGCCAATTGACACGTTCGGTCGAAGGAGACATTTGGCTTGGGAGGCGTTTTTCGGATGGCTGAGCATCCGATTTTGGCCGGCATGTTCCCGGATAGAGCGGCTCGTCTTCACCCTGGTGTGGCGCCTGAACCGCGCGCAGCACGTCCTGGCGTGAACAACTGCACCGGTAAGCGTAACCGCTTTGCTGCAATTGCTGTAGCGCGGACCGGTACAGATTCATCCGTTCGCTTTGCGAATAAGGGCCGAAAAGGCCCCCCACGTCCGGCCCCTCTTGCCACTTAAACCCGAACCAGGCCAAATCCTCGAACATGGCGGTCACGAAATTCGGCCGACACCGGGAACGATCCAGGTCCTCGATTCGCAAGACGAGCGTTCCGTTGTTCTCGCAAGCACGTCGCTGTGCCGTCCAGAAAGTTCGCGCGTGACCCAGATGGAGGTAGCCGGTTGGGGATGGCGCAAGGCGGCCGCGATAAGGACGTGGTTTGGACTCCGGCGTGCTCATTGAGCCACGGTCTGGCGCAGCAAAAGGGACGCGGCGGTGTGGCAAAATCCGAAATCCGAAGGCCGTAGGCCGAAATCCGAAAACCGAGACCAGCACACGCTAAGACCGTGTTTTAAACTAGCGGTCTGGAGGTGGGCACCTGTGTTTGGAGTCCCACCTTCAGGCGGTCTCGGCGCCCAGCCGCCTAAAGGCGGGACTCCTAACCGAATATTAAAAGCCGCTCTAAAAGTGCTCATTCGGATGGGCGGCGAGCCAATCAGTTAGTCCGGGTAAACGGATCGAAAGAAGGCGTTCAACTTTGGAGCAATTGAGAGAGGTGTCGGGTGATCGAGGAGCACCTGGATAGTCGCCGGCGGAGCCGGCAAGCATCCTGGGCCGCAACTGTGGCCACCGAGCGGCCAAAATTTGACCGATTTGCCAGCGGGACAGGCGCTCGCCTCCCGCAACATGATAAAGACCTGGGCGATTGAGAGAAAGGAGACGCCAGGTTGCTCGTGAAGTTTCCACGGCCGGAATGGGACAGCGAAACTCGTCCGTAAAGAGTGTCAAGGTTTTGCCTTGCTCCCAGGCCAGGCGCAGTTGCTCGTTAAAGCCGCGATCGCCGGTTGGGGAGCGGCCGCCATTCAGAGAGGTCCGCACCACGGTGTGCTTGGGGTTGGCCAGCACGAGTTGTTCCGCGGTTGCCTTGGTCTCGGCATAAACGCTCAAGGGATTGATCGGTGAGCTCTCGTCGTAGTTGCCTTGTTTGCCGTCGAAAACCAAGTCGGTCGAAAAGAAGACCAATGGGA
>DASRFK010000231.1:0-4637 GCA_035651635.1 Verrucomicrobiia bacterium | reverse complement strand
GTTTGCCCTGGCTGCGGCACGGCTTTGGGACGAGGCTGAGTCCCGGCTGGCCCCAATCGGCCTCCTTGGCGAGGGCGAAACAGATCCATTCGGATCGGGTTCTGCGCGTGGAAGCTCCCGGGTCGCAGGGGGAAGGCGATGCTCTGATCTCCAACCGCCCCGGTATCGACCTGACCGTCCGGACTGCCGATTGTCTTCCAATCCTGATCGCCGATCCGCGCAACCGCGCGGTGGCCGCGGTTCACGCCGGATGGCGCGGGGTGGTGGCCGAAATCGCGCGGAAAACCATCGAGGCAATGCGGGTTCAGTTCGGCAGCCGGCCGGAAGATCTGGCCATCGCCGTCGGGCCTGGCATTGGCCCATGCTGCTTTGAGGTGGGGCCTGAGGTCGCGGTTCAGTTCCAGCAATCCGGCCGCGTCAAGATCGACCTGGTGGAGACGTTATGCCGACAGCTGGGACGAATTGGCATCACACCAGGACAGATTAGCGTGAGCGGGCTGTGTACGTTCTGCGATCGGGAGCTGTTCGAATCGTATCGTCGGGACCGGGAAACGGCAGGCAGGATGACGGCGATGATCGGAATCACGCCAGAAACGTACTAAAAAGTGCACAAAAGGTGAGTTTTTGGCCCCTTCTAGGCACGAAAAGGGGGCGCTGGAGCGCCCCCTTCAGACCTTCTCTCACGGAAAACCGAGCGTTTGGCGTGCCTTTAGCCCGCAGCCGCTTTAGGCAGCGTGAACAAGAATGTCGTCGAGCGAATCCGTACCTTCTTCTTGGTTGCGGTCCGCGATTTCCTGGCACTGGATGCAATAAGCGGCCCAGGGGACAGCGTTTAGGCGCTTAATGCTAATGTCTTCCTCGCAGTGCAAACATACGCCGAAGGTGCCCTCGTCGATGCGGGCCAAAGCGGCGCGGACATTACGTAAAAGGTTCGACTCCCGGTCCAGATTGCGGATTGCAAGCTCGCGCTCGGCCGCATTTTGGACCTCGTCCAGGGCGTCCGGGCTCTTCTCGATCGCGATACCGTCACGGTTCCTTAAAACCTGCGCCAACTCAGCCTGTTTCGTTTCCAGGACTTCTTTGAATTTGTTTAGCTCGGTCTTCGTCATTGGATTATCTCCTTCTTGTTATTGGTTACTTCGTTTCCTACTCACTTCGTTTCAACGCCTTAGGCGCTACTACCGTCTACTGTCAACACGTTTAGACGCAGGAGCCTCTCGAAAGGTTCAAGCCGTTACAGCAAATTACTGAACTGGGGTAAACTCCAGAGCTTAACGGACCTATTAATCCATTAACAGCCGGATGGCAGCGCCCATCGGCCGGAGAGGTCTTCAGCAGCCTAGCTCTCAGCATCATACCACAGTCCCTTAGCAATTCAAGTGCCAGCCAAACTTTTTACAACTTTGGTACGCCTAGGCCTTTGAAAGCCAACGGCTCTGTCTCTTTTCTTCCCTGGCATTTGCGTCTTATCGTCTTCCGGGTTCCAAACGTTTATGGTTCAATCGCAAAATGACGTGTCCGAGGTGTGACTGGTAACCGGTGATGTATACTGATTACCTTCCGGCTAGTAATTATTCCCCGCCTGTGCGGCGGCTTGCGCAGGGGGCTACTTATGAAGACCGGAAGCAGCGACCTGGCTTCGACCCCCGATGACGGTCTTCCGCAACACCCAGCTAGCTAGGTGGCCTCGGTTTCTTCTTCCTCTCGCGTTTTTCATCCTGGGACTAGCCTTTGTTCCGCTACTTGGGCTACAGGAGGACGAATTGTATTTCGCGAACGGGATCTTCCACCTGCCGCCCGACATCTTCAGCACCCACGTGTTTCATCACGAGATTCGTTGGATGCTGCTGCCTTACCTAGGGGCTCTAAAAAGTTTCCTCTACTACTGGATCATCTATCGTATCCGCCCGTCGGCTTGGACGGTGCGGATTCCGGTGCTGCTGATCGGCGCGGTCACCATCTGGCTGTTCATGGGCATTGTGGAGAAAACAACCGGCAGGCGTGTGGCATTGGTGGCAGGGGCTCTGCTGGCTACCGACACGATGTACCTGCTCACTACCACCTTCGATTGGGGGCCGGTGGCGTTGCAACATCTTCTATCTCTAGCGGGAATCGCGCTGCTGCTCAAGTTTCGAAACACCGGCAGGCCCGGGCCGCTGTTCTGGGGATTCTTCTGGTTCGGGCTGGCGTTCTGGGATAAAGCGTTATTCATTTGGCTGTTCAGCGGGTTGGTGATCGCGGCGCTTGCGATTTTCCCCCGCGAACTTTGGCAGCGCGTGACTCCCCGGAATCTGGGCGTGGCCGCAGCCGGGTTGCTGATCGGCGCGCTGCCGCTGGTGGCCTACAACATCGCCTCGGGATTAAATACCTTTCGTTCCGGCTCGTCATTTTCCCTGGCGCAGATTCCATCGCGCTTCATCGCCCTACGCGTCACTTGGGACGGCGAGGCCATGTTCGATTACATGGCGCACCCACCCTGGGCCGCCGGCAGCATTCAGGAGCCGGACACGGAGCTGTTCGATATCTCCGATGAAGTTCGATTCCTGGCGGGATTTCGCTACCACTACTACAACGCGCTGGAGCCCGCGTTCGTGCTGGCACTGCTGCTCTTGCCCTTCCTGTGGCGCACACCGGCGCGTAAGCCAATGCTGTTTTGCCTGATTACGATGGCGGTGGCCTGGTTCCAGATGGCCATCACCGAAAATGCGGGGCAGGGAGCGCATCACGTGGTGCTGCTTTGGCCTTTTCCGCATTGGTTTTTGGCGCTGGCGTTCGCGCAGGCCGCCGCGTGGCGCCGCCTACAATGGAAGCACGCCGGCACAATCGCGCTGACGGCGGTTGTTCTGTTTCTTGCGCTCGACAACCTGCTGCTGACGAACGAATATCTGTACGATCTTCAAGCCTACGGACCCGTGAAGGCCTGGAACGACGCCATCTACCGGCTATCGGACGAGGTCGGCCGGGTGAAGGACAGAAGCCTAATGGTGGATGATTGGGGCATCGTAAATCCGCTCCTGGTGCTGCACCGGAATCGCCTGCCGCTTGAGTTCGCCAATGAACGGTTTCTGGCTCCCGGAAGCTCGGAAAGCGACCGGCAGTGGGCCATGGAAAAGCTAGCCGATGACGTGTGGATCGGGCACACGCCACAGTTTGAAGAGACCGGCGTCAGCGATAGGATCGTGCGGCTGGCGCGCGGCGCCGGATTCGAAAAGCAGCTAATGGAAATCGTGCGGGACACGCACGGGAATCCGGTTTTTGAAATCTTTCACTTCGTGCCGGCCGGCGCGGTAAACGCTTCTAATTGACTCGCAGCGCGGCTGCTTTCGCCTTTTGGTGCGAATGCGGGCTGTTCAGTAATTGTTCGAGCTGCTGCTCGGGAACGGCGAGCGAAATGGTGGTGGTGTTTCCCGAAGTAGAGGTTTGCAAGGTATCGAGCAGCGTCGCCACTTGGCCGGCGGCGGGGTCGTTCTGCCGATTCAATTGCACCAAACCCGCGAGGAACTTGACCACATCCACGAGCGCCTGAGCATCCTTTTCGGATCGCATGACGGCTTCGGTCGAGATGGTGATGGTATCGCCGAACTTGACGCCGCCGGAGGCCTGATTCACGGCCGCGAACAGATTGCTCTGCATGGCCCCGCCGAGGTTGGCATTCGGGATCGCATTCGAAAAATTCGAGAGCGGTACCAGGGTAACGAACCAGAAATCGTTGGTCGCGCTCACTTGCTGAGCCTTGGAGGACACGTTGCTATCGGCAGGCGCGTTGCTCTGTTTGCGATCGATGGCCGCTTTGACGGACGCAACATCGCCCGCGAGAGCCATCGAGGGGCTGAGGAATGCGAATGCGGTCGGGGGTTGTGTCCCTGACGCCGCAGTGTGTGTCAATAAATTCACGCCTTTATAGACACTGGGAACAGCGCCGTTGACTGTCGCCGCTGCCGCGATCTTATCCGGATTGAAGGAGCCATCGGCGAGTGCGAGCCACCGATTGTCAGGACTGTTCGATTTCCAGTTGGAAGCGAGCACAATTTCGGTCACGTCGCGGCGCGGATCGAAGCCGGTTTCCGCAGCCAGCTGGCCGAGCTGGGTATCGTTCACCGACAGATGCTGGAGCACGTACTGGCCGAAGGGCGATGCTTTGGCTTGGTTGACCTGGAGCCCGGCCACGACCTGAGCGTCGGGCATGACCATTTGAAGCAGGGCAGGGTCGGCCGCAAAGGCGCCCAGGGGCAGCGCCAGGAGGACAGCAAGGCGGTGGAGCTTTGTCATTGGAACCTCTCAGCTGACAGTACGAGCGTAGCACGCGGCATGTTCCCTTCCGCTGACGGAAGGGATACCTGCCGCGGGTTGGGGCGGGATCGGCGCCGCCTGCGGCGTTGCCTCCGGGATTGGGGACCTGGCACTTTGCACGTCAAGAGAGCGCCGCACCGCAATGGGAGCAGAAGCGCCCCGTTTGTCCCTGGCTTCCGCAGTTCGGACACAAACCGGCACGCGGCGGTGGTGATGACCAAGCTTGCGGGGGACGCGCCGGGTTGAACCCGGTCGTGGAAACAGCCCAGACGAGCGCGAGGATCCATCCGATGATGCTCCAGCCCAACAGGAAATTGACCAAGAATACCCCGACCAGGTTTGGGGCG
>DASRFK010000230.1:0-18106 GCA_035651635.1 Verrucomicrobiia bacterium | reverse complement strand
CAATCCGGGTTTCTTCAGCCTGTCGCACACGCTGCAGCTCAGCAACGCCGTCGAACAGCTCGGGCGCTTTATCCTCGCCACCAACGCGACCATCGACCTCGCCGGCAGCGCCAGTCAGTTAAGTTTCGCGAACAGCAGCGGCGAAGCCTGGCAGGCCGGCGCAACGCTGGTCATTTCGAATTGGAATGGCAATCTTTCCGGCGGCGGCGCCGAACAGCTGAAATTCGGAACCGATCAGTCGGGCCTAACTCCGCCTCAGCTGAGTCAAATCCAGTTTCGCATCGGATCTTCCACGAACTTCTATTCGGCAAAAATCCTTAGCACCGGCGAAGTGGTTCCCGCCACCGCATCCGAACCCGGCGTCGCCTTTTCGCGCCAGGGAAATAATCTTATCCTGACCTGGCCTGCGGGATGGTCGCTCCAGAGTGCAACGAATGTCCCCGGTCCTTACTTCGACATTCCAGGTGCGACCCCGCCATATACCAATGACCAGCGCCTCCAGCAGCAACAGTTCTTCCGGTTGCGGCAATAAGGCGGTGCAACCCGGGAGGGTTGCCAGAAAGTAGCCGCAGGTCGGAACGCAGTGCAGACCTCCGGTACACGTCTAAGTATTCCAGGGCACCCCCTCCCAAGGGGTTCGAGAATTACCGCTAATTGCGGTTGGATCCGCGCAATTTTGGAGTGAACCGCGATGCCAATTTCATTCCGTTGGTTGTCTGCCGTCTTGAATCACAGAATCACGTTCACGTCGTTTTCCTCATCCTCAACTTGAAGTATCCTTCTGGCTGCCATAAAATGCAGCGGGATTATATGAATCGCTTCGGCGCGGGGATGAAAGACAAAGCTGTTGCGGCCACGCTTGGTTTTCCCCTTAAGGATGTTGGCGCCAGCATTCAGATCTTTTGAATGGCTACCGCAAACCCCCGGCCTGAATTGAGCTTTATTGCCGGCGACGGCGAAATGGCTCGGCGCATTCGTGCGTTTGATTGGCGGAGCCACCCGCTCGGAACCCCGGAACAATGGCCGCAAAGCCTCAGGATAGCGATCCAGATCATGCTGACCTCGCGCTACGCGATGTGGCTCGGGTGGGGCAAGGAGTTCTATTTTTTCTGCAACGACGCCTACCTGCCGACGGTCGGCCTCAAGCGGGATTGGGTTTTGGGCGCGTCCGCCCGCAAGGTCTGGGCGGAAATCTGGCCGGACATCGGCCCTCGCGCGGAGTCGGTAATCCGAACGGGTGAGGCAACCTGGGATGAGGGACTACTCCTGTTCCTCGAACGCAGCGGCTTTGCTGAAGAAACCTACCATACCTTTTCGTACAGCCCCGTCGCCAACGATGATGGTTCGATTGGCGGGATGCTCTGTGTCGTCACCGAGGAAACCGAGCGGGTCATCGGCGCTCGCCGGCTGGCGACTCTGCGCGATTTAGCCGCCGGACTCGACGATACCCGCACTGAAGCAGACCTCTTTGCGGCAGTGCGCTTGCATCTGTCCAGGCACGCGCGGGATATTCCTTTTGCGTTTGTTTACCTTTTTGGCGACAAACTGGCTGCCGCGGAATTGGTTTGCGCCCACCCGCCTGACGCTGCGGCCGCGGTCGCCCCACACACCATTCAACTCGAGCAGAGCGACTCTATTTGGCCGGCCAAGGAGATGCTCTCCCATCCCATTCCCCGCGTCATGCGCGACCTTCGAGAGCGTTTTGAAACACTTCCTCGCGGGCCCTGGAAGGATTCCCCCGGCCTGGCCATGGTCGTCCCGCTGACCCAACAGGGCCAGGACCAGCCGGCCGGGTTCTTTGTTGCCGGATTAAACCCGTACCGTCCACTCGACTCGGCTTACGAGAGCTTCATTGATTTGCTCGGCGATCAAATTGCCGCGGCTTTGTCAAACGTGCGCGCCTACGAACAGGAACGACGGCGGGCCGAAGCCCTGGCCGAACTGGATCGCGCCAAAACAGCATTTTTCAATAATATTAGTCACGAGTTTCGCACCCCGTTGACCTTGATGCTGGGGCCGCTGGAAGAGGAACTGCGAGATCGCTCGGGGCCGCGCCAAAATATCGAGCTGGCCTACCGCAGCACGGTGCGGCTGCTCAAGCTGGTGAACACTCTTTTGGACTTCTCACGGATCGAGGCAGGCCGGACCGAGGCCAGTTTCGAGCCAACAAACCTCGCCGCCTACACCGCCGAGTTGGCCAGCGTCTTCCGCTCCGCGGTTGAAAAGGCCGGCTTGAAGCTGGTGATCGATTGCCCGGAGTTGTCGGAGCCCGTTTACGTCGACCAGGGCATGTGGGAGAAGATCGTGCTGAACCTGCTGAGCAACGCTTTCAAATTCACATTCGCCGGCGAGATCCGGGTTTCTCTGCGTCTGCAACCGGGCAGCGTCGAACTGGCTGTCAGCGATACCGGAACAGGCATTCCCGAAGCGGAGTTGCCCAAGATCTTTGACCGGTTCCATCGGGTACGCGGCGCTCGTTCACGCAGTTTCGAGGGCACTGGGATCGGTTTGGCGTTGGTTCAGGAGTTGGTCAAACTGCATGGAGGGCAAATCTCGGTGCGGAGCGTCGAAAACCAAGGCACGACCTTTACGGTCCGGTTGCCAACCGGCAAGAACCACTTGCCTGCCGAACGGGTCAGCGCAGCGTCCCCGGCCGCTTCGAATCGCAATTCCGAGGCGTTTGTGCAAGAGGCCCTGAGCTGGCTCTCGGACCGAACCGCCGATAAGGACTCCTTGGGCGGCGATCTGGTGTTGCCGGAAGGAAGCTCGGCATCAGCCGGACAATCCCGGCCCCGCATTCTTTTGGCGGACGATAACGCGGATATGCGCAATTACGTCCACCGCCTTTTGCACGACCGCTACGAAGTGGAAGCCGTGGCGGACGGGGCCGCGGCGCTTAAGGCCATCGAGCAGCGGCCGCCCGACCTGATCATCACCGACGTCATGATGCCTCAGCTCGACGGCTTTGGGCTGCTTGAACGGGTGCGCCAGGATGAGCGCACTCGAGCAATACCCTTTCTCATGGTCTCGGCCCGCGCTGGAGAAGAAGCGAGGGTTGAAGGCTTGTCCGCGGGTGCGGACGAGTACCTTACCAAGCCATTTAGCTCGCGCGAACTTCTGGCTCGTGTCAGTTCCCAACTCAAACTGACCGCTTTGCGCCGGCAAGCCCTGGAAAAGGAGCGCGAGCTGCGGCAACTCATCCAGCGGCATGCCGAAGAGTTGGATAAGACAGTGGCGCGACGCACGGCAAAACTCCGGGAAACGGTCGCGGAATTGGAGCAGTTCTCCTATGCCATAACCCACGACATGCGGGCGCCGTTACGCGCGATGCAGGGCTTTGCCGCTATGATTGAGGAAGAGATTTCGGCCAATGGCGATCCTGCCATCAACCAGTATGCCAGGAGAATTGGGGTCTCGGCGGCTCGACTGGATCAGCTCATTACCGATTCGCTGAACTACAGTAAAATCCTGCGCCAGGAAGTGGTGATTGAACCGGTTGATCTCAATGATCTCATTCCCGGACTGGTCGAAACCTATCCGAATCTCCAGCCCGATCAGGCCAATATTCAAATCCAGCCAAACCTGCCCGTGGTGCTCGGCAATGAGGCCGCCCTGACGCAATGCTTTTCCAACCTCCTGGGCAACGCCGCCAAGTTCAGAAAACCAGGCCTGACACCGCACATTAAAGTGCGAGCGGAGATGCTCGACTCCTCACAACGCAACGATGGGAAATTGTTTGCTCGCATTTGGGTTGAGGACGATGGCATCGGCGTGCCCGAGCTGGCGCAGGAAAGAATATTCCTGATGTTTCAACGCGCCGCCACGGGATACGACGGCACCGGGATCGGCCTGGCCATCGTGCGCAAATCTGTCGAACGGCTGGGCGGCAAAGTCGGGGTTGAATCCACCGAAGGTCGCGGCAGTCGCTTCTGGGTCGAGCTGCCGTTGGCGGATCAATTGCAGAAATCAACCTCGACGCTGCACTAGCTTTTTTTGATCTCACGCCAAGACGCCAAGACGCGAAGGAAGGAATTAAACTACTGTACCGCTTCGCGAATTATTCGTCTCACAATTGTACGCGCAACGAGCGCTTATCTGCCTTAGCGGCTTCCCATAAACCGAACGGGAACCCGAAGGTTTTGGAGTGCGTCCGCTGTGCGGCGCTTTTTGGGATCACGCCGCGTCCGAAAGCGGCGCAGAGCGCCGCACCCCAATACACTGGCGCGCCCTCTTGGGTCAGGTTCATGGTATCCTGTGCATTCGCCAAAGCGACAGAGGCCTGGCGTGAAACTCCCCAGACCCTGGCGAGGACGCCTCGGCTACGTAGCGCGGGCCTCTGGCCGGCGGGTTTTGGCGGCGTCTCGCCGCCAAGCTCATTATTAACCACGCCCTTAGAGCGCGTTTAAGAACTCAGTCTGGAGTTCCGCCTTCAGGCGGTTAGGGTTTGGAGTCCCGCCTTTAGGCGGCCTGGCGCCGAACCGCCTAAAGGCGGGACTCCAAACCGAGCCACCCAACCCAAACCGTTACTCTAAAACTCGCTCTTGGCGTCTTGGCGTCTTGGCGTCTTGGCGTGAAACTCCCCGAGGACGCCTCGGCTACGTAGCGCGGGCCTCTGGCCAGCGGGTTTTGGCGGCGTCTCGCCGCCAAGCTCATTATTAACCACGCCCTTAGAGCGCGTTTAAGAACTCAGTCTGGAGTTCCGCCTTCAGGCGGTTAGGGTTTGGAGTTCCGCCTTTAGGCGGCCTGGCGCCGAACCGCCTAAAGGCAGCCTAAAGGCGGGACTCCAAACCGAGCCACCCAACCCAAACCGTTACTCTAAAATTCGCTCTTGGCGTCCTGGCGTGAAACTCCCCAGACCCTGACGAGGACGCCTCGGCTACGTAGCGCGGGCCTCTGGCCGGCGGGTTTTGGCGGCGTCTCGCCGCCAAGCTCATTATTAACCACGCCCTTAGAGCGCGTTTTAGAACTCAGTCTGGAGTCCCGCCTTTAGGCGGTTAGGGTTTGGAGTCCGCCTTTAGGCGGCCTGGCGCCGAACCGCCTCAAGGCGGGACTCCAAACCGAGCCACCCAACCCAAACCGCTATTCTAAAACTCGCTCTTAGCGTCTTGGCGTCCTGGCGTGAAACTCCCCAGAGCCCGCTAAGGGATCAATGGTGGTGATGGTGCGCTGCCACCGTGTTGGTATCGATCCGAAAGCTCTTCAGGTTCCAGGGAATGGCCTCTGCCTGGTCTTCTCGGACTTTATAAAACCTATCCATCGTCAGGCCAGTAAGCGCCTGCGTGCGCCCGGTCCGGGGCCAGAAAATTTCAATCCGCGCAATGGATTGCGCCTGGCCCAGCCCGATTTCCTGCCGCAGCGCCGAGGCGCCAAAACTGCCGCCCGTTCCCACGGTTTTGTAATAGCTGTGCTCGCCGGAATCGCTCCGGACCACGACGCGAATCCGGGCGCCAATCGCCGCCCGATTCGATTGAACTCCTTCGAGCTTGAGTGTGACCCAATGATTGCTCGTGCCGGGATTCAAATAGAGCACGTTATGATAAACATCGCCGCTGACCGCGCCGCCCATATTCTCGTAGACATCCTGATCGCCGTCGTTGTCGATGTCGCCGAACGACACCCCATGGCCCTTCTGCAGATTGCCGAAACCACCCGCGGTGGTAACATCCTGAAACCTTTTGCCCGCGTCGTTGCGGAACATCCGGTTCGGCACTATCGTCGCCAGGTCCGGGTCGCCGGTGCCGACATAAAAATCCAGGTAGCCGTCATTATCGAGATCGCCAAAGTTGGCGCCCATTCCTTCCAGCACACGGTACAGCCCGGCCGGACGCGTCATGTCGCTGAACGTCCCATCGTGGTTATTATGATAGAGCCGCGGCCGTTCGGCGGTGGTCGGAAGCCCGAGGTAATCGGCGCAGACATCTCCTACGCCGTTGATGCGGTAGCCGCAAACGAACAGGTCATCCCAGCCGTCGTTGTCGTAATCAAAAAACCAGCAGGGAAAACTATACAGCGGTTCGGTCACCCCAGCCTGCCTGGCGACATCGGTAAATTTCCAGACCGGTTTGCCCGCCCCGTTGGTGCCCATCGGCCCGTCGTTGCGAAACAACACATTCGGGCCGCCCAGAACGGAGAGATATAGGTCTGGCCGGCCGTCGTGATTAAAATCCGCGCTGCACACCCCTTTGACAAATCCAACAAATGCCACGCCCGATTCGACGGCGCATTCGCTGAAGGTGCCGTTGCCGTTGTTATGATAGAGTTCGCAGGCATTGGTGCCGCCGCCCACGGATTCATTGCCGACGAAGAGGTCAATCCAACCATCATTATCATAATCGAACCAGACCGCCGTCTGGGATGGTTTAAAGGCGAGGAGCCCCGCCGCCTCGGTTACATCCTCAAAAGTGCCATCGCCATTATTGCGCAACAAAGATTTCGGGAACCGGCCTTCTTCGCGCAACCACGCGCCTCGCAAGACCAACACGTCCGGAAAGCCGTCGTTATTGTAATCAGTTTGAATCAGGTTTAACCCGCCAACTTCACCCAGCAACCCGGCCGACTCCGTTCGCTCACTGAACGTGCCGTCCCCGTTGTTATAATACAAACGAAGTTGATCCTGGAAACCGATGGACGACGACATGACATCCAGATTCCCGTCGCCATCGAAGTCTTCCAGGATGCTGCCGCCCGACCGCTTCATTGGGTCGAGCCCTGTTGCGCCGGCCACGTCTGGAAAACGCTGGAGCGGGTATTCCGAGGCAAAAGCGCTGGGCGGGACCAGCCATTTGGCGGGGACTTTGTCCGGGTAATCGCCCACCGTCATGCAGGCCACGTTCAACAGCCAGCGAGCTGTGAGGTCGTTCGTATTCTGCTCCAGAACGGCGGTCAGGATCTCAATGGCGTGGCGCGAACCTTCCTGGAATCGATGAATGCCCCGACCTTGAATCGGCGCCAGGCACGACTCCGGATTATGATCGGCCAGGCAGTTCGTTATCTCACCGATCCTCATCCAGCACAGCGCTTCCTTGAGCTTGAACTTCGACCAATTCCTTTTGAAGCCCTCAGGATTGAACCCCTTGAAAACCTCCTCGGCCGCTTCGAACTCGTGCAGCGCTTCCGTGTTCTGGCCGGAATCCAATAACTCGCACGCCAGCGAGTATTGCAGGCTCAACCGCTCGCCAGGATCCTTGGCTTTGGCCAATTCCACTTGCAACAGTTTGGCGCGCTCGGCGTTCAGGAAAATATTGTTCACCGGGTTCGCCTGCGCCGCCAGCTTCTGGAGCCGTTCCGCCATCCGGATCGTGCCCGGCCCGCGCGGATCCCGCGCTGCCTCGGCCGAGACTCCTCCTCGCGCGCCAACAAAGACAAAACCCAGAAGACACAGCAATGCCCGCCCGCGCGGGGCAACCGCGGCACTTGATCTAAATCCGCGTAAGATTTGGGAGAAAAACTTTGTCAACATGATCGCCCGCCGACAAAGCGTACCTCGAACCACCCAACCCGCAACCTGCAACTTTCAACTGAACCAAAGGCCGATCGCATTCGATCTCGTCGATTAATAAAACTACGAGGAAGGGTCTGTTCGCCTGGCAGATCTACCTCCCTCCCGTTCCCACAATTTTCCATCTGCAATGGCGTAATTTGCAATTTGCAATCGCCACCCCTCACACCGTGCCCAAACGCCCTCCTCCACCCGGGCGCCAACGACGCCCCTCATACCAGCCCAGGGCGCCAGCCCTGGGAAACCCACACCCCAAAAAAAACAAACCCCAAGCGCCAAAGGCGCGCCTCACCTCTGCTGCCGACCCCGCTGCTGGCCGGGCCGAACAATGCATTCCGGCGTTCCGTCGCCCCAAGAATTGCAGACCTCCGGTCCACGCCAAATATCCACAGCACCCCGCCCGGGGTGCCAGAATTGGCGAAATTGCAGTCGCACCAGCAAGTTTGGAGTGAACCTCGATGCGATTTCATTCCATTGGTTGTCGGCCGTCTTGAATCTCGTCCGCCTCGCTAAAGCTGGGTGTTAATAAGATCGACGAACCCCCCGCGGAAGCCTGGCCGCTCTGCGCTGCTCGTTCCGGGCTTGCTTCAACAACACGGCATGTGGCAATGTACTTGCCTGTCGTTTAGCGCGTTCGTCGACCCTTGCACCAAACGACCCGGCTGGGTAGCTCAGTTGGTAGAGCAGAGGACTGAAAATCCTTGTGTCGGCGGTTCAATTCCGCCCCCAGCCACCATTCCATCCAAATCCACCGTAAATACCGATGCGATCTCCGCTTTTGAAAGAGCCGTTTTGCCCTTAGTGCTAACGCCTAGTGCTAACATATTTGGCCGTATCAGGCCGTATCGGTCGTGTTTTAGGTGTCTGGCGAAAGGCTCCCCTTCAGGTGGCCTTCAGGTGGGAGGAAAGCGGCGCAAACGCTTTTCAAAAAAACCTCGGCAGGGAAAAACTGAAGCAATTTTGAACTTTTTTTGGCCGCTAGATCGTTCGATAAATCCGATGTGAAATCCATTAATGTATATACAGTCTCGAATTAGGGGTTGTTGACGGGTAGACGTTCACTCATATTATCGGTGTCGCATGACAACAAAAAATGCGACACGAAAAGCGAGAAGCCAAACCGCTTCGCCGATTGAAATCCCGCCAATCCATTCGCCAGGTTTTACCCGGCCCGAGTTTTTGAGGCTCCCAAAGCCTGGCTCGCTCTGCCCGCATACCGGGCTCACTCGAAGCGCGATAAACGAGCTGATCCTTCCCACCGAGCGAAACGGTTTCAAACCACCAGTGCGCTCGTTCTGCCTTCGACAAAAGGGCGCCTCGACGGGGATCCGGCTTGTCGACTACGAAAGCCTTCGAGCGCACATTCTGGCGCACCCTGAGGGGCTTGAGGGCGAATAATGTCTCCCTCCTGGCTCGTATTGCGCTGGGATGATCGGCCGGCAGTTGTGTCATCATCAATCCCCTTCACATGCCCCAAATGCATGCGCAGTGCTGATGTTCCGTGCGGTCCCCTCATTGGGGGAAGTCTTATCGCGATGACGCCCGATAACTGGCTAGTGTTCGATCCGCCTTGTTACGAACCGCCCGAAAATTTCCTACCTACGGAAATCCAGTGCCGCAAGTGTGGAGCAAAGCTGCTGTCCAAAGCGCTAGAAATCGAGGAGGCAAACTGATATGTTCGGAAAACATTTTCAATCCACTTATACCGGCAGCATGTTCGGAGCTGGTCCGGTTGTGTTCGCTACCTGGGGCTGGATCATCGCTCACACGGTCAAGGGCCGAGTCGAGATAAACCCCGTAATGCTGGCCCCCACGTTGGGAACGGATGTCGAGAGCATCGAATCCGCACTCCAATACCTGTGCGCCCCCGATCCCCGTAGCCGAAGCAAGGAACACGAGGGACGCCGGCTAATCCGTGAAGGCCAGTTTCAATACTTAGTTCCAACCCATGAGAAATATCAACTGATTCTCAACAACGATGATAGACGCGAATACTTTCGTCAGAAAAAAGCCGAGTCTCGCGCCAGGAAAGCCGGAGCCGAAGCCGATGTCAAAGCGTCGGTCAAAGACAGTCAAGGAAAGTCAACGGTGTCCACACACCCAGACCCAGACCAAAACGCAGATGCAAAAGGATCTGGATCCAGCGTTCCGACGCCCATCACGGCGACAGGCGGGGAATGCAAATCAGCCGGACAGGTGATGGATGGAATTTTAAAAGGCGCGGGTGTTGGGGTCGGTTTGGTCAGTTTGGAGGACGCACTGACATTTGCTAGGGCAAAATACGGTCAAAGTTTCCCGGAAGTGGAAGGCTTTGTGAGGGCCTGGTATAGGGCAAAAGTCAAAGACTGTTGGCAAGACAAAGATCGACGTCCTATCGTTCACTGGAAAGAGAACTTGATTCGATATGTGGGCTCCGCGTGGCACAACCAACGACTGAAGACTTAGTTTTATGAATGTCATTCGAAAGCTCCTGCCCGCGATGCGGGCGACCTATGCAGCTTGCCATACCACAGGGATGCGACCCGGCCGACGCGGCCCGCATCGCTCGATTTACGATCTGCGAAGGCTGTTCAACTCCGAGACCGGAAACCGAGTGCTTTCTCCCAGGGTCACCTAGGCGAAGCTGGGCGGATCGCTCGTTGCCGGCCGAAGTATGATCCAAGCCACACATTGATAAACTGATTTATGGATCACGCTGTGAGGCCTGCATGAATTGGGCGGCGACGCCTCACGGTTGCTTCAATTCCGCAATCAGCGCGTTCGGGAGGAAATCGAACCCGGTAGGGGCCAATCCCACGCAAGCAATTTTCAAGCCCCGGCACAGACCATCAAAAATCCGGTCGCGACTGTAGCGTCAGCCGATTTAGTAGAAGAGCCCAATCTTGGGCATGAACCGCGACTGTGAAAAAAGAATGCCAATTCGTCAGTAGCCGCAGAATGGCTCGGCGGCTCGGCGTTGATCAACGAACGTTCAATCGAGCGCTCGAAGGCGGGAGATTGACTGCGGATGCCTGGCTTGATGCAGGTGGCTATCGACGCGTGGCCCTCTTTCGAACAGACCGGCTCATTAAGTTAACCAAGCTGCTAAAAACCATATGACGAAAATACTGCCCTCTGAGTTCGAGGTTATCAGCGCAAACGCCGCGCTTCGCGAGGCGTGCATTACGATCTTCAACGCTGCTACCGCTGCCGGTGTGACTGTTCAAGCCCCTCCGACTGGAAAAGGAAAACCTTCGGAAAGCGACATCATCTCTGAGGGCGAAGCGCTCAAACAATACCATACCGACATTTCCGCCCTGCTGGCGAAAAGGCCGGCAGCCACCGCAGCCACCGCCACGACGGCGGCTTCGGCGCCAGCCACAGCCAACGCGGACCTGGGAACCATGTATGCCAGGCTCCGTCAAACCTGCGCCGCTTTAAGCGAAAGCGTTCGCGCTCGCGGCCAGTCAGTCCCGCCGCCGCCTATTGAGACTGGCAGTTTGCTCCATGACTTTGTTTCGCTCGCTAATTATCACGAGCAGCTATTGCTTGATAGAAAGGCTGGCGGAACCGGAAAATCGAAGCACTCGACAGTTTCTGCTGCTTCTGGCTCCGCGAGACTCACGGCCGATGAAATCCGGATGCTCACTTGGACGGAGCGAGCGCAAGTTGCCGGAGGTCACATGAGCGTCGACCAGGCGCGAGCCGCTATCGCGAACAGAGATGGCTCTAAGGAAGCAAAGCGGCCGAACCTTACCCAACGGGCATTGGAAGCCAGGGGCTGCACTACTCTCCATCAGGCGTCCAATCTACGGCAGCACCAGGGAGCAGACCCCCTGGATTGAACCCAACAAACAAACAACCTAAAACCAGTTTAACGAAGGAATATGAAAACCCAATCTTGCGACATTTGCGGGAAGTCGATCGACAAAGACAATCCGGCACCCGCACCGGTCTCCAGCCAAGCCGCGTTTGTGATCGATGGCAAACTCCATCCGTTCACCTACAGCCTGCGCGTGGAGAATTACAGCTTCAGCCGGCCGAACTTCGATGTTTGCCGGAAGTGTTTGCTCGCCGCGCTGGTAAACCCGCCTGCGGAGCCCAAGTCCACAACAACCTAAAACACAAGTATGGATGCGACCCCATTACCCGATAATCTTAGAGAGCTTTTGGGATTACTCCAAGCAACTCAAGCCGAGTTTGATGCTGTCCCCAGCTCACAACGAAACACCGCAGAGTTCGCCGCGCTCTCCCAAAGACTGGAGTGCATCAAAGCTAAAATGTTTCAGCTTGAGCAAACCCCAGTCGCTCCGGACGCGGTGTTCAACCGCAAACAGGCCATGATGTCGCTTTTGATGCTTCTCGCATTAGCGCTGTTTTTGTCGTCGCCCGCTGCCATGGCTCAGCAAGCGGGGCCTTCTATTCCAAGCGCTGCGCTCTCAATGTTCGCTGTGCCGGCGCTGAGCACTAACACGCTGAACGTCGCACAGCCTATCTTCGAGTATGATTATGTCGGTTTCACGATCACTCTCAACGCGGGTTCCGCGAATACATCTACGGCAACGCTTCACTTTGTTCAGAGCTACGATGGTGGACTAACCTATGAGTCACTGCCATCTTTCACATATGTCACCCCACCACTTAACGGGACGACTCCGGTTACCTTTGGAACAAACTTCTTTTGTTACGGCACACACCTGAAACTGGTCGATGTGTGTAACACGAATGCCTCGACATACTTCACGAACGTCACGGCGAAGTTCAGCCTTAAGAGTCCGAAGCTAGGGGCCGATACGAGAGTTGGTCCGTAAGTCCGTAAAAAAACAAATCCACGAAACCAAAATGAAAACCGATCTAGTCAATGACACCGAATGGGACGGCGAGCAGATGCAAGCCGCCTCGCAACCAGCACAGCAGCCCGCCGTAGCCGATCCGGCTCGCATCACCGCCGATCCAAAGCAGCTCGCAAAGGCGCCCTGGCCGCAGAAACCGGCGCCGAATATCGAGATCCCCGGCGAGGATGAGCCGCTGCCGACGAATCTGGCAGAGGCAACGAAGCTTGTCCAATCCGCGCGCGCCTTGGCGCATAGCATCCCCGAACAGAGGAACACAGTCGAGCTGAGAGACAAGGCTTTCGCCAGAGCGGCTCGTATTGCCAAACACTGTAGTGCTCTTCAACAAACCCCTGCTGGGCCGGTGATAGATGCGAATCACCATGCCATGGCTGCTGAGTATCGTAAGACGTTCCCGAACCGGCGCGCTGAGACGCTGGCACGCCTGGAACAAGCTCTTTCGATCCCGGTCGAATCCATTCCACTGCCGAGCCCTGAATCTGTCCCCGATTTGGCTCGGCGGCTCGTTCTGAAGGATGAAGAATCGTGCGGCTATCTACGTGGGGGCATTCGTGTCTGTCAGAACTACTTCCTGAGCTTTTTGAATAACTATTCCGAGATCTTTCCGGCTGAGCGGGTGGAAGAGCTCCAGCACCAACTTTCCGAGACTACGGGCGATCCGGACGCTCGACGGATCATCGCTGACGAAATCGATCGGCTCTCTGGACCATCCGCGCAGAATCTCCGAGCACATGCTCTTCGCCAAGTGCGCCAAGCCTACGAGCAGGTCCCAGCCGCCGTGAACCAGGCCGTCGACGCGATCTACGATTTGATGGGCAAGCTCCATCTCGAAGTGCTTAAGTCGGAGCACAGTTTCTATGCCGGCTGGGAACTGCCCCGCGAGCAGACCAGCGTGTCGAAGCATTTCTATAACCTTTTGACCAGGGTGGCCGGGATGCGCATGGCATACCAAGTTCCCGCGTTACCGCACCCGGAAGTGGCAATCGAGGTCTTTTCCTGGCTCGGTATCTCGCTGTGATCGTTTTAAGCCTCTACGCGATGCGGAAGCTGGGCATTTCTCGCCGTTGTTCATGCTGCGGCGCTTTGGCCCGGCTAGGCGCCCGCCCGCGTAGGGGCTGCTTTGACCCCGGAAAGTTCCATCGGCTCGTCTGTCGCAGTTCCAGAGCGATTACGGGGAGTCGGTTAGGGGTTGTCGCCCCAAGGCTCGGGTGGGGTCCCGGTTTCGCTGGCCGGTCCCGCCCGGGCCTAACCCCCCCTGGCTGCCTACCCCCCGGGGTAAGGAATCTTTTTGCTTTGGCCCTCCGATAGCCGGTGGTTCGGCGTTCCGATGCGTAAACGAGCGGTGAAAAAATAGCAGGGTCCCACTTTGAACCTGAGAGAAATGACTAAAACCTCTGGAAAACGCGCTAAGCGATGCGGGAAATGTGGGACTCGGAAGCGCGGACCCGATTGCCACGTCTGCAACCGCAAATCGTGCGTGAAATACTATTGGCGCAACCGGGATTTAGTCAGTGCCAGGCGAAAAAAACGACGCTCAAAAATCACCAAGCGGCAACGTGTGAAGATTCGCGCCTACGCTCGCGCCTATTACCGGGCGAACCGTCGTCGCCTGCTTGCTGCCGCGAATGCGTATCAAAGCCGGCGCCGTTCTGTCCCACTCCATCAACCTTAAACTTATTTATTTATGTCAGTGCACAGAGAACAGATTTCAGCGGAGCTTAACCTAAACACGTCTGTGTTAGGCAAAGCCAAGCGCGACATTGAGGAGTTTGCCCGAGAAGGTCACTCCGGTTTCGTTCACATCGGTAACGGAGCCCGGGAGTTCCATAAGACAATCCACGAACTTGCAGGCCAAATCCCCATAGTCGGCACGGTAATTCAGGCAGCCTTCAGTGGCGTAGGCGGGATCTTCGTTGCCGCTACCGCTGCCGCTGGATTCTTCTTGGACAAGCTCGGCGAGATTAACAAGGAGATGGACGCGCGTTCACTCGAAAACATGCGGGCTACCTCATCGGACCCCTACATCCGACAGTTGGAGATTGCTAAGAAAATCAAAGATCTTCGCGCTGAACAAAACGACTGGCTAAAACGAGATGCCGAAGCTCACAACGAGATCAGCAATAAGATGCGCGAGGAGTTGGACGCAGCCAAGGAGCAACATGAGCTGGAAAAGCGAGGGGTTGTTACAAAAGAGCAGGGTCTCGCCTTGGATGTGAAGTCCGCCCAAAATCAGCTCGACATTATCACTAAGACTCGTGCCGAGTTAGGCAAACAGACCTATGCGGCCGGCCGCGCGGCCAATAAAGCCACGTCGGCGTTTATCGAAGCTCCAGAGCAAGCTCTCTTGCCAAAGGCCCAGGATTCGATGGCAGAGGCCAAACGAAGACTCGATGAATCCATAACGCGTCGCGATGCTATTGCCCTGGCTGCAAGTAAAGTCTCTCCCGGTGACATAGAGCGGGAAACAAAGGACAAAGATTCAGCGCCTGGGAGCCATTTGGACAAAGCCCTGGCGAACCTCAGATGGCTTCCGACGTGGGATAAAATAAAAGACCAAGCTTCAAGCATGGTGGGTCAGCCCGGTCTAGAGGATAAATTGAAGGAGGCTGAGGAAGAGGTCAAACGCAACACAGAGGCCTATCACAAAAATGCTGCTCAGGTAAATGACTTCGGAGAAAAGCTGGATGATCTTAAAAAGAAGATGGATCAGGCTCGCGACTCATTTAAGACTCTGGACTCCGTGTTTGGAGCTACTACAAGCGATCTAATCGGCATGCAGCATGAGTTGATGAACGCGAAGATAGCCAAGGCGCAAAACGCTTCGCTTCAGGGCTTCATGCCAAGTCAGAGTGACTTCGAGAAAGCGCCAGGACCACTTGGCAATATGGCAAGGAGAATGAAGTCTTTAAATGACGGCATAAGATCGCGACTATCAATGGGCGATGTCAACGGCGCCGAAGCGATGCGCAAGGAACTCAAAGGCTACGATGTCCCAGCCGGTGCTATGGAGCCGAATTGGCAGCACGGCGGGCGCCTGGAATGGCCAGCTCCTACGCATGTGAAAGGCGTCGAAGAGATTTTCGGAGGCCGAGTTTCCGACATGTTCAAAGGCGCTCCTCAGTTTAATCCTATGCTTGGCCATGGCGCCGCATCGGCGGGCAACGACAAGCAAATCCAGCAGGCGATAACCAGCATTGCCAGCGCGATCAAAGGCGGCGCGATGCAGGTAGTCGGCGCCGATAGCGGAAGCAAGTCATCGCCGGCAACAGAACAGCCCACCTGAAAAGCCAAAACCCTAATGAAAATCACGATTCCAGTTACGAAAGGCCGCTACGGGCCGGTTCTTACACTCTTCGTCATGCTCGCGTTTTTTCTGGCGTTCATTCCGATCTATCTGATCGTCTGGTTCAAACTGCTGGTTGTCTGGAGCATCACGATTGCTTGTGGCAATGAACCGCGCCACTATAAGTGGGGACAGATCGTCTTCACTCCATTCAATTCGCTAACGGTGGATCCATCCGAACGGCATTACCCTCGTTAAACAAGTTTAACAATAAAAAGCCCCCGGCTTTGCGCCGAGGGCATGGCCCGGTCAAAAACTTCGATTTGGTTCAGTCCTTCAGGTGCTTTCGCAAGATCCCGATAAACTCGGCCGCGCTCCCGTTCCAGGCATCGGAGTGCGCATCGCAATTGACAAACCAGTCGGCGGCTTTCAAGGGTGTAATCCTGACAGCCTTTCCTCCATCGGACCGCCCGATATATAGGGCGCCGTTGCGCCGGAAAAGGGTGTCTGGCGCGTCATCGGGCCAAAAGCGGCTGTCGAAGTGGATTACCTCTGTAAGGGGCTTGGCGGGCTTTCTCACTGTGCGCCCCCTTTCCTGGCTGCGAAGTCCTCTGGATCAATGCCCTCAAGCTCGCAGTAGAGCTTCTCTGACTCGCTGAGGGCGGCGCGAGCACTCGCAGCCGCCCTCATTGATGCGAAGCGAAGTCCTTCCTCGATCTCGTCGGCGAACTCCACGGCCAGCTTCCAGAGCCTGCGTTTCGATACCTTTTCGAACGTTGCAAGAAACCTTTCCATGGTAAACCGATTGAGTCTCCTGGCGACATCGTCGACCGTTCGGAGGCGGTGAACACGGTGAGATTTCCTCTTTGACTGTTTGCTCTGCATATGTTAAGGCTTTCTACTAATGGCCACCCGATGTTGAAGCATCGTGCGCGTTCGCTTTCAGTTAAGGCTTTTAGCGGGCGCCGGTGGCCATTTTTCCGCTTCAAGCCTTGCCGCTTTCCCGAGCGGCTTGAAAATATTATCGCGGAGTATCCCAAATCTGGAATTAATCTTCTTTACGAGCTATACGAGTATAGCTTATACGTGTATAGCTCACTCGACAGATGCTTTCGATTGTTGCTAAGCTCGTTCTTGATGAACAAGCCTGACGATCCATCAAAAATCATTCAGACCAGCCAACTTTCAGATATTGAGCGCCAGATCAAGGAACTGAAACATTCTCAGGTGCAGTTAGAGAATCACTTGTTGACCCGGCACACTCAGGTAATCACTTGGATCTTTACTGTGGTTGGTTTCATCTTAGTTGTAGTGAGCATCAGCATAACTGCTATGGGTGTCCTGTCGAAAAATGAATCGCAGGCTGCTACGCAAAGGATGGAACGCCAAGTTGACGACTCCATAACTAGGATGAACACTCGATTTGACCGGCTTAGCGGGGAATTTCTTAAAAAGCCTGATATGGATATTTTGATGAAGGGCCAGATAGCACTGGATGGCAAAAGGTTTGAAATTGGTCCGGGTGCAAATCTCGGCCCCACTCTTCCTGAAAAATGGGGGAAATAAGCGGACGGAGCCTATCTCTGTCAGGATTTACTGTTCGGCTGGATGTGAAATGCAGCCATCTGCGGAATGGTTTCAGTTCACTCCATCTGACACTAACTATCCCTCAGCTTACTACCTTGGAGCCGGGGGTGCATTTCAAAACACCATTGCCGCTGGTGAAACTTGGACGATTGAAAATGCGCTTACTCCCATTCTCACCACTGCAACTAACGGAAACCTTCGTCTTGAGGTGTTCTACGGGGGTGATAATGCTGCCGTCGCAAAGTTCTCTGTCTTTCATAGGTAAAGATACAGAACCCGCTTGCAAAAAGGGTCTTTAATCCGTGTGGCCTTCCTTAATCATTGCCTGGTAAAAACCGCGAGTGACTTCCGTTTTTACAATGCTTCCTGCGCCGCCTTTTTCCCAAGAGCCGAAATAGGGATCCCCGTAAAGCTTCCAGCCTTCGCCTAACTTGATTTTTACGTGCGTGTCCAAGGCTCCAGGGTTTGGCCCTGTCACTGTGATATAGTCAACAATCGCTTTCATGTATCAAATTCGCCTTCCAACCGATTTGATCAAGTATAAACTTGTTTATGGTTGTTTCTTAGGTGGCTTCGGCAGTTGCGCTTTTGGGAGTTTTTTCAGAGCCGAGCGTAAGGTTTCCATTTCGTGGTGAGTATATCCCCGGTGGACTGCTTCGCTCGTGTGGCCAGTCAATTTCATTCGCAATTCGGGTGATACGCCTGCGTTTGCCAGTGCGCTTGTAAAGCTATGGCGCAAGGCGTGGAATGTCCTGCGGTGAAGCTGGTGTCATCGGACGGTCAAAAGGGACCCCCACGGGTCGAAATGGGGGTCCCTTTTGAAAATTTCAGATTCCCCACCTTAAGGCGCTGAAAGCGCTGGGCGGAATGCTCGTTACCGGGCATATCCGTCGGCGCTATGGCGAA
>DASRFK010000229.1:0-6903 GCA_035651635.1 Verrucomicrobiia bacterium | reverse complement strand
CTTTATTTAAGCACCTTTTCTAAAAGTACCAGGCAAAAATTGCCTACCTAATCTAAATCTCGGTGCGGCTGGGCACGGCTATCCAACGCTAGGTCAGCTGAATTACCGAAAGGCATTAGCCTAAAGGCGGGACTCCAAACCGAATTTTAAAACACGCTCTTAGTGGCTCGCGGTCAGGACCAGAACCTGTTCCAGGGTCGAGACTCCCTCGCGCACGCGGTCCAAGGCCACCATACGCAGTGTCCGCATGCCCTGGCCGATGGCCACTTTGCCCATCTCACGAGAGTTGGCGCGGGCGATGATCAGCTTGCGCAGTTCATCGGAAACCGTCATCGCCTCGATGATGGCCAGTCGGCCTGAGTAGCCGGAATTTTTGCACCGCTCGCAGCCGCGTCCACGATAAAGGGTCACACCGTCAAAGATGCTCGGGTCGATGGAGAGATCCTGATACATTTTCGAAGGATAGGTGACGGGTTCCTTGCAATGCGAGCAGATGCGGCGCATGAGCCGTTGGGCACAAGCGAGAATTACCGAGGAGGAAATCAGGAAGGGAGCAATGCCCATGTCATCCAGACGCGCGATTGCCCCTGGCGCGTCGTTACAGTGCATCGTGCTGAGCACCTGGTGACCGGTGAGGGCGGCCTCGACCGCGATCTCGGCGGTCTCGGTATCGCGAATTTCACCAATCATGATAATGTCCGGGTCCTGGCGCAGAATCGAGCGTAGAGCATTGGCAAAGGATAAGCCGATCTCCTTTTTGACGGGCACCTGGTTGATCCCGGGCACCTGGAATTCAACCGGGTCTTCCACCGTGATGATGTTGTAGACTGGATTATTCAGTTCGTTGAGCGCTGAATAGAGCGTGGTGGTTTTTCCCGAACCGGTTGGTCCGGTCACCAGGATCAGGCCATGCGGAGCATCGATGGCCGTTTTGAATTGGGAGAACGTGTCGCTGTCCAGGCCCAGCTTGTCGATGCTGGCTGAAAGGTTGGATTTATCCAGCAAGCGCAGCACGATCTTCTCGCCGTGCACCGTGGGCATGATGGACACGCGCAAATCATAATCTTTGCCACCCACTCGAATGCGCATGCGGCCGTCCTGAGGCAAGCGCCGCTCGGCGATATCGAGGCTGCTCATGATCTTAAAGCGCGAGGCCAGTGCCAATTGCATTTGCTTGGGAGGCGGCGTGGCGTCGGTGAGCACGCCGTCGACGCGGTAACGCAAACGCACATTTTTTTCGAACGGCTCAATGTGGACGTCGCTGGCATGGTCTTTGACGGCCTGCACCAGGATTAGATTGGCCAACTTGATGACCGGGGCTTCTTCGCTCGAGGCGGCCAATTGATCGAGGTTGACCTCTTCCATGGCCTCCCGCGAGACCTCAACGTTTTCGTCGACCTCTTCGGCGTCGGCCTGCTGCTTGGCGGCATCTTTAATGATGTCTTCCATGCTGCCGCTGCGGGCGGCATCGACATGGTTGAGTTTGTCGAGAATGGCCTTTTCCGAGGCGATCAGCGGAGCGACCTCGAGCTTGGTGATGCGCCGCACGTCGTCGACCGCCAAGACGTTGAGCGGGTCGGCCATCGCCAGGAACAACTTGTTCTCTAAACGGGAGACCGGAATGACTTTGTAGGAATTGGCCACTTCGCGCGGAAGCAAGTCGGCCACTTCGAGCGGGATGCTGATGCGGGGTAGATTGACCGGGGGCACGTTGAGCACGCGTCCCATCGAAATGGCCATGTCCTGTTCGCTGACGTAAGACTTTTCCAGCAGCAGCTTCAGCAGCCGCGTGCCTTCCTTCTTCTGCTGGTCGAGCAGCTCTTCGACCTGCTTGGCCGTCAGCAGGCCGTCCTCAACGAGGGCATCGGCGATACGTTCACCAAATGTTTTGACCGGAGGCATGAGCGTTGGTTCAGCGGTAGGTTTTGCGGATGTACTTGATCAGTTCGACCGGCGGCACCAAGTACCAGAGCAGCCGCTGGCCGCTGGCCGCCGCCAGTTCACGTCCGGCTTGCTGATTAAAAGGATTGGCCGTGGCGACCAGGACCGACTTGCTCATCCGATCGAAGGGCAAGACGCACCAGCGCTGACAGGTAGCCGATGGGAACGTTCGGGCGAGCTCGATATCAATATCGTAGTGTTGCAACGGGATAAAAGCGAATCGGGACTTGTCCGAGAGCATTTTCAGCGATTTCTCGACCGGCAAGATCCCTTTGTCAGCGAGCACCTGAACGAACGGCTCAATGACTGTGCCCGGCAATGGTGTCATTGTGGTCGTAGGCCAGCACAGATCGAAATCGCCTTGAGTGATGACTTTTGAATCAACGAACAGCTTGTGCATTGTCCGGCGTCCGTCTTCCACGTCAACCTGGGCGGTTTTGCCCGCCGCTGTCGGCTTGGCCATCGTGATGGTGTCGCCGGTTTTCTTGAGCGGGGATTCCGCGGGGGTTTCGAGTGGGAAATTATTGGCTTTGGTCTCGATTTCTTTGAGGGCCGCCTGGACGTCCTTGTCGTTGGGATGGCGCTGGAGGACGGTTTCGTATTCGAGAATGGCAGAGGATAATTGCCCCATTTGGACATAAGCCTGGGCAATTCGTTTGGACGTGCCAATCACATCCCCCTCGCGGCCGAGCTTGGAGTAGGCCTCTTTAAGGATTTCCAAAGACTGGTAATCGTGCGGTTGTGATTGAGTGATAACCTCGAACATCTCAACTGTCTGGGCCAGTTGAGCTTCTTCACTCTGCGTTAATGTGCTCGACATGTATCTCTAAAATTGGCCTGGACGACCCAATCCATCCCTTTTACAGCTTGCTACAGGGCATCGCCGCAGCTGATTCGGGGCCAGGCAAGGTCAGTTGTAGCAAACTTCTGGCCATGTTACTTCTGCGCGAGCGGCCTCTCCGGCAATCGTGCACCGCAACCCTCGTGCTTTGGTTAAAACCGTCCTTTTGCCCGCGCATTTTCAATTCAAAGCCAGTCCACATCAGGGCTTTCCCGTAACGCGGTCGCCTGTTCCGACTCCGGGCACAACTAAAACTCCTGACAAGCTTCCGGACACTTTTGCCCAAATTTCGCTCCACGAAGTTGATTTCCTGGGCGAACTCACCAATTCTAACTGGCCTGGAGCTGGAACACAGCACAGCAATCGCGCAGTTTTTGCCCAAAACGCACAATGCAGTCGTTTGTCCCAAAGATGATTCCGCCAGCAGGTGAGCGCCTATGCCGCTTTGTGGGGGATCGAGTGCATTTTGAACTCCGTGACGAGGCCGGGGGTAAGCCGCCCAAAGGATCACGGGCACTGCTGCGGACGAATCTCGGCCGCGGAGCAGCGCTGCGCCGCGAAATTTTAGAGGCCCACACGCAAGCTTTGACCGCTGCCGGGAGTTCCTGGCGGGATATCCCCATGAATTGGAATGGATCGGCCTGGTCCCTTGATTTGCCTTTGACCGATGTCGGCTACTACAAGGCCAAAGCGTACCTGGTCGATGCTCGCGGGTGGCAACGTTGGCCCGAGGGACCCGATCTGGGCATATCCGTACATCCCGACAAATATCGCACCGGCAATATCCTGTACTGCGCTTTCACCAGGCTGTTTGGGTCATCCAGGCGTTTGGACAAAGAGGTGGGGCGCGCCACAGCGATACTCGATGAAGCTGGCTACGCCGTTCTGCCTGCATCCGGCAAGTTGCGGGATCTGGCCAAACAACTGCCACACATTGTCGAACGGCTCGGTTGCCGCATTTTGCATCTCCTGCCGGTGAATCCGACACCCACGACCTATGCGCGTTTTGGCCGGTTCGGCAGCCCGTACGCCGCCTTGGACCTGACGGCGGTCGATCCCGCCCTGGTGGAGTTCGATAAACGTTCGACCGGACTCGACCAATTTCGGGAGTTGACCTTTGCGGCGCACCAACACGGGGCCGCCGTGTTTCTGGATATCGTGATAAATCATACCGGCTGGGGATCCGTTCTGCAGGAGCGTCATCCTGAATGGTTCCTTCGCCGCAGCGATGGCACCTTTGCGAGCCCCGGCGCCTGGGGCGTAACCTGGGAAGATTTGGTGGAACTCAAGCACCAGAATGTCGAGTTGTGGGACAAACTGTCCGAGATTTTTTTGACCTGGTGCCGGCGCGGCGTCGATGGCTTCCGCTGCGATGCCGGCTATATGGTTCCGGTGCCAGCCTGGCAGTACATTGTGGCTCGAGTCCAGCAGCAGTTCCCCGACACCCTGTTTCTTCTCGAGGGATTGGGCGGTGCCTGGGAGGCCACTGAGGCGCTACTGACCGAGGGCGGCATGCAATGGGCCTATTCCGAGTTGTTCCAGAATTATTCGGCTTCAGCGGTAGCCGATTACCTGGATCATTGCGCCCGGCAGGCGCCCCGAGTGGGACTACTGGTCCATTACAGTGAAACGCATGACAACGATCGGCTGGCTGCCAAGGGCCGGGCCTGGTCCTTGTTGCGAAATCGCCTTTGCGCCTTGACCAGTGTTAGCGGCGGATTCGGTTTCACTGCCGGAGTCGAGTGGTTGGCCACGGAAAAAATTCGAGTCCACGAGCGAACCGCGTTGGACTGGGATAACCCAGACAACCTCTTGCCTGAACTGGCCGCACTCAACCGGTTGTTGGCCCAAAATCCGTGCTTTTTTGACGGTGCGCGGCTGACGCGAATCACGCCGCGCGATTCAACCGTGTACGGCCTGGCCCGCGAGTCCGAAGAAGGACTGGATTGCGTCGTCGTCCTGGTGAATACCTCTCTGACTGAGCCGGCTTCCATTTATCTGAACGTTGAATCACCCACGGCTGCGCGCGAGCCGATTGCCACCGCGACCAGCGGCGACGCCCCCAGGCTCCCCGACCATCCTGGGCCCCCGCAAACTCAAATCCTTCGCGCTAATTTAAACTTCACCCAAGCTCTCCCGCGCCTGACCCGGTGGACCGATTTGCTTGGGCAAACTTTACCGGAAATGGAATTCCAGACCGACGGGTCGGTGCTGGTGCGTGTTCCGCCCGCTGGAGCCTATTGTTTGAGCCCAACCTCGGTGCCGCGTGGTCTCGCAGGCGAGGACTACCGGCGCCTCCGGGCACAGGCCGGCAGCGCAGCAAAGGCAATTGGACAAGCGCTACCGCCCGAATCGATTCAATTGCCGCCCTGGCCCGAACTGGCCTCCGCCATCAATCGCGACCCGGCTCGTTTCCTGTCCGCGCTGAGCGCCATTGGGCGAGGTGAGTTCCCGGCTGAATCTTTAAAGGAATTGCATAACCCGCGATCGCGCTCGATTTTTCAACGTGTCACCTATTGGGGAGTATCCGATGCCCGCCGGGTGACGATGGTGCCTCCGGGACACTGGCTCCTCATTCAGGACGCAGCCCGGTTCCGGGCGATCCTGACCAACACAGAAACCAAAGACGCTGAAACGGCGGAATCGATTTCCACCGGGATTGGCGAAATTGCATGGTTCCCGCCACGGGATAGCTCGGCCGCTGCCACGCTCGAACTCGAACGCTATGGAGGGACCGATCCGCGCCTAAACGCCGACCTCAGGTTCCTCGCCGCTCAACTTACCCCGAGCCGGACGGCGAAGCGCTTGGGGGTTGAATCGCTGGAGCCACAGGACCTGGTTCTGTTAACTAACGGCCGAGGCGGAATGGCTCGGATTTGCGTGGATTTGGGCCGCGTCAAATCGAAGTACGACTGCGTTCTTGGGGCAAACCTTCATCCCAGTCTGCCGGTGGATCGCCATGTCTTCGCCAAACGCATTCGTCTTTGGGTCAATGCCGATGGATTTTTATCACCACTGGATTTCCGAAACTTACGCTGGTTTGAGCCCGGTCCGCCCGCCTCGTGGCATTTTGTGGCTAATGCGGGAGATGGTCGGACGGTCGAGGTCTGTGTTTCAGCCAACATGCTGGAAGGGCTTAACACGACCGCGTTCCAATTCAGCCGGCCCACCGCCGAGCACGCGAGCGGCAAGCAATTGCCACCGACCGCCGACGTCAGGCTCACGGTGCGGATTGATATCGAGGACCGCAATTTTCATTGGGAAACGAAACGGAATCC
The DNA here is from genome assembly GCA_035651635.1 of Verrucomicrobiia bacterium. Taxonomy (GTDB): domain Bacteria; phylum Verrucomicrobiota; class Verrucomicrobiia; order Limisphaerales; family UBA8199; genus JANXQE01. Next base: position 843 of record DASRFK010000229.1, on the reverse strand, counting down.
CGGCGCGGACCACCATTTTTCCACACACACACGTGATTTGCCGGGCTTCCTCCAGCTTACCCCCGAGATGCAGCCCGCGCCGACCGGCGACGCGGTGGCGGCAACGGCGCAACATTTGGCCGGGTTTGTTTTCGGTCCTGCCGCCGACCGTTCACTCAAAGTGTTTCTGGATTATGGCGTGTACCATCCGCAGCCGGAGTGGAGTGAGAATATCCCTCATCCAATCGAACAGAGCCGCGGACAAACCGCGAGTGGCGACGGCTTCAGCCCGGGCTGGTTCGAGGTGCCGTTGGCCAAAGGGGCGAGCGCGACTCTGGTCGCCTCGGCAGATCCTGCGCTTCCGGAGACTCGGCTTCTTGACCTGGCCAAGGCTTCGTTCGGTCAACGGGAGTGCTCCCAGGCTGGCGGCTCAGAAGAGGGCCTGGAACTGAAGCACGATTTCTCGCAAAGTCTGGTGCAGGCCATCCGCGCGTTTGTCGTGGCGCGCGCCAACGGCAAAACCGTGATTGCGGGTTATCCGTGGTTTTTGGACTGGGGCCGCGACACGTTCATCGCGGCGCGCGGCTTGCTCTCGGCGGGGAGGTCCGAGGATGTGAAGCAATTGCTCTTAACGTTCGGCCGATTTGAACATAAGGGCACGCTGCCGAACACAATCTTTGGCGAGGACGCATCCAACCGGGACACCACCGATGCCCCGCTTTGGTTTGGGGTCGTTTGCGAGGAAATCAAACTGGACTTGCAGGCCCTTCGACCCGTGCCGGAGCGCAGTTTACTGGACGTCCTGAAAAGCATCGCGTCCAATTACATCCAAGGCACCCCGAACTGAATTCGGATGGATCCGGC
>DASRFK010000228.1:0-4651 GCA_035651635.1 Verrucomicrobiia bacterium | reverse complement strand
GTATTCCATTGACCGATATTGCGCCGCTCGGCGGCGAGCTTGGTGCGAAGCGGCCCTTCTGCGTTGGCCAGGTCCGTGGCCAGGGCGCGGGCATTCTGAAGCTCTGCCGCATCCCCCGGCAGGCCCTCCACCACGCTCTGGATCGCGGAATACCCGGTCGTGCCCTCCAACAAGCGGCCCAGTTCCGCCCGGTCCTCTGTGTAGCGCTGCTGCCACGCCTCGCGGTCCTTCCCGCCTTGCTGGGAGAGATCCAGCGCAACCCGGTCGATAGCGCTCACCAATGCCAGGTGCAGATCGGTAGCTCTGCGGCTCTGTTCGTTCGCTAGAACGATCAGAAGCGCGGGAGTGATACTGAAAAACTGCCCGAATAACAGGAGCAGTATCGGAATCCAAAGTCTTTCGGACCGTCGGTGTGACTTCTCAACCTTCGAGTTCGCCATTGGCTCCTAGTAATCCCCGCCTGGCTATGCCTCATCGGTTCCGTCGCTGAGTGCTTTCCAAAGGCGTCCACTAATCTTTGGGTCGTGAATTCAGGTTCATCGCTATTTAGCTATCGGGTGTTTATACTTATTCCTACAGATTTAACGGTTAAGTGCCCCAAATGGCCCCACGTGACCCCTGCCCCTCCATGGGGCTGTAAGCGGAACCCCTCACGATAGAATGGCGGAGACGATTGGAGGCCGGAAATGAACAGCTTCACGCGCTGGGCCCTAGCCGCAGGCGTACTCCAGGGCGCGCTCTTCGCCCAAACTTTCACCGGTTCCTGGCAAGGCGCGTTGCAGGCCCCCAATCGCGAGCTCCGCGTCGTATTCAAAATCTCTACCACTGAGGCCGACAAGCTCAAAGCCGTCCTCTACAGCATCAATCAGGGCGGCCAACCCATCCCCGCCAGTACCGTTACCACTCAGGGTTCATCCATCAAGATTTCGATCGTCGGCATCGGTGGAACCTACGAGGGCAAGCTTTCGGCCGATGGAAACGCCATCAGCGGAACCTGGACGCAGGGCCAGCCGCTGCCGCTCAGTTTAAAGCGCGCTACTCCCGAAACGGCTTGGACGATCCCCGAGCCCCCGCCTCCGCCCAAGCTCATGCCCGCCAACGCCAACCCGGTCTTCGAAGTCGCCACCATCAAACCCAGCGATCCTTCCAGGCCCGGCAAGGCATTCGTGATGCGAGGGCGCGAATTCACCACCCTCAACACCACGCTCACCGAGCTGATTACCTTCGCCTATGAAGTACATCCCAAGCAAGTGGCCGGCGGGCCGGCCTGGATGGAGTCGCAAAAGTACGATCTGACCGCGAAGCCCGACATCGAGGGCCAGCCCAGCGTCGCGCAACTGAGAAGCATGATGGCGAAGTTGCTCGCCGAACGATTCGCCCTCGCTTTCCATCACGAAAAAAAGGAGCTCTCGGTCTATGCGTTGGTCCTTGCAAAAGGCGGCGCAAAGATCGAGAAGAGCCAGTCGGATCCCAACGGCCTCCCGGCCCTATTCTTTGCCGGCCGCATGGTGTTGAACGTGCGCAACGCGTCTTTGCAGGACTTCACCAATTTGATGCAAACCAGCGTCTTGGACCGGCCGGTAGTCGATCAGACCCGCCTGTCGGGCAAGTTCGATTTCACGCTCAAGTGGACGCCGGATGAGACGCAGTTCGGCGGTCAGATTCCCGGTCCGCCCGCCCCGGCGGCTGATGCTGCCGATGCCCCTCCCAATCTCTTCGATGCTATCCAGCAGCAACTGGGGCTGAAGTTCGAGCCCACCAAAACTCCCGTCGACGTGCTGGTGATCGATAAGGTGGAAAAACCCTCGGAAAATTAGGACCGCCACTCCGAGTAAACCTGATCCTGCGCGTATCGTAGAGCCGTGCTATTGCAAGCAAGTCCCGTTGTAGCATCAGCGCTCTGGCTCGCATATACGGGGCGGAGGGTCGACTCTTAGGCGCGAAGCGTAAATCGGAAGGTGGACGCGGCCGGATAGCCGCTCCCAGCTCCAATGCAGATGTGTTTAGGCCGTCTGATCTTGCGACTCGCCTGATGGTTCGCGCTTCGGTGGCTTCTGGCCCTTCTCACGTGCTTCGACGCACCGCAGGCAAATCGGCACGCCCTGGTCATACAGTTGCGTTTCCGTCCCGCAAAATGCACACGGAGCAGCCATATGGGTCGTTCCTCGGAAAAAGATATCACGTTCGCCTCACCTTGGGTAGTAGCGAATCGAGCTATTGCTGCGGAAGCGGCGAGAAAACGCGGCTGCGGTGGCTGTCGCGATCAGGGGTTGATTATTTTGGCCCGGTTGGCTGTAAAGGGCGGCGTGTTCAGGCTACGGCTGCAAGGCATCGAACCAAGGAGAACGTTGCCGCCCTTTGCGTCTTATCGAGCCTCAATGATAGGAATTCAGAATAAGTTTCCGGTCACCGGGCTCTATCCGGTTGCGTAACCCATTTGCGGCCATGTCGAGGCTGAAACTGGAGCGCCAGCGTCAGGTGCGATCCCAGAGCCGTGCCTTAATCCAGGAAGCATTCTCACAAGGGCGTTGACGCTCCATCACAATATCGACTATCAACTGATGCAATTCCAATGGGGAATGTCCCGGCCGCTTGCCGGAACTCACTATCGCGTCACGATGAGACAGCAATCCAGGTGTGCCATACTTGAATAGCCAACCTCAACAGGCTCCCGCCGCATTCGCGCAAGCGCAGGGCGTCCCCCCCACTGACTTTGACAGAAAGTAGTGCAATGCCGCTCTCGCTGAATGAATACCTGTCGCTGGAATGCTGGAGTGTCCAATTCGGCCACTTAGCTTATGATGACGCGCGCCGCACGGCGGATGGCGTCTGGTATTACCGCGACATCGTCAGCAACGAAATAGTCCCATTCCCCGACCAGTCGCGGGTTGTCCCGCTATGTCCAACCGATAAGAGCGCAGTCGGGCGATAACAGGCCGCGCGCGAGTCCCCGCGGGCTTATCCCTCGCCGGTAAACCTGCCGGAGCGCAAAAACAGGCCGGGACAACGGATCCCAAGCGCCAGCCTCGTGATCGCAATCCTTACACACTCAACGATGATCACGACGCGGACGGCGCTGTCCAGGTGCCACCACAGTTACCACTGCAGAGCATTTTCACACCCCAAACTGCGATTTGTGAAAACTGGTATCTAAGGTGTTTCTTGAGGCGGTTCTGGCATTTTCCTTATCGCCGTACAGGCTAGCCAGTACAACAATGAAGTCATGGAACGGTTCTACTGTAAACAATGGCTTAATATTCTATACCGCGTGCGGATCTGGGCCGATACCCGCGGCCAGGACTTAATTGAGTACGCCCTGATGGCAGGTTTCGTAGCTGTAGCCGCGGGCGCAATCATGCCCTCGGTCTCCACCAGCATCAGCAAGATATTCAGCAGGGTGTCCAGCGTGATGACTGCGGCAGCCAGTTGAGCCGCCAACCAGGCCGGCAGCAAAACGCTGCCATCGCGCGCCGTAACATCAGTTTTCCTTCTGGGAACACATTAAAACCTCTACGACAAAATACGGGGGTTAACAGACCCATTGGGCTATTTTTCTTCGCGCCCGAGGGAGCCACACTTAAGCGTGAAGCGCTTTTCGCTCGGTCCAGTAATGCGCTGCATCCGATGCAGCACCCTCACCTCCATGCGTGTGAACGGCCAGCCGACGTGCCTGGGGTGCGCTGAGAAGCTGGGGCATGCGACAGCCTCCAATAGCCAGGCACCGGCGTGATATCGTGACCGATTACGCCGGTCAACGCAGCCATCCCAATCATCCTTACCCGCTCTGAAGCGCCAGGCGCCGAGTTCGGAACAGTACCGCGGCCGGAAGAACTATTTCCGCATTGCCCGCAATTGTTGAACAACCGCGCAGGAATTGTCCCGGAAGTGTCATTGACCTGTTGCTCATGGCCTTTCAGGGGCTGCTCGTCTCCTCTCCGAGAACGTTGACTTTTCCCGCTTGGCAGCTTAATCCCCGCGTGCAAGCGTTCCGAATTTGCAGTGCGACAACTTGTCCACGCGAATGCGCCAATCAGTCTGGATGGGCATGCCGCGTTTAGCCCCTTCTACCACCCAAGATCCAGTAATTGCTTCACTTGCGCGTGGCGCCGCAATTGGTTTCTCAACTGCATTAACCGAGCGGGAATTATGAGAATTATGAAACACACAGTACTTACCGCGTTGTTGGTCTGTGGCTTCAGCGCGAGCTTCGCGGCTCAAATAAAGCTCGACCCCGCGCTCGAGGGCCTCAGCTCGCAACAAACACCATCCAACGTTGACGTCATCGTCAAATTTCGGACCGTGCCTTCTAACCTGCATCATCGGCTGGTACTCAGCCATGGCGGGCAGTTGAAGCACAGTCTGGATCTGATCCGGTCGGCGCACTATTCGATTCCGGCCAGCGAGCTGCAATCGCTCGCCCAGGAACCGGATGTCGAGTATGTCGCGCCCGATCGGCCGGTGAAAGGGTTCGCCACCTCCTACATCGGCAGCCCCGATTTTGGCTGGCACACCGTGGGCGCGGATCTCGCAACCTCGGTGGCTGGCTATACCGGCGCCGGCATCGGCATCGCTTTGCTCGATAGCGGAGTGATCAATAATCCGGACCTGGCCGGAACAACCCCGGCCAATCGCATCGTATACACCACCAGCC
>DASRFK010000227.1:0-9957 GCA_035651635.1 Verrucomicrobiia bacterium | reverse complement strand
TTCGAAATTCACGCAAGTCGGTTATGACGCCGGCAATGGCGGTTGGGTGCAGGCAGACGATGCCACACCGGCTACTCCGCCCGCTCTGCCTCCTGGCACAGGGTTCTTCTTCTTTAACCCGCTGACGACTTCGACCAACTTCACCTTTGTCGGTCAGGTTGTTCCTGGTCCGTCCAGCACGAACACCACCACGTTGGCTCCTGGTTACAACCTGATTGGTTCGGCGCTCCCTGCCAGTTTGACCACGGCTCAAGGCGGTGTCACCAACAGCCCGATTAGCCTGCCGGCTATCGACGGTATGCTGATTCTTACTTGGAACAACGCGACCTCGAAGTATGTGCAGACCGGTTATGATCTCGGCAACGGTGGCTGGGTTCAGGCCGACGATGCGACCCCGAGCGTCGTTCCGCCTTACACCATTGGCGAAGGGTTCTTCTACTTCAATCCGCTGGCAACCGCGAAGGCTTGGCCTCAGAGCCTGCCTTAAGGCCGACATTTCAGTTCGCGAAAATCAACAACTAAACCACAATCATACATCTATATGAAAAAACTAGCAGGTATACTCTGCTTAAGTGCATTGACCACTGGTGCTTTTGCCCAGGGGCTAATCAACTATCAGAATAGCGGCCAGACGTTGCTCAGCACACAAGTGCAGGGTCAGAGTGCTCAGGTCATGGGCAATACCCCTGGCCAGTACTTCTTTGGCCTATTGATCTCTCCATCCGGTGCGGCCGGTTCTTTCAACTTCACCGGGCTGTATGCCACTAACACCGCCGCTACAACTGGCGGCCGGTTGGCCGGTGGTAACGGCATCTCCGTTCCAGGTTGGGGAGCGGGCGTCACCATGTCGTATGAAATCGCTGGATGGGATTCTTCCCTCGGTCATACGTTTAATGCGGCATGGCTGACCACGCACCCGGCCGGCTTTTTCGGGGTCTCCCCTATCGCGTCGGGCGCCGCTGGTGGTGTTGACGCCACTGGTAATTCTATTCCGACGTACAACCTGTTCGGTGGAGCTACTGGAATCCCGACGGGCTTCACCTTGACTTCAAGTGTCCCTGAGCCCTCCAGCATGGCGCTGGCTGGCCTTGGAGCCGCCGCTCTGTTAATCTTCCGCCGTCGGAAATAACTAAGCAGCTGGCTGTCTTTCACAGAAGCCGCCCGAAAGGGCGGCTTCTTTTTTTTAGGGATTAAGTTGTCGCCAGCCTCACAGCCGGCGCTTCATCCTGTGGTTGCTTTGGTAAATCGGCCGACTCGCCAAGGCGCGGAGCGCCGAGTTGCACTCGGGTTAGGACGTTGACACATCTCGTGCAATCAAGCGCGGTAGCTTCCCTCTGCTTTCCGGGAGGGAGCGGGGCCGGAACAAGGAGGGCTTTGTAAACCTAATCCCTGCTACAGCAGAGGCGAGCTACCTTAGCACGTGCTTTAAAAAACGCTTGGGCCGTGGGCTCCTGGGTTTGGAGTCCCGCCTTTAGGCGGCCCACGCCGAGACCGGTAAGCGCGGGGGACTCCAAACCGAATTCTAAAATACGCTCTTAGCGTTAATATGGATGCCCTGGCAGCGGCGGCAAGGTGATGGTAGGAGTCTGTTGCTGTTGAGGCCCCTGGCTGTTCTGCCGATTCAACATATTTGAAAGTGGCGTTGGCGGCAGCAAGGCCGCGTTGGGGCCCCCTGCCTGCCGTTCGGCCTCGATAAGAATCGCTTGCTCTTCCGCAGATATCTGTTGGCTTGGCATTGGGGTGGTGGTCATTGACCCTGGAACGGAGCTGTTTTGTAAAGCCTGAACGGGAGTTGCACCAGCAATTAACCCCGGCGAAACATAGGACGGCGTTGAGCCGGATGGGGAGAAATTCATTCCGCCCGCGGGTGGAATCGTGCCAGCCTGGCTCCCCGTAGCAGGAAGACGAGGCACTCGGGTTGGCAGTTGGAAATTGGGAGTCGTTGCCCCGCCTGGAGTAGGCAGGTGTACCGAAGGATTAGGCATGGGCAACCCTGGAATGGGCTGTCCGCCAGGCATAGCTGCCGACCCCGGCGGGGCCGCTGTCGCAGGCAGTTTAGCGCCATCTTTGTCAAAAGTGAGCGTCTGGATGGTGCCCGCGTTGTTGACTTTGACGCTGCCCGCCTTCTCATCAATTTCCAGCACCTCGATATCCCCTTCACGCTGACCTTCCGTCAGGATGTAAGACTGTTCCGTTTGAGGCCCCTGACCCGGCTTCGCCGGAGGCGGCGGCGTCTTCATCAGAACGCGTTTATTTCCCAGGATGGTGGTGATCCCGGTCAGAGTGATCTTCACTACCACCGGCTTATTGACTTCAGTCGGGTCGGCTGGTGGCGGTGGTGGTTTGAGGCTGAAAACGTTCCGATCGACGATGCTCTGATAAGGGTTATCGGAAGTCTCCGCGCTGTTTACCGGGACGGCGCGCGCCGTCGTGCACACTGCCAGTCCGCTTACCAGGCAGATCAGCATCTTTCCACCGTGCTTCATATTGGCACCTTAGCAAGAAAAGAACCAAAACGCCACGGAAAAAATGGGAAAATCAATAAGTCGGGTAGGCCGACAAATCGAAATAGCGCAACTGATATTTGGCGGGATTGAGACCTTGCAGCCGGCAGAGTTCGTCCATGTCAGCCTGCATCTCGGGGCTGGCGCCCGAGGTGGTTCGCCCAGTCCAAAACACCAATTCACCCGGCAATGGCAACATATTTGGAGAACCTGAGTCTCCGCCTTTCATTGTGTCGACGGTGAAGCCCGGAACATCGGCACTGACCTTGCCACCTTGCTCGGTCTTGAAGAGCAGTGAGGGCGCGTCCTGAACATACGGATATTTTGAATGAACCACGAAAACATCGTCGGGACGCACCACTCTCATCGGTTCAATTGAACCAGGGAGATCGGAGTCGAATAGGACGATGGTGTAGTCCCGGTGGCTGGTTTCAGGTGTGCGCACGACTTGCCGCGCGATCCGCATCTCGACCATTTTATTCTCTTTGGTAAGGAACCAGGCTTTAGCCCAGCCAAAATCGGTCCCGACACGGTCCGGGCCCATTCCATGTCCACGGGCGTAGCCGTGCCTTCGGGTTAAGGCAGTTATCTGGCCCCATCCTGGCGGGCCCTCTCCTTGCCAACATGGACATAAAGCTGTCAGACCTTTCATCCCCCAGATAAGCGAGTTTGTAGCCCACTGAACGTGCGCCGGCCGCGCCGGCCAATCCGCTGGGCGTGTTCGTTCGCTCCAGATTGTCATGCTCCTGCCATTCGTATGCGCGATAAAATTCGTCCAGACCACATTGTTCAATGATTCCGGCAAAAAGTGGTCGAATTGACGCAGGGTATTCGTCACAAAAGAAAGGTTTGCCGCCGCTCGGAAGGTCATAAGGGTACTCCGGATCTCCGGCGGCAAACTAAGCAAAGGTGGCTTGTAAGACAGCGGCGCTTCCGGCACGGCTTGCAGTTGCCCAAGAGAAAGCCTGTAAACGGCCGGCGCGTTCGTGTCCCAGCCGGCGAAAGCGCCCCTCGTTTCATTTGGCGCCTGAGCAACGCTCGAATCTAGGCTCCCAATCAACAAACCGGCAATCGTGAGTTCAGGGAACCCAAAGCAAACGCGCTTCATAAAATATCCTTCAAACACTACTTAGGCGCAGCCACCGCTTTGATCTCTGCGCCTGTGCTGATTCTCCCAATCGCCTCTTGCGCAGCGGCGCGAACAACCGCTTCGCTGTCCGCCAGGCACTGCTTGAGCTGCGGTAAAGCCGCATGTGCAACGGGGCCCATTCTGCCCAATAAACGCGCGGCCCATTCGCGCACATCCGCGGAGGCATCGACCAGGCAACGAGACACATCGGTTGCGGCGTCGGGAAGTCGCCACGAAACCAGGGTAAGGGCCTTGAGCGCGGATACACGCACCTCGGCGGCCGGATCACGCAGCGATTCAATGAATAAATGGAATGTTGCGTCATCTGTGGCCCGAATCGCGCCAAGGGCTTCAATGGCCTGGCAGCGGGAGGCAACCAGGTCTGAATGCGCCATCTTGATTAATGGCCGCACCATGCCTCGCATCGATCGGTTCAAGCGGAGGAACTCCTGCACGGCGGCTTCGCGAGCCGGTGCGTCGGCATGATCGATGATGTTGCTGAGGGCGGCAATCGAGGGCGTGCCAATTGTGGCAAGGCTATAGGCGCTTGAGGCGCGCACTTGCGGATCGACGTCTTCCAGCGTGACGATCAGAAAAGGAATGGCCGGCTCCGCCGCCGGCCCGATCTGGCCCAAGCCATACGCCGCCGCGCGCCTGGTGTTGACGGCCGTGCTCGCCAACGCGCTCACAAACCCTGGGACCGACACCTTGCCGATTTGAGCCAGCGCGGAGGCAGCGTCCATCGCGATCTCAAGTTCACCGTCGTGCAAGGTCCTGAGTAGTGCCGGGACAGCCGGTTCGGCCATCGGCCCCAGCAACTCCAAACCCTTGGCCCCGGCCGAGCGCAGCGCGACGGCTTCGAGTGGCCCGACTCTCGCCTGTAAAGCCGGACGAAACCGGCGTGGAAACATGGGCATAAGTGTCCAGGCCTCGCGCCGCCAAAAGCGATCCCGATATTGCAGCAGTTCCACCAAACCAGGCACCGCATGGCTGCCGAGACCGCGCAGAGCTGTTATCGCATTCGTATCTCCCGCCGCAGACCTGATCGCCAAACCCTTGACCGCTTCGGCCGGATGAGCCCCGGGCGAGAGGCAGGTCCAAACAACGAGAACCACCGCGGTGGCCGTCACCGTGGTTATAAAAATACGTTTTGCCAAAACTCTTCTCACAATTTGATCCCTATGTTCCACCCATGCGCATCTCCGTTCAATGCAAAGGTTGTACACCACCTCAGAAGCGGAATGGGACGGAACGCTGCGTTTACGCGGCAGCCCAGGCAGGCCAGCCAGGCGGCTTAAGTTCAACAGTCACGTTGACAACCCCGCGCCCGCGGGTAGCATGAAAAGCCGCTACATTCCGGCGCGTTCGTCTATCGGCTAGGACACGGCCCTCTCAAGGCTGAAAGACGGGTTCGATTCCCGTACGCGCTACCATGAAAAAATCAAGCACCTACGCAAAGCTGAAAGCGGATTGAAAGTCATGGCCCTGTTTCTTCGATTTAGCGGATCAGCCTGCGTAGGAAATCGCGCGGGTGAACGATTTCGACTCCGAAAGGTTTCCCGAGTGCGAGCAAATCACGGTCTTTGGTCACGACGGTAGTAACGCGTGCGCCTAGTGCCGTTCCCAGGATTGGATCGTCATTTGCGTCGCGGCTGCGTCTCTTTCCCAACAATGCGGGATCAACAATTTTCGCAGTGTGGGAGAACCAATTAAACCCGGGCCAAGGGTCGCGCGGAATTCGTTTGGAGGCCTCCAGCTCCTTGATTGTGCGGCGGACCTCTTCAATGATCCACTCGCTGGCATAAGCCCGCACGTACCTCCGGGCCTGCGCGATCAGGCAAAGGTGCGATTCTCCGCGCCAAACCAACCCAGATATAATCACGTTGCTGTCGAAGACAGCAGTGATCATGCGGGCTTCCACTTCTCTTTGCGCATTTGCCGGCGCACGGACCGGGTAAGCGCCACGATTTCTTGGTCGGCCGGTTCCGGGCTAGCGCCCTCCACGGTATGAGTGAGAAGCCTGACGTCTTGATCAATTTTGGCCTGGCGCGCTTTGCGCAAGAGCTCGGCGAAATAGGCGCTCACATTGCCGAAACAACCGGCCTCCGCTTCTCGATCAGCAAAATCGGCAAGCTCTTGATGCAAGGATATGCTCTTGGTCACTGTTTTCACTTTCCTTACTATAACAAACTTCAATAGTTATTGTCAATCGGTCTGCCCCGATGTCTCTGACGTAATCAGTTTTCGTCTCGCTATGGTCGCCCCACTCCCGGTTCAATCCGCCCGCCCACAGCCCTGTTCAATGCATATTGCGCCTTGTTTTGCTCGGCCAACGCCGTCACATAAGCCGAACGCGCCTGGGTCAAAGCCTGTTGCGCCTGGATATCCTCCAGCACCGCGCCGACGCCAAATTCCTTCCGCTGCCGGGTGAGGCGCAGCGTTTCATTGGCGGTTGCCAGGTTTCGTTCGGCCAAGTGAATCTGAGCGGCGGTCGAGTTCATGCGCACGACACCGGCCACAACCTCGGAGACAACGCCGTCTCTCAATTTGGAATCGCTCAACTGCGCTGTGGTTAGCCGTGCCTTGCTGGCGTTCACTCGAGCCGAGTCAAACAAACCGCCAGGACCAATCCGCCAGCTTAGTCCAAGCGCATAATCGCCTTCCGCCGCAAACGTACGCGGTCCGCTGTCAGGTCCCCCGCCTAACCCGCCGCCGAAAACCTGGGCGCCGATGGATGGGAACAGCGGGCCGTACCGAGCCCCGCTCGTGGTGTCGCGCGCCGCCGCGATGGACGCCTGGCTTTGCTTCAGCTCGGGGCGGTTTTGTAATGCCTGCTCAACCAGCAAATCGATTGCCGGGTTGATTGGAAAAATCGTAATCGCTTCGAGGCCGGTATCTCGCGGCGCCAAAACGATCCTCGAATCCAGATGCAGCACCAACGCCAGGTTCACACTCGCCACCCGCGCCTGTTCCAGCGCCTGCTCGAGCGAGATCCGGTACTGCTCGGTCTGTGTCTGCACCCGAAGTTCGTCGCCGCGGAAGGCGATGCCGCTTGCGACGCCGGCGTGTAGCTGCTGCTGATAGTCTTCCGAAACCTGGATCGCTTGCCTCACCACTTCGAGTAATGCGCCGCTTTTCACCAGATCGAAATAACCCACCGCCGCGTGCAGCACGGCCTCCTGACGCTGACTCTCGAGGGCATGGTCGGAAGCTTTGACCAGTTGTTTGGCCGCCAGAGTGTTATAAATTGCATCGCCCAACGAGAGCTGCGCGCTCAGTGAAACGCCCGGTGAATACGACTGGAAATGCGCGTCGGAAATGATGCCGGATGGAACCGACTGCGCCACCCCATCGCGGCGGTGATAGGAGACCCCCGGGGCAATCCAGGGAAAAAATTGTTCGAGCGCGCTTTGCTTGCCGGCATCAGCTTCGCGCAGCCGCTCGCGCGCAATTTGCACGTCCAGGTTCTGGGCGCCCGCCAGTCGCAGCGCGGTGGGCAAATCAATTGGATAAACCGTCTCGTTGGTCGTTTCGCCGCCGGCAATCCCGAGTCCTGCAAGTAGAACCGCCAAGGCCACGAACCGCCCGAGTAAATTGGAGTCCCGCTGTCTCACTTCGCCTCCGTTACACTCACCGGTTGACCCTCGTTGAGTGCCTGTTTGTCCAGCAGGATTACGGCGTCTCCCTCGCCAACACCTTTCGATATTTCTGCGTTCGTCCCGTCATTAAATCCAACTTGAACCGGAATCTTTTTCGCCTTCCCTTCCGTTACGGCAAATACTGAAGTTCCCGCTTTTTCGACCAGCAGCGCCTGCACCGGGATCAGCAGCGCGTTGTGCTTGCGTTCCAGCTCCAGTTGCACGCTGGCGTAGGCGCCGGGGCGCAATTCCCCGTTCGGATTGGCAAGCTCAATTTCTGTGAGCATAGTTTTGGTGGCCGGGTCCAGGACGTGTGCGAATCGGGTGACCGATCCCTGGAAAACCTGGCCTGGCAGTTCTTCCACCGTCACCTTCGCGGGCACGCCGTTGGTAATCAACGGGACCTCCTGCTCCGGCACAAACGCCTGGACGCGTACCCGCCGATAGTCCATGAGGGTCACCAGCGCCGCGCTCTGTGGAGTGCTGCCCGAAGTCGCGGCCGGAATGAACGCCCCTGGATCGACGAAACGGGCGGTGGTGATTCCGCTGAAGGGCGCGATGATCCGTGAGTACTGCAGGAGTGTGCTGGTTCGTTGCAATTTCGCCTGCGCTACCTCCCATTGGCCGCGCAGGTCGTCGACGGTCTGCGGCACGACCAGGTCGGGCGCTTTTTGCCGAGCCTGGAGCATTCGGACGTAGTTTGTGTGCGCCACCTCGGCTTCGGCTTTGTATTGCGCCTGGTCGGCGAGCAATTCTGGCACTTCGATCTCGGCCAAAAGCTGTCCTTGCTCAACCGGATCTCCCTTGTCAACGCTAAGGGTCTTGAGATAACCCGAGACCTTGGCGTAAAGAGTGGCTTCTTGCAACGGCAGCACCCGAAAGGTCGGCAGGCGAATACTGCGGGCAATCTCCCCTCGTTTGGCTGTGACTGTCCGCACTGCTGCCGGCGCCTGGCTCTTCGGCGGCGCCGGGCCGCCCGCCGGACTGCAGCCGGAGAGAAAAGGCAGCCCCACAAGCATCGCCGCAATAGCCGAGAATTTAATTGAGCTCATTTTCGTCAATGCCCGTTTTCAACCTGATCATGCAGCTTAGGCGGACTCGGCCGCCGAACTCAACGGATCGGTCGGATCAAGGGAGGCGGAACGCCGGTGCGCACGAGCCTGGACCAGCGCGAAGACTGAAGGCAACACCAACAACGTCGCCACGGTCGCACCCGCCAGGCCCCCTACTACCGCGCGGCCGAGCGGCGCCGTTTGTTCGCCTCCCTCGCCAAACCCAATCGCCATCGGGATCATTCCGGCAATCATGGCAAAACTCGTCATCAGGATCGCTCGCAATCGGCTGCGCCCACCTTCAATCGCTGCCTCGGCTGCACTTGCTCCTTCGAGCCGGCTGCGCTCGGCAAAAGTAACCAGCAGAATCGCATTTGCCACCGCCACGCCCACCGCCATAATGGCTCCCATGAACGACTGAATGTTCAGCGTCGTACCCGTCGCCCAGAGCATCAGCACAACCCCCGCAATGACCGCCGGAATGGTCGAGATCACCAGGAACGATAACTTGAGAGATTGGAAATTTGCCGCCAGCAGCAGGAAAATCACTACGATGGCCATCAATAATCCGGTGCGCAGCCCGTTCAACATTTCCAACAGCGGCACGATCTGCCCCCGGACAGTCAACGTGATCCCCGCCGGCGGCTGCCCCAGTTTTTGCAGCGCCTGGTTTACTTCCTTGGCAACGCTGCCCAGGTCGGCTCCCTCGACATTCGCCGTCACAGTCACCATGCGCTGCATGTTATAACGCTCGTATTGACCAACCGCGCGGCTCTCGGTCACTTTGGCCACATTTCGCAGCAAAACGCTCTGCCCGTCTCGTTCGAGCACCGGCACGTTCTTCAACTGCTCGAGCGATGTCATCCTGGCCTGCGGCACTTGCACCTGGACCTGATACGCCACGCCGCTGTTCGGGTCTGCCCAGTAATTAGGGACCACGAACCGGCTCGAAGAAGTTGCCGTGACCAGCGCCCGCGATACGTCAGCCATTCTCGCCCCAATTACCCCCGCCTTTTCGCGGTCGACATTCACGTCAACGGTGGGGTAGTCCAACGCCTGCCCAAACTGCAGGTCTCGAAGCGAAGAAATGCGCTGGAGCGCCGCTTTTACTTGTTCGCCAAAATCGTGGTCCGCCGCCAGGTTTTGCCCGCTAATGGCGACCTCGATGGGGGTTGGCGAGCCCAGGCTCATGACTCGGCTGACAATGTCGCTCGGTTCGAACGAGAAACTCACTCCCGGCAATTGCTCCGCAAAAACTTTTCGCAGACGTTCTTTGAGCGGTTCAATTTTGATCGGCGCACCCGCCTTCAATTGGACCTGCAGCACTCCTTCCTCGGGTCCCCCGTTCCACAAATAAATGAAGTTGATCGGATAGGCCGCCCCGTGCACACCAAGGAACCCCAGCGTGAGCGCCACGTTTTCCGGTCTGACTTCCTCTTTGATCAACTCCAGTGCCCGCAAGGCAATGGATTCGGTACCGCTCAGTTCCGTCCCGGTCGGGCCGCGCAACCGCACTTGGATTTGTCCCGCCTCCACTTTTGGAAAGATCTCCGTTCCCAGCCGCTCGCCGGCAAGGAGGATCACGGCACCCGCGACCACCAGGTAAAGCCCGACCACACCCCAGCGGACCCCGA
>DASRFK010000226.1:0-67723 GCA_035651635.1 Verrucomicrobiia bacterium | reverse complement strand
CCAGTTAAATACACGCATGACATCCCCCGTCTCGGCCGAGCCTGCGCCCCTGCCGACCGAGCATCATTTGCAGCGCCGGTTCGGTCTGCTCCAGGCCACCGCGCTGAACATGTCCAACATGATCGGCATTGGGCCGTTCATCACCGTCCCCCTGCTGATGGCGGCCATGGGCGGTCCTCAAGCGATGCTCGGCTGGGTTGTCGGCCTGGTCATCGCCTGCGGCGACGGCCTGGTCTGGAGCGAACTCGGTGCCGCCATGCCCGGGTCCGGCGGAAGCTACCTGTATTTGCGCGACGGTTTTGGCCGGCAAACTTTCGGCCGCGCCATGGCTTTCCTGTTCATCTGGCAATTCCTGTTGAGCGGCCCGCTGGAGATCGCCTCGGGTTACATCGGTTTCGCCCAGTACGCCCGTTTCTTGGCTCCCGGCATGACCGATGCCCAATCGAAACTGGTGATGGCCGGCCTGGGCATCCTCATCACCGCCCTGCTCTACCGCCGAATCAACACCATTGGAAGGATCACCGTCACCCTTTGGATCGGCACCATGCTGACGGTCGGTGTGGTGATCGTTACCGGGCCGTTCCACTTCAATCCCAAACTGGCTTTCGATTTTCCGCCTCACGCCTTCCAATTCTCGCTCGGGTTCCTGCTCGGCCTCGGCCAGGCCGCCCGCGTCGGCGTCTACGATTACCTCGGTTACTACGACATCTGTTACATCGGCGACGAAGTCAAAAACCCGGGGAAAGTGATTCCGCGCTCGATCCTGATCAGCCTGATCGCGGTGGTGGCAATCTACATGACCATCAACCTGGCGCTAATTGGCGTGGTGCCCTGGCGCGAATTCGTGCCCCCGGCTGGTCAGCCTATGCCCGATCCACCGCCGCCGGTCGTTTCCTGGTACATCGAGAAACTTTACGGCCACGGCGCCGCCAGGACTTTCACCCTGAT
Organism: Verrucomicrobiia bacterium; assembly: GCA_035651635.1. Classification (GTDB taxonomy): domain Bacteria; phylum Verrucomicrobiota; class Verrucomicrobiia; order Limisphaerales; family UBA8199; genus JANXQE01. The sequence goes on along the minus strand of DASRFK010000226.1, from coordinate 66,775 downwards.
GGTGCTCTGGACCGCGTTTGCCAGTTGTTTCAGCCTGTTGCTCGGTTACTCGCGGATACCTTACGCCGCCGCGCGCGACGGCAATTTCTTTAGCATCTTTGGACGGCTGCATCCGCGCAAAGATTTTCCCCACATCTCATTGCTGTTTGTCGGCGGTCTGTCCGTCCTCTGCACCGTCCTGCCATTGATGACCGTCATCGATGCGCTCCTGACCACGCGCATTGTCGTTCAGTTCATCGCCCAAATCGCCGCCGTGATGTGGCTGCGCAAAACCGCCCCGGACATGCAACGGCCCTTTCGGATTTGGCTGTACCCCGTGCCGGTGCTGATTGCCTTGGTCGGCTGGATCTTCTTGTTGGTGACCACGGATCAGAAAACTCTGGCCTATGCCGGTGTGACGCTGGTTGCCGGAGTGGTGTTTTTCCTGGTCTGGTCGAAATGGACAAACCGCTGGCCGTTTGGGACAGCGGCCGCTGACCAGCGGTGCTAATTCGTTGCCGATCATGAATTGGGCGTAATAGGCCGGGAGCACTATCTATGGGAAGAGCCAAACGAAAATTAACCGCGGCGGAGAAAAGGGCGCGGAAAAAGCGGCGCAAAGAGTTCATGACGATTTTCGTGAATGGGAAGCAGAAGCGCGTCCGGCGCCCACCAAGAATCGATGGAATGGATGTGGATGAATTCATCCGGCGGAACGCCAACCCGATTTGGCTCCATCAAGAGGGGCTGTGGGAATATATGTAAGTGTAGCGGCCTTTCAGGCCGCGACGAATTTGCAACGCCGGTGACCCAGTGCATCGGCCTAGGGCCTCAGCCCCGGGCTATGCTCGGTCGGCCCGTTGGGCCGAGGTCGGGTCTGCCATCTCAGATTCTCAGATTTCAAAACTCGAAGGGTGAGGGTGCAGTCGGCATCGTTAAACCGTAGTCACGGGCCAACGCTTGGTGCCCGCTCACGAGGTTTGGCTGAAACATCCAAACACTTCATTTGATGCTGGTCGCGGAGGACCAGCTTTCCGTTTGAGAGCGCCATGGGCGCCCAGACTTTGCCGTCCTTGGCTTCGAGGACTTTTGCCCGGGCCAGCAACTTCGGCCCGTCGTCGGAGGCTTCGAAGAGGCTGAGTTCGCCGGACTTGCCGTTCATGATGAAGATCATGCCATCGGCGATCAGGTACGAGCCGGAATCGAACTGGACTTCCGGGCCGGTCTGCCAAACGGGATCTCCGTTTGGGCGCAGGCAAACCAGGCCGGTGTTCGTTCCGCGATGTTCCTTGAAGCTGGTGACGTAAATGCGGTCGCGGTAAAAAATGGGGGATTGGATATGCGTTGCGACCGCGCGGGTATGATAGAGGATGGTTGTGTCCCAGTTGGCCGCGGCGTGTTTTACTTGCAGCGCAAAGCAGCCCAGGCCATAGCCGCCGGTAATGAAAAGCTGGTCGTTGCCAAGAGCAACCGGCTCGGAAATGGGAATTTTATCGGGGGCGGGCGTCAGGTTCGTCCAAAGGATATGACCGGTGTTGGCGTCGACCGAAGAAATGATGGCGGGCGGAGCGTCTGAGGGTGATTTCTCCGGGTCACTGGGCTGAGCGAGCATGATGATTTGGTCCACGCCGCACAGCGTGGCCAGGTAAGGGCTGACGTGGCTGTACCAGTTGCGGCCGATATAACCGGACGTCCAACGGATTTTGCCACTGGACTTGTGGTAAGCGACCAGGCCCACCTTGCGCGTTTGCGGCGCGACGATTACCGTTTCGCGATAAAGCAATGGCGCTTGAGTGAGACCCCACATCGGGACCTGAGCGCGGGCGAGGGTGTCCTCCCGGTTTTTTGGAGGTTCGGCGGTATCGATTTGAGGATCCTTGAAGTCATCGACGAGGTGATGCTGCCAAAGGACGCGGTGAGTTGAGCGATCGAAGCAATGCATGTGGCCGAACGGGCCGACCGTGTAGATGCAGGTTTCTCCGACGGTCGGGACATCGCGTGAGCCGTTGTACGGCAGGGAACCTGGAGCATCGTAACCAACTCGCCAGCTCTCGGTGCCTTTGCTGAGCGAAAAGCAACGGAGCACATCCTGATGGTTGGTTGAACGGTCGAGCAGGTAAACGTTACCGCCATAGACCGACGGCCCGGCAAAGCCCTCGCCCACCTCTGCGGTCCACAACATGGGTGGTCCGTTGGTTGGCCAACTGCGCGCCAGGTTGGTTTCGGGTGAAATCCAGGATTCGCCCAGGCCGCCCAGGCGCGGCCAATCATCGGCGAGCGCGGGAATTTTGAAGAAGATGAGCATGAGAGCGAGAACCACAAAACATGCTGCACACAGGGAGCGGTTGAGGACGCTGGTATTTGAACGGATTTGACGCAGGAGCTCTGCGACTGCCACGCGGCTGGAAAGCGCCAGAGGACTGGCGCAGTCCAAGACCTTGCGGAGGTCGTGAGAGCGCAGGCAGCCGCGCAGCGTCTTGGACTGCGGTGGCCCTCCACCGCCTTTTAATGGAATGAAGAAATCCATTTGGACGAGCAAAGCTCAAACGCCAAGCGCATTGGACCAGACGCCGTCGCTCCCCAGGAACGTCCACGGGTTGCTCACTTCTTTTTCGGCAAGGCCCGGGTTGCGCCCGTTGAAATTCCTCCGTCTACCAACAGTGTCTGTCCAGTGACATATTCACTGGCATCCGACGCCAAGAACACAACCGCGCCGTCGAGGTCCCGAGGCTGGCCCGGACGCTTGAGCGGGATGCGGTCGCAGAGATAATCCACCCATTCTTTGTTCTCGTACATAACCGCGTTTTGCGCGGTCTTAAACCATCCAGGCGCGAGGCAGTTTACCGTAATTCCGTGCAGGCCCCAATCGTCGGCCAGGCTCATGGTCAATTGCTTCACTCCGCCACGGCTGGCGCCATAGGGTCCGAGTCCGGCGTAGCCGGCGACACAAGTCACCGAACCGATATTGATGATCCGGCCGTATTTCTTTGGGATCATCTGCTTGGCGACGGCTTGTGAGACAAAGAAAGTGCCGCGAAGATTTGTATCGAGAATCAGGTTCCAATCGTCCCACGTAACCTCCACGGCCGGCTTGCGCACATTACAACCGGCATTATTAACCAGGATATCGATCTTGCCGTAGTGAGCCACGGCCGCTTCGACCATCTTCTGGATGCTTTCGTAATTGCGAACATCCAGCGGCAGTGACAGCGCCTTGCGACCAAGCGCCTCTACTTCCGCTTCGAATGGTTTGAGCGTTGCCGCCTCACGGCTGGTAATGACCAGGTCAGCTCCGGCCCGCGCCAGAGCGCGACCCAGGTATTGGCCAAGGCCACGGCTGGTGCCGGTGACGATGGCAACTTTTCCGGATAAATCAAAGGGGGTTGGTGTCATCGAAAACTCGCTTTAAGTTGGGCGCAAAAAAGCTCGGTTCCATTTGGGAATGCTGAGAGCGTGTTTGGCTTGGAGTCCCGCCTTTAGGCGGCCCGGCGCCAAGACCGCCTGAAGGCGGGACTCCAAACCCAGGTGCCCACGCCCAAGCCGACCCCGGGCCAGCAGCCGTTTCAACGGATTCTCACCACTGGGGGCAAACTGTTGAAACAGTTGCCCACGGCGGCGCGGATCCTTACACCGGGCTGAAGCCGCGGTGTTAATGGGAGATATCCGGCCCAAGTAACGGTTCATGCGGAGTTAAGGGATTCAATGTCTCATGGCTTCAGCACAACTTTTAACAGGCCAGGTTCTTTTCGGTATAGGCGGTCGAACCACTGGGCTCCTTCGGCCAGAGGGGCGGCGGCGCTGATGAGCGGCTCGGCTTTCAGATCACGGCGGGCCAGCATATCCAGGCAGGCCGGGTACTCTCCGCGCGAGGCACAGGATCCGTGAATGGTCAATTCACGGGTGACAGCTACCTGGAGCGGAAACTCGATTTTTGGGGCGACATTTCCAACCAAGGTAACGGCGCCGCCTTTGCGCAAACAGCGCAGCGCCAGCTCGACGGTCACGCCCATGCCGACGGCTTCGAAGGAGACGTCCGCGCCGCGATCCCGCGTGAGCTTGTTGATGGCAGCCAGGCCATCCTCTTTTCCGGAATTGATGATATGCGTGGCCCCGAGTTTGGCAGCCATCGCTAGTCTACCCTCGTCAACATCGAGGACGATCAGCTTCCCGCAACCGGTATGGCTCAGGGCCTGGACCAAAGCCAACCCGATCATGCCGGCCCCGACCACGACGACGGCATCATTCAAGGCCGGCGGCGAACGCCGAACCGCGTGCAACGCTATCGCGAATGGTTCCACCATGGCGGCATGCTCGAACGGCAGACTTTCCGGCACGCGATAGAGGATTCGCGGGGGGACGGCTACGAATTGCGCGAAAGCTCCGTTCTGTCGATAGTCTTCGCACGACACTCCCAGGACGCGGCGTCGATCACAAAGGTTGACCATCCCTTCCCGGCAATAATCGCATTCGCCGCAGTAGATCGTGGAGTCGAAGGTCACGCGGTCGCCAGTGGTCCAGCCCGTCACTTCCTTTCCAACGGCGGCAATCACACCTGAAGCTTCGTGGCCCATAATAATCGGGGGCCGTCGCCGCCCGGTGCTTCCGTCCATGCCGTGCACGTCACTGCCGCAAATGCCGCAGGCTTTGACCGCCACCAAAACTTCCTCAGCTTTAGCTTCCGGGGTCGGAACTTCTTCAAAGCTAAACTTCTTATACTCTTTGAGCACCAGGGCTTTCATTGTTTTGATCACTCAATCATGGTTGCGGGCTGTTGGACAGTGATAATTTTTATTCTAGATGCGCATTTTGACCGCGAATAAAACAAGCCTAAGGGCTGGGAGAATCCAGGAATTGTCTTCCTGATGGTCTACTCGAAGGCCCTACATGATTTAAGGTTCGCTCGCCGCTGGTCCGCCACACGTCTCAGGTCATCCGCAAGCCGCAGTCAAGAAAGCAGATCTCACTGCGGCCCAGCTCCATTTTCCGCGCTTGTGTTCCCTGCTTGGAAAACTATGCTCGCCTTATGAAGTCCGGATACACTGTTCCTGTTCGACGCCGAGGATTCCTGGCCACCATTGGAAGCCTCGCCGCGTTTTCCATCGTGAGTGGCAGCGCTCCGCGAGCGTTTGCCGAGCCGCGCAAGGGGCGTCTCAAACAAGGAGTTTGCCTGGGCGTTTTCAGCGGCACAAAGCTGGACATGGAAGGCAAATGCCGTGAAGCGGCCCGGCTCGGCGCTTATGGAATTGACCTCGTCGGGCCGAATGAGTTTCCGCTGCTCAAGAAGTACGGCCTGGTGCCCACCATGGTGCCTGGCGGCACGGGGATCCAAAGCGGCATCAACGACAAAAAGAACCATGCCGACATGAGCCGCAAGATGGAAGAAGCCATTAAGGCGACGGCGGCAGCGGGCGCGCCCAACGTGATTGCCCTGGCCGGCGACCGCAAAGGCATTTCTGACGAAGAAGGACTGGATAACACGGTGACCTTCCTTAACGGCATCAAACGGATTGCGGAGGATAACAACGTCACCATTTGCATGGAGTTGCTGAACAGCAAAGTGGATCACCCAGGCTACATGTGTGATCACACGACGTGGGGCGTGGAAGCCTGCAAACGCGTCGATTCTCCCCGCGTGAAGCTGCTTTATGATATCTACCACATGCAGATCATGGAAGGAGACATCGTCCGGACGATCAAAAACAACATTAAATACATTGGCCATTTCCACACGGCCGGCAACCCCGGCCGCCATCAGTTCGACGATACGCAGGAAATGAATTACACGGGTATCTGCAAAGGGATTGCTGACACCGGCTATCAAGGCTGCCTGTCCCACGAGTACAGCCCATCCAAAGGCAAGGACGCCCTGGAAACACTCGATGCCATGATGCGATTGTGCGAGGTCTGAGCTGAGCCTTACAGGATTGATTCGATTTATGAATCATTTGAACCGGCGGGAGTTTATCGGCCGAACACTGCAGGCCTCGCTGATCGTCACGGCCGGACCGCTTGGTTCGGCCGTGGTGGCGTCGGATGCCAAAGGGAGAAAAATGACCATCGATCTGGTGTGCGGCTGCATTGGAGTTTCGGCTAATCAACGGGAAGCGATCGAGCTAGCTGCCGGGCACGGGTTCGAATCGGTTGGGGTGGATGGCGCTTACCTCGGTTCGCTCTCGGACGATCAGCTGGCCGACTTGAAAGCACTGGTCAAAAGCAAAGGCCTGGTCTTCGGAGCGGCCGGTATGCCGGTCGAGTTTCGCCACGACCAGGCAAAATTTGAGGAAGGACTTAAAACTCTGCCACGCGCTGCCGCGGGCCTTCAACGCGCCGGACTGGACCGGATGTCGACTTGGTTGATGCCGTGCGATGACAAGCTCACTTATTTGCAAAACTTTCGCCAGCACGCGTCAAGATTGCGCGAAGTGGCCAAAATTCTCAAAGACCATAACGTGCGGTTCGGGCTGGAATATGTCGGGCCAAGGACTTCCTGGTCGAGCCGGCGGTACCCGTTCATTCACACCATGGCCGAAATGAAGGAGCTGATCGCCGAGATCGGCACCGGGAATATGGGTTTCCAGCTGGACAGCTGGCATTGGTGGAATGCGGGAGAAACGGCGGCGGACATCCTCTCGTTGAAGGGCAGCGAAGTGATCGCCGTCGACCTAAATGATGCCCCATCGGGAATTCCAAAGGACCAGCAGGTGGATAATCATCGTGAGCTGCCTTGCGCGACCGGTGTTATCGATTTGGCCGCATTTCTCAATGCGCTGAACCAGATCGGTTATGATGGGCCCATTCGCGCGGAGCCGTTTAACCAGGCCGTCAACAAAATGACCAAAGACGATGCCTGTGCTGCCGCGGCCGCCAGCCTCAAAAAGGCTTTTGCTCTTCTGACCTGACTCTCCTATTCGCGTCCATTAGCCTTCATTCGCGGTTCTCTGATTGGCGTTCGCGGTTTGTGCCGGCATACCGTATTCGCGCTCGAGCTTGCAGACCTGCAGCTTGAATTCGGAATAGAACAGCTCCCGTCCCAGCCGTTGGGCTTCCATATGTTCGGGGTGGCGCCGCCAGGCGTTGTGCGTCTCCTCGGACTCGAATTCCACGATGGAAACCCGTTCACCATCCGGCGCCTGGAAGGTTTTAATCGCAATAAATCCCGGCATTTTCACAGCCAGCTCGTGCATGCGGGCGGCCATTTTTTGGTAGGCCTCCTCGTTTTCCGGCCGCAACCGCGAGCGGAAGATCGTGATCATCATGTGGCTAACGTGCTGCCACCGCCCAAGCCAAGCCATCGGCGCTCTTGCCGGCATCGATGAGCTTGGTCACTTTCCAATCTTTCAGATCCAGCACCGCAATTTGGCGGCTGGCATCGCACGAAATATAAGCAACTGCCCCGTCAGGCCGCACCAATACTTCCTGGGGAGCTTTGGGCACGTCGAAGGTTTTGGCGAGCTTCATGGTCTGTAAATCGACTACTCCGACTTTGTTGACGGGGCTCATTGCCACGACCAGCCATTTGCCGTCCGGCGTGGGGGCGGTGCCGTAGCCGGTTCCGGGCAGGTCGACCCAATGTTTTACTTCGTTTGAGGAGGTGTCGATGACCGCCAATTGCGGTTTGGTTTGATCGGCGGTGAATACCCAGCGATCGTCGACTGAAACGGAAATGCGCTGAGTGTTCTTGGAGATAGGGATGACCTTGAGGACTTTTTTTGCGTCGAGGTCGAGGACGGACACTGTGCCTGGGCCAACATTCGCGGTGTAGCCCCGACGTCCATCGCTGGTGATAGCCAGCATATGCGACTCGGGCTGATCCGTCGGGACGGACCCGACGATCTTGAGCTTCTCGGGGTCGATAATCGTGATGGAATTCTCCAATTCCGTCGTAACGTAGAGCAAATGGTTCTTGGGACCGATCACGGCGCAATGCGGCCGAACTCCTTTTCCGAAGTCAACCGTGCCGACAATCTTGCGCGACTCCAGATCGATGACGCGCAGCAGCCGGCCGTCCGTTCCCGGGTGACCCACACCGGAATTGCCGTAAATCGGGACAAAAGCTCGCTTGCCGTCTGGAGAAGCCGCGACTTCATGGCCGGTTTCTCCTTCCTCCTCGATTACGGCAATTTGGCGCATTGATTCTGGATCAATGATTCCCAGGGTCTTATCTCCCTTGTTATCTACCAGCAGCCATCCGTGCGATTCTGCCGCCATTATTTTGCTTTCGCTCCCGAGAACTGAGAGGGCAAGGACTGCCGTGAGCAGGAGACTGGCAGCCATGGTCCGGTTCGAAGATCTCGAGGTTAATATGTGAGATTTAAAACAAGCGGATATTTGAGGCTTCGGACCACGGAGATCCAGGTACAGCGGCTTGCGCGGATTGCGTTGGAATTTCATGCGCGCACGATTGACCGAAACTAAAAAGATGTCAACCGTTGAGCGGCAATCAATTCAACGGCGCCCGGACTTTTAGTCCGCAGAGATTGGGAAACTGAATCTCACGCAGAAAGGGTTCGGTGTGAAACCGCCCTCGCCCGTTCCTGCGGGCAACATGCCCGCGCGCCAGGATAACCGCTCATCAGCTCTTCGACGACCTACGCTGCTCCGCCAAACGAAACGTAATCGTCAACGTCCAGCAACTCAAACCAGGTCGCAATATCCTCCCGCTTCGGCGCGGTCTTTCGATGGAGCTCGTGAAAATACTCGCGTGATTCGACATCCGCCGGCGCGCGGTGTTCAGCCAGGTCGGACCAGGCGCAAATCTCGGGGTCGCTGTGCTTGTGCTTGGCGTGCTTTTGGAGCCATTCAAGGATTTCGCCGTCGCTTTTTCCCGCTGCGAGCTCTTTCTTCAGGGCTTCGGCGTCGAGTCCAAGAAAGGTTAGCAACCGCTGATCCAACGGACAGTTGTAATGGTACTCGCCGTTCTTGCCGGCAATTTCTGCGCGGCCTTTGTCGAGCATGCGCGGGAGCGTGGCGTAGCCGCCCAGCCTTACACGTGGGCTGCGCGGGGGTTGTTTGGTGAGGTCAGGTGTATGATTTGAAGCCATAGCTTTTCTTTCTCTTCCTATTGTTTGTGCGTGCCGCGGCGTCCTGCAACCTGCCACTCCGGGTGCCAGGTTCGCTGCGATTGCTTTAATCGGCGTAAGATGCAACCGATTCTCCAGAATGCTAACGCGCCGCCCACCTGGCGGAAATCCGAAACCCGAAATCCGAAGGCCGAAAGAAGGCCGAAGCGCGAAATCCGAAATCAAAGCTTCCGCGACGTTAAGTTCCAAGCGGTACGCACTGGTATGACGCCAACCTGTGTGCCTTCGGATTTCCGCCAGGTGGGCTTCTGTTGAAAAAACTCAATTGACCATTAGCTCGACGCTTCCACTATGACTGCCAAACTCCGGAGCATACATGCACTGGATCTCAGCCACGCCGGTTTGATACTCGCCACGCAATTGCACGCGAGTGGAGTATTCGAACACGTAAGTGCCCTTGGGCAGGTAATCGATGAAAAAATGCGTGGCAGTGTCGCGCGTGCTTTCGTAATAGCTGAGACCGTCCTGGTATTTGTACTGGGACAAAACATTGACGGGTTCGGTGCCGCTGCCCCGCTGATCTTTCATGTGGACGTATTCCATGTCGCGGTCGACTCGCAATTCGATTCGGACCACGAGTTCATCGCCAGCGTGAAGGGGTCCTTTGACCGGCTCAGGGACCTGGCCGCGATTGGTTGCGGTTTTAGTAAACAGAGTCTTGGTCAGCTTAAGCGGCGTGCCCTGGTAGGGAGTGACTTTGCTCATGTCCTCGAGGTATTGCCAATGCATGCTCCCCCAGGCCACACCCTGGTCTGCCTTGTGGACAATGATTTCGCCCAGCTTTGGCTTAATGTCCGCAGGCGCAAAGCGCACTTCATAAAAACCTGTCCCTGCTTCCGGCCTATTTCCCAATTCGGATTTCGCGCCTTCGGTCTTTCGGAATTCGGCCTTCGGATTTCGGGTTTCGCCGGTCACCGGCGTCACATCCATTCCACCTACCTTGATTTGGACGAGCGCCTCGCTGGCCAGCAGGTCTTTGCCTCGCAGAAGCAAAGCATACACGGCATCCGCAGTTGCTTTGGTTGTCTTCCAATCCTGCGTTTGCTTCTGTTTTAGGAGCCAGACTTTGCAGTCCTCGACGGCGGTTTGGTCGTGCATGACTTCGTCAAAAGCCTCGATCATCAGCGCCTGGGTTTCGATTGGGGCTCGATACCACCACCAACTCAGTTCCGTATCCCGCCAGAACATGCCCATCTCTTCGTTGGAAACGCTGCGTTCTTTAATCGAGTTCATGATGGCGACTGGAATAGCGTCTTTCGAACCCGTGAACGCGCTGAACCGGGAGAGAGCGATGGCGAGTTGGCCTTGCGTCTGGCGGCAATCCGTTCGAAGCCAGAACTTGCGCGATTGGTTCAGGAAGAAATCAACCGCTTTCCGGTGTTCGGCAGCGATCGCTTGATCTTTAAGGAAAAAGCTTCGGCCATACAGATACAGCGCGTCGGTTGGACTGGGAACATATTTGTCGGGCTCCGGATGACTCTGGATGCGGTCGAATTCCTCAGTCATCCAGGCATCGAGCCGGGTAAGTGAGCGCAGAGCCGGTGCGATATTGACATCGGCTCCAAGATGGCGGAGGCGGCCGAAACCGGTGGTGATGTAAAGCGTGATATAATCGTTGCCATATCCACCGGGGAACCAGGGCCAGGAGCCGTCGGCGAGCTGCATTTGCGAAAGCTTCTCGAGAGTATGTTCGACTTCATAGTTAAGCCGGTTGTCGTCGAACAGAATGCCGACGTTTCGACGCGCCTGGCTTTCAGACTCGGCCTGTCGCAGCCAGGGCGTTTCCTCCAGGGCCACGCTTTTGAGATCCTGGTTCTTCTCGAGAGGACTATCCAGAGCGGGCGTGTTGCGCCATTCCTCGAACACGCGGTGAATCTTCGGGTCGCTGGCTGCAACGGTCCGCGCCAGTGCATTCGCGTAAAGCCGATTGAACGTCTGTTCGGAGCATTCGTGCGGGTATTCCATGAGATAAGGCAATGCCAGAACGGCATACCACGCCGGGTTCGAAACCATCTGTACGGTTAGACTCTGGTTCTGAAGTGACTTCGACGAGCCGGACTTGAGCAACCTCGCGAACTCAAACTTCTTTGTCCCCGGCCCCCGGATGGGCAGCGGCAGCGACTCGGTCACCAGGATTCGGCGAGACAACACCGGAATGGCTCCTTCTTCACCGTCGGACACATTCGGGGCCGCTCCGACTGTTTTGTAGTTAAGAAATCCACAACCGTCAGGAATTGTGATGCGCCAGGAGAACCCGCGCGATTGCTTGGCGGGAATGCTGAATTCCTGGTCCGTTGAAGCTGATGCTGAAGCGCTATGGCTTGGCGAGCCCTGGCTCACGGTGTGCACTCCGAGCAGTTGATCATCCGATGTTCCGGACAGCGCATCCGTGAAGTTGAGCCGAAGGGTTCCCGTTTGGACCTTATCCGACTGGTTGGAGACCTTAACCGTGAACTCGATGGTATCGCCTTCGCGCAGGAACCGCGGTGGGTTCGGCTGAACCATCAAATCCTTGGAGGTGACGGCGTGATCCTGCAGGAAGCCGCTCCGGACGGCAGTGTCATGAGCAAAACCCATGAAATGCCACTTCGTGAGTGCTTCGGGCATGGTGAATGTCATTCGCACCACACCATTGCTGTCAGCTGTCAGTTGCGGATAGAAGAAAGCAGTTTCGTTCAGGTTTTTTCGGGCGGTGACCTGGCCAAGGTTCGGTTTTGTCGCGTCGGAGGGGGTGTTGGGCTCAGCAACATTTCCCGCCGGTTGTTTCCTTTTAAGCGCCACCGCTTCCTTTGAAACCACGAGCGAGTCGGCTTCCGACAGGGTCATCGGGGCGTTGACCATCTGCGCCGCTGCAAGGCCGCGAGACTCAATACCGTTTCGCCCCAGCATTTCGACTTTTGACAGCCGTCTTCCTCCCCCGAGACCAAAGGACGCGGACCCGTCTGCGAAGTAAGCATATCCCCACTGCGTCGCCGTCAGATCGGGCGGAAATGTGCGGTAACGGATCTCCGCTGCTACATAAGGATTGGGCCTGCTGCCAAAGGCCTGCTGAAAGGGCGCCGTTTGATTGGCAAACTGCGGCTGGAGCGTTGAATAGTCCTCGCGAAAAATGCCAAGGCGCTGTTGCCAATTCAGGGGCGCGAAAGCGTCGAGCGATTCGTCATAGAGGGTTGCCACCATCTCGGCCGCTTTCTGTTCCGCGTCAATCCCGTTGGTCACACCGGCCGCATTGCGCTTCGTAATGACAGCCGTCCAGGTTTCTTTTTGGTTGGGCTGAAGCTTTGACGTAAAATGCTCCCACTTAACATCCAATTCCTTGTTCAACCAGGGCACCTCCACCTTTCGGGATTCCAAATACGCGCGGTTCTCCCGGACCTGGGTGATGTGGATGGTGAAGCCGCCCCGCATGCCTTCGGCAACCGCCAGTTTGATCTGTTGTTGGGTCCGGCCGGGCTGTGTCCAAAACCGCTGGAGGAATTGATGCCGATGCTCAATTTCGACGAAAGCCCGGCCGGAATCATAGCCGGTACCCCACAGGGCGCTGAATTCATCGCCGGGCTGGGCCTGCCACGAAGCCGCCGCGAGCAGGTTCGGGATTTTAATGGCCAGGTGCGTGGCATCCGGGTCGAGAACCTGGATGGGTAACTTGCCAGTGACTTTTTTCCCAAAGCGATCCTGCGTTTCGAGCATGGCCCGATAAGCACCCGCGCCCAATTTAAAGGACAAGTTGGCAACGCCGTTGGTGTCAGTGGTAAATCCGCTTTCAGCCACGACTTTGCCCAGGGGCCAGTTGTTTGGGTTTGAGAGATCTTCGTTGGTGCTGACTTGAAAACTGGCTCCGAGCCTGCTCCGACGTAAATAGCGCGGGCCCCATCCGTTGTCCAAGGGAGCAGGCTGTGTATTTGCCGGTGCCTGCAGGTCGTAAATGAGCACGCGGCCTTCGGCCACCTGCGGTTCACCGTCTAAAGTGCGTGTAGTGACGGTCAGAGCCACCGGCTCCCGGACCGTTTGCCAGTCTGAAACCCCCAGGGTTGCCTCCAGGGCGGTGTAGCCTACTCGGATGCTGTGCGCCGCCGACCGAGTTTCGCCGGCGCTATCCGTCACATCCGCCGTAACCTCGAAAGCGAATGTGGGTTCGTCGGTCTCGGGAATTTTCGGGTCCGGCTTGGCTGCAAACTCAACCTTAAAGGAACCGTCTGTTTCGGTGGTAATAGTGCCATGGGCGATCTCCTCACTATCGGAGCCTTGCCATGGCCGGCCATACCATCCCCACCACCAGGGCATTTGCGCCTGCCGAACCACCCGGTAACGAACCGGGGAGCCATCGACCGCGGCGCCCGCGTAGGTCATGGCGTGGCCGGTGAGACTTACTTTTTCGTTCAGCCTGGCCGCCGTCTTTGGCGCTTCGAGCGTGACCTGGAACTTCGGACGCTTGTATTCCTCGACTCGCACCCAGGTCATCCCCTGGGCACGGCCGTCCACCTGCAAGCTCATTTGGCCCATGACCCGATCGCGCGGGGCGGTGAAGCTTCCGGTGAAAGAGCCATAATCGTTAGCTCGCACGGATTGGCGGGCGATCTCCTTTCCGTTCTGGTCGCGGAACACGACCGCAAGGTTTTCGCCCTTGAGCACCTGGTAATCGTCCTTGGCCTGGTCCACCCATAGGCAAATCCCTTTGAACTGGATCGTTTGGCCGGGGCGATAAATGGCGCGATCGGTAAAGAATACGGTTTGCGGCTGCGGTCGATACTCGGCATCGGCTTGGTTATTGTAGCTCCAAAGATCGTTGGGCGAGGCGAGCTCTCGATCCTGGTAGCGAGCGCGCAAAAGATAGCTTCGATTCGGATCGGGTTTGAAAGCAAAGGCGCCATTCGAATCGCTGCGGAGGGTAGGATCGGCGATGCGATTGCCGTTTTGATCCAGATGCCAGACGGAGATTTCCGCCCCTTCGATTGGTTCACCGGAATTAGCCGCCAGTACGAAGCCTTCGAACTGGCCATTGCGCGTGCGGCTCACCAGCGCCAGGTCAGTGACCCAGACGGGGACCATCGATACAATATTTTGCTTCTCACCAAACTTTGGCTCGTGACTCGCGACGATGAAATAGAAACCCGGCTTGAGCTTGTCAGGCGCAGGAAGTGCGGCGCTTTTTTCTTTATAATCCGGGGTGGGCGGCAGTTGCTCCGACCATTCAAGGGCCGGCGCCTGGGCGATGATCTGCCGACGCTCGGCCTCGCTGAGATTCTCGGGCCGGTTGTGGCGTTTTTGCAAGAACACCTCCCAGTCATAACGGATCGCGCGGAAATAGACCGCTTCCACGTTCCGGTAGGTGACGCTGATGGTCTGACAAACCACGGGGCTGTTTGCGGATTTGTCGTTTGCGACCTCCTGCAACCCAGCACCGCTGCCATCGAAACAGGTCCAAACCCGTTCGGTGGAGATCGCCGCCGATTTGGATTCAATTTCGCCAACCAGATTGCGACAGAGCTTGCCACCGGGGGATTGGGGGAAGAGTTGGGCACCCCGAGCTGCGAGTTGATGCGCGGTGACAAGATCTTGCTCCTGCTGGAAAACCCGAGCTTCCGAGTGCAGGGCCAGCGCGCTAATTTCAAAGTCGCCGTACGTCTTGATGAATTCCACCAGGGCGGCCTTATACCGCTGGTTCTTGCCATCCCCGAAGGAGGCATTCCAACCCCAGCTCAAGCGTTCCAGATCCACGCTGGCGAAAGCTAATTGTGGTGCCGGATCGTTTTTATGAAAACGAAGGACGGCCTGATATAAGTGAATCGCCCGCAGCACTGGCGAGAATTCCTGCGTGGCAGTACTCGGAGTCCAATCGAGAAATTTTGCGACAGGCTCCAGGATAGGGCTGCTGGCGGCCAGCTCGAAGGCGTCTTGAGGTTTGGCCGCCGCTTGCTCTCCTGAGGTATAAAACTGGAGTGCTTCGTGGGCGATGAAGTCGTAAAGGGTCGGCCGGTACGAATCGGGCATAGTGCCTTTTAGTAAAAGGTCATCCCAGGCAGTGACGGGCGTTGCCTTAAGAATCGCGTCGGCCTGGAGTGCGTTTTGGAAGTGCTTGTCAATTTCGGCGAACAAACGAGGCAGATCCCAAGTGGTGAAATCTTTGCCCGGTGCTTGCGCCGTGGTGGTTCGCTGCATGAAGCGCCAGCGGTTCTGCTGAAAGTACTCCCAATACCAATGCGCCAACAACGTATCGAGCACCGAAACCATTTCTTTGGGCGCTTTGGCAATCTCGGCCTCCAACCTCGTGATTTTTTCCTCAGGCTTATTCCCCTGGATATTTCCCTCCAGCGCGATTTTTTTGCCTATGGCCTTAACGGCTTCGGCGTAAGCCTTCTCGTTCAGCGCGGCGGCGATGATCGGTTCCAGGTTGGTTATAGCCGTTCTCGGCAAGCCTTGCCTGACCGCGTCGTCCACCCGTTTCCACTGCGCATCGCGCGGCCCCGCGTTAACAGAACAGCCCAGCAGCCCGACCAACACACCGAGTAATAGTTGTTTCATAAGGTCCCCAGCACCGACAGCGTCTTTATACTCGAAATCCTTAGAGCGTGTTTTAAAAATTTGGTTTGGAGTCCCGCCTTTAGGCGGCCCGGCGCCAAAACCGCCTGAAGGCGGGACTCCAAACCCAGGTGCCCACGCCCAAGCCGAGGTTTTAAAACACGCTCTTAGCGCACGGAACCTCGCACCCAGCGGGATTATGGGCGGCTGCCTGCAAGGTTCTTTTCGTATCGGCGATATCCGCTTAATCCGCGGTAAACTCTGCAATCTTATTCATAGATCTCATATAGGACACCACTCCACACGAATTGCACGTTTTGGCCCAGGGCCAGCCACGTCGCAGTTTGAGGATGTTTGGCAATTAAATCGAAATACTCGGTAGAACCGAACTTTATCCTCACCGTTGTCGGGTTCGACATTTTCTGGACCGCGGTATCTACCCATTGAGAGCCGTTTTGGAAAAAGTTTTTGCCACCGACAAATTGGGTTTGTTGTGAGTATTGCGCGACGCGGTTCTGAATCGAATCGATGTTCCCGGCGGGCGGGGCAGAGGCGGAACTGGAGGCCAGTCCATACCTGCGACCGAATTGAGCCTCGGCGCCGAGTCTGGCCGGGGCGGCGGCATCCGCCGATTTGAGCGCGAGGCCGGACAAAGCGCCAGCCACTCCGGCATCGCCGCCGCGCTCGGTCGTGAATTGGTGCCAGCTTTGTTCGACTTCGTGACTGGCGCTTTGATCCCGTTCCAACTCAGGCATCGAACGCAGCCGCACCGGCACATCGCGACGTCTTTCATCCTCCACAATCAGGTAAGCCGTATACGGGGTGACAATGCCATACTTGCGGGCCAGCTCGGAAACCTCGTCGCGCAGTTCCGAGTTCTCGCCATGCAGCCGAATCTCGTCGAGCAAATAACCTACGCGGCGGGTGGCCCAAAGCCGCGGTATAAAATCGTTGGCGCCGGACTCAGCGGGAAAATTCAGATCATAAGCGAATCTCTTGAGACCGCCGTTGACGCTTCCTTCGAGAACGGCTGCCGAATCGCCTTGGCCGGAATATCGACCCACCAGCACTAATTGTTCCCCTTTGAAAAGATCGGGCAGAGTTGAGGGATACAACTTGCCGGCTCGAATCTCGCCGCTGAACTTCAGCGTCGGATTTGTCATTACGGGTTCCTTGATTTTCGAAAAAAAACTGGAAACCTTCACTTCCAGGTCTTCTTCCGGCAGGACGTATTGGCTGAAGCCGCGCGTCGATTCGGTGATTTTATCCAGCAGATGGGTGTTCACGTCGGTGCCGATGCCAAAACAGAAGACGCGCGTGCGGCCATCGTTCTCATGCTTCACATTCGTCACGATTTGGTCTTCATCGGTGAGCCCGATCGTCGGGCGGCCATCGGTGAGAAAGATGATAACGAAAGGTCGAGCCGATTTGGAATTGCTCATGGCATCCGCCGAACGCTCCCGACCCTCGTCGTGGCGAGTGCGGCCTGGCTGCAAGGCCAGCGCAGTTCTTAATGCATCGTCAATGGCGGTGGCACCCATCGGTTTAAGGCGATCCACAAATTCCTCGGCGCGCTGGCGATTCTGTTTGTTCGCTTCAACGAGTTTGCTGAAAAGCGGCTCGACTTCCGTGGAGAAACGAATCAACTCAAAATGGTCTCCGTCATTCAGATTCTCGACGCAGAATTGCAGCGCCTTTTTGGCCTGGTCGAGTTTTTTGCCGGCCATGGAACCGGAGGTATCGAGCACGAAAACAACATCCTTCGCAACGACCTGCCCGTCCTTCAGATCCAGTCCAGGTGAGGCCAGCAAAAGGAAATAGCCATCCTCGCCGGCGGTGCGGTAGGTCAGGAGATTTACGCCGAGTTCGTCCTTTTCCGCGGCGAAGTACAAGGCAAAGTCCGTTTCGTTTTGCGAATTGGACGTTTCATAAGCGGCGGTGGCGCGATTCGGGCCCTCGCGCTTCACCTCCACAGTGTGGCTGGGCGAATAAATGGACTTCAGCGGGCGCTTGGTCTGGAGGTCCACCTTAACGGTGATATTTTTGACCGGTTGGCAGGAGAATTTCTCTGTGCTCAAAGGGAGGGTGTAAGCTACCAGGCCGTTGTCGGAGGCAAGGAGCTGGGTATAGGAAAGCGAAATCCGTTTCCGGCTGTTTGGTTCAATGGGAAAGATGCGGACCTTGAACATGTCCATGCCGGCGTATTCGAGCAAGGCCGGATCGCGCAGTTTGCGAACGATGTCCTCGTAAATGCCGCGCGCTTTGTCGGCCGAAACCAATTCGGCTTCGACTTTTTTCCCGTCGATTTCCATGGCGAACTTGTCCAGGTGCGCGCCCTGAGGAACGGGAAAGACAAACATGCCCTCCAGGCGCACCGGATTAGGGTTGTAGAATTCCTGGTCGATGGATGTGACGGCGAGTTGATCGGAAATGTGCGTCCGAACAGCGACCGATTCGACCTCCATTGGCGCGAAATGATAGGGCCGCGGCACTGGGTGGCGCGGCCCCGGCCATCGCGGCGGTGTAGGGCCGGGCCACCAGGAACCGTCCTCGACCAGGATCATGCCTGCGCCAAAAGCGACCGTAGCTGTTCCGAACAAGGCGAACAGCGCCAACAATGCCAGACTCCGTTTCATGCTTGGTTAGACGGGAGTCGGAGAAGAATGCTCCCGCGCCGGAGCGCGGATTTTTAATCCGCAGAGATCCGCCAACCGAATGTGGCGAAGGGAGTGGTCTGGCGTCTGCAGTGGTTACTGCGGGCTGGAATGCCCAATGCCACTTAGGATATGGGAGATTTTTCGCTCCTCCACATCGATTTCATCATTGCGTTTAAGAGCGGTGGAGGGCCACCGCAGTCCAAGACGCTTCGCGGCTGCACGGACGCTCACGACGTCTGGGGACAGAATGCCCGCGCGCCGGTCAATTACCGATTGCAAAATTCTTTACTGCGGGGCGAATCATTCGCACGATCGATCCCGAAATTCCAAATGAGCGAACGTCAGACACACTTTCAGTTCCGCAAAGCCGGGTCCGAAGCCGGATATGCCAGCTGGCTGGAGAGTCGGAAAATCGCGGCTACGGAATTGGCCCGACGCATGAACCTGCCGCTGGGACACCTGGTAGAGGTCTGGTTGACTGGTCAGATTCGGTTGCGAGGCAGACTCCGGTTACAGGAAGAGGTGCTCTTCGTGGAGGAAGGCCAGGAGCGGCACCTGGGACTGATGGTGGACCAAGTCGCCTTTACATATCGCGAGATGGAATCGTGCGTGAGGGTGGATTGAAGCTGAGAAAAAAGGTCAATTGGGCGCAGCCCAGGGGACGGCGTTGTTGAAAATCGTCCGGACCTGGGGCTTGTAATAGTCGTTGTAAGTTTCGTGGCCGGGAGTGAAGTAGAAGACCCTGCCTTTGCCGACAGTCCAGCACAAACCCATGCGGCCCGGTTGAGTCGTGCCATCGGGCTTGGTATAGAGACCGTCCAAGGGGACGGCTTCGGGTGCAGGCACGGCAAAAGGCTCGCCGTAACGCTCGATCTTCAAGTGAAAATTCTTCACCCCTTTGCAAATGGGGTGGCCGGGTTCTTTGACGATGACTTCCGCGGTGGTCCCGTCGTCGACGTATTCGCGCCAGCTGCAGGCCGTGCCCATCAGTTTCTTGAAAGGTTTGGCAAAATGGCAGGAGTGGGTTCCGATGAACCCCATCTTGCCGTCTCGAACCCGGGCATCGATTTTGTTGACGAGCTCGTCCTTCACGTCGCCGTGTTTCTTGTGGCCCCACCAAATGAGAACGTCAGTCCGGTTGAGCAAATCGTCGCTGATCCCTTGCTCGGGATCGTTGAGACTGGCCTTAACGATGTCCCAGCCCTGAGCCTTCAACGGTTCCAAGCCCTCGGCAATAGCGGTGTTGATGTCATCCGGATAAACTACCTTTGATTTAGGATCGACATTGGCGGTGCCTTCGGACCAAACCACAACGGTGCGTTTGCCCGCCTGGGCCATGAGGGCAGGAGTAACTGCCAAGCCGGCGATAACGCTGCCGCTGAGGGCCAATGCCTGCCGGCGCGAGATTGGGTTCTGGGTTGGTTGCCGCGTGGGTTCGCCATGGTTGTTCATGGCGCCGATATTGCGAGTTCAGGCTTTTTGCCGCAAGTGTTTTGCGGATCGAGTCATCGATGAAAATTTCCCTCCAATTCGAGTTTAACATCGGACTGGTTTGGCGTAATCTCTGGGCAATTGTAAAGCCATGACGCAGATGCTCTTATTTCCCGACCCGCGCCCCTTGGTCGAGCGGCTGGGAGTGGAGTTCTTCCAGCAGGCACCACAATCGCCCGGTGTTTACCTGATGCGCGATCGAACCGACACGGTTTTGTACGTCGGCAAAGCAAAGAACCTGCGGAAACGGCTCGCGAGCTATCGCGTGGCGAATCCAGACCGAATGCCGCAGCGTCACCTGAAGCTGCTGCGGGCGGTGGAGCGGATCGAAGTTCAGCCGTGCGACCACGAGACCGCCGCTCTCGCGCGCGAGGCAATGCTGCTGCGCAGCCTGCGTCCCCGCTTTAATCGCGCTGGAACCTGGCCGGGCGCTCCGCGTTTCATTCTCTGGCGGACGTGGAGCGAGCGGCTGGAGCTGGGTGTGGCACAAATCATCTGGCCTGGTTGGCAAACCTCCGGTTCGTTAAGCGCGGGCGCGCCACATTTTTGCGCTGAGCTGGCGCGGCTCTTATGGTTCGCACTCCATCCTGAGGGCGGAGCGAATGCCCTGCCCGAAGGATGGGCTCGGCCGCGGCGCCGTGAAAAGTGGGACATCCCGCGAGGCGACTCGGCGGCCAGCCTCGAGGATGCCGCCGCGCGACTGGAAAACCTCTTTGCGGGCGAGGCGGGAGAATTCACCGACTGGATCCGCTCGCGTACTGGTTCGTGGACGCACCCATTCGATCTGGCGCTGCGTGAGGCCGAGTTGGAGGCTTTCGCCGAATTCACTCCTGGTATGGCCAGGCATAACTTGGAACTGATTCCGTTGGAATGCATATGAAACAAATTCAGAGCTTATTCAGCGGCCAGCGCGGTCGTTTGTTGTCACTGCGGCGGACGATCTCAATCGTGGCGGGCCTTGGTCTGACTTTGAGCGGGGCCGCAGCGCAAGAAAATCTGCTCAAGAACCCCGGACTCGAGGAAGCCACCGGCGATGTGGGAAGAATTCCCGGATGGACCACGCAGCCTGATAGCACCGGGAAGGTGACGGTTGGCGTCGTGGCCCACAGTGGTGCACACGGGCTTGCCGTTCCAGCAAATACCGCGGTGGAACAGACGGTCGCGGAGGTGCCGGCGGGCGCCTATTTGGCGCGTTGCTGGGTGAAGTCGGAAGCCGAGCAGCCGGTGACGGTTCTGCTGCAGGATCCCGAGCGGCCATGGTCCGCCTACAGCTGCGCGGAAACGAAGGTTCCCGGAGGACGATGGGTGCAGTTGGAGGCCTTCTGCGCGCTGGACCGGCCCGGCAACCTGAGTCTCACGGTCGGCGGCATGTCAAAAGAGTTCCGGTTGTACCATGGCACGGCGGGAGAACTGACATCGCCGATTGCAGCGGACGACTTCGAGCTGGTTCATTATGAACCAAAAACCAGGGATGAACCGGCCAAGGTCAGTGTCTGGGACACAAAAGTGGAGCTGAGCTCTTCATCAAATTGGTCCGGCGCAGGCCAGGGCAGCGTGGTCGAAAACGAAGGGCAGAGCTTCGAGGGAACTCCGTTCGTTCAGGGCCGGCACGTGGCAGGCATGGTGCGCAAGCGCGACGGCGCATTGGCAATCTACGCTTTGCAGAACGGCCGGTTAAAAGCCCGATGCGTGGTGGTCCCGGTCTCTGAACTCACGAGTCCCAAGGTCACCATGGTCCGCTCGGCCGAGCGCGCGGGTGTTCGCGTCGCTACCGGGGCGGGTGATCGTTTTTACACGGCCTGGTTCTCAACCAACGGAGTTGTCAGCTTCGAGGCGCAGCAGATACCGGGTTTTACGGTGCAGGATTGTCATCTGGATTATGGGCTGCTGCCTTCCTTTGCGGGAACGGACCTCTGCTTTGACCCTGCGAGAATAAGCGACCGGAAGTTTAACATACCCTCAACCCAATGGCTGGTGGGCCTGGTGGACGGAGGCGAAAGTATGTTGGTAGCGGTTTGGGAGAGGCCTGATCAACCGGTGGCTCTGGGAATTTCAGGACAAAGTTCCAACCGACTGATCGATTCCCTATCGATTGGGACAGAAAAAGCGGGTTTCTCGCTTTCCTTTGTCGAGCACGGCGGCATCTGGCATCGAGAATCTCTTAAAGAAGACTGGCTGGGTGAATACACTCCGCTTAATTGGGAGCGCCCGTTCCCGGCCCGGTGGATGGGCCGGTTCTTCGTGACTTCCGGTGGCAAGCCCAATTTCCGTCTGCCAGGCATGGACTACTCGTTTCCCATTGCTTGCGCTAAGACCAGGATGTGGGGCGTCTGGTTCGAGGATTGGAATCATTACCCCTTCTTTTTTGACGGAGCCCGCACGATCGCGCATTTCGAGAAAACTTTCGTTCCGAACGGAGACGCTTTGTTTTACTTCCTCGAGCCCGCCGCCGCCGATCTCATTTCGCCAGTCGAGATCGTGCAGCAAGTCCTCGGTCCGGACAAGGCAGCCGCTTTGCTGGACCTGGATTGCAATCGACTGCGGAGGTTGGAGTATTCCACTCCGGCTCAGTTCATGTACGATCGGCCAGTATGTGCCACCACGACCCGGCTTTCGAAAATCAAAAAGGAGGAGAAGCCGACCATTGGGCTCAATCTCGCCACGCATTTGTTCGAATTCATTCGGGGCATCCGTGGGCGAGTCGACCAGTATGGAACGTTCTTCGCCGGTCTGGACAAGTATCTGGACGAGCAACAAAGGAGTCATCCGGAGCTCAAGGAGTACGTGGCTGAACTCCGAGCCATGCTGAACGAGGCCCAAGGACACGCGAAAGACGTTTATGCCACACCGCTCGCGGAGGTTCAGAAAAAAATCGAAGCTATGAAGCAGCGGTTGGAGCAAGGCGAAACGAACGGGTTCGACTGTGCGGAACTGGACGTGCGGGGCCCAGCGGGCGAGCAGGATGATCTGTGCCGGCGTTATAACCGGCTGGTGATGCGATTGACGCAAACCGCTGCGGCAAAATGTGGCGATTCTCCCGAAAAAGCTGCCGTAGCCGGACATATTTGGGAACAAGCGCGGGCAGTCCTGCGCGAGCCGACGCGGTGGGAATCGCGGCGTACGTTATATTTTTTCGAGCCGTAATGCGCCAGGAGCATATGACTGAAAGGATCCCTCACCTGGCACGACGGGTGATTGGCCGGGCTGCCGGAGCCTGGCGCCTTGGGTGCGCTGCTTTGCTGTTGCTTGCCTTCGGAGGCTGTGACCGGCAGCAACCTGCGTCGGAACCGGAAGCGGTCAAATTACTCCCAACAGCTTCCGGAATGGCCATGGTCTCCATTCCGGCCGGCCAGTTCATGATGGGAACTGACGATGGACCCATCGATGCCAAGCCGGCCCATCAGGTCAAGGTGGACTCTTTTCTCATGGATCAATGCGAGATGACGCAGGAGATTTATGAAAAAATCACCGGCAAAAACCCTTCTCGCCGCAGGAATCCCCGCAACCCGGTTGAGCAAGTCACCTGGTCAGCCGCCGCCAGGTTCTGCAATGCGCGTTCGGTCCTGGAGGGACTGACCCCTTGCTATGACACCAATACCTGGGCCTGTAATTTCTCAGCCAGCGGCTACCGCTTGCCGACCGAAGCGGAGTGGGAATACGCCTGCCGCGCGGGCAGCGGCACAGGCTATTATTTCGGAGAGAACGCGCAGGAACTGCGATCGTACGGCTGGTTCGACGGAAACTCGCAAGCGACACCCCACCCCGTGGGCCAGCGCAAACCGAATGCCTGGGGCCTCTACGATATGGCGGGGAATGTCTGGGAATGGTGTAACGATTTTTATGGCGCCAAATACTTTCGCAGCAGTCCAGCAGATAACCCGCATGGACCGCCAGAAGGCGAAAAACGAGTGCTGCGAGGCGGCGCGTGGTCCAGTACGGCCGAGAATTGCACTTCCTGGGTGCGCAACTGCGACGAAGCGGGCGTCAGCGACATCTGTCTGACCATGGATTCAAATGGGTTTCGGTGCGTGCGGAGGAAATGATCTCCTGGGAGCGTCCACGGCAGAAAAGCGGCAGAGGGCTGCCGCACTCCAAAACCCTCGGCTCTCGAGGCCCATGCCCGTGTCGCGCTTGCGTTTTGGACTGCGGCAGTCCTCTGCCGCTTTTTTCGGCTTCCAGCCAAGACCGACACTTCTAATCGCACCCGTCGGCGGTTGGAACCTTGATTCCCAATGGGTGGTGGATTAGTGTCCGCTCCAATTGTTTGATATTAAATGTTAGCAACTGAAATGATTGCCGACGATTTGTTGCAGAAGCCGATCTGGCGCGCCAGCGACCTGGGCCGGCCTATTCCGGCATCGACCCATGCGGTTTCGGTTGCTTTGCCCCGCTGGCAGGACGTGGTGGGATATGAAGAAAAAAAGCCCGAGGTGATCGACCGTCTGGCTACGGGGTATCCACGATTCATCGTCCATCCACTGGTTCAAAAACTCGCGGCTCAAATCGCAGGAGATCGACCCTGTCTTCCGTTCCCGTCCGAACGCGCAGCCGGGCGGGCGGCGAGCTTTGTTCGACGCTTTGGGGATCCAGCGGCCGAACTCGTATCGCGTGATGGCATATTCGGCGTGGCTACTACCCGAGAAGGTCTGACTGCGTTGAAGGCGTTTTGGCAACACACCGGGCTAATCGTTTCAAGTCGCCAGGCGGAAGCGCTGCTGGCAGGACGCCGCCCCAAACAGGGAAACGAGCAATCGTACAGCTCATTGCGCGCACAGCTCGCTCAGTTTTACGGGTGCGCTCCCGACGACATTTTTCTCGCGCCGACAGGGATGGCTTCGATTTTCGATGCGCTCAAAGCCGTAGGCGAGCGCACTCCCGGAGCCGCCACTGCGCAATTAGGTTTCCCGTATGTGGACACGCTCAAGTTGCAGGAAAAGCTTGGGCACGGCGGGATTCTGCTGCATCACCTCGGCAACCTCGAAACAGAGTTGCGCGCACTGCTGGACCGGCAGCCGATCGCCGGCTGCTTTTGTGAGGTGCCGGGCAATCCCTTGCTGGGCTGCGCAGATTTGCACGTGGTCAGCCCATTACTCCGCGAGCGCGGCGTGCCCCTGATTGTCGACGATGTCGTAGCAACACCCATCAACGTTGACCTGACGCCGCACGCCGACCTAATCGTTACCAGCCTGACCAAGTTTATCGTTGGCAGCGGCGATGCCATGGGCGGCGCGCTAATCTGCAATCCGCTATCACCGCTGCATCGGGAACTCAAAGCGATCCTCAACGCGCAACACGAGGAACTACTCTGGCCGGGGGACGCCGCGGTTCTGGAACAACACGCCCGCACTTTTCCGCAACGGATGCGGCGTCATAACCAAAGCGGGCTCCTCATGGCTGAACGGTTGCGCCGGCACCCGTCGATTGAACGAGTCTGGTACCCGAAATGGGAGTTTGCCGAGGCCTATGAGGCCGTGCGCCGGCCCGAGGGCGGCTGGGGCGCGCTGATAACGTTCCTTCCGAAGAACGCGGCTCTCAATTCGCCGCTCGTCTATGACCGGCTGCCCTTCTGCAAAGGGCCGAGCCTGGGCACCGTATTCACGCTGGCCTGCCCTTTCACGCTGCTGGCGCACTATACCGAGCTGGACTGGGCGGAATCCTGCGGGGTGTCGCGGTACCTGATTCGCATTTCGGTGGGCCTGGAAGATCCCGAAGAGCTGTGGACGCGGCTGGACGCGGCGCTGGGTTGAGGTGTTTCAACCCGCTTTGGGACCGGGTTCATCCGCGCGGGCAAAGATCCGGCG
The DNA here is from genome assembly GCA_035651635.1 of Verrucomicrobiia bacterium. Classification (GTDB taxonomy): domain Bacteria; phylum Verrucomicrobiota; class Verrucomicrobiia; order Limisphaerales; family UBA8199; genus JANXQE01. The sequence goes on along the minus strand of DASRFK010000226.1, from coordinate 41,248 downwards.
GATGACTTCCTCGATGGGCACTTCCTGAATATCGATGTCACTAACGGGCAATTCGTCCAGCAGCGCTTTGCACACCGCGATGGCGCGCTCGCGTTTGACCTTCAGCCGAATGCGGCCGGGCGTCCGTTCCAGGACTTCCCCGTATTTGGCGAGGTGCTCGGGAGAACAGTCCGCCGCTCCCTCGCATTGGATCGTCACCAGTTTGGAATCGGCAAAGCGATCGAGGATCTGGCTGAGCTGTCCGTCGAAAAAAATGGTTCCATGATCGATAATGATCACCCGGGCGCAAAGTTCCTGGATATCGGCCATGTAATGGCTGGTTAGCACAATCGTGGTTCGGTTCCTGGTGTTGTACTCGCGCAGGAACTCGCGAACGGTTTTTTGTGAGACCACATCCAGCCCGATGGTGGGCTCGTCCAAAAACAAGACTTTAGGCTCGTGCAACAATGAAGCGATGAGCTCCATTTTCATCCGTTCACCCAGGGAAAGCTCGCGCACGCTGACATTGAGTTTGTCGCGCACGGCGAGCAACTCGGTCATCTCGGCGATGCGCCGCTCGACCCGGGCCCGCTCCAGCCCGTAAATCTGGGCATTCAGTTCGAGCGACTCGCTGGCCGGCAGGTCCCACCAAAGCTGATTCTTCTGGCCTAACAACAATGCGAACTGGCGCCGGTAGCCGTCGTCGCGCTGCCAGGGAACATAGCCGAGCACGCGGGCGTTTCCGCCCGTCGGGTAGAGCAGACCGGCCAGCATCTTCAGCGTCGTGGTTTTGCCTGCCCCGTTCGGTCCAAGAAATCCGACCAACTCACCGGGTTCAACCGAGAAGCTAACATCCTTAACGGCGATGGTCTGCTCGTAGGTGCGGCGAAACAGCCCCCGCACAGCCCCTTTGAAACCGGGCAGCTTTTTATAGGTGCGAAAGGTCTTGGTCAGGCCGGCAACTTCAATCGCGGGCACGGGGAAAAGTAGCGCGCGTGGGCGCCTAGCGCATCAACTGCTTTTCCAGGTAACTGACTACCTGGCGCACGTGGGCATCGATTTCCATGCGGTCTTTAACCAGTCGGCACGCGTGCAGGACTGTGCCGTGATCGCGCCCGCCGAAGGCTTCGCCGATGGTGCTGAGGGAGCTCTCGGTCATGCGCCGGGACAAGAACATGGCTACCTGGCGTGGGAACGCGATGTTCTCGGGCCGCCGCTTGCTGGTCATATCGGCCAGGCGGATATCGAAATGCTCCGCGACCTTTTTTTGGATCGTCTCGATGCTGATGGAATAGCGGCCCTCTTCGTGCAGGATTTCGCGCAGCAATCCTTCCACCACTTCCAACGTCAGTTTCTTTCCCGTCAGCGCGGCGTAGGAAGCTACCCGAATCAACGCGCCTTCGAGCCGCCGGATATTGGTCCGGATCCGGTGGGCCAGGAAATCAATGATTTCCGCGGGAAGTTGCACGCCCATGAGCTGGGCCTTCTTATTGAGGATGGCCAGCCGCATCTCGACGTCCGGCGGCTGCAGATCGGTCACCAGACCCCATTCAAATCGTGAGACCAGCCGGTGTTCGAGGTTCTGGATTTCGCTGGCTGGGCGGTCGCAGGTGAGCACGATTTGCTTGTGCGCTTCGTGCAGCGCATTGAAGGTATGGAAGAATTCCTCCTGGATTCGTTCCTTGCCGGCCAGGAACTGGATGTCGTCAATCAGGAGCACCTCGGTTTGCCGGTACTTCTTGCGGAATTTGGCCAATTGATTGTTTTGGATGCCGTCGATGTACTCGTTGGTAAACTTTTCCGAAGACACATAAGCAACGCGGGCGCCTTTTTTATGGGCGGCTACGTGCTGACCGATGGCATGCAGCAGGTGCGTTTTGCCCAAACCGACTCCGCCGTACAGGAACAGCGGGTTGTAGGATTTGCCCGGCGACTGGGCGACCGCCAGCGCGGCGGCATAAGCGAAGTTGTTGTTGTTTCCGACGACAAACGTTTCGAAAGTATTCTTTGGATTGAAACTGGGCTCGTGGTTGTTGGAGTTGCGTTCGGCGGGAATCTCCGCGGCTTTGGGAGATTCTTGAACGGATTGCGCGGGAGCAACGCTGGACGTCTGACTGTTGGCGACTTTGAACCGGACGGGGAGTTGGTGACCGGAAGCGAGTGCGACGACGTCCTGCAAAAGCCCCATGTAATTATCTTTGAGCCAAACCTCGCAAAAATCGTTGGCGACCTCGAGGATAATGCCGTTGCCATCCTGGCTGCAGGCGCGTAAAGGAGCGAACCAGAGGTTGTAGGTGTCGGGACTGAGCATCGAGCGGAGGTGCTCCTGCGCGGCAGTCCAAATCTTCTCGGCGGATGCTTGCATTTTTCAGTCCAAAAGCCCGATTTTCAGGCGTTTTATTCACCTAACCACTCGCCGTGCGTTGTTTGATCGCTTTCGGCTTAGGCTTGTAACATCAAAGCGCTCGCAAGCCAACAAAATCCATTCCGATCCCAATTCATCGCGTGGCAGTCACCTGAACAAAGTTATAACAACTTCATGGTTAGCGCCTTACGCGAACACCAACTAAACCTCCCTGACCCAATTCAAACCGGGGCCGGATCTGCCTCTGGGCAGCACTGAATGCGATATGCTTTTTATGCAATACGGCGGGAGGTAGCGAGGACAACATATTAACTTTTGTTCACGAGTTATTCACAGGTCTTTTTCGTGGCAAAATGGCTGATATTTCGCTCAAAACGCGGACAGGCGAGCGGTCCCGTCCTCGGTCGCTCGCCTGGCCAGCGGTTGGGCTTATACGTCGTAGTAGAGAAAGAACTCGTACGGGTGCGGGCGCAATCTGAGCGCGTCGTGTTCCTTCCGCTTTTGCGAGATCCACATCTCGATAAAGTCGCTGGTGAACACGTCGCCTTTGAGCAGAAAGTCATGATCTTTTTCGAGGCACTCCAGTGCCTCGCCCAAACTTCCGGCGACGTTGGGCACTTTCTTCAGCTCCTCGGGGGGCAATTCGTAGATGTTTTTATCCAGCGGTTCGCCCGGCTCGATCTTGTTGAGGACGCCGTCCAGGCCGGCCATGAGCAAAGCGGCAAAGGCCAGATAGGGATTAGCGGCCGGATCGGGCGGACGATATTCCAGGCGTTTGGCTTTGGGATTTTCACTGTAGGTTGGGATACGAATGGCGGCCGAGCGGTTCCGGGAGCTATAGGCCAAATTGACCGGAGCTTCGTAACCAGGCACCAGGCGCTTGTAACTGTTGGTGGTGGGATTGCAAATGGCGCACAGGGCCCGGGCGTGCTTGAGCAGACCGCCGGCGTAATAGAGCGCCATTTTCGACAGACCGGCGTATTCATTGCCAGCGAACAGCGGCTTGCCCTTCTTCCACAAGCTCTGATGGGTGTGCATCCCCGAGCCGTTATCGCCAAAGAGCGGCTTGGGCATAAAACATGCCGTCTTGCCGTGCCTGCGGGCGACATTTTTGACCACATACTTGTAAACCATCATGGCGTCGGCAGCTTTGATGAGCGTATCAAAACGATAGTCGATTTCCGCCTGGCCCGCGGTGGCCACTTCATGGTGCTGGCGCTCGATTTTGACGCCCAGTTGTTCCATCACCAGGCACATCTCGGTGCGGATGTCCTGCTGCTGGTCCAAAGGCGCCACCGGGAAGTAACCTTCCTTGTGGCGGATCTTGTAACCCAGGTTCGGCATCTCCTCCCGACCGGTATTCCAGATGGCCTCCTCCGAATCGACGCTGTAATAGGTGCCATTGCTCTTCGAATCGAACTGCACGTTGTCGAAGATGAAGAACTCCGCTTCCGGACCGAACACCGCCGTGTCGGCCTGGCCGGTGCTGATGAGGTATTTTTCGGCGCGCTGCGCAATGCCGCGCGGGTCGCGAATGTAAGGCTCTTTGGTTCCGGTTTCGGCAATGGTGCAGGTCAGCGAGAGGGTCGGCTCGACACAAAATGGGTCAATAAAGGCTGTGTCCGGGTCGGGCATGGCCAGCATGTCGGAAGCCTCGATGCTCTTCCAACCGCGGATGCTCGAACCATCGAAGCCATAACCTTCGCTGAAGACTTCCTCGGTTAATTCACGGATGGGACAGCTAAAATGCTGCCAGGTGCCGAAGGTGTCGACGAACTTGATGTCGACCATCTTGGCGCCGCTTTTTTTCGCTAATTCAATAACGTTTTTGGGTGTGCTCATGATGTGGTGGTTGGGTCTGTTTATCGAGGCAGCCGCCTGGTCGCCGGGGCTGCGGTGTCGGTCTACAAAATCGATCTTCGCTGAATGTGCACAGCGTCGGGGGCGCGGGTGACGCGGGCGAGCTAAACGGCCGCTTCGCCGGTTTCCTCAGTGCGAATCCGGACGGCGTTATCGATGGTACTGACGAAAACTTTTCCGTCGCCGATTTTTCCGGTTTTAGCCGCCTTGACGATGGCCTCGACTGCGGCTTCGACGCGGGAATCGGCGAGGACGATTTCCAGCTTAATTTTGGGCAGGAAATCAACGGTATACTCGCTGCCGCGATATATTTCGGTATGCCCTTTTTGGCGGCCGAAACCTTTCACTTCCGAGACGGTCATGCCTTCAACGCCGATACCGGCGAGGGCTTCTTTGACGTCTTCCAATTTGAAAGGCTTGATGATGGCGTCGATCTTTTTCATAAGCTTCCTTCCGCGTAGTGCAGGGGCGGATACTAACAACCAGCGTTTTAGTGTAAACAGGAATGTTGAAAAAAGAAGAACCGGCCCGACTTTCCGCCGTGACAGCGGCCGATTTTCTCTTGAATATTGGTGCTTCATTAAAGCGCCAAAACTGCTACGCGGCGTTGGCCGTCTCCGGGCATACCTCGTGAGCAAGCCGTGCCGACTCTGGCCGCGGCTCACGTCAATCAGGCCGGCGTCGCTTGGGCGCGCGATCCTCGTGGCTAAAGCTACGCTTGTTCTCGCTCAGGCCATGGCCTACGGTGACGAAATCCAACTAACCCACTCCCGCAGCGGTCATATCCTCACCAACATCGGCGTCTGGTCCCCAGACGGTGAGTGGATCGCTTACGACACTCGTTCCACGCCCGCAGGAGACCAGTTCGACGGTCAGCGAATCGAAATAGTCAATGTGCGCACCGGGAAAACTCGGGTCTTGTACCGGGCCCACAATGGAGCGCGCTGCGGTGTGGTCACCTTTCATCCGCGCGAGCAGCGGGTTGTGTTCATCCAGGGACCCGAACACCCGACTGCTGATTGGCAATACAGCTTCTGTCACCGGCAGGGGGTAATCGTCGACCTCGCCTCACCGGGCCGAGCGGTTAACCTCGATGCCTGCGATGTAACTCCGCCCTTCACGCCCGGGGCTTTGCGCGGCGGATCACACGTGCATGTGTGGGAGCCCGCCGGACAGTGGGTCAGCTTCACTTACGAGGATCACGTGCTGTCGAAGTTTCAAAATGAAACCGCCGAACAGGAAATCAATCTTCGCAATGTCGGCGTCAGCGCGCCGGTCCAGCAGGTGATCGTCCCAAAGGCCCATCCTCGCAGTCATGACGGAACATATTTTAGCGTGCTGGCGACCAGCACCGTCGCCGACCCGCCGCCGGGCTCTGACCAAATCAAAAAAGCTTTTGAGGAAGGCTGGATCGGCACCAACGGCTACGTGCGCGCCGATGGCACGCGCCAACGCCATGCGCTGGCATTTCAAGGCCTGGTAGTGACGCAAGACGGGCAAACGATTTCGGAAGTGTTCGTCGCGGACCTGCCGGAGGATTTGCGGATCCCGGGCACCGGCCCGCTGGCGGGGACCCAGGCCCAGCGTCCACGGCCGCCCCGCGGCACCGTCCAGCGCCGGCTCACTTTTACCGCGCAACGCAAATACCCAGGATTGCAGGGCCCGCGGCATTGGCTGCGCAGTTCACCGGACGGAGCGCGGATTGCCTTTCTAATGAAGGATGAGCTGGGCGTAGTACAACTCTGGACGATCTCCCCCAACGGCGGACCGACCAAGCAACTCACTCACAACCTCGATTCGATCGGTTCGGCCTTTACCTGGAGTGCCGACGGTGGGTGGATCGCTCACGTGATGGACAACAGCGTGTGTGTAACCGAGACCCGCACGGGGCAAACCAGGCGTCTGACGCAACGCGCTGAGGACACCAACGCGCCACGTCCCGAAGCGTGCGTGTTCGCGCCTGACGGAAAGCGAATTGCGTATGTGCGTCCGGTAAACATGAACAACAAATTCTTCAATCAGATCTTTGTTGTCGGCATGGAATGACGGAGTGCAGCCAGGTCCATGAAGCAGGCATCTCCGCAAGTGCAGCCGAAACTTTCCACGGCGCCTGCCCACCCCGAGCGGTACAAATGGTGGGTGGTCTTCATGTTGTGGTCGATCTGCTTTTTCAATTACGCCGATCGGCAGGCGATCTTTTCCGTATTCCCAAAGCTCGAACAGGAATTTGGATTTACGCCGGTGCAGCTGAGCTGGATCGGTTCGGCGTTCATGGTGGTCTACGCTCTGGGAGCACCGGTGGCCGGCTATGCGGGCGACCGCTGGCCGCGCAAGCAATTTATCCTGGGCGGATGCGTGGTTTGGAGCTTTGTCACTATGCTTACGGGCCAGTGCGGAAGACTCTGGCAATTTATCGCAGTCCGTGCGCTCGAAGGATCCGGCGAGACATTTTACATTCCCGCCTCGACATCGTTAATGAGCGATTACCATGGTGTCCGCACTCGCTCGCGCGCGCTGGCAATTCACAATTCGAGCGTGTACTTGGGCACGATTGCCGGCGGCTGGCTGGGGGCATGGTTTGCGGTGCATTCCGGGTGGCGCTCCGGTTTTTATTTCTTCGGAGGCGCGGGCATGTTGCTGGCGCTGGCCTTGTCCCGGTTCCTGCGTGAACCGCGGCGCGGGCAAGCCGAGCTGAACGCAGAAAAAACAGCGAATGCCGGCGCGGACACTCCCCCCGATTGGCGAGTCATCGGCCGGGCGCTATTGCGAAACCGGACGGCGCTGTTGTTGTTGGGCGCCTTTCTGGCCGCGAATTTTGTAGCGGCAATTTTCCTGACCTGGACGCCGACGTTCCTGGTGAAGAAGTTCCATTTCCAGCTCACCGCAGCGGGGCTTTCCGGCACGATTTTCATTCATCTTTCGAGCGCGGTGAGCGTGCCGATGGGCGGTTGGCTGGCCGACTGCTGGGCGCGGCGGCGCGCCGGTGGACGTATGCTCGTCCAAGCTGCGGGTCTGCTGGCCGGCGCGGTCTTCGTTTTCCTGGTTGGCACGACGCGGAATGTGAGTGTCCTGCTGATCGTGATGAGTTTGTTTGGGTTATGCAAGGGGCTGTACGATTCAAACATTTTTGCCGCCATCTTTGACGTCGTCGAACCGCGTGCGCGGGGCACCGCCGCGGGGATCATGAACACGGTCGGTTGGGGCGGCGGCGCGCTCGGCCCTCTGGCGGTTGGTTGGTTGAGCGAGCACGGGCGCCATGCCACCCAAATGGAGAACATGAGCGAGGCGATCGCGTTTTGCTCGGTGATTTACCTCGTTGGCGCGGGATTGCTGTTGCAGGCCGCGCGGTGCGCGCACCGGGACGCGGTGTCCTGATGTCTGCCTCTCGACGACGTTCGCCTCCCGGCGTGAAGCGGCCGGACGTTCGACCAGTCTCAACCTGGCCGCCGGTGGCCTCGTAAATTCCTAGCGGTTCCCGCCGGCGGCGGCTAAGGTGTGCGCATTCAGCACCTGACAGGCCAGCCTGCTAACCAAATGAGCCTGGCCAAGGCTGAAAATAGACATCATGAAACCCGCAACAAAGACCCTCGCTGCAGTTACCGCCGCACTCCTTCAGCTCAACGCAATGTGTCCGGTAGCCGGAGCGCAACCCGCGCCCGGCGGACGCGCCCGGCCACCGCAAATCGTTTCGCCCGAGATTAGCGCCGACCGGCATATCACGTTTCGAATCCAGGCCGCCAAGGCTGAGAAAATTCATTTGTCCGCCGGGGACATCCCGGGCAGCGCTTCCAGTGCTGAATTGACCAAGGGCACCAACGACATTTGGGAGGTGACTGTTGGGCCAATTGATCCTGGCGCCTACCGGTACACTTTCAACGTCGATGGAGTGTCGGTGATCGATCCGCGCAACCCGGCCACCAGCGAGTCGAATAACAACGTCTGGAGCCTGGTGTATGTCCCGGGAGCCGATTTTATGGACACGCGCGACGTGCCGCATGGGGCGGTCGCCGCGGTCACTTATTACTCCAAAACGCTTCAACGGTTCCGCCGGATGCATGTCTACACGCCCCCGGGTTACGAACTGGGGCGCGGCAAATTCCCTGTGTTCTATCTGCTCCACGGCGCGGGTGATTCAGACGATGCCTGGACCTCGGTGGGTCGGGCGGGGTTCATTCTGGATAATTTAATTTCCGCAGGAAAAGCCAAACCGATGGTCGTGGTGATGCCGGCCGGCCACACTCGGGCGATTGGCTTTGTCGGCGGAGGACGCGGGGCGCCGGATGAATTCGTGCAGGATTTCGTCAATGACATCGCGCCGTACGTAGAGAAGCATTATCGCATTTATACCGACCGTTCACATCAAGCCGTTGCTGGGCTGTCGATGGGCGGCGCCCAGACGCTCAATATCGCCATACCGCACTTGGAAAAATTCGCATATGTGGGTGTCTACAGCTCCGGTATTTTCGGCATCGTGCCGCGTCCGGGCGCGAATGCCGCGCCGCCCCAAGGGCCGAGCTGGGAAGAGCAACATTTGGCCGTTCTGGACGATCCCAAATTGAAAAAAGGGCTTAAGCTCTTCTGGTTCAGCACCGGCAAGGATGACTTTTTAATCGGCACCACCCGCGCCACCGTGGAAATGTTCAAGAAACACGGATTCACGCCCGTCTTCCAGGAATCGAGCGGCGCGCATACGTGGATCAATTGGCGCGATTATCTGGATGAGTTCACCCCGCAACTGTTCCGATAAATTTTATTTCGATCAAACAATCAGCTTCAAGCAAGGCAATTCAAAATGACGACAAAAACCAAAACGCGGAATCGAATGCTTTCGGCCAGGAACAGCGGCCACGCCCCAGCTCTTATTAGAGGCAGGTGGAGTTCGGCCTGGAACGGCCGAACCGGCCGTGTTTTTGCCCTTCTCTGCTGCGCGAGCGCTCTGTTTGTTTTGCCGGTTTCGGCAACGGACTGGCCCCAGTGGCGGGGTCCAAATCGCGACGGTTTGTCCGAGGAGAAGGGCTTTCGCAAAGAATGGCCCAAGACCGGTCCGGAGTTGATCTGGCGCGTGTCGGATATCGGCCGCGGCTACTCGACTCCGGCCGTGCAGGGCGACCGGCTATATGTGCTGGGAAGCGAAGGAGTCGACAATGAATTCGTGGAAGGACTTTCAGCGAAGGACGGCAAAAAGCTGTGGTCCACCCGGTTGGGCGCGGTGGGGAACCCCAAACAGAATCCTAATTTCCCGGCCGCTCGTTCCACGCCGACTGTCGATGGCCGGTTGTTGTACGCGCTGGGCTCGGATGGAGACCTGGCGTGTGTCGAGACAGCTACCGGGAAAATCGTGTGGAAAAAGAGCCTGCGCAACGATTTCGGCGGCAAGCCTGGCACTTGGGCTTACGCGGAGTCGCCCCTGATCGACGGCAATACCCTGGTATGCACGCCGGGTGGAGAGCAGTCGACGATCGTTGCCTTGAACAAACAAACAGGTGATGCCCTATGGAAATGCGCGCTGCCCGAGGCTGACGAAGCGGCCTACTCTTCCGCCATTATCGTCGAAACCGGCGGCATCAGGCAATACGTTCAGCTTTTGCAAAAAGGCCTGGTTGGCGTGGACGCAAAGAGCGGCAAGTTCCTCTGGCGCTACGGCAAACCGGTAAGCGCGTACGGCGCGAATATTCCCACCCCGGTCGCCAGTGACTCCATGGTTTATGCCGGCTCGGCCGGCACGGGCGGAGGCGCGGTTAAGATTACCTCGAGCGGCGGTAAACTCGAACCCGAACAATTATATTTTGGGCCAAAATACCCGACGGCCATTGGAGGGGCGGTTAAAGTTGGGGATTACCTCTATGGCACGACGGGCCAGGCGTTGGAGTGCCTCGAATTCACCACGGGCAAAGTGAAATGGGAAGATCGCAGTGTTGCGCCCGGCTCACTCTGCTACGCGGATGGATTGCTCTTCCTTCATGGCGAGAACGGAGACGTGGCCCTCGTCGATGCGACTCCGGAGGGGTATCATGAAAAGGGCCGATTCACGCCCGCCGATCAACCGGCTAAGGCTAACGCGATGGAAAAAGCATGGGCTTATCCCGTGGCAGCCAATGGCCGGCTGTACATACGCGACCACGGGTCCTTGTGGTGTTATAACGTCCGGTGAGTCGCGCCGCGTAGCCGGGCCCCACCCGCACGCCGACCTGTCATGGCTGACACAAGGGATTGGCGACTGAAGACAACATGGGTTTGACCCTGGCCTCGCCGCAGGAAGACGAGTTCGCTTTGTGCGGCAGTTCGCTGCGCTCTTGCTGCATGCAGTGGGTCTTTCCGCGGCAAAAGGAGAAATTTCGGAAGTACCTTACCTTGAGAGCGGCTGACGAAGCCGATCTTGCCGCCTGGCGCGAGGCATTCCTGGTTTTTCTCAAAAAATTGCAGTGGCGCTACGGACGGCCATTGCTTCTCAAATCGCCGCAACACACCGCCCGAATCGGTCTTCTCCTTGAATTGTTTCCTGAGGCCAAATTCGTGCATATCCATCGGAATCCATTTCACGTCTTCCAGTCCAGCCGCGAGTCGTTCCGGATCTTATTCACCTGGAATAGCCTGCAGCGGCCGGACCTTGAGACGCTCGACGATTGGGTGCTCGGACAATATCGGGAAATGTACGACGCCTTCTTCGAGCAAAAGCCTCTGATTCCTGCCGGAAGATTTCATGAATTGAGCTTTGAAGACCTTGAACGGGATCCAATTGGACAGGTCAGGGGCCTTTACGAAGCGCTCGACCTGCCTGACTTCTCACAAATCGAGCCAAAGCTGCGCCGGTATGTCGAGTCGCTGGCCGGCTACCGCAAGAACCGTTTTTCGGACCTTCCAGCCGAACTCAAACAGCGCATCCGCACGGAGTGGAGTGTCTGCTTCGAAAAATGGGGCTATCAAAACCAGCCTTAGTCAAAGGCGTGTCCGGCAGAGCAAAGCACGTCGCGGACCTTGTGCCGCACCAGTTCTTTAACACGAGCTCTGGCAGGGCTGAGGTATTTCCGTGGGTCGAATTCCTTTGGATTGTCGGCGAAGGCTTTGCGGATGCCGGCGGTCATGGCCAGGCGCAGATCGGTATCGATATTCACTTTGGTGCAGCCGATGCGGCGGGCGACCTCGATGTCAGCCTCAGGGACACCGGCGGTGTCGGTGCCAAGTTTGCCGCCGTACTTATTGATTTCCTCGACCAAATCCCTCGGCACGCTCGAAGCCCCATGGAGCACGAGCGGATAATCACCGAGGCCGGCCTCCATAAGAGCTTTCTTGATTGCTTTGAGCCGTTCGAGGTCGAGGTGCTGTTCTCCCTTGAATTTGTAAGCGCCATGAGAATTCCCGATGGCCACCGCGAGGGAATCGACGCCGGATTGGCGCACAAAGTCCACCGCCTGCTGGGGGTTGGTGTAGTGACCTTGTTGCGAGTAATTGCCGCCCTCTTCGCCTTCGTCGAATTGAGCGCCAACCAGGTGGCCCAATTCGCCTTCGACAACGCAATTATGCTTGTGGGCATATTCGACGACGCGTCGGCAAATCTCGACGTTCTTCTCAAACGGCTCGTGGCTGGCATCGATCATGACACTCGTAAAGCCCTCATCAATGCAGTCCTTGCATAACTCGAATGAATCCCCGTGATCGAGGTGAACGGCGATGGGGATGTTGGAAAGACTGACTGCCGCTTCGATTAGTTTCTTCAGGTAAACTGGATTGGCATAGGTGCGAGCGCCACGGGAGATTTGCAGCATCACCGGCGCCTTTTCTTCTTCGCAGGCCTCAACGATCGCCTGCAGCAGTTCCATATTATTGACGTTGAAAGCACCCAGGGCGTACTTGCCTTTCAACGCCTTCGCGAACAGGTCCTTGGTATGGGTTAATGGCATAGGCTCGGTGTTCCAATCATGAATTGATGTAATGCTCGCCGCGAGAGTCCGGCGACCGAGCAGCGATATTAGGACGCTTTCAAAGTAAGGAAAGGCAAAAAAAGCGCCATGAATTCCTGGGAAGACTTGGCGAAGTCCGCCAGGGTTCTTGACTGCGCCCGTCTTCTGCCACTTTTCACTGTGAAGGGAATGACGACCGAGGAGGCGTGGCCACCAAATTACTGTCATCATTCCACTCAAAAGGTGGTAGAGGGCTGCCGCCGTCCAAGACGCTTCGCGACTGCCGGGACGGTGCTTGACGCATTGGATTGATTTAATTTCACTGTTCGGGAAGGTTCGCGGCAAAACCGCGGCGTGAACAAAACGCCCGAGTCGTTCGTCAGAACAAAAACCACAATCACAATATGAGCATACTATCCCGACGCGAGTTTCTTAAACGCACTTCTGTAGCCGGCGGCGCCGCGGCGCTGAGCTTTCCCTTCGTAGGCCGGGTGCTGGGGGCAAACGAGCGAATTAACGTTGCGTGCGTCGGCGCCGGCGGTAAAGGAGACAGCGACAGCAGTGATGCCGCGGGGTGCGGCGCCAATATTGTGGCATTGTGCGATGTCGACCAGACGACCCTCGACAAAAAAGGACAGCAATTCCCGCAAGCGAAACGTTTCAATGATTATCGCAAACTGTTCGATCAATTCGGCGATCAAATCGACGCGGTCACCGTTTCGACCCCGGACCATAATCACGGCCAGGCGGCGACGCGGGCAATGAAGTTGGGTAAACACTGCTTCTGCCAGAAGCCGCTGACCCAAACAGTGTACGAAGCGCGCACGTTACGCCGTTTGGCGAGCGAGAAGAAACTGGCCACGCAGATGGGCAACCAGGGTAGCGCCGAAAGCGGTTTGCGCCGGGCGGTCGAAGTGGTGCAGGCGGGGGTGATCGGCAAACCCTTAGAACTGCACGTTTGGAGCAACCGCCCAATCTGGCCCCAGGGCCTCGACCGTCCTGCGGGGCAGGATCCCGTCCCGGCAACCTTGAATTGGGATGGCTGGCTGGGGCCGGCGCCCAAACGGCCCTACAAGAAGGATACCTATCATACCTTCAAGTGGCGCGGATGGCATGACTTCGGTACCGGAGCTCTCGGGGATATGGCCTGTCACACCGTGAACATGCCGTTCCGTGCGCTTAAGCTCGGTTATCCAAATGTTGTCGAGTGCGAATTGGCCTCCCGGGCCTATCCTGAAACGTACGCGAAAACCTCCCGCATCCGCTATGAATTCCCCGAGCGGGAAGGTTTGCCGCCACTGAAATTCTGGTGGTACGACGGAAACCCCGGGGACGCGTTGAAACCGTTGCGGCCGGGCGCGGAGCTTACCAAAGAGATCGTCAGCACCATGGGAAACCTTCCGGAAAGCGGCGCCCTCATTGTCGGCGACAAGGGCAAGCTCTTTTCGCCGGATGACTATGGGGCGCGATTCTTTGTCGCCATGAAAGGCCAGGATGAATTCCAGTCCGGCGACAATCACGAAGCTTGCAAAGCGGTTCCGCAGACCATCCCGCGCTCGCCCGGCCATATGCAGGAATGGTTCCGCATGATGAAGGAAGGCACTCCGGCTTATTCCAACTTCGACATTGCCGCGTACCTGACCGAGATCATCCTCTTGGGCTGCATCGCCGTGCGCATGGGCGAAGGGGTCCGAATGGATTGGGATGGGCCCAATATGCGTTCGACCAACCTGGCCCATGCGGAAAAACTGGTGCGTCGGCACAATCGTTCCGGGTGGGACGCGTAAGCAAATCCGAAATCCGAAGGCCGAAAGAAATCCGAATTCCGAAATCCGAAATCCGAAACTTCTGACCGACAGTCCTGGCAGTTTGGACTGTCGGTTTTCAGTTTTGACTTTAGATTGTGTGCATATTTCTCACGAGCGTGTCTTAAAAAGCGGGCTTGGGCGTGGGCGCCTGAGTTCGGAGTCCCGCCTTCAGGCGGTTTTGGCGACGGGCCGCCTAAAGGCGGGACTCTAAACCGAATTCTATGACACGCTCTAAACAGCACCTTGCAATCGCGTGAAGTCTGACAACTCGGGCAAACTTCGCATCGGCGACAACTGGAATGCCATTCGCATCATCGCGCTGTCGCAGAGCAATCCTTTGAAGGCGGTCGCCGAATTCGTCGAGAACAGCATCGATGCGCGGGCCAAGCACATCACGCTGGTTCGGGGCCGGGAGCACGGGGTGCATTTTTTGCGGATCAAAGATGACGGTGAGGGTATCCGCAGGAAGGAGGATGGGCGGCCGGATTTCGAGTACGTCGCCACGCATATCTGCGACTCGGTGAAGCGGCAGCTCAAGGCCGAAGGGGCGGCTGGTTTGCAGGGCGAATTCGGGATTGGTTTGCTGAGTTTCTGGACGGTGGGCGAGGAATTAGTGCTAACCTCGGCCGGAAATGATGGCCAGACCTACCAAATGCACATGAAGAAAGGGGACCCTGGCTATCGCATTACCCGCAAGCGTTTGCTGATGCCTGACCCCGGCACGGAGTTGGTGGTCAAACGCATCTTGCCAGGCATCCGGCAATTCAGCGGAGAAAAAATCCAGTGGTACCTGGCCTCGGAACTGCGCGATCGGATTCGTTCGTCGGGAGTGGAAATCAGGGTGATCGACCGGACCGCCCGTGCCGAATTTAAAGTCGAGCCACGGCAGTTCGAAGGCCGGTTGTTGCACGAGATCAGAAGGGTGTGTCCCGGGGAAGTGTACCTCGAATTGTATTTAAGCCGTCCTGACTCGACAAATGCGGTCGGTCTCTATCGGCAAGGCACACGTGTGTTGGAGAATCTGACTCTGCTCAGCGAATTGAACCAGCCGCCTTGGACCACCGGCTACCTCCAGGGCTTGATCGATGTGCCCTATTTGAACCTGACGCCGGGCACCCGCAGCGGAATTATTCAGGATGCCGCCTACGACCGATTCCAACTCGAACTCAGGGCGGTCCAAGCGGAGCTGCTCCAGCTCATCGACCAGCAACAACGGGCCGAGGAGGAGCAAACCAGCCGCGAGGTGCTGCGCTCGGTGCAACGAGCACTTAAGGAAGCATTACTGGCCTTGCCGGAAGAAGAGTATGATTGGTTCGATTTGCGGCAGCCGGGAATCGCTCGGCCCAAAAGCCAAACCATCGAGGCTGGTCCCAACTCGGGTGATGCGGGAGCGCCGGCGGCCGAGCCGGAGCAACTGCATGAAGCCGCCTCAACGCCCCAGAAGGATTTCTTTGAATTCCCCGGGCCGCTCTTCAGTGTTCGCATCTCTCCAGCTTCGAGCGTGGTGCACGTGGGCGCACAAAGAACGTTGCGGGCCCTGGCGCGCGACCGTTCGAATCGCGTTGTGGATAATGACCTACAGTTCCACTGGGAGATGCTTCAGGGGGATGGGGTCCTGGAAGGTGCAGACGGTGAGATCGTGACTTTCAAGGCGGGCGCGGAGCCTGGACTGGTGAATTTGAGGGTCGTCGCCCGGCAACGAGAGGTTGAATGTTCCGCCGAAGCACTGCTCACCGTTACCGATTCGCTCCTGCCCGAGGCTCAGCCCAAAAATGGAGCTCGGCAAGGCATCCCCAGCTATACCTTCCAGAAGGCGCCCGGAGAACTTTGGCGCTCGCGTTATCAACCGGAGCAGAACGTAATCGTAATTAACAACGGTCACCGGGATTTTGTGTACGCTTCCCGGAACAAGACCCTGAAGCTTCGGTATATTTGCCGGCTGTTTGCCAAGGAACTCGTCGTTAAAAACTTTGCCGGCAGCAGCCCCGCCGAACTGCTCGAACGCTTGATCGAACTGTCACTTTATACGGAGGAAAACCTGAAATAGGTCTGTGCGAGCCCTTGCTGCCAGGACGAATCTGAGAGCGCGTTTCAAGATACCCGTTCGGGCGGGGGCGCCTGGGCTTGGAGTCCCGCCTTTAGGCGGTTTCGGTGGCGGCCCGCCTAAAGGCGCGACTCCAAACCGACTTCTAAAATATGCTCTGTGCGCCGCATTGCTGTCTGGCGGTCGCTTCACCTCTTGGGCGCAGGTCGCAACAACCAATGAGCCTGTGTCAATCGCTACCGACGACGTGGACCATGCCCGAATTATCCAGAGTTGGAATGCGGAGACTCTTGTGCGGGGCGAGAAACTCTATGGCACGCTCTGCCTTCCGTGTCATGGCACTCCACAGCAACCTGGGAGCCTGCCGGCTTCGCGCGCCTTTTGGAGGGAGCCCTTTAAAAATGGCAATGATCCCTACAGCATCTACCAAACCATTGGCCGTGGACTGGGCCAAATGCCGGCCTGGCCGTGGCTCAGCGGCGAGATGCGCTACGACGTCATCGATTTCATTCGCGAGCGGTTTGTCCGGCCGGCCAACCCGACGAATTATTTCCCAGTCACGGCGTCGTATCTGGCTTCGTTGCCCAAAGGCTCGGGCAGGCCCGAGCAAAAAAGCGCGCAGCTGGTCGAGTTTGAAAAAGGCCCAAAGTATTTGCGCATGGATTTCGGGCCGTCGCTCGATTGGACCTTGGAAGCAGCGAGCAACAATATCGCTTACAAGGGCATTGCCGTGCGCCTCGATTCGGGCGCCGGCGGTGTTTCCAAGGGCCGGGTTTGGATGCTCTACGATCACGACACCCTGCGCGTCGCGGCCGGTTGGACTGGAGATCAATTTGTGGACTGGAAAGGCATCGCTTTCGACGGCTCGCATCAAACCCACACCAGCATTGTCGGTGACAAATTATTCGTGAATCCACCCGGGCCGGGTTGGGCCGATCCGCAGACGGGCAGCTTTGCCGATCCGCGTTTGCGCGGTCGGGATAATAAACCGTACGGACCCCTGCCGCGGGATTGGGTTCGGTTCCGGGGTCGTTATGTGAGCGGCAATCAAGTCGTCATTGCCTACAGCGTCGGTGACGCGGCGATCCTTGAAATGCCTGGTTACGAAGGCGCCGGACGCGACCTCGCGCTGTCGCGCACTTTGAATGTGGCCAAGTCCTCCCGGGACCTGGTGCTGAGGGTGTGCCCGGCGGATTCGCCCGCTGTGTGCGTCGGGACCAATCAAATCAGAATCACCGAGGAAGCTGGTTTTAAGGTATTGCGCATCCCTGCCTCGGCGACACCGTTGAATTTAAAAGTGCTGATTGGACATCAGTCGGGGAATGTAGATCCAGCAGCGCTGAGTGCATTGGCCGCGAGTTCGCCGCCACCGGTGGATCTGAGCGCGTTTACCCATGGTGGCCCGCGACATTGGCCCGGTCAATTGACCACACATGGCATGCTCGGAGACACTAACGCCGCGTTTGCCGTGGACACTCTGACTTACCCCACCGACGCTCAGAATCCGTGGCAAACCTGGATGCGCTTTGGTGGTTTCGATTTTTTTAGCGACGGCCGACGAGCGGCCATTTGCACCTGGAACGGCGATGTCTGGGTGGTGACCGGTGTCGACGGTGATCTGCGGGAATTAAAATGGCAACGGATCGCTTCCGGGCTTTTCCAGCCGTTAGGCTTGAAGATTGTGGACGACGTGATCTACGTGACCTGCCGGGATCAACTTTGCCGGTTGCACGATCTGAACGGGGACGGCGAGATCGATTTCTACGAGTGTTTCAATAACGATCAACAGGTGACCGAGCACTTCCACGAGTTCGCCCTGGGCTTGCAAACGGACCGGGAAGGTAATTTTTATTACGCTAAAGGCGGGCGTCACGCGTTGCCGGCAGTCGTGCCGCAGCACGGAACATTGCTGAAAGTCAGCCGTGACGGCTCCAAGACAGAAATCGTTGCGACCGGATTTCGGGCCCCGAACGGAGTGTGCGTGAACGACGACGGCACGTTCTTTGTCACCGATCAGGAAGGCCACTGGACGCCCAAGAACCGCATCGATTGGGTGAGGCCCGGCAGGTTTTACGGATATATGTGGGGCTACGACCACCCCGAGAGCAGCGCGGATGACGCGATGGAACCTTCCGTGGTTTGGATTACCAACGATATGGATCGCTCGCCGGCGGAGATCGTGCGCGTACCCCGCGGGACCTGGGGAGCCCTCCAAGGTTCGTTGCTGAACATCTCTTACGGCATGGGCCGCATTTTCCTGGTGCCAAACGAAGAGATCGAGGGTCAGCGCCAGGGCGGCGTGGTGCAGTTGCCGATTCCGGATTTTCCAACGGGCGTAATGCGCGGGCGTTTCCATCCCGGCAACGGCTCTCTTTACGTGTGCGGACTCGTAGGTTGGGCTTCCAACCAGCAGCAGGACGGCGGTTTTTTCCGCGTTCGTTACAATGGCAAGCCGGCCTGGCTGCCCGTGCAACTCCACGCCCGGCGCGGTTCGATGGAATTGATCTTTAGCGACGCACTCGATTCGGCGAGTGCTGATGATGCCGGGAATTACCAGGTCCAGGTTTGGTCGCTGAAGCGAACGGAAAATTATGGTTCACCACATTACCAACAGCACGCCTTGGCCGTTAGCAAAGCGAGCCTGGCTTCCGACCGAAAAACCCTTCGCTTCGAGATTCCTGACCTCGCACCGACCTGGGGGATGGAGATCAAATGTAATCTCCGCGGCTCGGACGGAACTCCCGTGGAGCGCACGATTCACAACAGCATCTACGCGCTGCCTAGGGACGAATAAGCGCGGTTTTTCACATCAGTAAGCAGCAATATCGGAAAACAGTCCGCATTCAACGCAGCTTGAAGCGCTGTAAAATACGCGTTTGGGCGTGGGCTGCCTGGGCTTGGAGTCCCGCCTTCGGGCGGCCCAGCGCTAAAACCGCCTAAAGGCGGGACTCCGAACCCCGTACGCCCGCGCCGCCCAGGTCAGTGTTCTTGAAATACGCTCTTAAAGTTTTGTTGCGGCTTCGCACTCTTCGATTCGCCGGGCGATGAAGTCGCGCTCGATGGGAAGGAGGGCGAGCTTCGCGGCCTGGCGATAGTGCGTGAGCGCGGCGGCGGTCTGTCCGAGTTCGGCGGCAAACGTGCCACGCATAGCATGGTAAAGATGATTCCCTTCGAGCACAGAGCGTTGCCGGATGCTATCAAGCGCGTCCAGTCCGGCTTGCGTGCCGTGGACGCGCCCGACCGCGACGGCTCGGTTCATTGCCGTGACAGGCGAACCGGTGAGTGCGAGAAGCTGGTCGTAGAGATGCAGGATGCGCGGCCAGTCGGTCGCCGACGCGTCCGAGGCCAGGCAATGGGTAGCGGCAATGCTGGCTTCAATGTGATAGACGCTCAGGGCTTCTCCTTGCGACGCGTGCCGGAGGCACATTATTCCGCGGTGAATCATGGCTTGATTCCACGCGGTGCGGTCCTGCTCGTGAAGACGAAGGAGATTCCC
The DNA here is from genome assembly GCA_035651635.1 of Verrucomicrobiia bacterium. Lineage (GTDB taxonomy): Bacteria > Verrucomicrobiota > Verrucomicrobiia > Limisphaerales > UBA8199 > JANXQE01. Next base: position 21,798 of record DASRFK010000226.1, on the reverse strand, counting down.
GGCGTCGTCGGTACGGGCGGCAAAGCGGGCGGCGTTGAGCAACATGAGCGCCAGCAAGGCGTGAGCGCGCGGTTCTTGAGTAGCAGGATGCTGGGTGACCAGGGTGGCGAGCCGGATGGCTTCCTGGCAAAGTTCCTCGCGTACGAGCCGTTCGCCCGCGGAAGCTTTGTAGCCTTCGTTGAAAAGCAGGTAGAGCGTGTGCAACACTCCATCCAGCCGGGATGAAAGAGCGTTGGGATCGGGCACGGTAAATGGCAGCGCCAGCTCGCGGATGCGCTGCCGGGCGCGAACCAGGCGCTTGGCGATGGCCGCCTCGCTGGTGAGAAAGGCGGCGGCAATTTCCGCGGGGCTGAACCCGCACAGCGTGCGCAACGCGAGCGCGATCTGCGATTCGGCGGCGAGTTCGGGGTGAAAACAGACAAACATCAACCGCAGCGTGTCGTCCGCAAAACTCTCATGTTTCATTTCTTCGGATGTGGATGACAACCACCGAGTGTGCTCGGCGGCGATTTTTTCCTGTTTTTGGTTCCATCGCTGTTCGCGTTGGAGTGCGTTGAGCGCGAGATTTTTTGCCACTTGCGTCAGCCATGCCGCCGGATTGTCGGGTACGCCGCGATACGACCACGTTTGCATTGCGCGCAGCAACGCCTCCTGCACCACGTCCTCGGCAAGCTGCAACCGGTGCGTGCCAAGGTGCGCCGTGAGGGCGGCGACCACTTTGGCGCCTTCGTGGCGGAAAAAATGGTCGGCCGCCTCGCCCGGGCTATCACCGTGCTGGCTCATGCGGGCTCAATCGCATTTCAACTCGGCCATCTGGCGGACTTCCAACCGCCCGCCGTATTTAAACATCGGACAGGTGCGGGCGATGTTCACCGCCTCGTCCATGGTGGCCACATTGACGATGAAGAAGCCGCCGATGGCTTCTTTAGACTCCGCGGCGATGCCGTCGGAAACGATGCTCCCGTTTTTGCCGGAAACGATTTTGCGTTCGGGCGTCAACGGCTGCGCGGCGCTCATAACGCCTTTCCTGGTGAGGCCCTCGATCCAGGCGTAGACTTCAGTCATTTTGGCCTGCATTTGTTCGGCGGAAAGGCCGCCGTCATTGCAGGCGCCACCTTGGACCAGGAACATGTATTGATTGGTAGGAGTATTTTTCATCAGCGTGTTGGGGCGGGTTGAAGGTTGAATGTATGTTTGTTTTGCCGGCAGTTTACCACGCGTCGCACGACGCACAATGCCAGCGTGCCGAGGCAGAGCGCGGTGAGCATGCGCATGAGCATATGTGCAGACGAGTACGATAACGTCAATCCAGAGCAGAGAGCCACGTACGCCACGAGACACATGGGACACTTTGGCATGAGCGCGAGCAGCGCGCCGGGGAGGATCCAGCCGGCAACTTCCCGGATGCGACCACGCCGCGTTCTTTGCTGACGCGCGTCGCGACGAGTGTGCGGCTTCCGTTGACAGCAGTGCGGCAAGTTCATGCTTTTGCCTCCTTCGACCGACCGCCACAATTCGCCGTGCCGGCGTCGTAGCTGTCATGGTAGCGAACCCATTCCATCGAGCGTTCGAGATTGTCCTCGTCGCGGCCTTTGGGCGTCAGATCGAGGATGCGGTACGTTCCCATCATCAGTTCGACGCCCCGCCCGTACACCGAATAGGTGTGATAAACCGAACCATCTGCGGCTTGGTGAAAGACGCTGATTCCCGGCGCTTCCGTGCTGCCAAAAGGTTGCGTGGTGTAATTGTAGTCTACTTTGCCACTTTCCACTTCTTTCTCGGTGAACGACACATGGAAATCATGATTGAAATCGCTGCCATTCGATGACACCCATTCGAAGCCCCAGCCCATGCGCTTCTTAAATGCCTCGATCTCCGCCAGCGGCGCCCGCGAAACGGCTATCATCGTGACGTCGCGGGCGGCCAGATGCGGGAGCATCCCGTCGGTATGGTCGGCCATGTAAGAGCAGCTGGGACAACCCTCGCCCCAGCCTGGCCCGAGCATGAAATGCTGAATCACCAACTGGCTGCGCCCGGAAAATAGCTCAGCAAGCGAGACCCGACCCTTCCGGCTGTCGAATTGGTAGTCCTTCTCGATTTTCACCCAGGGAAGCGCGCGGCGTTTGGCGCTGACCGCGTCCATCTGCCGGGTGAGACGCTTTTCTTCAGCCAGAAGCTCTTTCCGGGCGGCGAGCCACTCGGAAGCTGTTACTGTGCTGTGGTTTATTGCTGTTTTCATTGATTGTGCTCTTTTTGTTATTTTGTTCATTTTTTGGCCTGCCGCAGCAGCCCGTCAATGAAACGACAAACGAACTTTCACGCCGAGGACACGGGAAGGAAAAAATCTTCCAGCATGGGATGCGTTTTAGCACCCCTGCGCTGGCGGAATGTATCGACTGTAATTTCGAAGAAGATCCCCGATTTCTAAATCGGACGCTTTGACATCCGCTATTCAACTGAGGAGGAACTCGTGGCAGGAAGGAACTCAAAAGTATCGAGTTGAATGGGGCGGCCTGGGAAGCAACGAGTATCTACGACGCACGCAACTCCGTGTTCGACACTTATTGAACGCCGTCTACGGGACCGAAGCGGCAATGGCATTCTCGTTTTCATCCTGGGCGAGTTGCTGGGGTGTTGGTGGGACCACCACAAAGATTGAGGGGACGCGCGTGAACTCCCTTGCAAACCCGAAATTCGCGGAGCATGCCAGGTTACGACGTGAAAATGCTCAGCCGCATTTGCGCGTAGGCAGAGCCATTTCTTGAAAGCCCTCATCGTTGTCGCTCATTGTGCGGCGAGGCTCATTTCCTCGGTCGCCTGGCGAGCCGATTTCTTTGAGTATTCCGCCTTGATAATTTCCCGCATGAACTCCACAGCGAGTTGGGCGTTCTTGTGTGCGAATTCGATTCCCACCGTTTCGCCATTCACTACAGGCAGTTGGTGGCACAGTTCGTAGCTGGTGTAACCGTTGTAACCAATCTCGCTCATGGCTCGCGCGAAATCGCGATAGTATTGGTTCGTCTCGCCAGTGACGAGACCATCGATTCGGTCCACACCGGTGATGCTGCCGTCTGCGTTGCGGTCAAACTCCCCGCCAAAGTGCGACATGACCTGCAGGGCGCCAACCGCCCGGGCAGCCGCACGCATCGCCGCGGCGCTTTTGTCGGGCATCAACGGGGCGTCGAGACAGATTTTGAGATGGGGTGAGTTGACCTCGCGGATCATGTGCAACACATCGTGGTGATCCTTGATGAGCGGTTTGTGGTTCTGCAACGCGAGTGTCACGCCCATCTCTCCGGCATAGCGAGCACACTCAATCAGGCTCTCGCGGCACCAGCCCCAAATTTCTTCCTGGGCAAACTTCTCGTGGATGATCGGCCAATAACCTTCGGCGATGTCGTACGTGGCCAGTTTGGGATGCCGCGTGATGCCCCACCAGGCGAGGAACACTCGCAAATTTTTGGCGCCCAGATCAGCCGTCATGCGGATCAGCTCGTGCATGAAGCAAATCTGAGCTTCACGCACCTCGGGAACAGGATTGCTGAAATCGTTGTTTGCGGCCACCCCGAGGATTTCGATTCCTTCCTTGTCCGCAATCTGACGCAGTTCCTGGCATTTGCTTTTCGGCCAATCGAGCGGATTGCCGTGCGGTCGTTTGCCGTCGATCTCCACGCCGTCGTATCCAAACTTTTTGGCCGTGCGAATCAGCTCAGGCAAGGTGAGAGCTTCGCCGCGATACCAGCAACCGAGGTAGGTGATGCTATAGAGTCCAATTTTCATAAATCAGTTTAAACTACTTGAGTCTCCCGCCGGTCCAGAGAATCGAGTTGTGCACGAGCGCGCGATACGATGGATGGCGGAACGGGGTGTGATCGTGACCGAGTTGGATGAACACCACTTTTGACGTCGTGCAGGGACCGATCCACGCAACCGTGCGATCGCTGGTGGGATTGTCTGTGAAGAGCAAGGGTTTGATATTCGGCGAAATATACAGGCCCTTGTAGGTTTCATCTATGACACGGAACGGAGTGAGGCCGTCGGTGATCGGGTGCTTGCCGGCGGCAGTGATCAAGTGTTGCTCGCCGAATTTTACCGTCGAGTTGGGGATGCCGTTCTTGCTCTCCAGGCGATAGAGTCCTCCCGCAACCTCCTCGTACCACCACGGCCAATTCTGAAAACTCAAGATGCCATGATGCAGGACAACAATCCCTTTTCCACTCTCGACAAAATCACGCAGATTTTTCTTCCCACTGTCGTCAAGGTCACGGGTGAAATTGTAGAAGACCAGCACATCGTATTTCGTGCGGATGTCCTGCTTGAACGCCAAGGCGGTGTCAGTGACGGCCGGCCAGCCAATATCCTGATAGCCATCAAATAAACCGTAAAAGGCGGCCTCATGCTCGTGCCCCCCGGTGATGATCAATACACGCAATGCCACCTGGTTGGTTGCGGGCGCGACGGGTTGTGCCTGAGAATCCGTAATGTGCAGCAAGGCCAGCGCGCCCGACAACAGGGCGACAGCACGTTGAATCGTGAATTTCACGCGCCGACTGTAGCACCGTGTCCGAAAGAATCTATTGATTACGAGCGGCAGTTTTTGTGACAGGAACGCCAGCGGATAGTTTGTAGTGCTCTCGATAATCACGCGGCGTGCGGCCAAACTGCCGGCGAAATTCGCGCGTGAAATGGCTCTGGTCGGCGAAGCCACAGTTCAACGCCAGCTCGGACAAGGGTTCACTCGTGTAGACCAAGGCGCGACTGGCGATGCGCAGGCGAAGCCTCCTCAGATACTTTTGAGGCATGAGGTGAAAGCTCCCCAGGGTTTCAGGGGGGGCAGCGACGAGACCGTCAGCCAGGTTTATTCACAAGGACAGTTTCGGGTTCCTCGAACGTCCAGGTGAGACTTGGGGTTTCCCTGGGTGTTTTCGGAAAATGCTCGGTCTGGTGTTGTATTCTGATGGCAAACGTGGCTTAACGCGGCCGGTTCTTCCTGCGCGCAGATTGGGGGGTTGCGACTGATGCCCTAAAACCGCGGGAAACGCAGGACCTGAACTTCCCTTTTGAACACGAGCCGAATGGTGTTCTGGTCGAAGGCAATGTCCAGCGGTGCCCGTTGCTGGAAATGGTCCCAGACTTCACGGCCATCGCTCGGATTGAGCCGGCGGATGCGCATCCAGGGAATCTTTTGCTCGTCCGATTCTGTGTCGTCGTCCTGGTCGGGAATGGTCGATTGCGCTGACAGGATAAACCGGCCGGATACGTAATTGATCAGGCCCCTGGATTGCGTGCTCCAAAGGATTTTGCCGTCGCGAGAATCGAGCTTGAGGATCACCGCGCTGACCTTTTGCGATAAATCGATCTGCCTTGAATACTTTAAAGTTTCATGGCTGGCGCTGGTGGTGTTGACATAGATCATATCGTGGTCGTCGAAGAACAGCCCGGCAATCCCCACCGATGGCAGCCGCCAGCGCGCGTCTCCACTCTTGAGATCAAAGGCACTGAGCACTCCCTGGTCGAATACGTAAAGTGTTCCTTTGCGTTCGACGCAGGGTCCTTGCCCGTACGTGGCGATTTCCTCGTCCAACGCGGCCAATCCCGGGACCACATTGAAACCCAGGGTGCTCTGCCAGAGCTTTTTGTTCGCTTTGTCCAGCACGATGATCAATTTGTCGGCGGCCACCACGTTGACCGAGTCCAGCGGGTAGAGCTTGGGCGGCCCAACGACTTCGCCGCTCCAGGCCGAGTCCGCTCCGGGCCGACGCACCGTTACCTGGTAGCGGCTATGATCCTCCTGGACCAGGTCACCGCCATGTTCGCGCTGCATTTCGTTGAGCATTTCATTGGATAATTCCATGCTCTTGCCCGCCGTTACGTCTCCATCCAGTGCCGATTTTCCGGACCCAGGTTTCATGGCACTGCGAGTGACAATTCGTGATTCAAGCAGTCTCACGCCAAACTCGACAAATCCGTCTTTGGATGGGACGAGAGAAAACCCGGCGCTACTTTCAAGAGCCGCTTGAGCAGTCGGCCCATGGTGGCTGGAATCGTCCATTTCGTTCAGCGCGCGTTGCTGATTCATATTCGCCGCCAGCACCGCGGGCAAAGCGAGTTTTTCGGGGAGGGAAAGCCGCTGCGCCTGGGAGGCGACCTTGGCGGGGTCCATGGGCTTGCCGGGGCCGCTCCCCGGGGCACCCATCGGCAAACCAGCGGTTGCTTGTGCGGTCGAGTTGCCAGTGGGAATCGTGGCAGCCGAACTCCCACTGCCGGGTGCCTTTTCCGCCAGAAGCCTGCCTTCGCTCTCACCTAGTTCCTCGGTGCGCGTGGTCCCCGTGGTCAGGTCTACGTGGGTTACGACTGGACGGCCTGGGGCGGCGGTCACGAGCAGCAACTCGTTTCCGCGCGCCATTACTTCGTCCCGGCCCGGTTGCACCGGCAGTTCCTTAATCGTTTTGCCGGTTTGCCAGTCATATTGCACGATCTTCTCGGGCGAACTCACCCAGATATTTTGTCCTCGCACATACAAAGTCAAAGCGGCGGTCACCTCTCGTTCCATCTCGTGCGCCAACTTTTGGGCGGAGGGCATTTTAGGAACATTATCCCAGGCTTCGGTATTGGCTTTATTGATCAGCCGCTGCGTCGCTTGCTGTTCTCTGGAAACAGCGTCATCGATTTTCTGCTGGTCAACGATCCGCCGCGACCAAACTTCTTTGCCCGATTTCAACTCATACCGGGCCAGCAACGGCCCGTGTAGAAACACAAGCTGATCCTTTTGAACTCCTCCTGGAGCCGACTGGCCCGAATAGGCAGGTTCGGAAAAGCGTACCGAGAAGATCACCTTTGGCTCGCATCCAAACCAGGCGTACCAGAACCAAACTCCCAGGAGCGCCACCATTAAAGCCCCGACCCCGCTTGCAGCCCAAACCAGCTTGCGCCAGCGGCGCGCCTCGACTAGCGATTTCTGCCCTTCATACACGGGCACATGGACCCCGTGCGAATCAGCTTTTGCCTTGCACAGCGGCGAACAGACGTATCCGAAGAGGTCCATGCACTTGGCACAGATCGGTTTGGAGCAAATGTAACATTTGGCGACCGTAAGCTCGCCGGGATGCCGGCTGCATTGGCTGGCGGCTTCCGCAGGAATTGCCACGGCCGGCGAAAGCACCGACGCTGAGGTTTTGTGCAACCGCACGCTCGGGATGGGCGGCTCGGCCTCCTCGAGCACAACGCCCGCGGGGGCGTTGGTTGCCTGGATGGCCGGCACAGGCTCTCCGGACGGAGTGCTGGTTTGGCCCAGTTCACGGCGGACCAGCGCGTCGACGAATTGTGAAGCGTCCAGGCCACAGGCGGGGCAAACGAATTGGACCGGATGCTCGCGCATCTCCGGCCGGAGCTCGAACTGATACTTGGCACCGCAGGAACACTCGACTTTCATGGGGCGCCGGCGGCAGTCTCAGATTTCAGATTTTCCACCTGCGGTTGCCCTGAATCTGTGGGAAGGTTCATCCAGAAATTTTACGGATTGAGCAGCACCTCGCCGTTGGTTAAAGGAAGCGCAAATGGCGCCATGGCCGAGCTCATTTCGGTATGCCCATCGCAGAACAGGAAATTGCCGCCAAATTTCCGGTGATTATTGCCAGGTGGTTTGCCGGTCGTGGAGAACACAGCCTGTCCGGCGGTCTTGCCCTGCGCGTCAACCTGCCGGTCGCTCATGAGCACCATCGTGCTGTTGGTTAGACGCCGCCCCATATAGTATGCGTAGCTGATCGTCTGCCCCCGCAAGCCCGATCCAGGTGCCAATGGACCGTCTTTGCTTCCAGGACAAATGAACGGTGTCGGGTCGGAGGTGTATTTGGGCACCAGCACGTCCAGCGCTTCCTCCGACGTGCGCGCACCGGGTTTTTCGGGAAACCGGCCGCTATGCTCATTGGCATAAATCTCCATCGAGATGAAGATCTTCTCAAGGTTCTTTTGGCAAGCCCGTTTGAGCGCCTGCTGTTTGCCGGCCGTGTTCGGGCCAAAGTACAGCGTGCTCAAGATCAGAATGATTGCCACTGTAATCAAAAGCTCGATCAGCGAAAATGCCAAAGCCCCTGGCGCGCGGACATTCTTGTCGCTTCTCATCCTACACAATCTAACGGCGGCGCACGGTGAGCGCTATGTCTTCTTCGAAGGCCGGAACTGCCAAAGTCCGCCAACCGCCATTGTGCTCAAAGGCGACGCGCTCAACCGAAGCGCATTTTTTGGTATCCAGCCACTCGGCCGCGAAGGCCCCCTTGGCTAACTCCAGCTTTAGCGAAACCTCGCCGGCATTGAAGGCCGCCTTCCTCTCCATTGCCTTCTTCCAGTCGCCCAGTCCGGTCCTGATATACACCAGGTACTGCTGCCCTGGCTTGCCCAGCGCTCGCACAGAAGCGGCCTTTGGCAATTCGGCCTGGACGGCTTCGTTATCGGGACGCATGTGAATGAAATCAAACCCCTCCAGGAGATGTTTCAAATAGCCGTATTGCCGGCGCAAGCCCGCGCTCCCGCAGCCCGGCTGATTTTCAGGGAAAATGAACGTCCCATTCTCGCGGCCGGCTGTGAACGAATAATCCAGGTTGTTGAACAATCCGCCGCCGGCCACCAGAAAGTCCCAGCCCTCCATTCGATATTGCGAATCGTTTGTCCCGCGAAATCCCGTTTCGTTCTCGCCGATGACACGGCTCAAACCGTAGTTCAAGGCGACGGTCTCGGGCGGTGTGGCGTAATGAAAATTGAAGATGGAAACCGCCGGATCAGGATTCACGACCTGTTCTTTGTAATTGGCGATGTTTTGAGAAATCAGGTGCCGCCGCTTGCCGGGTTCGGCTTGTTGGATGGTGGCGGCGATATGCCGTTGCCACTCGAGGGTTACCCCGCCGAAATAGGGCTCATTGCAAATCTCAAAATAAAAATTATCGAATCCTTTGAGCTCGGCGGCGAGCTTTCGGACCATTTGTTCCTGCACCGGTAGCAGCCCATCGTTCTTGTCCAGCGTGTACACGTTCGTCCTTGCGACCCCGCCGATCCCATTGATGTTATTGTACGCATTCATCGGGCTCAGGCTCCACATGCTTTCCTCGTAGAATGGACAGAACAGGTTTAGCTCCACGATAATGCCGCGCTTGCTCGCTTGGGACATGAAGTCTTTCAAGCGTCTGAAGTAACCCGGGTCCCACTTGGTAAGGTCGAACTTGTTTCCGCCGTTGGCATAGCCCGGTTGCGCGCTTCTGGCCCAGGGGCAAATGAACCGCCCGGGTGCTGGAGCGAGCGTGTTCTGGGCAATGTTAAAGGCTGTATGGGGCTCGCAATAGGCTCCCGCCCAGGTGCGCGTGCCATTCAACCCATCACCCGCCAGCGTAGCCAAATACTTCACATAATCGAAATCCAGGTTCAGCACTGCGCCGTAGTGTTCGCCCGATGTGACCACAACTAACGGTTTGCCATGGTAGAGAAAATAGCGCGGATTTTCAGGGTGCAACGCCAGCGGTGCCGCTCCGGCCGATAATGTAAACAGGGTGCAAATGAGGTTGGTAGAGGAGAGGGAAAACTTCATGATGGTGTCTCGAAACCTACAGACGCCCTGGTGGAGAGCCAACTTTAATTTGGCAATCAGGTAGGAACTCCCCGACGAGACGTCGGCGCTTCCGAGATTTTCGGCGCCAAAACCGACGATTTGCACCTCGCGCGGCGTATAACCGATAGACCCGCGAGCCGGTCGCTGAACGGAAGCCCGGCCCTCGGGTCGAAGAGATGATCGGCCGAGCATTTGAACAACCAAACGACGCATGAAAGGCATACTAGGCCTGCCATTTCTGGCTACGCGGACGGATGAGGAAGCAATGTGGCGCGTTAAGCTTTACGACGATCACCAGGATTTCGACCGGCTGGTCAAGCGATGGGAGGAACCGATCCGCAGGTTATGCACCCGGATGCTCGGTGACCCTCATCGCGGGGAAGATCTCAAACAAGACACCTTCCTGCGGCTCTTTCAGAAGCGAAAAGATTATCAGCCCAAGGGCCGGTTCTCGACCTTTCTGTGGCGGATCGCTTTGAATCTCTGCTACGACGAACTGCGCCGGCAGAAGCGGCGCCGCGAGTTTCTTATCTCTCCCGAGCCTGGTCCCGAAGGCGAGCAGGAAACCGAGCCGGTTTCGGAAAGCGCCGGACCGGACAGCAATGCCGCGGATCTTGAAGAGGGTGCGCTCGTTCGTACCGCGGTGATGCAACTGCCCGAAATTTATCGGGCGGTAATTGTGCTGCGCCATTATGAGGATCTGAAATTGGCTCAAATCGCCGAGATCCTCGAAATCCCGGAGGGCACGGTCAATTCGCGCATGGCCGAGGCCTTGATCCGCCTGAGCCGAACGTTGGAACCAAAATTAAAGGCCGCACCCGCTCATTTTACCTCTATCAACCCCCTGGATTTGCCACGCGAATCTTTTGTCCTATGAACCATCCAAAACCTGAAGAATGGGTAGCCTACCTGTACGGCCAAACTAATAACGCTCTCAAGCGCAACCTCGCGAATCATTTGCACGAGTGCTCCCAATGCCGCAGCGAAATTGAATCCTGGCAACGCAGTGTAAAAAGCCTCGACGCCTGGAAATTGCCCCGGCGCGGTCGCGCGGATTCAGTCTTTCTCGCCCCTTTTCTCAAATGGGCCGCCGCTGTGGCGGTTGTTCTCTTTGCCGGGATCCTGATCGGTCGAGCCACGGCGGCAAAGACCGACGTTGAGAAGCTGCGCCTGGCCATTGCCCCTCAAATCCAGCGAGAGCTCAGTTCGCAGATGGCCCAATTGGCTCGCGATGAAGCCACGCGCGCAGCCGCTCTTTCACTCGTATCCGGCCGCAGATATACCGATCAGATCGCTCAACAGCTGTTCGTGGCTCTGAAAAAAGATGTCGACACTCTCGCGTTTAATGCCGACGACGCGCTGCGGCATACGCAGCAGCAACTGGTCCAATTGGCCGATTTTAAAGAGCCGCAACCTGTGAACCCACCCAACGAATAAATCTTTATGAAAAACAGAACGCTATTCCCGCAACTCTTTGCCGTCGCCGGCCTGTCGCTTTGCACGAACCCGGCTTGCTGGGGCCAACCCAGCGCCACCCCGGCCGCCAACAACGCCTTTACTCGTCAGGCCGAGGTCACCCCGGCAGCCGAGGATAAAGAGAAGGCTGAAGACGCCGCCTTGCTACAACAGCTCGAATCCGACGCGCAACAGAATAAAGGCGAACACAAGACGAAAGGGTCCTTCCCGCCAGCCGCGCAGATGAGGGGCGGGGGCGGGGGTGGCGCGGTGGGACTGGCTGGAGGCCTTTTCAATGGCCCGAATTTTATGGTCCATGGCCAGGATTTTGTGACTCGAACCAGGCCCGCCGCCGGCGCTTTGGTCATCCAAACTTCCGAATCCGATCCCAAGACGCAGACCGCCCTGGAAGAGGATTTGGCCGTCATGTCGCACCTGTTGAACAAGGCCATCGAAGACTTACCGGGCGGCCCGCGGCATGCCGGCAAGGTGATGGGGATCGATGTATTTTTTGCCCCAGGGGGTTCGCCCTTGCGCAGCCTGTATCTGGATAACTATGGCGCGGTGTTTTTCCTGAATGTGAATTTCCCGCTCGTCGCCCCCGCCGAAAAGCGCCCGGAAGAGAAACCGGCCGGCGACTCCGTCTGGGAGGAGGCCCGCGAGGAACTGTACGGTCAGCGAGCGGGCGGCGCAGGGGAGCCGGGGGAAGAGTACAGCCAGGAAAAAGTGGATAAACTCAAAGAGACACTTTTCGACACGCTCAAAAACGCTAGCAACATCCGGGGTTTGAAACCCAACGAATGCGTTACCCTCTGGGTTTGCGGCGGCACCAGCAATGGCGGTCGAGTCCGTATGGTTAAGGCTAACCAACCCGCGGCAAAGGGCGCGAACATCATTACCGCCGATCAAGTATTTCCCGCCGGCCGGCGCACTATTTTAACCATTCGCGCCCATAAAAAGGATATCGATGACTACGCCAAGGGCAAACTCCCGCCCGAAGAGTTCCAGAAACGCGCACAACTGACCGCCTACACTGGTGGCGGAGGAGGAGGGAGCCCGGAAAGTCTTCTGATGGGTTACACTCCGCACAACGGTTTTTAATGGAACAGATGGCGCAAGGCCAGTGCCGCCAGGGTCAGAATTAACATCAAGCCACTTGGCATGAATTTCTTGGTCTTCGTCAAGCGGATGGCGAACACAATGAGCAAGGCCGCCATAATGCCGTCCGCCAGGTTGCTGCGGAAATTCTCGGCAAAGACCCCGCGCATCGCGGTGAGCACCAGCAGTGCCGCCGCGATTGAAGAAGTGATTAATGATACCTTGCTGCCGGCCTTGAGAAATCCAATCATCCCGCCGATCAGCAGCAGAACGATGTAGATCCAAAGAATGGTGTTTTGGCTCATATTTGTGCGCGCCGGAACTTAGCGGCATCCAGCGCCGAAGGACATAAAGAAATCAATTCGTCTCCAAGCGCAAAACCTCGCCCGGTTCGCACTCGGCCGCGATTTCAAACGGCCGGCAGCACACTTCGCAATCAGTCGTGAATCGCTGTTCGGGGACGCTCGTATCGATACTTACTTCGAACGTTTGGCCGCAAAAAGGACATTGAACGGGTTCCGAGACTTCCATGCGCCTCCCTACTATGGCAGAAGTCTCGCCCGGGTCTATCCTCAACTCCGTGCCTGATTTTACCGTCCGGGCGCGCTGATTTGGCCCATTTGACCGGTCCAGATCGTTGGATTAGAATGGCATCGAAAAGTATGGTTATGCCTAATCCCCTGCGAGTTTTGATTATTGAAGATTCCGTTGACGATACTTTCTTTATTGTGCGGGAGCTTCAGCGCGGCGGTTACAATGTCGACTTTGAACGAGTCGAAACACCGGCTGGGATGCAATCCGCCTTAAAATCGCGGGCTTGGGACCTGATCATCAGCGATTTTTCCATGCCCCTCTTCGGGGGTGCGGCCGCTTTGGCCCTTTACCAACAAAGCGGACAAGACGTCCCTTTTATACTGGTCTCCGGAACGATGGGCGAGGATATCGCCGTCGAAATGCTTAAGGCAGGCGCTCACCATTATGTGATGAAGGATAACCTGCCAAAGTTGGTGCCGGCCGTCAGCCGCGAGTTGCTCGCCTCCGAGCAGCGTCGTATCTACCGGGAGATCGAAGCTGCTCAGGCTTATCTGGCTTCAATTGTCAGCTCGTGTAATGACGCGATCATTGGCAAAACTTTGCAGGGAATTGTGGTGAGCTGGAACAGCGGCGCCGAAAAGCTTTATGGCTACACGGCCGCCGAAATGATCGGTCAATCGATCAGCCTGCTGGTCCCGCAGTATCGCCCGGAAGAACTCACCGAGGCCATGGAACGCATCCGCAACGACGAACAAATCCAGCAGCTGGAAACCGTGCGTTTGCGCAAGGATGGTACCCCAGTCGAGGTATCGGTGGTGGTTTCCCCCATTAAGGATGGCGCCGGCAAGATCATCGGCGCTTCAAGTGTTTCACGGGACATTAGTCTGCGCAAACAGGAAGAAAACGAGCGCCTGGCCCTTATTCAGGAGTTGACGGCGGCGCTCTCCCATGCCCGGCCCTAAGTTGTCTTGACCAAACGGGCCGCCCCGGCGACGTCTTGGGCCCGAGTTTATTCAAAACAAAATTCGCACCTCTCAATTTTTCTCGGTGAAGGTTTTTCCTGTGGTATCGTCATATAGTCGTATGAAAAAAACATTTCTGTTAGTGGCTGTTCTGCTCGGAGCCGTTTCGGCTTCTCAAGCGGGCGTTCGGTTCGGGTTTGGTTTCGGCCTGCCTCTGCCGGTTCCTTCGATTACCGTTAGAGCTCCGGTTGTCTCCGTGGCAGCCCCGGTTTATACCGCTCCTGCCCCGGTCTACGCGGCCCCGGCTCCGGTCTACACTGCTCCCCAAGTTTGTGCTGCTCCCCCCGTGGCCTATTCCGCCCCGGTTTGCGCTCCACCGGTCGTCTATGCTCCCGCTCCCTCCGTTTACCTGGGTTTCGGCGGCTGGGGCCGGCCGGTTTACCGGGGATGGCATGGCGGATGGGGTTATCGAGGACACTGGGAAGGCCGCGGGTGGGAACATCACGGCTGGCACCGATAATTCCGAGCTGAAAGCAGTTGGTAATAAAACGCCGAAACGCAAGTTTCGGCGTTTTTGCTGCCTAAGGGCCGACCATCCAGTCCAATGCAACCAGGATCACTTATACGCGAAAGCTTCTGGATATCTTGAACGCCGCTTATTCGCTATCCGTAAGAAAACGCCATGCCTTGACGTATTTTTGAAGCCTCGGCAGGTCCTTCTCCGTCACCTCAGGCATTCGCCTCAGGTCCATGTTGTCTTCCAAATCAGCTAATTTGACTTTTTTGGCTAACGGGTTGGCCGCCGAGCGCCGGACAAATGCTTCGTAATCCTCTCCCTCCTTCTTGGTCACGGCTTTTATCGCGTTGATGAGATGCTCGGGAATCTCCTCGGCGCTAAGATCTTCAAAACCCCAATCTGTATCCTCGACGACATCATGAAGGATGCCCACGATTTTCTCACTGGTCGTTTCCAACCGCGCCATTACCCGGGTCGGATGCAAAATGTAAGGCGCGCCATAACGGTCTTTTTGGCCGTCATGAGCTTCCACGGCGATTTTAATCGCCTTCTCCAAAAGCTCCTGTTCTTTAATCATGTGCCACCTTAGCCCAATCTCTCGCTCCTGGCCTCGTCGGAGTTTACCCATCGTCATCCATCGCGTTTCGGACCGCCTAGAACTCCAGGGGGCTGCCGCATAAATGCGGCACTGGCGCGCGGGCATGCCTGCCCGCAGCAACGCCGGACTGCGGTCCGCGTCCGACTGCTTTTTTGCGCCAAAACACTTTGCGAGTCTCTGCGAACTGGAAGTTCGCACCGGCGCGCGGGCATGCCTGCCCGCAGCAACGCCCGACTGCCGGCCCGCGTCTGACTCATTTTTTGCGCCAAAACAGTTTGCGAGTCTCTGCGAACTGGAAGTTCGCGCGCCCGCATCCGGAACGCCGCATTTATGCGGCAGCGGCCCGGCGATGCCAGGAAGCTGCAGACGCCCTTACCGGATGTGGAAATGCGCCAGCCAACCAAGGAAGTGCGTCCAAATCCGAACGACGGCGTGCGTCGATTCCCAGGCTTGCCAAAAACAAATTCCAATCAGGGCGGCGGATTGAATCAATCCCGTCCAACGTTTTTGCCGTAAAACATTCACCAGCAGGACCAGTCCAATCGGCCAGCCCATTGTGCCCAAATGGCAGAGAAAAATGCCGGTAACATACCGAAACTTGCCCTGCGGGCTATCCAGGGGCGTCAACGTCCACGGGATGAAATCCCAGACCGGTCCCGTGACCACCAGAATCACAATCACCAGCGCGACGCCGTTGGAAAGCTGAACGCCAATGGAGTTGGGCATTTTGTCGTCGTCGGCGCGGTTTGAGTTATACCAGACGTGTTCCACTGACGAGCGGCGGGTGAGGAATTTGACCGGCGAGAACATCATGCGGACGCCTCCCATGAGCAACTGCCCTCCCGACATCGTGCGCAACCGCCGTCCTGAAGTCAGCACATGTTGCCACGGCACGAAAAATCGGCCCTGGCGTTTCAGTGCGAGAGCAAAGCCGCCTTCTTCTGCCCAATAAAGTTGTTCATTGAATCCACCGGTAGCCTGGAAGGCCGCGCGTGTGCAGAACATGAAAGCGCCGCCGGTAAATCCCACAAGCTTGGGAGCAAAGAGGAGCAAAGCCAGCAAGAGCCGGGCGTAAAGCGGCACGCTCTCATTTTTGTCCACCCGGGTCATACCGCCGCCCCCCACAGCGCCCTTGTCCATCGCTCGCAGGGCCGAGGCTACCGCACGCGCGTTAATAGTCGTATCTGCGTCCACAAAAAAAAACCATTCGCCTTTGGCGGCACGTGCGCCCGAGTTGCGGGTGGCGGCAATCTGCCGGTGATTCACGCTTACCACGCACGCTTGATGTTGCCGGGCGATTTCAGCCGTCGCGTCCGTAGAAGCATCATCCACCACAATAATCTCGAAGGGTTTACCCACGAGATGAGCCGACTCCTGAATCGCCTGCAGCGTGCGGCCAAGGCACGCCTGCTCGTTATGGGCTGGAACGATGAACGAAATCATGGCCACTCGGTGTTCTATGCTGGAACTGACAAAACAAGCTGGAGAGTGTCACGCCCGGGAGTGCAACTAAACCAAAACGGAATATCGCGACTTGCCTGGTTTGCTTCTGGGCCTCGGCGGGTTGTTGGCGGCTGATTAACGGACGGCAACTCCGGAGCGGTAGGGATGGCGCGCTGCGCCGTCCGCGCCGCGTTCAGCGGCGCAAGGTCGGATGTGAACGTAACTCCTTTCCCATTCGTTCCGCCCGCTGACGCGGGCGGGGACATCGCAGCGCGATGTCCCTACCTCAGGGCGCTCTTTTTACGGGATTTAGATGCGTTTGCCCTGGGAAGCGATGCCAGCAAAATTGCCATTCCCCGGGCCAATGCTTTACACTCGGCCCCATGAGCCAGAGCAAAGGTGCCTTCGAGGGGTTGCTGTCGCGGTATTTTGAAAAACTTCTCGCCGACGATCCGATCCTGGCCACGGTTTCGGCCGGGTTATCCTCCGGCGAAGGCAAACTCGGCACGATGGGAGCGCGTTTCCAGAACAAGCGCGAACGCGAACGTCAGCTGACCCTCGCCGCCCTCGACAAGCAATCGCCTCGCGAATTGTCCGGTGAGCAGCAGATCGACCGACTCGCGTTGCGCAGCAAGCTGCTGAAAGAATGCGATGATTTTGCCCGCGGCCGACATACGCTTGAGCCAAACGCGCCGGAACAGTTGCTCGGCATTTTGTTTCATGAGCTCCGGCGGGGACAGGATCATCCGCAACGTGCCGCGCGCAATCTGCGGTCTTTGCTTGGCGCCGCGCCTGATTTCCTCGCCGAAGCGGGCGAACTTTTGGTTCGCCCGGAAGCGGTTTGGTTGCGGGTAATGGAACAAACGGTCGCCGGCGCCGAAGCGCTTCTTAAAGGAGTGGCCGAGTTTCTGGGGCCAACGTCTGCGGTCACTGGAGGCTCAGAACGAATTGCGGCAGCAGTTGGCGGGGTGATGAAAGCTCTGCAGCGTTATCGCGATCACGCTCGCGGTTTGCCGCTGGCCCCCGCTGGTTCTTTTGCGATTGGCGCGACCGGGCTCCAGCGGCGTGTTCAGGATGAACTCGGGCTGGATTATACACTGGGCCAGATTGAAACTCTGGCATTGCGCGAAGTTCAGCGGATCGGGGAATTGCTAAAACAAGCTTGCTCGCGCTTCGGTCGCGGCCGCTCCGCCGATGCTATCATCAAGGAAGCTCGCGCGTCCTGGAAGCCCGAACGACCTTTAGTCGAGCTGTACAAAGCCGAAACCAGCCGAATTGCGCAGGCGTTCCAGGCCGCCCGGGCGGTGAGCTTTCCGCCGGGGGAAGAGCTTCAGGTCAGGCCGGTCCCGGATTTTCTTCGGGCGCTGATCCCGACGGCGGCTTATACGCAGCCCGGGGCCTTTGCGCGTGAGCAAGTAGGTGTGTTTTGGGTAAACGATCTCAGCGTGATCAAACACGGCACGGCGGAGAAACTGGCCGAGCAACGACAGCACTTCGGTATTCCGCTGACCTGCGCTCACGAGGCTTATCCGGGCCATCATCTGCAATTTGCCACAGCCAACCGGCATCCCCGGAAATGGCGTCGGCTCTTCGCGCACGCCGTCTTTTACGAAGGCTGGACGTTGTGGTGCGAACAAATGATGGTCGATTTGAAGATCGACCGCTCACCCTGGCTTCGGGTGCAGCAGTTGCACGATGCCCTGTGGCGCTGCCACCGGATCCTGGTGGATCTGCGGCTGCAAACCCGCCGCTACAGCTATGGCCAGGCAGTGGCTCATTTGCAAAGGCACGTGGGCTTCACGCGCGCCCGGGCCGAAGCGGACGTAAACTGGTACACCGCCCAGCCGGGCGTGCCGATGAGTTATTGGCTTGGCCGACTCGAAAACGAGAGGTTGTACCGGCGGTTGGTCGTCGGCCGTCGTTGGAATCTGAAGCGTTTCAACGATTGGCTGTTGAGCTTTGGCACTGTTCCGCAAGGGTGGATCGAAAAATACGGGCTCGACTAAGCTTGGGGTTGAGAATCCAGTTTTCAATCCCATCTGCTGGGCTATCTTTGCCCCCATGGATTTATTGCCGTTCAAGACTTTGCCGCCGTACCGGCCGCGGCGTTTTGTGCCCCAACAAATCGAGCTGGGCGCCTGGGACCAGGTGGCTCCGCTTTTCGATCAACTCGAAGCGCGCCTGAGGCCGCAAACCGACGCCGCCGAGTTGGAAAGTTGGTTGTTGGATTGGAGCGAAGTCAGCGCCGCGCTGGACGAAGAAGCCGCCCGCCGCTACATCGCCATGACTTGCCACACTGATAGTCCCGAAGCCGAAGCAGCGTATCTGCGGTTTGTCGAGACCATCGAGCCGCAAGTCAAGCCACGCCAATTCAAGCTGACTCAGTTATACGTAAATCATCCCGCGCGAGCGAAGCTGCCCCCCGACCGCTATCAGGTCTTCAATCGCGACACGAAGCTGCATGTCGAGTTGTTCCGGCAGGAAAATGTTCCCCTGGAAACCGAGGAAGCCAAGCTGAGCCAGCAATATCAAAAGCTCTCGGGCTCGCTCACGGTGCGGTTCCAGGGCGAAGAAAAGACGCTCGTGCAGATGGGCCGGTACCTCGAAGAAACCAATCGCGCGGTCCGCCAGGAATCCTGGGAAGTGGTGGCGCAACGCCGGTTGCAGGAAGCCGACAAATTCGACGACATTTTTGATCAACTCCTTTCGGTCCGTCACCAAATCGCCAAAAACGCCGGCTTTGCTAATTACCGCGATTACGCTTTTCGCAAGCTGGGCCGGTTCGATTATACTCCCGCCGATTGCGAGAGCTTTCATCGCGCCGTCGAGATTGAGGTGATGCCCGTGCTGGGCGAGTTGCAGAGCCAGCGCCGGTCTCAGCTCGGCTTGGATGCTCTGCGGCCATGGGACCTCACCGTCGATCCGCTCGGACGGCCCCCGCTGCGGCCCTTCGAGCGCGTCGAGCAGATGGTCGCGCGCACGCAGCAGATTTTCGATCACCTCGACCCGGAGCTGGCTCGAGGATTCCGACAGATGGAACAGTTGCACTTGCTCGACTTGGCCAATCGCAAAGGCAAAGCCCCCGGCGGCTATCAGTCGGCCTTGTCAGAGGCCCGAGCGCCCTTCATCTTTATGAACGCGATTGGGATTCAGCGCGATGTCGAAACCATCCTGCACGAATCCGGACACGCCTTTCATTCGCTGGCCGCCCGTGAAGAGGATCTGTACGCTTATCGCGGCGCGCCGATCGAATTCTGCGAAGTCGCCTCCATGAGTATGGAACTGCTGGGCAACGAATTCCTCGAGCAATTCTATAACAAACCCGAGGCCGACCGAGCCCGCCGGACCCACTTGGAAGGCATCGTCGGCATCCTGCCCTGGATTGCCACCGTCGATGCTTTTCAACATTGGATTTACACTCATCCGGTCCACACCCGGTCCGAACGCGAGGGAGCCTGGCTCGAACTGATGAACCGGTTCGGCGGCGAGGTCGACTGGCGCGGGTACGAAGCTGTGCGCGGCCGGCTTTGGCACCGGCAGCTCCACATTTTCATTCACGCATTCTACTACATCGAGTATGGGATCGCTCAATTGGGTGCGCTGCAGGTTTGGTTCAATTCACTCCGTGACCGCCGCACGGCATTGGAACAATATAAAGGTGCGCTCAGTTTAGGTGGTTCGCGGCCGCTGCCGGAATTATTTGCCGCGGCGGGCTGCAAGTTCGAATTCAGCCGCTCGACGATGGCCCCTTTAGTGCGCCTGCTTCGCGACCAATTGACAACCCTGAAGGCGATAGCATAGACAGCCCCGGTTGTCCGTTTTTGTCGGTATGGCTTTCCGTACTTGCTCTAATAGCCAATCGTTCATAATTCTGCGAAACAACAGGAGTGTTAAACCGGCAAGGTTAGCGTGAAGCCGAAACTCCAGTTAACTCAGGCGGAGCCCGAGGCCGATCCGGCCTTTTTCCTCAGCGCCCCTGAGATCTCCGTGTTTGTGGCCTGCTGTGTCATGATCAACGAACTGCGCGGTTTGGACCGCTCCCTGGCAGCCAGGGAGATCGCTTCCACCACCTTTCAACAAAAATCCAAACTCCTGCTCGACCGGCTGGCGCAAGCCGTTGAGGCCACCCAGCGCTTCGACGTCGTTTTACCCGTCATTAAGCCTGGCTGCTTTTCCCCTTTCTTCTGGCGCTGGTTTAATTGGTGGGACGATTACTTGAAAGCATTAACCCCCAGCCGCGTCGCCGAAATGGAGCGCCGCGCCCGCGAACGCGGGTCGCTCATCGAGGAGCTACGCCCGCGCGGCCATTGGATCAATTACCGCTACAATCCGCCGCCGGCGTTTTGATTGGGCGGTTACTTACCGTCTGCCCAGCGCCTCAGTTGCCATGAAGTCTTTGGGCGAAAGCCGTGACCTCGCACGCCTCCGGTTTTGCGTCTTGGTCGAGCTCCGTCATTTCACAGAGCCTCATTCCGGTTGACCCACGATTGAAGATTGAACGTATAGCCTAGCACGGCAAGATGCCGCTACAACCAACAGACACTACGTATTCATGGGGGTAACCGGTAACAGGCTCTGCTTCAGCACCTTAACAAACACCAAATGTGAATTGAAAACTCAATTCACAACTGTCTTTCGTGCCAATCCATAAAGCGCTTCATTGTTCCATCTTGCAGCCTTCGTGGTGCATCTACGGGCAGGCCAAGTTCCGTTTGAATTCGCCTGACCAAATCCTCTGCGTCGCCGGGTATAATTGCCACTTCATAATTAGCGCAAATCCTCCAGCTCCGTCAGTTCTGCAATCCAAGTCTTCGGCAACATGCGTACCGCAAAAACGGGTGCAACTCCCAGCTCCCTGCATATATCAATTTTCAGCCTGAACTCATCCTGGTCCATGTAGCCCAGCATATTCTTCACTTCAACCCCATAGGCTCGCCCATCACGCTCGAAAACGAAATCCAAGTTGTGGTTTGTCTTCTCCCACTTTTTACCTCCAAATTCGTTGATACTGCGGCCCCTCATAACAAACTGACACCTCGCAAACCCCTCAAGAACCATCATTTCCGCATGATCACCCAACTCACCACCGATGTTGGGGTGCGAGTATTCCTCGACCAACCGTACAACCGCGGCCGCTTCGCGTCTATAATATCGGTAGGTCCTATGCCACAGTAGTTTGATAGTGGTTCCCGTGGCCAAAGCGCGCTCTTCCATCAAAATAAGACCACTTGCAATTACTTCATGAATCGCCCGATTCGTTACCCAATGGAAAAATCTATCCTCGAAGAGCAATTCGAGCTGTCGTGAGAAGAAGACCTTTTCAGGATTCGCATTAAAATGGTCCTCAACTACGTCGCGAGCCTGACGCAGCACCGGATCGTCTCTCGGCGCGGTGCTTTCAACGTGTTCCAGCTCGTCCAAGCGGGTTTTCCCTTGTAGCAACGATCCAAGCCTTTAAACGCGGCAAACATGTTGCGACTCCATGTTGCCACTATGAACTTCTCCTCACAAAACGTCTGGTTGTCTGAAATGGTGGAGCCGAGGGGAGTCGAACCCCTGACCTTCTCATTGCGAACGAGACGCTCTACCAACTGAG
>DASRFK010000225.1:0-36797 GCA_035651635.1 Verrucomicrobiia bacterium | reverse complement strand
GGTCCCCCTTCATATACGATAATAGCCGAAAGGCCCGGGGCCATGGCTGAAACCATTTCGATGTCCAGCGACACTTCCGGATTGTTGCCTGCCGGTGTGCCGTCGAAGCCGTCCAGAGTAACGTCAATCAGCGGAACGCTCGGCTCGGAGGTTTGGCTTTGATACGAGGCGATATCAGACGGATAATACCCGTCAAATTCGAGCAACCCCACCATCTGGCCTGTTCCGGTCAGCGACACACCCCGGGCATAGGCTCCGCGAAAGTCACTGCCACGAAACGAGCCGCCGGGCCCGGCGCCGCTTAAGGGCATGGCTGCCCCGGAAGCAGAACGGGTAAGTCCCGCCGGGCGTGGAACCAGAAAGTTGTCCAGACCGCTGATGTGCAGGATGGGAAGAGTTGCAGGCGTCACCGGCTCCACATCCGGCGCGTAGAACATGCGCTTTTCCTTTGGATGCGAATAGAGGTTGAGATGAATCCCGAATGTTTTTTCAATATCGGCAGCCGATCCTCCAACGTCCAACACCGTGCGGTTCGGATGCTGTTCCAGGACCTTGAGGTGGTGACTGAGGGCGAACTGAATAACGTTTGAGTACTGCTCCGGGGTGGGGCCAAACCGAGCGGCGAACTGCTGGGGAGTGAGGTACTGGTGGAACTTCGGGCTGGCGGGGTCGTAGATTTCCTGCAACAGGCTCTCGAGCTCCGGTTGATCGCGCAACGCCAGCCCGATGGCCAGGCGCAATTGCTGCTCAGACGAGACCCGGTCGACCGGCGGCGCCAGTTTGGCGGCGAGGGGCACATGGCCTGGAATCCCTTGTCTACTGAATCCGGAAAGAGGAATCCAAAGAAGCAGCAAGGCAAAACTGCGGGCAAGGTGCCCAGTCAAACTCGAACACGAACGTGGGTGCACTACTGATGTTTGCCACGACTAATACTTGCCGCAAGTTAAAAAGGGGACGTTGTCGGCGATTGTTAGGCGATTGTTCAAAAGTGGAATAGATGTGTGCTTCGGAAAGGTTCGGAACCGGACACGAAGGCGCAGCAGCAAAAGAGATCGGGCTTGATTTGAGGGGAACGGACCTTACTTTCTTTGGATGCTAGTGACAGAATCCCGGGTCATTGACTCAGAATTGGCCAGCCCACAGGCTGAACAAAAGCCCGACCGCAACTCGCGGCGAGCAAGCGCAGGGGCCGATTCGGATCAATTTCAACGCCGACACATCGGTCCCAGTCCTGAAGAAGCCGGGCAGATGCTTGAGTTGCTGGGTTTCGCCAGTCTCGAGGCGTTAATTGCGGCTGCCATACCGCCGCAGATTCGCTCGAACCGGCCGCTGGCAATCCCCGCGGCGATGACCGAGGCGGAGGCGCTCTGCGCTTTAAAAGAGATAGCCAGTCAGAACCAGGTGTTCCGGTCGTATATCGGGATGGGATATTACGATTGCCTGACGCCAGCAGTGATCCAGCGAGCCCTTTTCGAGAACCCAGGCTGGTACACGCAGTATACGCCTTATCAGGCGGAGATTTCCCAGGGGCGCCTGGAGGCCCTGCTCAATTTTCAGACGATGATCATCGATCTGACCGGAATGGAAGTGGCTAATGCCTCGTTGCTGGACGAAGCAACCGCCGCGGCCGAAGCAATGACGATGTGCCACGGGATGAAAGAAGGCCGGAATGTTTTCTTCGTGTCGACCGAATGCCATCCTCAAACGATCGATGTGGTGCGGACGCGGGCGAAAGCGCTGGGCATCGAGACGGTCGTTGGCGACTACGCAACATTCGAATTCACGCCCCAAGTATTTGGCGCGTTGGTCCAATATCCGGGCACATATGGAGGGATTCACGATTATTCAGCCTTTGTCGAGAAGGCCCACGCGGGAGGCGCCCTGGTTGCTGTCGCAGCCGACCTGCTGAGCCTGACGCTGCTGCGACCCCCGGGCGAGTTCGGCGCGGATATCGCGCTGGGCAGCGCGCAACGGTTTGGCGTCCCGCTGGGATACGGCGGGCCACACGCGGCGTTCTTTGCCACACGCGAAGCCTTCAAACGCCATATGCCTGGCCGAATCGTGGGTGTCTCGAAGGACTCACGAGGCCGTCCGGCCTTGCGGCTCTCGCTGCAAACAAGGGAACAACATATCCGCCGCGAAAAGGCCACCAGCAACATCTGCACGGCGCAGGCTTTGCTGGCAAATATGGCGTCCATGTACGCCTGCTATCATGGTCCAGCGGGGCTGAAGGCGATCGCCCAACGAATCCATTCATTGACCCAATCACTGGCCGCGACTCTGACCCAGGCGGGGTTCCGGCTCGGGCAGGCAGAGGGCTCGTCCGGCGCGAGTGAAGCTGGGAACTCTTTGCCTTACTTCGACACCCTGCGGGTCGAACTCGGGGGCCGGAGCCTCGAACGCATTCTCAAGACCGCCGACGCCAAGCGGATGAACTTCCGGGTAATCGACGAGCATACCGTGGGCATCTCGCTGGACGAGACAACGACGGCGGGCGACGTGCTCGAGGTAGCCAACGTGCTCAACAGCGAGCGCCGGATCTCCTCGCTGTCAGACGCGGCCCACGAGGCCGGCAGCTTCCCCGCACCGCACGAGCGCAAAAGCCCTTACCTGACGCGCCCGTCCTTCAACCGATATCATTCGGAGACGGAGATGTTGAGATATCTAAAGCGGTTGGAAGCGCGCGACCTGTCGCTGACGACTTCCATGATTCCGCTGGGCTCGTGCACCATGAAACTGAACGCCGCGGTCGAGATGTTTCCGGTAAGCTGGCCGGAGTTCAACCGGCTGCACCCGTTCGCACCGTTGCGGCAGGCCCGAGGCTATCAGCTATTGTTCCAGCAATTGGAAGAGTGGCTGGCGGAAATCACAGGTTTTGCCGGCATTTCGCTACAGCCGAACGCTGGCTCGCAGGGCGAATATGCCGGGTTGCTGGTAATTCGGGCTTACCATGCCAGCCGTGGACAAGGGCATCGGGAGGTGTGCTTGATTCCGACCTCGGCGCACGGCACCAATCCCGCCAGCGCGGTGATGGCGGGCCTGAAGGTGGTGGCGGTCGCATGTGACGAGGAAGGGAATATCGATTTGGAAGATCTGCGCGGCAAAGCGGCGCTGCACAAAGACAGCCTGGCGGCGCTGATGGTCACGTATCCCTCGACGCATGGGGTTTTCGAGGAAACTATTAAAGAGATCTGCGAGGTGGTGCACGCGCAGGGCGGACAGGTGTACATGGACGGCGCAAATCTCAACGCGCAAGTGGGATTGTGCCGGCCGGGTGAAATGGGCGCGGACGTTTGTCATCTGAACCTGCACAAGACCTTTTGCATTCCGCATGGAGGCGGCGGGCCGGGGATGGGACCGATTGGAGCGGCGGAACACCTGGTGGATTTTCTTCCGGGACACTCGGTCGTCAATCTAGGCGGCGAGAACCCGGTCGGCGCAGTGTCGGCGGCGCCCTGGGGCAGCGCGAGCATCCTGCCCATTTCGTGGGCCTATATCGCCGCGATGGGCGGAAAGGGGCTGCGCAAAGCCACCGAATACGCCATCCTGAACGCGAATTATATCGCTCGGCGGCTGGACAAGCATTTTCCGGTGCTCTATCGCGGCCACGGTGGATTGGTGGCGCACGAATGCATTATCGATCTGCGCCAATTCAAAAGCGTCACCGTAGAGGATGTGGCCAAACGCTTGATGGATTACGGATTCCACGCGCCCACGATATCGTGGCCGGTGCCGGGGACAATGATGGTCGAGCCGACCGAGAGCGAATCCAAGGAAGAACTGGATCGGTTTTGCGAGGCTTTAATACTGATTCATGCAGAAATTCAAGCGATTGAATCCGGCGAGGTTGATGCGAAAAATAATTTGCTGAAGAATGCGCCACATACCGCTGATATATTGGCGGCGGAGAAGTGGGATCATCCGTATTCACGGGAGCAGGCCTGTTTCCCGGCGAAATGGCTGCACGATTACAAGTTCTGGCCGGCGGTCGGCCGGATCGACAACGTGTTTGGAGATCGCAACCTGGTCTGCTCGTGTGCGGGAATGGACGCCTATTCCGCATGAAGATAACTGAAGCGCTATTCGCCGAACACCTGGTCTTTCACAGCATGTTTGACCAAATCGAGGCGAAGACGCTCGAACTGAGAACACTCGCCGAGGTCAAAGCTATGGCGGCCTTGATGGGGGCAATGCTCAAGTCCCATTCGGATGTGGAAGATGAATTGTTTCTCGGGCCGCTGGAACATTGTTTCGAACAGATCGGCCAGCGCGATTCGTTTCTCGAGGAACATCAGGAGGTCAATGACGGGTTGCGGATCATCCAAAGCGCCACGCGCATCAAGGACGCGCAACGATTGCTGCTCAAAGCCGTGGCGCATTGCCGGAAACATTTTGATCGCGAAGAGCGCCTGGTCTTTCCCCTCGCCGAGCGGGTACTCAAGGAGGCGACCCTGATCGAATTAGGCCAAAGCTGGCTGGATCAGAGGAATCGAGCACTGGCACAATAGGCGGCTTAAAAACGGAATCAGGGAGAGTGTAGACGTTTTTCCAAAACGCATTGGAACCATGAACCGAGTAACAACCCCTCTCCCCGAAAGCCCTCTCGCCGCTCGTTCCTCACGGGGCCCGGGGACCAAATTGCCAATCTTACGTCTTTAGGGCTGCTGGAAATTGGGGTGGCCGGGACTGGCGCAGCAGGTCCAGCGCGGTATTTACTCCGATAACGAGCGAAGCCACGCGGGCCGGCAGCGCGAAATCCGACGGCGCTTCCAGGGTGTAGGACAGCCGGGTTTTATAGGTCAACAAGTAAAATGATTCCGGCCATTGCGGCCGATCCCGGGGATCGACTGCTGGCCGGATGATTCCGTCCTTAGCGGGCCGTCCTTCGATGGACGGCGAGAGATCGATGGGACAAACCTGAGCGACGCGGCGGACGATTTCAGGCCCTAAAGAGGGCTGGTTATCCGGGTTCAGCTCGTAGAGGTAGAAACCACGCGCCTCCCAATCCTCGTGAAGGCACAAGCAGAGATCAAAGGCGGGTTGCCGTTCCAACCAGCGAATATGTGCGACCGTCTCGGCAGCTTTGGCCTCGAGGTACTGACGATTGAGGTCGAGCCCGTCCGCGTTTTCGCGGCGATGATGAATGAATCCGTTGGGATTAAGGCAAGGGCACAACCACAAACTCATCTCGGGCGGCCAACGGTTCTCCCGCAAGAGCTGGCGCATCGCCAGTGGCCCCGCCGGCTCGTCTCCGTGTATCCCGGCCGAAAGGTAAACACGCGTCGAGATGGAGGCGGTTTGGGCCGCGCCGGCCGCCACGACGGCACCCGGCCTGACCAAAGCCGGAAGGCTCAGGGTTTCGTTGACGACGATATCTTCAATATGCCAGCCGTTTGCCTGCGCGGCGGCAAGACAATCGTTCAAGATTGCCGAGACGTCGATGGTCTCCCCTGAATAGCCCTTGAGGTTCTTGCCCAGGGCTTGCGGCAGGGGATGCTCGGATGAGCCAGTCGGCTCGAGTGGATCGGGGAACACGTCAGGAAATAGTGTTCATCCGTGTCTATCCGTGGTCTAACTGCATTGTTCCGGCTAAGCGAATCTGTCGCTGGGCAAAGCCGGATTCAAACGCCCACCGGCGCAGGGGCATTGGCCAGTTCGGGTTGAGCCTCCTGGTCAGAAAAGCCGTGTTTGTCCCAACAGGGATCCAAGCCGAGGTCTTTGAGCATCTGAAGATCTTTTTCGACGGGTTGATTGAGGGTGGTCAGATAGTTGCCAACCATGAGCGCGCTGGCGCCAGCCATGAACACCAGGCTTTGGAGATCCCTCAGATTAACGGTGCGGCCACCGGCGATTTTGATTTCCTGTCGTGGCAGGATAAAGCGAAAACAAGCAATTGTTTTGAGAACTTCGAGGGGAGGCAACGGTTCGTTCTTTTCGAAGGGGGTGCCGGGAATGGGATTGAGGATATTGATGGGCACGACGTGCGCGCCAAGGTGCTTGAGCGAAAAGGCGAGTTCGCAGCGATCTTCACGGGACTCGCCCATGCCAATAATTCCGCCCGAACAGATCTTGATGCCGGCGCGTTTGAGATGTTGGATGGTTTGCAGGCGCTCATCGTAAGTATGAGTCGTGCATACCTGCGGAAAGAATCGGCGGGAGCTCTCGAGATTATGATTGTAGCACTCACACCCGGCGGCTTTGAGGCGATCGGCCACAGTCTGATCCTTGATGATGCCCAATGAGGCGTCGGGCCGTGCTTTGCCGCTGGACTTAAGTTGCTCAAATTGATTGCAAATCTCGTCCAGCACCGGCCCTTCTTCCAGCCCGCGCCAGGCGGCGACCAGGCCCAACGCCGTGACGCCGTGACTCTGTGCTTCATCGGCCGCCATCCGAATTGGCTCGGACTCGATCAAGCCGTAGCGGGGAGACTCAGTTTGGTACAAGGCTGACTGGGAGCAAAAGCGGCAGTTTTCGGAGCAGCCGCCCGCCTTCACATTAACGATCGAGCAGAGATGAATTTTGTTGCCCTTGAACTGCACCCGAATTCGATTGGCCCATGAAAGCAGGTCAAAGATGTCGGCGGCATCGTCCAAATCGAACAGCCACTGGGCCTCGGCCCGCGTAATTTCGCCCCCGGCCAGCACACGTTTTGCCAGCCGGCTAATGCGAACCGAAGCACTTTCGTCCACCGGTGAATCATTCATGGGCGACAGCATAGCAGCGACGGAGTGGCGTGCAAGCGGGACGGGGCTGCCTGGGCTGCCTGGGAATCTAGGGAGCTTTCACCGGGCGTTCGCGGTGACCGCGGGAGTGTTCCATCGGCATGACGATATCGTAGCAGTGTTCCTCAAATTTAAGAACCAGGTGCAAGTCGCGCAATTTGTTACTGACACAAAAATCAATCGCGGCGGTCGAGCTGATAAAGTCCATGGCGTCAGCCGGGTTGCGGACCCAGGCCTCGATATCTTTGAAGTACAGACCCGACTGCTTGTGCTGAAGAAGTATGCGCATACGTCACGTCGGTGTTACGGTTAACCGTCAAACTGCTCCGACCAAACGGCTCTCGGGACTTTGGTGGGCTGAGCCGCCCAACTCTGATGACACTGAATTGTAACGAAATTGTCGGAAGAGGCAATGGCAAAAAGAATCTGTGCATTGCTGCGGGTTGTTCATTAACATCCTTTCATTGGGTGCCGTGGAAGGCGCCCCAACCGTTTCGACAGGTTTGAAGCCCCAGGTTGGCAAACCGGAAAACCGTCAGCGGGCTCGACCAGCGCTTTAGCGCACGATTAGTCCCAGGATGTTGCCGCGGGAGACCGGACCATAAGTGCGGCTATCGAGGGAATTGCCCCGGTTATCGCCCAGCACGAAATATTGGCCCTGCCGACATTTAAATAATTGCTCACGAGCGCGCGAGAGAGGAAAAGTGGGCGTGCCGGGCGGAAGGTACGATTCGTCGAGTTTTTGGCCATTTAAATAGATTTGGCCATCGGTCAGGTAAACGGAATCGCCGGCAACTCCGATCACGCGCTTAACGGCGAAGCCGCCGTCGAGTGGATCCCGCAAAACGACGATTTCGGACCGGTGCGGCGGGCGCAAATGGAGGACCCAGCGGTTGAGCAGGTAGAACTGGGAATCCTGGAGGGTGGGCACCATGCTCAGGCCCACCACGCGCACTGACTGCACGAGGTAATGGCTGATGAGATAATAACTGAGCACCGCCGAAAGCAGCAGCGCGCAGGTTTTGCCGAAAGTCTTCAGCCCGCTGCGGAATTTCGAGTCGGGTTGGGCCCTGGACTGGGACGGTTGGGCAGGAGCCATTGTCTCAGCGGTGGCCATCGGCAATTCCGTCATCACCCTTTAATTATTTGCCCGAACGAATTTATCACAAGGGCGGAGATTACTTAAAAAACGCCCGGTGAAGTACGGTAGAAAAAACCCGGGGCATTCCGCGCTCAGGTTTTTCGCGCCGTCGGAGTTACGCGGGAAATGGCTTCGCGCAGGTTTTCGAGCAGAAAAGGCTTGCTGATCATGAAGTCCACCCCTGGAAGCTGACGCCCGCTAGACTGGAGCATTTCGGCGTAAGCGGTGATCATAACGACGGGCTGCTCCGGATCGCGGGCTTTGATCGCGAGAGCCAATTCGTCGCCCTTCATGGCAGGCATGGCAAAATCGGTAATCACCACGTCGAATTTGGATTTCTCAAATAGCGCCAGAGCGTCCTGACCGCTACTGGCTGTTTGAACTGAATGTCCGTCGAAAGAGAGCATCATCTTAACGGCGTCGCAGACGAAAGGCTCGTCGTCCACGACGAGAATTCGGCGCTGAGGGATTACGGGCGCTTTGATCTTTACGCTCAAGCAATCCCATCATATCAGCACCCTCATCGACCCGCCAGCTTTTAGTGTGCGAACGGCGCAGTCCACAGAGCTCCTCGAACTGAATCTGGCAAAGGCCAGGTTCGGCGCCAGGTCGAGGTCGGGCGTTTCTGCGGGCAGAATGCCCGCGCGCCGGCGCAGTCAGATGGGTTGCGCCGCCACGGGCTGGATGGGAACGGCAGGAATGTTCCGTTCGACCATGCCCTTGGAAATGGCATAACGGGTCAGGCCGGCGACGTCGTGAATGTTGAGTTTGTTCATCACCTGCTGGCGGTGCTTCTCAACGGTCTTGATGCTGATCGTCAGCTCCGCGGCGATTTGCTTGTTGGAAAAGCCTTCCGCGATGAGCTGCAGAACTTCCGCCTCGCGCGTGGTCAGTTCTCCAGGTTTCTTGGTCACCCGACCGTTGGTGAAGGCATCGCGGCATTGATCGCGGAGTCGTTTGGCGATGGCCGGGCTAAAAAAGGCATTGCCGCGTTGAACCTCGCGGATGGCCTTGAGGAGATCGTTGGCGGCGGTCTGTTTAATGAGATAACCGGCGGCGCCGGCCTGCATCATTTGTTCGACGCACTCATCATCGCCATACGACGTCAAAACGAGCACCTTCGGC
Source organism: Verrucomicrobiia bacterium (assembly GCA_035651635.1). Classification (GTDB taxonomy): domain Bacteria; phylum Verrucomicrobiota; class Verrucomicrobiia; order Limisphaerales; family UBA8199; genus JANXQE01. The sequence continues at coordinate 27,809 of DASRFK010000225.1, read as the reverse complement.
GCGGGAACCTGCTTGAGGATTTGACGAGTCGCCTCCAATCCATTGAGCAGGGGCATGGCCACATCCATGACGACCACATCGGGAGGAGTTTTCCGGGCCAGCATCACTGCCTGCCGACCGTTTTCAGCCTCACCGATGACTTCGATGTCTTCTTCGGAGGCCAGCAGTGCGCGCAAACCTTGGCGAACGACGGTATGGTCATCAACCAGCAGTACAGCAATTTTTTTCATAACCATATTTTGTGGTGACTAAGTTAGGTCACGGATGGTAGAGACGGAATAGGGTAAATGCCCACCCCTGAAAACGCGCGGACAAGCTGTGGTCAGCTCGGCTGCTAGAACGCTATTCACCCAGTGTTGCACGTTTAACCCCATGGCATAAAAGCGGGGGCCTCCTAGCTTGGGTCATGAAAAATCAATTCTTGACGATCCTCACTGCGACCGTGGTGTTCGCCGCGGCGGAAACTCAGGCGCAAGACAAGCTGCAGCTGACCATTTCCGGGACTTGCTCGACGATGGACGCACAGGGGCACATCGTCGCACAACCGATTAATAATCAAACTTTGCTTCAGGCGGCGGCGGCGGCGGGCGGACTGTCCACCACGGCAGGTCTGGGACTGGCTTATCATCTTAATGGCAATTCCCTCGGAGACACGATTGACGTCATCAATCGTACTAATGGCAACACACTAAGCACCCTGTACGGACTTTATTTCGGCGAATCCTTTGGACGCCAGGCGCTGCTGAGCGCCAGCCATCGCCAAATGAAGCGGTTGGAATACATTTATACAACGCAGAACGATCATTCTCTGGGCAGCGCCCTGCTCACGGATTACTTCTTCCTCGATAACAACGGAAACACCAATTCGATTTACGTCCTGGGGCAGATGCAATGGATCGTCACGACCGATGCTACGCACACCAATACCCAGGTTTGCACCGCCAACTTTGCTACACTCAAGCCCTGGAAATTTCAATAAACTGTCGGAAAAGACCCCCTCTCTCGGCCCTCGCCTCGTAGTAACCAGGAGAGGGAGGAGCTTTCGCCGCGCTTTGGGATTCATGGGCTGGGCCAGGTCCGCATGGAAACGCAGCTCTCCGGGCGCTCAAGGGTGAACCCCCAGCAAGACTCCCGGCACCGGCGGTTGTGGGTAGGACTCGCGCAGCTTCTCCATCATGGCCGCAGCGAGCCGGTAATCCCGCGCGGCGGGATCGCCAAAATCAGGTTGAACAATAGCGCTGCCTTGGTCGATATGGAGCCTGGACTGGAACTCGGCCAGGGTGGCGTACTCTTCATGGCGCCCCCAGGTAACGCCCCATTCAAACCATCCCTGCCCCGGACCTGCAAAATAGACGTTCCCTTCGAAGCGCAGGTTCAGCTTATCGAGGCTGAGCCCGGCAGGCTGCGAACTCGGCTTGGGCGCTGATGCCGATGCGACGGGAACCGCCTCGACGTGGGTTTGGGCAGGCCACTCTCGGCCATCCTTCAGGTCAAACCAGCCCCAAATCTGCGCGTCACGATTGAACGCAATGAGGTTGCGTCGGATCAGTTCGTCGTGATTCCAAATCGGGACTTCCGCGTGCTGCCCAATCCTTGGAGTGGTGCGCGTTTGCTCGCGAAAATCAAATCCCTCGCGATTAGCAACGATGAGATTCCGTTCGAGCAAGGCGTCCGGACTGCTGGAGAGGACAATGCCCGCCTGAGCGCCCCAGGCGCCCGGCGTAGCGGCGAATCCATTGCCAACGATGACATTGTCATAGGCGTGCAACCCAAAGGAAATCTCGCAGAAGATCCCGCTGTCCTCGTTGTCCGCGATCAGGCATTGGCGCACAGTGCAATGTTCGTTGCCGATATCAAACCAGATGCCATTGCCACGATTGCGAATGAAACGGCTGCGTTCGAGGACGGCATCACGACAAAGGACGAGCTTATCGCCGCCCGCTTCCCAGCCGCGGTCGAACCCTTTGGTATTATTATTTTCGACAAGGCACTCGGAAAAAAGTAAATCATGGGCGCCATTGGCGCCGAAGCCAATTTGGCCGTTATCGCGGAAGGTGCAGCGCCGCGCGACCTGGTGCGGAGCGCTGAAGGTCACTCCGCTGGAATTCATGGATTCGGCGGCACAATCTTCGAGTTCGTCGTAAGCTCCCGCCAATACCACCGCGCCGTGCTGAGCCATGTTGGCAGCAAAACGGAACCGCAGGCCTTTGAAGCGCACGTAAGCGCCGTCGATTCTGAGTATCTCCTGGCGGCTCGAAGCTTCCGCGAGCACTTGATTTAAATCGCGATTCGCATAATCCCAAACGTACAGCGCCTGCTCGGAAGTGTCGGCGCAGAACGTACCGGGAGCCAATTGATTGGTCTGGAGCACTTGGCGAAGCAGGTAATTGTCCAGAATGACCTGTTCGCACCGGCCGATCAACCGGTGGTACTCGTCGTCAGGATGAGTCATGTGACTGGACCAACCAATAAACCGGTGAGCCCAGGGCATTCGGTATACCGGGAGCGAACCTGGGACACGCTGCCAGCCACTCAACCGGTCCGCTCCGGTGAGCACGACGTGAGTCCCGGGAGCGGCCTCGAACACAATCGGCGCGGTTTCAGTCCCCGCTTGCTTGAGGACCACGTGCTCACGGTAAACACCGTCTTCAATCAAAACCCGGTCGCCCGGCCCGGCCACCTGGGCCGCTCTGGAAATGGTCTTCCAGGGATGATCGGCGGTACCCGGTCCCTGATCGTCGGCATTGCTATTTCGCTGAGCAACCACGTAGGTTGCGCCGGCCGTGCCGCAAAGCCGGACGGCAAGCAAAAGCGCTAGCACAAACAACGCTCTCATTTTTGTGACAATTGACCCGCGACAGAAGGCTGGATCTGCCGTGACAGACCGAGCACGAGGCCGGCCACGATGACGAGACAACCCCAGAATTGCCCCCAACGCAAGGGTTCGTGCAGCCAAAAAGCCGCCAGCGCCACACCGAATACTGATTGGGCAAAAACCGTCAAGGCGGCAACATTCACCGGGCACTCGCGGATCACCATGAACCAGAGCGAATACCCGATGGCGGTGCAGATTATCGCCAGACCCAGGACCAGAACCCAACCTTGAAAAGGAAGTTCGCCAGCGGCGGCAAAAGTCCTCCCGCCGTCCAAAGCCAGATTGGCGAGCGTACCCACCCACAGCGTAATCGCGAGCATTTTCATGACCCCAGCCCGGGCAAGGATGGTCTTGCCCATAACCGAATAGGCCGCCTCGCAGATGAAGGAGGAAATAAAAATCGAACTCGCCCCGAGCCCGGCCCAGCGAAAGTCGGTCCGCCACACTCCGTGCAGCAGGGCAACGCCGCTTAACCCGAGCGCGAATCCAGCCCAGCGCCTTGGGCCGATGTGCTCGCGCAGGAAAATTCCGGCCAGGAGCGACGTGATGATGGGTTCGAAAGCCATTAAGACAGCCGAATCCCCTGCCCGGCCCAGACTATTGCCAAAGACCTGGAGACGCTGGCCCACAACGAAAAGGACCAGGCCCATCACACAGCTTACCGCCAGGTCGCGACCGCGGGGAGCCTGGCCGGGCAACCAAGGCCAAGCAAAAAGCAAGCAAAGTCCAGCCACCCCAAAACGGAGGGTTACAATGGCTCCGGTTGGAAGAGTCTGGCCGATGATCTTATAGGCCGAGTAGACGGCGGCCCAGAAAAAGTTCATCACCAGCAGAATTATTAAATAAGACAGTTTCACGTGCGTCTAATGGCAGAACAAATCGTTTTGAGACTGCCGTAGCAAGCTCCGATTCGAATCGCGAGTCAGTGCGGCGGTGTCGGCATTAGCGAATATCAATAATGAAAAAATGGATTTTGCTGGTGGTGCTGCTCGGGTTGGGATTGGGCGGATACTACGGGTGGAACAACTGGCAGAAGACCAAAGCCGCTGAGGCAATTCCGGGACGGCCGACCACCGCAGTCGCAGAAGTGCGCGATATTACTTTCGCCGTTAATGCGGCAGGCGAAATCGCTCCGGCCGAGCAAGTCTCCGTGCGTCCGGAAATCAACGGCTTGCTTGAAAAACTCCCGGTCGACACTGGCGACCAGGTGAAGAAAGACGATTTACTCTTTAAGTTGGACGATTCGGAGCTGCAGCAAACCAAGGCATCGAATCTGACGGATATCGAGAAATGCAAATTGGGGGTTGAAAAGGCCGAGCGCGATTACAAACGCGCCAAGCAACTGCTGCACGAAAAGCTCATCTCTCAGGAGGTCTTTGACGACACCAAAACCGCGTATGACCTGGCTGTAAATGCGCTCGAACGAAGCCAAAGAGATTTGGCCATCACGGAGGAACATTTGACCAAGACCGAAGTGCGCGCCCCGTTCGATTGCACCGTCCTGACCCGGCCGGTCTCGATCGGGCAGGCGGTTTCGGGCTCGGGTGGGTTCAACAGTGGAACGGAAGTGCTGACCATCGCTGATCTCAATTCAATGATCATTAACGCGCAAGTCAATCAAGCCGACGTGCCGCGCCTCAAACCGGGCGAACCTGTGGAGGTCACGATCGAAGCGGTGCCGGGCTTGATGGCCACCGGAATGGTGGAGCGCATCTCGCCGCAGGCAACGATCCGTAACAACATCAAGGGTTATCCGGCTAGAATCGTGCTCAAGAATGTCGATCCGCGAGTGCGGCCGGGCATGACCGCCAGTGTAAAAATCCCCGTCGCCACCGCCGACAACGTGACGGCGGTGCCGCTGTCGGCTGTTTTTACCGAGAAGAACCCGGACACCGATCAAATGGAACGCTTTGTCTATGTACAGCGGGGGGAGGGTTTCGAGAAGCGCAACGTGAAGGTCGGCGTGGCGGATTACTTCTTTGCGGAGATCCAGGAGGGGCTGGCTCCGGGCGAAGTCGTTTCGCTGGAAATGCCTAAGGACGAGATCGACCGCAAAACGCGGATGATCGCCAGCCAACCCCCGCGGGGGGAAGGCTCGGGGGCATCGCGGGCCAAACTGGCGGCCGGCGCAACCCTCAATGGGACCAACAACGCGACGCTGGGAACTGCGGCGCCCGCACCGGCTGTCCCCGCCAAAACCATTCCGGCTGTCGTGCGGGATGTCTCGGCAGGCAAATCCTCTTAACCCGAGCGCCACAACGAGCAGCCGGGCTGCTCCGCTTTCAACGCCTATGGCACTGGTCGAACTGCGCAACGTCAGCAAAATCTACCAACTCGGTGAAGAAGAGATCCGCGCTCTGGATGATGTGACCTTGGATATTGAAGCTGGAGAATTCATCTCGATCATCGGCCCGTCGGGCAGTGGAAAATCCACCCTGATGCACATTCTGGGCTGCTTGGATTCGCCCAGCAAAGGGACGATTCAGCTCGACGGCGTGATGATCCAGAACGCATCGGCGCGGGAACTGGCGTCCATTCGGAATCGGAAAATTGGGTTCGTGTTTCAGTTCTTCAACCTGCTGCCCAAGCTCAACGTGATGCAGAATGTCGAACTGCCGATGATTTACAGCGGGATTGCCGGCAAAGAGAGGCGCGAACGTTCGATGGCGGCCTTGGAGGCGGTAGGCTTGGCGAATCGCGCCAAGCACCGGCCAAGCCAGCTCTCGGGCGGACAACAACAACGTGCCGCCATTGCCCGCGCATTGGTTAACAGCCCGCGCATTGTCTTTGCCGATGAGCCGACCGGCAACCTCGATTCGCACACGGGGGAAGCTATCCTGCAACTGTTCCGAAAACTAAGCCAGGAGGGGCGGACCATCGTGCTGGTAACACACGACCCGGAAATCGCAGCCGTGACACCGCGCCGCATCGAGATCCGCGATGGAAAAATAGCGGTGAAGGTCGATTTAGCTCTGGCCGGTTTGGATCGCCAGGTCCGCCTACCAGCCCAGGCGCCCGCGGCTTCTTCATGAACCCCGAGGCGAGAGAGCAGGATGCCCCCTCGCACGCGGTGTGGCGCAAACAACCCCGATGAAAACTCCGGCGCTTCCCATGCAAGAGATTGAGATCACTTCGGTCCAGTTATGGATCACCATCCAGACCGGCCTGCGGGAGATCTGGGCGCACAAATTTCGCTCCGTACTGACTATGCTGGGAATCATCCTGGGCGTCTCGAGCCTGGTCGCCATGTCCGCTTTAGTCGCGGGGATGGAGAAAGGGGCCAAAGAGGCGCTGATTGCCATTGGTGGGCTCGAAAAAGTGCGCGTAGAGGCGCAGGACCTGCCGATCGAACAGCGGTATCTCGCGGATGAAGCAGTGGGGATCACGATGAATGATGTCTACGCTTTGAAACAGAGCGCGCCCCTGGTGACCCGCATTTCTCCCGAAATGCGCCTGCCTGCCACTCTCTCCGCCAATGGCAAACGATTCCGGCCCTGGAATTGCGTCGGGGTCTGGCCCGTGGCGGTGGAAATGAACGAGCATGTCATCGAGCACGGCCGAATGTTCAATGAATTAGACGATGAACAAGCCCGGAGTGTTTGCGTCATTGGCACCGGGACGCGTGACGAGCTGTGGGGTTCTCCCGAAAAAACGGGGGAAGAGATTAACCCGGTCGGCCAGATCGTGTTCATCAACAACCTGCCCTTCACGATCATTGGCATGTTCCAGCAGTACGAGAGTGAGAGCGACCGCAAAGCCCGTCTCCTGGCCAACGCTCAAAATCACGGCGGCAGATCAGGCGCCGTGGCGCGCAACCGGGGTTGGGGCGGGCGTGGGCGAGGCGGCGGGGCGTTCGCGTTCAAGAACCGCACGGTTTACCTCCCGCTCAATACCGTCTGGATGAAGTTTCGATCCGGAGCCACCTACGCGGCGCTGACGGCCGGCGGCAACACCGCGCCGGCGGGCGCGACCGGGGACCCGCGCTTATCCGGCCTGGAGCTCAAGATTCGCGCGGTGGATCTCTTGAGCCAATCCCTGCAACAGATCCGCAACGTGCTGATGACGACGCATAAAGGGATTGAGGATTTCACCTTTAGGACCCAGGAAGATTGGGCCGAGCAAATCAAGACTTTCGTGCGCAATGCCCGGCTCAGCGGCGGGCTTATTGCCGGAATCAGCCTGCTGGTGGGAGGCATCGGCATCATGAATATTATGTTGGCGAGCATTTCCGAGCGCGTGCGCGAGATTGGTATTCGCAAATCAGTCGGAGCGGCCACCAGCGACATTTTTATCCAGATCATCGTTGAATCGGTCGTCATTGCCATCCTGGGCGGCCTGGCTGGCTTGGCCACTTCCTTCGCCCTGGTCCAGATGATCAGTTCGTTTTCGCCGACGGGTAATGCGCCGATCGTAACGTTCACCGCCCTGGGGGTAGCTTTTGGCTTCAGCGTGCTGGTGGGCGTATTGGCTGGGATATTTCCTGCGATCAAAGCGGCGAAACTCAATCCGATTCAGGCCTTGCGCTACGATTAAGCCGTGAACCTTTTCAACACCATTATTGTGGGCCTCAAAGAGGTATGGTGCCACAAGTTCCGGTCATTCCTGACCATGTTGGGGATCATTCTCGGAGTCGCCAGCCTGGTGGGCATGGCAGCCATCATCAAAGGGATGGAAAATGGCATGAAGGAAACCATGATTGCCATGGGCGGGGCGGACAAGGTCCTGCTCGAAGAAGAAGATGTGCCGCCAGAACAAGAACATCTGGCTGATCAGGCCCCCGGACGCACCATGGCCGATGTCGAAGCGCTGCGCGAATCAGCTCCCCTGCTCCGCTTGATCTCGCCGGAGATGGCGATTAATGGAGTGACCGTCTCGCGAGAAGACAAGATGGTTTCCCCCTCCGAAACGGTCGGCGTTTGGCCCGCGGTAGTGGACATGAACCTGCACACGCTTGAGTACGGCCGCTTTTTCACCGACCTGGACGAGGAAAACGCCAATGCGGTGTGTGTCATCGGCACGGGCATTCGCGACGAGCTCTTTGGCCCGCCTGAAAAAGTTGGACGCGAGATCGTGCCTCTGGGCGAAGTCATCAACATCAACGGCCAACCGTTCACGATCGTAGGGATGTTTACCCGGTATGAAGGTGAACAGGAGAAAAAGGAACGGGAATATGCAAAGAGCCATCCGCAGGCACCGCAATCCGGACCGGCACGTCGAAAAGGTTGGGGCCGCGGCAATTGGGCATTCTACCGCAAGAACTACACGCTGTACATGCCACTCAATACGGCTTGGATGCGGTTCCGCGCCGCGACGGTCAACAACGGCGCGCCTGACAACCGGCTAAGCGATATCGATTTGAAAATAACGGACCTCGATCACCTCGAACCGGCCTTGCAGCAGGCGCGCAATGTTTTGATGGTGACCCATCGCGGCATTGAAGATTTCGGGTTCCGCACTCAGGAAAACCAACTCGAAAGCATCAACCAACAAATCCATAACGCCAGGATGAGTGGCGGGATCATTGCGGCGATTAGTTTGCTGGTGGGCGGCATCGGGATCATGAACATCATGCTGGCGAGTATTAATGAGCGCATCCGGGAGATCGGCATTTGCAAAGCCGTCGGCGCCACTGGCCTGGCCATCTTCAGCCAGGTCCTCATCGAGAGTGTCGTCATCGCCCTGCTCGGCGCTGGCCTGGGCGTTTGCGCCTCATTTGGCTTCGTTCGGATTCTCGAAACCGTGAGCCCGGTCTCAAATGCGCCGGTGATTACCGGCGGCGCCATGCTCATCGCGGTAGCCTTCAGCGCGGCCGTGGGCATCGTGGCCGGACTGTTTCCCGCCTTCAAAGCCGCGCGCCTGCACCCAATCCAAGCGCTGCGGTACGAGTAGGCCGTTAGTGGCGAAGCGGAGGTGATCGAGGGGCCTGCAAGTTGGAAAGCTCCTTTGCGACCGCACGAGAAAGTTGCGCGGCCGGTTCCCTTGGGAACAGTGTCTCATGGCTCCTCTGCTCCTTTCCGTACCACACAGTCTCTGCCCGAGCAGGAATCAGAGCTTCAAACGGAAGCCAATTCGGTTAAGCCACGTCGAGACGAATAGGATCACCACTCCGCAAAGGACCGAGCGTGTAATGGCGGTGGGGAGATTCATCGCCATACGGCCGTAGCCCTCACCCAGGTGAAGCGCGTCCAGCAATCCGGGCAACATTTCGGAAATCAAATACGCGAGCAGCACGTTTTGGCCCGCCAACGCCAGCGGCCGCGAAATAAAACGCACCGGGTGCACCTCACAGATCAGATAAAAAACATACCAAAGCGACGCCGTAACGGCACAGGACCAGAGACACCAAGATGGGGTCGCGCTGTTCTTGCTGATGCCAAACGAGCGGTTCAGCAGGAGAGCAGCGGCGGCGCATCCGATCACCAGCCAGAAGGTGAATGACGTGCGCGCTCTCCGTGAGTTTGGGTGACCGCTCGTCCCCACAGCTTCTAAACCTGCAACGGGAGCATCCGGGGACGACATGTCCCCGCCCCGATTCATGGTTCCTTCGCGCACGCGCACGAGAGAGGCTTCGCGGGAGGTGCTCTCGGACGCGGTAAGCATCGAGCCCAGCAACAATCCACAGACCGCAATGGCCGGCAACGAACCCAAGGTTGAACCGATGCCGACGATTCCGTTGAGCCAAAACCCTTCAAACAAACCCTTCCTATCCGCAATGAACAAACACATCAACAGAACCATGCATCCCAGAATTGCCGTGCGATTTGTGCGAAAAACCAAAAAAACCAGCGCGGCGACCAGATAGGCCCACCCGATCAGGCCCAGGATCCCATACCAGGAGGTCCGCAGGGAAAACGGAATCAAAGTGATGATCCGCTGCCCATCCGCGTCGCGAAAGGCAAAAGCCAGTAGCACTAGCGATATCAACCCGATCGCGCGCACGCACCAACCAACGATTTGCCAATGCTTCCGATTGGATTCCACTGCTGAGCCTGGCGTTGAAAACGAACAAAAAGCGGCGATGGCCGAAAGGTACATCAACACGCACCACCAGTTGCCCGACCAGCCCAGTGCGGCCGTGTCTGGTGTTTCATGCACCATGAGAATGCCAATGAACAGCAAGGAGAGAGTGCGGACGGCCACATGCGCGAGAGTTTTCCAAACCGGTTCGGCCTTGGCGAGCCGGCCGCCCAGCGCCAGCGGAATCGACATGCCCACGATGAATAAAAATGCGGGGAAAACCAAATCGACAAAGGTCATTCCGCTTCCCTTCGGATGGCGGTCGCTGAAATGCACCATCCAGTCAGGGACTGTCCTTCCCGCCCCGGCAAGATCATTCACAAAGATCATCATGAACATGACCAACCCGCGCAGCGCGTCAATGGAAGTGAGGCGTGTCGGCTGAGGGTTAGGTGGAACGTTCAAGGCTATCAGTGTGCAAAACGGGGCGCCGAAACACCAGTCCCGTTCGGCGCGCGGGCATTCTTGCCTGCAGAAAACTGAAGATTGGGGAAGCCCACGTAGCGCAGGCGTTCTCGCCTGCTGTATCGCCGACTTTCAGTCGGCCGGCACCCCCGGCGCAAGCCCATTGTGACTCGCGGGCGTGCCAAGAGGCACGCCGTGCAGGTCAGAGACCTGTGGTACAGCAGACTGAAAAGTCTGCGCTACGTCGCGCGCGCATTGGCGACGTCGGAATTCGCCCCGATTGGTGATTCCGTTTCTACGGTTCCCAGGCTGCGCCGATCAGTTCTTTCCGCATCCTTGGATTCTCGTCCGCCACGACCACCGCGACCCATGGTGCGTCCGTGGAATTGATCTTGCCAGACCATTCCAGAGTACCCGTTTTGCCTCGTTTCAGAATCAACCCTTTCTCCGGTTCTGAAATCGCCAGGTTATCCGCACGGATGCCAAACCGGTGGCTGCCCTCGCCCTGTGCGCTCAATCTAATTCGCACCTCCCCATTGGTGGACGAGACCCTCGAAACGTCGAAGCCAAGCGCACGGCCCGGCCGCAAATCCAGATGATATGTGCCGGCGGGCAGAAAAGTCTCGGGATGCTCTTCGCTCTGACATCGGACCCTGTATTTGCCTTCCGACAGCATCACCCGAAATTGCCCATGAGTTGGAATCACCCGGATCACCGAGGCCGTCTCGGAACCGGTCGCGATAAACTGGACTGGGAAGTCTGCCTGTCCTTCCACGAGGGCCGGTCCGGCCAGGTCGCGCATGAGCCAGATCCATCGTCCGACCGGATGAACCCAGACTTCTTTGTAAGTCCAGGTGCTTTGGACTGGCCAATAAGGCACATCGCCGTCACCGCGAGTCTGTATCCCAACTGGCAATGCGCCCACGACGTTGCCCGGAAATGGAGCATACAGCGGAGGGAAATCGTAGCCTTCGCCGTACATGATGCTCTGTGAAAAGGGATTTCGACCAATGATCCACTCCGCTTGATGCTGCGCCAGCGCGACGGCTTCGAGGTCGCCCCGCAGTTGGGCGGCACTCGCTAACGCCTGGGCCTGAGGCAAAATCGTCCCAAAATGCCCCCGATAATCCATCCAGACCGGAAAGAGCCGCAAGTAATGGCCCCGGCCGAGCGGGATGCCGCTGAGGACCTGGTTGCGAAACGATTCGCGCCTCGACTCAGGCACGCTTCGATATTCGTCGGCTTGATAAATGGAAGCCGGCATCACCTCGTACGGTTGCGTGTACTTGGCAACGTCTTTCAGGTATTGTGAATACAAAGCCACCGCCGAATACCATTTCATCCAATCAGGATGGTCGGGGAACGCGTCGCAAAGGCCGGTCAACGCGAGAATTGGCGCTTGCTCGCGGCCCCGATGGCAATAGTGCAAAATCCGATCTTTCGATGGGCCGGTATAAAAAAATCCGAATAACGGAATTTCCCAATTCGGCCGCTTGCGTTGCTGTGAATCTAAAATAATCCGGGCCAATTCAACGGCCTTGTCGGCGTACTGCTGGTTGCCCGTGACCCGCCATAGATCCACCGAGGCCAGCACCCCCACTGAGGCCGCCTCGTGTTCGACATTGTCCGAATCGAATGTGCCGCGCCAAAGCTCTTTCGAATTCGTGGCATTGGTTTCCGACATCCCGGCGCAGGCAAAATGCCAATCGGCCTGCGCCAGCTTTAGCGAATACGCCGCCAGGCGCGCGTCCGACTCCTTTAAAACGCGCGCGGCGATGGCTTCAGCGGCTGCGGCGGTGAAGTTCCCCAGCGGACTATTGCGCGCGGTTGAAGTGATATCGTCGGAAGTTCCGAGAATGCCATCCGTCCAACGGCTGCTAATTGAACCTTGATTGCGGAATCCGTCGCCAAAACTCGTCTTGAGAACCCAATCGAGTCCCCAGCGCGCTTCCTGGAGGAGCCGTTGATAGAGCTCAGGGTCTTGGTCCATCGCGTGCAGGTGTTCCGCCAGGCTGAACAGGCCATAAACAATCTCGCCGGTGTTGCCCAGGCCCTGGGTGAGATCGCCGGCATCATGCCAGCCACCGTTGATCACGATCCGTTGGTCGCCATGAACCGCCGTCCAATCGCGGTGGCAGATTCCGTGCACACCGGGAATCGCCATGCCGCAACGTTCGGCATACAGAAAATTGAGCGCCTTCAAAATCGTCTCGCGCCATACGTTCGTGTCGATCTGGAATGGGCCCGTGGCCGCGTCTCCGGCTTGTAGAATGTACGAGCCGCTCTGACGAATTTCGGAAAAGTCCATGACCTGAAATTGGCCGAGCTGGGTTTTGACTGTTTTGACGGGCTTGGCGAGTATCGTTTTGCCGGTAGGCTGATCCTTCACCCGGAATTCCTTGGCGCTCAACCCGCTGGCAATGGCGCTTTTTCTCGCGCCGGGCTGGTAGCCCGCATGGCTGTAGGAAATGCGCCCCGGCCACACGTCCCAGCCCTCGATGTAATCCGGCTCGACCTGCTCGAGTTCCAAATGAGCGAAGTCATACGTCAGCGTAGATGCCGCCTCCGGCTCATTGCCCGACATTAAGCTCGTAACCTCCAGACGAGTCACTTTATCCCGCGCCACGTTGCCGATTTCCCAAACGACTCGGTTCCATTCATGATTCCGCAACACGACCGTCGTTTCGCCTTCCTGTCCGAAAAGCGCAGGGAGTTTCTGCTCGCCGTCATTCGAAAGTCGCAATTCCAACGCGATCACTTGGAATCCGGGGCAATCCGGGTAGATCCACAATGAAAGGCGGTTGAACTGCCGCCAATCTTCGCCGGCGAATTGGCGTCGAATGCCGGCACTGCCCCAGCCGCGGCCGTTTTTCGGCCCCGGCACCTCGAGCCGCGTGGGCATGCGTAAGCGGAGCGATGGCCGGCCGCCACGCGAACGCTCGTGTGAAAAAGAAATTTCGGCAACAGTGTGGCCTTGCTCGGTGGTTTTTTGAGCGGCCCGTGCATCGACCACTTCTGGAGCGCCGGTCGAAAAAGCGGACCAGGGGGCCGGGTCTTCCATATCGTCCAAAACCCGGCTGGCGAGAACTTTCTTATCGAGCCAGCGGTTGGCAGCGGAGTTGGTCGAGGCTTCCATCAATGGCTGTTGGGCGGCAGCCCAGAGGCTCATTCCGGCGCTCAGAAAAAGCGTGCAGTATTTGAAAAGCCGCAATCAATTGCACGTTGCCCGGTAATCGAGTACAGCGCAAGACCAGCCTCGATAGAGTCTATTTGCCAACGCTTCTGTGCAGATTCGCGGGAGCCCGTCCGCCGCATTTCCCGCCGTTAAATCGCTTCCGAAACCCGGTATTCCCAGTTTGCGTAGCGCCGGAGTTTGAAAAAGGCGCGCTCGTAAAGCGTCAGAAGCTCGCGAACGCAGGGATTAGTCTTGACGTAAGAACATGGCATCCTAATGTCTAGGGGAATAAATGCCGTTTATGACACCAACCAGGCGCAGTTCGTTGTTCGGCGGCAACTCGGCGAATTGGACCGCCAGCTGACGATGAATATCAAGGAAATCGCTGAACCCTGTCGAACACAATTTCAGGTGAGCAGGTAGTAACTGACGTTCATCGGGAGAAAATGGGTATGCGACCCAATTCGAATTCGTTCAGGGTTTATCAGGCAGCTAAAAAGGGTCTTCTCCATACGATTCCACAGGGCCGGATCACCAAAGCTGCTTTGCGGTTCATTTCGATCGCACAAGGGGCAAACCGTGTTGCACTGGGCAGCAATGCACAACCAAATAAATCTGATTCCCCCGTCATTGCTCAATGTGAAAATTTTGCTTCGAGGCACAGATCTCTTCACCCCAATCTTGATGGCTGCCAGCTGTGGTTCTCTTAACCAGATACCCTCGCGGTTCCTGACCCGGCATACACTCTTTTACGGTTTGCCGCACTTCCAAAATATGCTCCAATCCGGACACATAATCACGTGATTCTCTTTACAAATAAAAATCCTCCGAAAGCCAAAGACGCCGGAGCCACAGAATGCCTTAACATGGAGGAGATGCAGAAAGTCTGGGCGACCTTGCGAACCCTGCGGGGACTTCCTGAGAACACCTCAATTCCACGCCCTCTGGGTGATCGAGACACCAAACTGTTTTATAGCAAGTAAACTCACTGAAGCACAAGAACAGGAGGTTAGCGCACTGCTTCTGTGCGTCTTATACGAGCATCAGGCGCTGGCGGATCAATGTTGCTCGTTATTTGAACGGGCCGTAGCGGGTCCTCGCACCCCTAAGATTGAGAGCGAGCTAGCCCAAATCAAAACGGCGCCCGAGGAACTGCGCTTGCGCACTATCACCGAGGTTAACGCGATAGCCGCAGCCTGCGGGCTCAAAGAATGGGAAGCGCTGCCACAACCATCCTTCGCCCTCCGCTGCGATGCGGGCGAAGGATGGTGGAGCCGAGGGGGTTCGAACCCCTGACCTCCTGAATGCCATTCAGGGTAGCAACACGGCAGGGTAGCGGGTTTTATGGGGTAGTCTCCGGGTCGCCGAGCATCGCCAACTTTCAAAACGGTAGTACGGGGCAGGGCAGGCGCAGTTTAAGTCTGGATTTTGAGGCTCCCTTGGGTAGCTATTTGCTATTCGCGAATAGAGTACAAACATGGTTGCTAAATCCTTAGACGTCGTGGTGTTGCTCAAGCTCCTGGTTGACCGGAGGAAACGTCCGTACGCTGAAGTGTCAAAGGAACTGGGCATCAGTGCCTCGGAAATCCATGCGTCCGTTCGCCGCAGCATTGATGCAGGTCTGATTGACCCGGAGTCTCGCATTCCGCTGCGAAGACCGCTGGAGGATTACCTACTCCATGGTGTGCGGTATGCGTTTCCCGCCAAGCTGGCCCGGTGACGCACGGAATGCCGACCGCCTATGCGGCCCCACCCTTGGCAGAGAAATTCGGCACCGATGAACTCCCGCCAGTCTGGCCGGACCCACACGGTTCAGTGCGCGGATTTGCGATCGAACCTGCTTGCGGATGGTCCGTTTGTGCAATGAGATGCAACTAGGTGCACTTTAAGGTGCGTTAAGATGAAACCCAGACTGCACCGAGCGGCATGAATTTTCTGATTCTTAGTAGCAAATTGTAGCAAATGGGCCTCTTGACCCGAACGGCCATGACGGCTTAGCAAAATCGACCCCATTAAAAACGAAGCGGGTTTCACCACGGTGGCCTAAATCTTGGATTGGGATTTCCGTTGGCGGAGATTCGTCTGGGATTTTCTTCGTGTCGTTTCCGCCAAAGGCGATCGCCCCGATGAGGCGTCGCAACTGCGAATTGGGTTTGGTCAAACGAGAGCCGATTCTTCAGGCTTCCACGTGCGCATGGAGTTTGCAGGCTCGTCACATTCCGCCCCTTACGCAGGGGGCCTACTTTAATCTAAACCAAGGGCTTCTCCCGAGATCGCATCTTCAGTTCCAGTTCCGCTTCTGCAATCAGCCTGTTGACCTCCTCTTCGGATTTCGAGCATTTCGACCGGCAATACTCGTCGAAAAAATGGAACTGTTCCCAGAATAGCCTCTGGTCTCGGACGGTTTTGAACGCCTGGCACACGTCCAGGAACTGCTCCATTTTTTCTGGAGGAATTCCCAGGTGTTCGTGCGAGGCCTGATTTAGCATCCGCGGCAGGGTAGCAAAGGTATTCCCTCGTAGCAACAAACGGCAGGTCAGTTTGCAGCCAAACACTATGGCATGAAATCAAAGCAGACTCATGCCGAAGATCCGAATCCTCAAATTAATCGCATTGTCCGAATGTTACGGCGGATCCAACCGTGGCTCCAAAGCCAGCGTGCTAGGGTGGCGACGTTTGCCGAAATTGAAAAATGGACCAACGTCCCCGAGAACACAATTCGCGGATGGTTCGCGGGCCAAGGCAATCCGAGTGCGGAATTCCTGGTTGGACTGGTGGAACGCATCCCTGACAAAGCGCGGCTGGAGATTTTGGATGAATTCTCCCGCGTTTATCCAAGCCTGGACCATGCCCGGCTCGCGGGTGACCGGACGGTTCTCAGTCGCCTTACTACCCTCTTGGGTCAATCGCGTGGCTTCAGTTTCATCCAGGGTGGCAATGGCGAGCTGCGGACTTTTGTGATTACAGCATTGGGCCACTCGAATGGTGCACTCACCATCCCTCTGCGGCGAGTGCTTGGCGTGGATGTGCACGCTTCCGACTGGTTTGTTCCAGTGCCTGGTGTTGTGTATTTAAACAACCTGCTCCGAAGCGACGATCTCCGTCGCGCAGTCCAGCCGGCTTGGCCGCAGCTCCGGAATGGGGAGACTCCACTTCTAATCTTCAATGGGCTGTGGTCCGTCCTTCCTGAATTACAGCAAAAGATCCGTGCACTGGCTGAGCGCTGTCATGTTCTCGTGGCAGATGAATCAAAACTACAAACAAACCAATCGGGAGGAAGCACGCCGACCAGAACAACCCTGATCACGGTTGACTCCAAAATGCCCGATTCGAAGAGGATTGCTTTGGATATTCGACCGCTGTGACCAACCTGACTACCAACTCAGTTTCCTCGGCTCGGCATTGCTTTCCTCGGCAGGCCGACCCAAAAGAGGTCAATTTTCGATTCTTCGTGACAGTCTTTACTGAGCTATTAAGAAACACGAACGGCCTGGTGGAGATCTGCGCACTAAATGGAGCCCAGAATCGGCTTGGCTACGGAAAACATGAAGCAAATCACAGCGGACTCGATCGCTCCAGCAACGAAGGCCTGGTTCGGTAACAACATTCAAAGCCTTGCGATGCGGCACGAATTGGCAGGACCTGACATCCGTCGCGTGCAGTTAGAACAATACAGAGCCCAAATCATCGATGAACTCAGGTCACGCGCTCGGGTCGCGGTTGATGCTCGGGAACTGCCCTTGGCACTCGACCAGCTGGATACTTATTGCTGCCTCGCGGCAGAGGAGTTGATCCGCCTACGCCAGACCCGCGCCGCTCATCAAACTGGCGAATTACCGAGGCACGTGCTTCACAAACTTCCCGTCTACGCCGCTTTTCGCGACTATTTTGATGAGGCACCCACATTGGTTTTGGATGAACTGACGGCGGCCATGCGGGTTATGTGGAACTCCAAAAGTGAAGAGGGTCGCTCGGAGCCCCTCTCGGAACCAGCACATCCTGCACACCCACTTTCTAAGCAGACCCGGGAATGGTTGGAACTTCAAGTGTTTGCCCTGGCGTGCGCCGATGATGCCTGGGGAGGACCCGTTGGAAAGATCCGTGTAGACGTATACATGACCGATTCGGCGCTCCGGATTCGAAGCAATGCTCGTCGTGCCATGGAAATCGGCGACTTGCATTTGCCTCAAGAGGACGTCGATAAAATGTGCTGGGTTGCCGCGGGTGAGGCGTTCCTTCTTCGCAAGCTGAAGGCTTCCAGGGCTGCGGGTGAAACCTCGGATCAGGAGATTAGGCGTATGCCTATTTACGGCCCGTACAAAGAGTACTTCGAGCATGGTTCCGACTTCGTCGCAATGACGAAGCGCATCGCTGCTGCGGCGGGCATACCGCTCGGGCCATCTACTTCTTCATAACAAGACGGCTTCCAAAATTTATGCCAAAAAAACAAACGAAAAGAACAACATCGACAGTGAAGACCAAAGCCGCCAAGAAACCAGCGCCGCAGGGCGGGCTGAAAAAAACCTCCACGATTAAATTCCCGGGCCGATCGTGGTAAATGGCGACGTGGGCGAGAAATACAATCGAGGAAGTGTGTGGATTTTTATCCATTTGCGGCGTCCGTCTTTGCGCCCCACCTGTTTGCCGGGTCTGCGAGGGCCAGCCTGGGCTGCGGCGCTTCGGCGTTAGCGCTGATCACTGGTGTCGCGCCCGAAATCATCTCATCTAAGAACGCTCGAGACCATTATTCCGACACTTTTATGATCGGGTTCCTTCGGGGGCGGAGTTTCCAAACACTTAGGCTTACGCCCAAGATGGTATCTGAAGCCAAGACAAAAATCGGTCCGGATCATGTCTTGCTGCTTTCGGTACGCTGTGCCGGGGAGGGGACCCGGGGCGTCGTATTTGCGGACCACTATTATCATAACTTTGAGTGCTATGTTTTGTCTTCGCTTGCGTTTTTAAACCGACCCGTAATGTCCGCCTACCTCGTCATCCACCCAAAGTGGCGGATCGATTACGTAGCCGAGAAACCGAAGCCAAGGCCCACGGCTAAAGGGCGCCGACTCACGCTTGCCGCAGTTCGTAAGGACGGCGAGTTCACGAAATCCCGGACATGGGTGCAATGAAGTTGTTGGGCAACCAAAGAAAACTCAGCGCGCTACCAAAAGCCGGAGCGCCGTTCGTCGAAGGCTACCACCGGCGCTTAAATAATGTATGGCCACAGTTCGCGTGCTAACGGCCGCAGACCTGCACCAGTCGCCAATGCATTACATGGCATTGACGCATGCGGTCGCCGAACATCGCCCGGATGTGGTGGCAATTGTCGGCGACGCCCTTGATGCCATGGGGGATACTGGTAAACCAAAGCTCACAACAGTCCAATGTGCAACCATCCTGGCCAAGCTCCGCGTGGAACATCTTCTTTTCGCGCGCGGCAATCATGAGGATACCAACTGGTCGGAGTTCGTTGATGCTTGGCCACACAAACGCCGCAAACTGATGGGGTTGTACGGCCGGGCGTATAAAGTTGGCCCGCTTGTTGTCATCGGGTTTCCTTGCCTCACCGGATCTGAACTTTGCTGGTGCGCGCACCTGTCGGCCACCAGCAACGAGGTGCAGTTACATCCCGGATGTTCCCGCGAACCTTTGTCTCCCAACGCAGACGCCTGGTTGCCTGAACTGCTGGCAGAAACTGGTCCGGCTGGCAGGACGCTGTGGCTAATGCATGAAAGTCCGGTTGGGCTGCCTTTGGCGCAGCCCTGCGCGTTTAATCCGGCGTGGGCAGAGGCCGTCGAGCGCCACGCGCCTCAACTTGTCGTTGCGGGTCATGACCATTACACCCCGTTACGCAACCGTACTTGGCACACAATGTTGCACAGGTCGGCGTCCGTGAACGTGGGTCAGTCAGAAACTCAGCTGCATTACGGTGTCTTCGATTTCGAGTTTCCAACCGCTACTCCTTCGGTGGCGCTCAAGATCACGTTGCGCGCGTTCCCGTGGCGAGACGAGATGACGATGATCCACTGAGAATTGGCTCAATAATTTATATGAAGCATGAAGCCGGCGACAAACGAGCTATCGGAAAAAGACAGAGATATCCTGCAAACGACCGAGCGCGACTGAACGAATTCCAGTCTTCCCCGGACACAGAGCGCCTTGATGCTGACGACGCCCGCTTTCTGCTCTCGGCTCTGCTTTCTGGAAAGCTCTGTCGGCCGACACCATTTGCGGAAATCGCTGAAGACTGCCCAGAGGTTTGGAGCCGTGCGCTCCAAGTATTCGCAGGCAACAAGGGAGCGGCACGGAACTGGTTGGAGACCCGGTCGCCAATCTTCCACGGACGCCGGCCTATTGCAGTCGCGATGCAGATCGGCGGACGGCGAAGAGTGCTGCAGGAGCTAAACAAATTGCCAAAGCACTAAATATGGGCGTTTCCGCAGGCCCCTTGTAGACAGAGCTTGGGCAGCGTTTGATTTTTGGACCCTGTTGTCACAAACCTTTCCTAGAGGCAATTGCCAAAAATACGCTATGAAACGCGAGTTCCCTTCAAAGGCTAAAGTTCAGCGCGCCCGCTGCAAGGAAGTGCTGGTTATTTTTAATAACCGGCTCGAGACGGTGAAGCTGATCCGCGAGGAAATTCACCCGCCCGCGGGCGATTTTGCCGATGGCCCGCTGGAGCTTGCCGTTGTGCGTTGGCACGGCTTGGAGGTTTTCGTGGCACTGGAATGCGTCATGTTTCTCCGCAAACTGCCGCCCGAGCCGCCGTGGATTCGTGAGGCGCGGGATAAAGTCGAGCAGGAGCTCATTGCCAAGTTAAACGAGAGGGTAAAAGGAAGAATACCTGCCGGTCGGGCACACGGCCGCATATCGAAGCGGGTCACGGGCACATCATGAGGAAGCACATAGAAATAAAAGGCCCCAAGTCCGGCCCGGGTGCAGCAGCGAGCCAGCGTAAACGCGAAATGACGCCAGATACTGCCCAACTCATAGTAGATATACTCAACGTCGAGAATGCGCGTTTGCGTGCCGGTCGCGACGGAATGCTCCTTGCTGCTGGGCTGGCTGTCTACCGGCGCCACCTCGAACAGGAAGCTGGATTCATGCGCGTGCAGCCCGACCATGCACTTGACTGGCTCAAGCTTATTGAGATCCAACGGGGAAACGGCTGGCTTAAGTTGATCGACACCAGGGTCAAGAACCAGAAATGAAGTGAAGCACAATCGGCACTCACGCTATTTCACTTTCCGTGTAAGGGCCCTGCTCGTCACAACCAACGATCACGCTCCATGACTTGACTGTCGGTGGGCATCAAGCTCGTTTCCTTTGACGGGTTGAAGGTCAATACCGCACCATCTCACTGCCTGTGTTCGTTAACGCTCTCGATCGCCGTCCGAGAAGTGCTCGTGGCGGCTGTTTCGTTCAGCCGTTGAAGGGCAGCAGTTAACAAGTCGTCGCGCTCACCATCAAATGCACCCGGTTGTGGATCAAAACGCACCTGAGGCTGAAAGCCATGTTCGTCAATGGCTGTTCCATCGGGTAGATAATCAATCCATCGAGGGAGACTGACGCTCATATCCAGGGGGAGCCGAATCATTCTCGGGTTGCCGCTTGACCCGCAAGTGTGGTCTCCCATGGTCGTCAGTTCCGGATCGCCGCTCATCATGGCCACAAACGATTCAGTGCTGCTCATGCACTTTTGGCCTATTAGGAGGATCACTGGGCGTCCGTAGCGCCAGGGTCCGCGCGGCTTCACTCTCCGCTCGAATTTTTTCGTCAGATTGGTATGGGCGGTACCATTTCGAAACTGACTATAGGCATAAACAAAATCTTGCGACAGGAAACGGCCCGCCACTTTTTGAGCCAGGTCTTCGCTGCCACCACCATTGAGTCGTACATCGACGATTAATCCGCGAGTGTCATGCAATTGTTCCAGTGCAATGTCACACTGCGCGGATACGTCGGGGTTGCTCCAATTGTAAATGGCCAGGTAGCCGATTTTGTTAGTCGTTGTGGCCCATTGCACATCAGCCTCCTCTTTCAAGTCAGCGAAGATTACTTGGGAAGCCGACGGATTCGCGTTAGCCAAGCGCGGACGATTGAAAACAAGCACATCCGCGTCTGCCACACGGAGCCAAATATGGAGATCCCTTAGTGGTTTAAGCATATCCGCGCAAACACTAGCGAATTCATAGACTGACTTGGCTCGAAGAGCTTTTGGACGATACTGTTCACGCAGCTTACCCCAATCAACGTTAGCCCGGAGGACAAACATCGCGTACTCCCGGTCAAATGCTTCCCAAATTTGGTCAAACGCCTGGGCCGCCAAGGCAACTGAAAACGCGGGCGGCAACCGCACGGGTCTCGCCTCGAACGCAGAAACGTATTCAGCGGTCCCTTCTGTCATATTGGCGGCGAAAAAGCGACGTCGGCCAGCTGTCGTATCCACATCCAGCGTGAGGTCTTTCGGTTCCGGTATGAGCGCATTTCGGCCGCGTTGCCAACTTGCTGAAAACTTGGCGTTGGCGACGATCCGCATCTGATCCAGTTTGTTTGTGTCGCCACTTCCGGTGACCGTTTCGGGCGGGAACAGTCGTCCCAGCTCTTTGGGATGAAACCGCAACCAAACATTGGCAATGGATTCTCCATTTTGAACGACTGAACTGCTTAACTCGCCCCCTTCCCGCGGCAGTACGAGCGCCCATACCGCGCCATCTGCTGAATGCCCGATTCCCAGGTCCGAAGGCCCAGCTTGGAGATGCAGGTCTCCGATCCGCAATTCAAAACCGGAAATCTGAAACAGGTCCTCTTCGCCGAAGTCCCAGGGACGCGCTCGGCTTGAAGTGTCGCCGCCGGTCAAAGTAGTGGGGTATCGTCGTAACAAATCGATGCCATGGCCGCTTTGCCATATCAGAACTGCACCAAGGCACATTACCACCACTGGTCTCATCGGATTACTTCGTCGTGAACTTAATAATCGAGGGCTGAACCGGCTGCCCTGCAGCATTGCAGAAGTTGCGAAACTTTTGTGAATTGATGCCCAGTCGGTAATGGTGCTTCGGCTCCAATTTCACTGGCAGAACGCATGTGCGATTTCCTCGCCACTCCGCCTTCTTGTCTGGAGGGCTGGGCGGATATTCCGTGCCGCCACCAGTCCAGGACATCCCTTCACCCATATCTTGGTCGAAAGTCACGGTGATTTCCGTCAGGGTTGGATCAACCTCCTGAGCTCCATCGGCCGGTTTCGTGAAAAGAATTTTTGGTGGTGTCGATGATCCATGCACCGTTCCCACGCGAATGGGCTGGTTTTCAAACGCATTGACATATTCTGCCGTCCCGGCTTGAGTATCCACCGTAAAGAAGCGCCGCACGCCCACCTTGGTATCCACATCCACTACCATGTCTTTAGGCTGCGGAATTATGGCGTTCATCCCCGCTTGATAGCTAGCCCTGAACTTGCCTACGACGATGGTTCTCATTTCAGCGAAGGCGCTACTTGCTGCACCCACCGAGACAGTATTCGGCGGAAATATCTTGTTGATCTCTGCAGGATGGAATCGTAGCCAGATGTTAGCCACACTCTCCGGTTCCGTTCCGTTGCCCCATTTCAAAGTGGCGCCTTCGGATGGGATCAAGATCGCGCCCACGGCGCCGTCGCTGCAGTGGACAACGCCCAGGGAGGCCGGGCCGGTTTCCACTTTCAACTGATCGCCGACTTGAAATTTAAACTGCGAAACTTTGAAGATGTCGCTGGCCAGGAATTGCCAAGGCCGCGCCTGGCTGGAGTCCGTAAGAGCCGTTGTCAGTGTTGTTGGATAGTGTTGCAACAAATCCACTCCGCTTGCCAGGCTGGCACAGTTCGCAATTAGGAAGGTCAGGAAACGGCCTTGAATCATTTTGCGCATAGTTCGTTCAGCGGTTTTATTAAAATTAATTTCATCCTGGTTCAATTCGGTCCTGAGGAATTCGTTACGAACCAAACGGAAAAACCAAGCGTAGGTCAATGTGCAGTCGCCGCCGGCGAGTTGGTCAAGGTTGCATAATGGACTTGGGTCACGTTGGTCGAATTTGTTGCATTGTTGCCCCTAAAGGCCAAAGTTCCGTCCGAAGTGGCCACGTAGCTCCCTCCGTTCTCAATCTCCTGCCAGTTACCATTTGTGAGCTGCATTAGGTGTTGGTTACCCGATTCGTCGGCGACCAGCGTGACTGCCCCCTCTCGCGGCGCGGAATTTGCCTGCGGGGACACCGCAACATCCAAAGCGGCACGACGTAAATCCATTGCCTGGGTCAGTTGGTTCTGAATCCGCGTTGCTCGGTCTTCGCCTTCCTGAGCTTGTGAAGGCCTGGCGGGCTTTGGGTTCCGTGTCATTTTGGCCACTTGACGCTCCTGGCTTTCACGTCGAAGTCTTGACACTTCCCCTCGAAGTCTCAACAGCTCCGATTGCTCGTCTGGGAGCTTGGTTTGGAGTTTGGCCGAGAGCTGGGACAATTGATTCGAAAGTTGCTGGTTTTCGCCCAGCAACCCGGCTTGTTCATCCAGTTGCTGCCTTAAGCGATCGTTGTCTTGCTTCAATTTGGTTTGTGTTTGATGTTGAAGGACGAGCGGTGTCGCAATCCCACCTACAATCAGAGCACCTGCCAATGCCATTTTAAGTTTTGTCATAGTGATTACCTTTGTTAACAAAGCGGTTGTGCCAGTGGTCGCGGTCGAAGTTAAAACGCTTGAGATCACGCTTGCGGCGAGACCTGACGGAGCGGAAAGAGTTGCTCCGACAGCCAAGGCGGCAGCCAATCCAGGCACTGTTGAGGTGACGCCGCGCTTCGATAGCAGAAGCCGCAGTTTTCCAACCGCCCTGTCAATACGCATGTGCGCTGCGCCCTTGGTTAGCCCCAGAGCTGAGCCAACGTCTTCAATTGTCCGTTGCTCAAAAAACCTAAGAACAACCGCTGCGCGGTCATACTCGTTTAATTCGTGCATCGCGTCGTCGAGGATGGGTTTAATCTCCAGCCAACCCGAACCGGCTTGTCCAGATTGAGATAGTTCGCTCATGGCTTGCGCTTGGGCTTCTCTTCGTTGTCGTCTTGCCTCTGTTCGACGAACATTCGCGGCCATCCGACGGACGCACGTATAAATCCAGCCTGCCAGAGCCGGGTGACCACATAGTTGAGATGATTTTCTCGCCAGCTCCAAGAACACCATCTGGCATACTTCTTCGGCCAGAGCCCCATTACCCGAGAGTTCTCTGAAAGCTGCTGCGTAGACGGTATTTATGTGCCTATGAACCAGCTCCCCAAAAGCGCTTTCTGAGCTCTCGGTTACGTAGCTTTTTAGCAGTTCAGTGTCGTTCGCCATTTAATCGTCATTTGGGTAATGTCCAGCGTTCAGCGAAAGTGAACAAAAATAGTGAGCTTTTCACCCTAAGGCCTCACAAAGAATCTGAGCGTGGTCCGGCTCCGCCAGTTCAGAAAATTCCGAGAACGTTGCGGATTCTGCAAACTTTGAGCGTTCCGTTGTGCTTTTTCGTTAGCAATCCCGAAGAAATTTCGAAGTGGTTGGCAAGTATTACCTACTTTCGGTGTTTCATGTCGTCCGGTGGATGCAATGCTTGCGACTTTTCGTCGATGTTTTGAGCTAAAATGGCGGGCGGCCAACCTGCCTCGCCCGCCAACCCGTGAACAACTCAACCCTTTCCCGTCACCGAAAATCGTCTCGTTTTCTCAAGACTTCGCCGACAGCGGCGGCAAGGCTGACAATTTTTTAGGCTACCGACCAAGAAAAGGCCTGAGCACGGCCATTTATGGTTATACGTTCGAAATAAAGATTCTCACGAAACTTCTTTGTCCTTTTGACCTTTGAGCAAAAGAAAATGCTCTTACGCTCCGGGAATTTTGCCTTTGAACAGCGCCTTGCAGCGGATAGTGAGAAAAACGCCGCCGATGACCATCACAATCAAGAATTCACCCGAGTGAGGTGTCGCGACACCTCGCCAGAGTGGAGATCGTGGCTCAACCAAGCATGACGTCGATCGAAATTCTGGTTATCTGGAGAGCCCCATCGCATGTGTTGCAATTGCATACGTAGACACTCGGGCTCCTAGCCGATGAAGCATCATGTAAAGGCCCATCTCCGCTCGGGAATAGAACAAGAACCCTTTCGACAGGAATTTGCTTCCAATCATCGTTTTGTACAAATTCGCCATTTCTCGTAAAACGCGGGGGTCGCCAAAATCGGTTGGGGTTCCATCCTGCTTATACAGGCAGCGGTACACTTTCATCATCTCGTTTAGTGTTTGTCGAGGGCCTGGGTCGGTTGGCGAAACTCCCGGGCCACGAATCACTTTTAACATTGAACTATAGACCTCATCGTTTTCATCCCATTGCGCCCTTGAGAAGTCACGAATGCATTGCACAACCCCGGGTTGCAATTCGGTCACGCAACCGAAGTCAAGCATTCCAATCGAATCGTCCTGGAATAGGTGGTTCCCTGCATGAGGATCCGCATGGAGCAAACGCATGGTGTAGGCCTGAAAACAAAACAACTCGGTGAGCCGCCGCCCCGCTAAATCACGTAGTTTTTGGGATGGTTTCTCAGAAAGAAACGCATCTACGTGCTTCCCTTCAACGAAGGACATTGAAATCACCCTTTCTCCGCTCATTTCCGGGAACACTGTCGGAAGGCGGACATAGTCGATGTCCTTCATCGCATCGCCGAAGCGTTGGATGTTTCTCGCCTCATTTCGATAGTCGCATTCCAAAAGAATCCCTCGACGCAACTCTTCGATTGCTGAATCCGGAACAAATTGCGTCAACCGTGCCGGCAGCATTGCCCGGCTAAGTGTATTAAAGTCAGTTTCAATAATCTCCCGGACCGCCGGGTATTGGATTTTTACAACGGCTTTGACGCCCTCCTTCGTTGTGGCATGATGAACTTGTCCTAAGGAGGCTGCTGCAAAGGGCTCTGGATCGAATTTTGCAAACACTTGTTCTGGATCCCGCCCGAATTCCGCTCGAAATTGAATCCGCATAAGCGTGGGATGCATCGGCGGTGCTTGCATCTGGAGGGCGGTAAGTTCCTCAATCGCCTTCTCGTCCAAGAAGTGGGATTGCATGCTGAGGACCTGCCCGAGCTTCATTGCCGGCCCGCGCAAATCCTGCAACTCTCGTCGGATGCGGCGCGCGTTAGTCTCTTGGAAGGCAGAACGCCTTGTTTTTTTAACTTCCTCCGAAGAAAACAGATTGCCGAGCGCGAAACCAAGATTGCTGCCCAGTAGGCGCACTCCCAAGCCTGTCATCCTTGCGGCTCTTTTGAACTGGTTGGATTCGGGACCTTTCATGTCCAACTCCACGTATTCTTCCCAAGGAAATAGCTTGTCAGCTTAATAGAGTGATCGAGAACCGCGTGTGTTTTTTGCTTGTCCGGCGACGTGTCCATCAGCCAGAGGTTAAGGATCCGGCTCCAGAACCAAGCGAAACCGTACGCGCCAAGCGGCCCAAGTGGAAGAATCTCTTTTCTCCGTGCGGCGTCTTTTAACAAATCATTCATAAAGCATAAACACTTTACTCGATACAGCCTCGAGTTCAGGCTCAAAGCATTCAGTTTGGATCCTGGTCGAAAACTCCTAAAAAAGACGGATCTTGCGAAATCCTCATAAGGGGCAATTGCCTCCAATTGACGATTAAATATGGCAAGAAGTTGTTCTCGAAGCGGCGCGTTTTGAAGTCTGGCATTTGCGCTGAACCAGCCAATCAAATCGTCCAATTCCTTTTGGAAAAAATACGCGGCCAAATCTTCCTTCTCCGGAAAATAGTTTAAAACGGTGCTCGGGTTCACTTTTGCTCGAGTCGAGATGTCGTGAGCGGTTGTTTCCTCCGCCCCTTTCGTGCGAAACAATTGCAATGCTGTCGCCAGAATCCTTTCTTTTGTTTTTTCGTTGTTATATGGGTGCGGGGTGC
This sequence comes from Verrucomicrobiia bacterium, assembly GCA_035651635.1. Classification (GTDB taxonomy): domain Bacteria; phylum Verrucomicrobiota; class Verrucomicrobiia; order Limisphaerales; family UBA8199; genus JANXQE01. The sequence continues at coordinate 384 of DASRFK010000225.1, read as the reverse complement.
GGCTGCGCTTCTTGGAATCCGCGCGTTTCGTGTTCTTCTCCTCGCCGGCAGTGGGTGTATTCATAATAATGAGCATACTCATACATCGGTCGGCAAGTATCTGCAAGAACAAAATGAGTATGCTCATATTGTGGTTGACAGCAGAACGCTCCTGAAGAAAGCTGAGTGCACTCATGGGTGAGTATAATTCCGACTCGCAGAGGAAGATGGGGATAAAGTCGAGGCGCACTGACCGTGCGTCCGTTCTGGAATATTTGCGATTTTACAACCGGGCCGATTGTTTCGAATGAAAGAGCTCCTAACGCATCTGCCTTTGTTGACCGAACTTGCCTGCGCCGGTGTATTTTCATGTGCGTGCTTCGAATTGTTCCGCGCGGCTAAATC
>DASRFK010000224.1:0-4648 GCA_035651635.1 Verrucomicrobiia bacterium | reverse complement strand
TCTGCGCAGCAATCGACGGTTGGGGCGTGGCGTAGTTCGGGCCAGAAGGTACTCTTGATGACATCAGCTTCATCATGTCATTGAACCCGAGGGTTCCTGTCCCAATGCTGGCGAAACCCAGAGGGGGAATCTTCGCCGCATTCATCTGCGCCAGTTCCGATCCAAACTCAGCTAGAAAACCGGCCAGATCGTTCCGCGTCGCCAACAATCTCTGTTGCGCCCTAGAGATTTCCAGCAGTTCCTCTAGAATCTCGCGTTCATCTCTGGGAGTTTGTGGCTTCCCCTTCACTGGTAGCTCGGCAAACGCGTTCAATTGATCGCTCAACTCCGGCCAAAATTTGTCAAAAGCCTTCTTCAGTACACTCGGCTCCAGTTGCTGGCTAGCTTCCTCTGCTCTGTTTATGCTCGACATTAGTTTGAAGATGTCGCCCTTTTCGTTGCGAACGTTCTGAAACTGCTCAAGGGGGCCGGGCACGTCCGATTGCCTTAAGTTGAAAAGTAGCGGACATACAGCGGTAGAGGCATTGGGTATGGCTTTTGATAGGGCTCCGGCTTCGAAGTGAATCCAGGGCGCAGCCAAATTGTCCGGGGTCAAGCAGATTATTCCGAAACGCGACTCTGCCAGTTCCTTTTCCACATCCTGGCTCCATCGAGCCCCCTTCTGAATGTCTTCAGAGGAAACGTACGGTTTGAGTGATTGAATGACTGACGGCAGCCATCCCTTGAGCGCGAGAGCTATTTTGTGGCTTAGCTCACCTGACCAACTTAGAAACAGTTTCATGAGAGCATCCCCGGAAGTTCGGAGCAATTGTAGTCGAAAAAATACCCTCGCGGGACGCTGCTATCCCGCTTGCCCCAAAGAAAAAATTTAAGAAAAAAAGAAAAGGAAGTAGCCCGAAGGCTTCGGAGGATGCCCCCGGTCATTCTGTACTCTGGCCGGACAACTCGGGCTATGCGGGGCTCCGCGACCGTGCCCACTTTTGTGCCTACCACCAAACTAGACCGAGTGAGATGGAGTGATAGGGTGCCTCGCGCAAAACCCCATGAATAGCGGCTCTGGACCACTCCGTATCAATCAGTGTCATTCCCGCTAAGTTGTTGATTTCTTGTGGCGGAAGTCCTTACAAGCAGGAGGTCGCAGGTTCGACTCCTGCACTGCCCACCAAAACTTGAATGCCCGTTCCGGAGACGTAGGTAACAGAACGTTCCGGAGACATGGGTTACACTCTTCGGCCCGAGGGGTTCTCCAAGGTCTCAGCTCCACGCTTCCAGTCTTTATTTCCACTCGCCCTGCAACACGAAGCCTTAGCATGGAAACCCACAGCTCCTCCAAAGTTTAGGTCTAAGGCGAGCGTCATTAGCAACTTATACCGTTTCCCTCCAATATTGACAGATTTTCCAGTTCTGGACACGGCTCCAGACCTTTAAATACAATGCGCGGATGCAGCTCCCAGGCCGCCCACGGTCCCTCCGCCTGTTTTTCCTTACGGTTTGTTCTGTCCTGTTTTTTTCCGCATTTTGCGGTGGCTATTCTGTTCTGACCCATGAAGAAATCGTAGATTTGGTCTGGGACGATCAGATTAAGCCGCTCTTGCTGGAAAAGTATCCTGGGCTTACCGTCGACCAGTTGCGCGAGGCGCATGCCTACGCCTATGGCGGCTGCCTGATTCAGGACATGGGCTATTATCCTTCGGGTAATAAATATTTCAGCGACCTGGCGCATTACGTGCGCAGCGGAGATTTTGTGATCGCCCTGCTGGGCGAAGCCCAAAACGTAAATGAGTACGCTTTTGCGCTGGGGGCGCTCTCCCACTACGTCGCCGATATCGTTGGCCATCCCACAATAAACTTTTCCGTGGCGCGGGAGTTTCCCAAGCTCAGGAAAAAATATGGCGATGAAGTTACCTACGCCCAAGACCCCAAGGCCCACATCCGCACTGAGTTTGGTTTTGATATGGTGCAGGTTGCCAAACACCGTTATGCTCCCCAGAGTTATCACGACTTCATTGGCTTCGAGGTGGCTACCCCGGTCCTGCAGCGCGCCTTCAAAAAAACCTATGGCCTCGAGCTTACCGAGGTATTTCCCGATTTGGATTTGAGCATTGGCAGCTACCGCCATGCGGTCAGCAAGTTGATCCCCGAGATGACCCGCGTGGCGCTTCTCACCCAACGGGCCGACATGGTAAAAGAAGACCCGAATTTCAGCGAGAAGAAGTTCTTGTACCGCCTCAAGCGCGCCGACTACGAAAGAGAGTGGGGCAAAAAATACGACAAGCCCGGACTCGGGGCCAGGATTCTTGCCTTCTTGTATCGCTTGCTGCCCAAATTCGGCTCTCTCAAGACCCTCGCTTTCATGGTTCCCACCAAAGAAACCGAAGATCGTTATATCAAGAGCGTAGACAGCACGGTAGACCGCTATCGGGCTTATCTCCTGGATTTACGGCAAGGCCACCTGCGGCTCCAGAACGACGATTGCGATACGGGAAAACAGACAAAACCCGGCGAGTACACGCTCACCGACCGGGCCTATGCAAAGTTGCTCGGTCAACTGGCCGACAAGCAATTTCGCGATGTCTCGCCTGACCTGAAACAGAACATACTCGCCTTCTATGCCAATCCTGACGCTCCTAACGCAACCAGGCAACACCGAGATGACTGGCGCAAGATCATGAGCAACCTGGAGAAACTTAAGCAAACGCCGTCGCTTCAGGCTGGATCCCCGTAAGTCTGTTATGGCAGAAAACGACAAAATTTTGAGTTTGCAGAATTCCCACTTTAGGCTTGTTTCCGCCATATTTCTGCGATAGAGTTGCGTCGTTTTCTCCCCCTATCGATGCAGGCATTCGTAGCCGCTGAATACTGAGTACCCGAGTACTGAGTACAGTTGAGGTTCCCATGGAGCCAATAAATTCAGAGATCTTCAGGAAGAGGTTCGATCGAGATCGTCTGCCTGAGGTCGCCGATATCGAGCGCATAAGCCGCTCGATCGCCGATGAAAAGGGCAACTCCGATTACTATATTTCTCCGGCCACCTGGTCAGAGATTGAGCGCGGCGCCACTCCCAGCATCTACAAGCTTTTCAGCCTGGCGGTTTGCCTGCGAATGCCCTACGAACAAGTGATGCAGGCCTTTGGCGTTGATCCTCAACATGCAAGGCCCGGCGCCGGACTCGACCCGGTGCGGACTGAGCTGGTACGCATCAACGTGAAGGAGCTCGGCTTTTCCTTTCAACTGGATCTGGACGCGCACCTCGATTTGAGACAGACCAACTTGCTGCAGCCCGATTCCGCCGCCTGGCATCTTTTACCCGCCCCGCTGCAGGAGCGCCTGAACCCATCACGCTATCACTATGCCGTGATCGGGTTGGATGATGACAGCATGGCCGACCTGGTTCCACCCGGTTCCCTGGTCGAGATCGATCGCCGGCAAACTACGATTGAAACCTTTGCCTGGAGGGGCTTGCGGGAGCGTCCGATTTACGTTGTCCGTTATGCGCAAAGTTATCATTGCGGCTGGTGCCAGCAGGATGGGGAAACCGTGAGCTTGCTGCCCCACCCTCTCTCTCGGATGCCCGTAAGGCGCCTTGTGCCCGGCAGGAATGCTGAAATTATTGGACGAATCGTGAGCCTGTGGTTTTTCGAGCCGCACGCCGCGATTTGACGAATACCTGCTGTTGTTTGATCAAACGGGGAACAACGGATTTGCTCGTATTCCCAAAATAGTTCATTATGGCGCTGTCCCAAAGTGGGTTTTTGACAATCTTTTTACATCAAAAAAGCTTTCCTTTTGCCCCAGAGGTGAGGCACAATCAATTCCATAATACCCCCTAACCTAAAGCGCTTTATTAGCCTTTTAAGTCTATTGGCAAGGTAAAGTATCATGAGTTCCGGAAAACGGATCCAACAGCTTCGTGAAGACCGGTTGTTGAAGCCGGGAGACATCGAACTGGCCAGTTGGCTCATTGCCGAAACCAATGAATGCTCTGAGTACTACATTTCCCTGGAGAGCCTGGCAGAGATAGAGCAAGGCTCGGTTCCGGATATTCGCAGACTGCTCAGCCTTGCACAATGCCTGCGGGTGCCATACGAGCAACTGCTGCTGCTCTTTGATATCGACCTGCGAGAGACCGCATGTTTTCATTTTTTGCCTGCACTTTCATCTCCCATAAATGTATCCGAAGACAAAACAACTGCTTTGCCTCCGATTGAGATGCAGAAAGAGTCTGATCTTGCTTCGGACTTCGATGCCCAGACCGATCCTGATGAAACCATTCTGCTGGGTCCTGAGCAGTTGGAATGCGTGCCTGCGGAGCTGCGCGGCAAGCTTCATCCTGACCGGTATTGTTACGCGTTGATCGGCTTGAAAGATGACACCATGGGAGGCATCTTGCCTCCAGAGTCGGTGGTTGAAGTTGATGAACAGCAGGTGGAGGTGCGAAATTTTGAGTGGAAGGTACTGTGCGAACGGCCGCTCTATCTCGTCCGGCACCAGTATGGCTATAGCTGCTGCTGGGGCGAGCAGGAAGGGGACGAACTCACGCTTCTTCCACATCCGCTTTCGCAACGCAAGGCCAGGCACTTCAAAACGCCTCACGAAGCCCAGGTGGTTGGCAAAGTGGTGAATATGTGGATGCCCCCGCAAGTACACG
>DASRFK010000223.1:0-24229 GCA_035651635.1 Verrucomicrobiia bacterium | reverse complement strand
TTGCGCGTGTTTGGGCATGCCGGTGGACAGAGGCGAGTGGCTGCTTGAATTAAGATTGACAATGAACTCACCTCTCGTTGTCTCGCGAGCCATCCACTAGCGACAAACCTTTTGAGACAGTCTCCGCTGCGCCGTCCGCGCCGCGTTCAGCGGCGCAACGTCCGATGTGAACGTCACTCCCCTTGCATTCGTTCCGCCCGCTGGACGCGGGCGGGGACATCGCAGCGCGATGTCCCTACCTCAGGGCGCTCTTTTCAGGGGATTTAGAAGCGTTTGCCCTGGGATTCTCCTTGAGAGGCGTGGGCTCCTGCGCCACGCTAGCCAACGCCATGAATCGACGCGAATTTCTGGGCGTGGTTGCTTCGGGCATGCTGGCCGGCCAGGTCCTGGCGAGCACTTCCACGCCCCGCCTCCCAACCCGAATATTAGGTCGAACCGGCATGCGCGTGCCCATTATCGGTTTTGGTTCGGGCAGCCGGTTCCTGATGTACGAGCAAGAAGACAAAGCGCTCGAAGCGTTGAACCGCGCGATCGATCTTGGGATTACCTATATCGATACCGCGCACGCGTATGGCGAAGGCCGGAGCGAGGAACGAATTGGCCGGATAATGACCGCCCGTCGCAAAGAAGTAACCCTGGCTACGAAGATTCCCGGGCGAACGGCGGACGAGGCGCGGCGGCAAATCGAGTTAAGCCTGCATCGTCTGCGCACGGATCACCTGGACGTGCTGCATATCCACGCCTTAAAGGATGCCGAAGATTTGAAGAAAATCGAAGCCCCCGGCGGAGTGCTCGAAGCCCTGTACCAGGCCCGCGAACAGAAGATCACCAGGGCGATCGGGATCACTTGTCACGCCGATCCGGCGGCGTTGCGCACAGCATTGGAGCGGCACGATTTTGATTGCACGCAAATGGCGCTCAATGCCGGGCTGGCCAGCATGGCGGATACGAACAAAGGGATGAAAGCCCGGAGCGACGGAGCTGCGAGTTTCGAGGCTCTGGCCTTGCCGGTGGCGGTCCGCAAGCACATGGGAATCATCGCCATGAAAGTGTTCGGCCAGGAACAGCTTCTGGGGGCGGCGCCTTTGGACAAACTGCTCGGTTATGTCTTATCTCTGCCGGTCAGTCTGGCCAGTATCGGCATGCCTCAGTTCGAGCATATCGAACGCAACGCACAACTGGGCCACTCGTTTAGCCGCATGTCGACCCGACGCCGCCGCCAGCTGCAGCAATCCATCAGTTCCGAACGAAAGCTGGCGATGCTCGACCTGCTTCACCATCACCTCGATACTTGAATGAACTCCCAAAGGTTTTCACACCGCCCAGGCTCAAAATATTCCCGGCGCGATTTCATTGGCAGAACCGCCACCATGGTCGCTGGAGGCGCGCTGGTGCCGTTGGTATCGATGACGGCGGCATCCGAAGGTTCGAGCGCCGCACAAGGAAAAGCGCTGGTCGGCTCAAACGTGTACGGCTGGGGTCAGTACGCCGAACGCGATCAAAAAAAACTCGAACTTCCGGAAGTGATTTCGGCCCTGCGCGACACCGGTTACGATTACCTGGAGTATTACCTGGACGTAAACCAACCGGACCAAAACGGCCGGTTTGCCGAGCAACTACGGTCGAAAGGTTTGCAACCCGTCAGCTTGTATACCGGAGCGCGGCTGCATGAGTCGGAGAAAGTCAAAGACGTTGTGGCCAAAGTGCTGGCTTCGGCCAAAGTAGCCGGAGCGGCCGGTTTTCGGGTCATCAGCTGCAACGCCGATCCGATCGGGCGTGAGAAGACGGATGAAGAGTTGAAGACCCAGGCATCGGCATTAAGTGATCTGGGGGAAGGTTTGAACGCCCTGGGCATGAAACTGGGAGTCCACCAGCACATGCCGGAAATGGCCAACCAAGCGCGAGAATTTCATTACGACTTCGATCACACCAAACCGGATGTGGTCGGGTGGTGCTACGACGTTCATTGGGTTTGGAAAGGTGGAGTGAAGCCGCTCGACGCTTTACGCCAATACGGAGAGAGGGTAGTCACCTGGCATTTGCGCCAAAGCCGCGATGGGATCTGGTGGGAAGACCTCGATACGGGTGATGTCGATTACAACGCGGTCGCACAATATGCCAAAGAGCACGGTCTGGCGCGCCGGTACTCCGTCGAGTTGGCGTTGGAGTCCGGAACAAAGGTGACGCGATCGGTCATCGAAAACCATCGAAGAAGCCGCGAATTTGTGCGGAAGGTGTTTGGGGTGTAAGGGGGAGTGGCGGAACTTTGTCAGATTATCAGGTTGTAAGCGATTGTGCGGACACGGCCAACTTGACCTCTCTCAAAATCCGAACTCCGAAGGCCGAAACCCGAAAACCGAAACCCGAACCTAAGGGTTAGCGCGGGCTTCGGCCTTCTTTCGAGTTTCGGCCTTCGGAGTTCGGATTTCAACCGCAAGTAGGGAAACCATGTTATTAGGAGAACGCCACCAAACCGATAGTTGCACGGCTCCTAATGCTGGACGCGTTCGGCTTGCCAGCCACCGCCGATGGCCTTGATCAGGCCAACCGTGGCAACGAGTTTTTGGCCCTGGAGTTGCACGAGGGTGCGTTCTAAAGCCAGAGCGGAGCCTTGGGCGGTGGCTACTTCAAGATAAGTCACCAAACCCGCTTTATAACGGTTGTTGGCGATGTCAACGGTACGCTGGGCTGCGGCTAAGGCAGCGTTTTCCGCCAGGATTTGTGTTTTGAGGTCTTGTTGTGCGGCGAGTTGATCTTCCACTTCCTGAAAAGCGCCTAAAACAGTTTGGCGATAAGCCGCCACCGTTTCGTCGTAAGCCGCCTTGGAGAGTGCCAATTGCGCGCGATTCCTGCCTCCGGTGAAGAGCGGAAGGTCCAGAGACGGACCGACCGACCAAAACCGGCTCGGCCAATCGAACCAGGTCGAAGCGCTGATGGATTGGAACCCAGCCAAACCATCAAAGCGAATGCGTGGGTAGAAGGCGCTTTGAGCGACACCCACCTGCGCATTGGCGGAGGCCATCCGTTGTTCGGCTGCCGCCACATCGGGTCGCCGCTCCAGCAATTCACTAGGAACTCCTGCGGGAACCAGAGGGTCCGCGGCCTGGGGCGCGGCTGAGACAGCGATGCTAAACCCGGTTGCGGGCTGGCCACAAAGGGAGGCGATCGCATTGAGCAGACGGGTTCGTTGGAGCCGCAGGGCGGGCAGTTCGGCTTCGGCGGTTCGAAGTTGGGTTTCGGCCAGGGAAACGTCAAAATCGGTTGCGACACCGCCTTTGCGGCGATTGACTGTCAATTCGAGAGAACGTTGAAAGGTATCGGTCGTGCGGCCCACCACGTCATACTCACGCTCCAAAGCGCGCAAGGTAAAATAGTCGATCGCGAGTTCCGCCTGTAAGGCGAGCCTGGCTGACTCGAGGTCATCCGCGCTGGCCGAGAAGGTGGCGCGAGCCGATTCGACCTGGCGCCGCACCCGCCCCCACAGATCCAGTTCCCATCCTGCCTGCAAGGGCATTGTGAAGGTGCTGTAGGTACGCGCGACGCCCGCAGCGCGTCCGCTGTCCGGCTCGTTGAAACTGGTGCGCTGCCAATTATAAGAAGGGAGGGCGTCGAACTGCGGAAACAGGCCGGAACGCGCGACGTTAATTTGGGCGCGGGCTTGCTCGAACCTGGCCAGGGCGCCGGCGAGTTCAGGGCTATTGGCAAGGGCCACCGTCTCGAGGCGGGCCAACTCGGGTTCTTCGAAGATCTGCCACCATGAGCCGCGCGGCAGATGTGCCGCCGGCGTGGCGGATTTCCACTCCGCAAGGTTGGTTTCCACCATCGTCGAGAAAGCAGCAGGAGTTGCGTTCGTTCCAAGCGGATTGGGACGGTGGTAGTCGGGGCCCACTTTGCAACCCGCCAGCAGGAGTGAAATCAGCAGCAGAAGGACCAGGCTGTCGGCCATGCGGGGCGCGGTTCGCCTGAGGAAATCCGCATGGAAGCCGGCTCCGTAAAGGCCGACTGGGAGCACCGGCATGTCGCCGCTCCGATGTCTTGGAGCAGGAACTCGCCGGCAAGACGCCGTCGCTCCCGGGTATGCCACGCTGCACATCACTTTTGAGTGAGGCCTTCGGAATCGGCCTTGGCAACATGCACGGTCGTACCGCTGACCAGCGAATCGGAGGGATTGAGTATCACTCGGTCCTGGGGGCCCACGCCATTGATGATCTCGATCATCGAGCCGAAGTCGCGACCCAGAGCGACGTGGCGCAACTCGACCTTCCCGTCGGTTCCGACGACGCCCACTTGCGTGCCTTCGGAGCGGAACACCAGCGTATTAGCGGGCAACGTCAGCCCCGGGTCGACGTTTGCCTGGGTAAACTGCACCTGGGCATAGGTCCCGGCGAGGATTTCATTTTTTGAATTATCCACCTGGAGTTCGACCAACAAGGTGCGCGACTCAGCATTCATAGCGCCGGAAGTGCGCACCACCCTGGCGGGGAAAATGCGACCCGGCATTTCGGGAACGGTCAGCTCCGCCGTTTGCCCGGGAGCAATTGCGCGCGCGGCCATTTGCGGGACGTGCACGTATACGCGCAGGGTGCTGGTCTGGGTCAGATGGAATAATTCCTTGCTGCTGCCGGCGACGATGAGTTGGCCAATGTCGATGCCACGGGCAGTGATCGTGCCGGAGAATGGCGCTCGGACATGAGAGAAGGATTGCAGTTCCTCCAAGCGATGAACGGTAGCGTGGGCGGCGGCAACGTTGGCGGATTTGAGCTCGAAATCAGCCTTCTTTTCAGCGGCTTCCTGCTCGCTCACGCTGGCGGTCTTGAGTAATTCGGTCCAGCGATCGGCGGTGATTTTGGCGAGGGCCAGGGCGGCTTCGGACTGGACCAGCTCGGCTTTGGAACGCACCAACTCCTGGCGAAGTTCGGGCGCGTCGATCTCAGCCAGGAGATCGCCTTCTTTAACTTGTCCGCCGATATCGACAAACCAATTGGTCAGATAGCCACTCGATCGGGCGTAGATCGGGGCATCCAAAAACGGCTTTACCTCGGCAGGAAGGCTCAAGCCAGCCGCGGCTTTTCCGGGCGCGGGGTAAACGACGGCGACAGTCGGCACCGCGAGTTCCTGGGTTTCGGCGCGTAGAACGGTGCGCTGACGCCAGCGCGGCACCAAGCCGACGATGGCGCCGATCATTACCAGGATAAGCGCCAGGATGCCGGCGTTGCGCAACCGGGCGCCCGAACTGGCTGCCGCTTCCGAAACGGAAATGGCGCGCGGAGTGGATGGGACCGGTTTCATCACTGTATCGTTCATGAGAGTAGCTGATTAAGCAATCGTCGGGCTCAAACCATCGGTTCCCGAAAACTGGAGGTTGTCGTTGGTAACGGGGGCCGGGCGGTGAAGCAGGCTGAAGACGACCGGCACAAAGAACAGAGTGGCGATGGTGGCCAGCACCAGCCCGCCAATCACAGCACGCCCGAGCGGTGCGTTTTGCTCGCCGCCCTCCCCCAATGACAAGGCCATCGGGAACATTCCGATAACCATTGCGGCTGCCGTCATGAGAACGGGACGCAAGCGGCTCACTCCGGCGTCCCAGGCGGCGCTGAGCGGATCCTGGCCTTGTTGCAGTGCGGCGCGAGCGAAAGTAACCACCAGGACAGAGTTGGCGGTGGCAACTCCCAGGCTCATGATGGCGCCCATGAGTGCGGGCACGCTCAGGCTGGTAAGCGTCACGTGCAAGGCCCAGGCGACGCCCGCCAGCGCGCCGGGCAAAGCGGTGATGATGATAAAGGGGTCCAGCCAGCTCTGAAAATTGACCACCAGGAGCAGGTAAATCAGGACCATGGCCATCACCAAACCAATCCCGAGCCCCACGAAGCTCGAATGCATGGTCTGGGCCTGGCCGCGCAACGTGATGAAGGTGCCGTGGGGCAATTCACTCTCGGCCTGCGCAATAAGGGGCTTCAGATCGGCCAGCACGCCGCCCAGATCGCGCCCGCTGACGCCGCCGTACACATCGATGACTGGAATAATGTTGTAATGGGAAATGACCGGCGGCCCAACCGTGCGATGAAACGTGGCCAGGTTCGCCAGCAATTGCACATCTCCCTGCCCGGGCGTGCTTGCGTTGACAGGTATTGAATTCAAAGCCGAAAGCGAATCCATGCGATGCTCCGGCACGCGAATATTTACGAGGTACTGAATCCCGTTGGCCGGGTTCATCCAAAACACCGGTTGCACCTGCCCGCTGCCGCTTAAGCTAAGCAGCACCGAATTGGCAACGTCTTTTTCGGATAGTCCCATTTCCGAAGCCTTGGTCCGATCGATGGTGAAGTCCAGTTTTGGTAAATCACCGGGTTGCTGCACGCGTACGTCAACGGCCCCGGGCACCTGCCGAATCTTTTCCGCCAACCGGCCCGCGATCTCGCGATTTTTAGTCTGGTCACGTCCGACGACCTGAATATCGAAGGGCGCGGGCAAACCGAAATTGATCGATTGGCTGACAATATCCGCCGGCAGAAAATAGAAGGTTGTGCCTGGAAACGCTTGGGACAGCTGGCGACGCAAGCGGTTTATGTAGTCACTGGTGGGGCGGTGCTCGGGTTTCAAGGAAACCAGAATGTCGGCGTCGCCGGTTCCCAACAAGCCACTGTCATTGTAGGTCAGGTTAATGCTCGAGGCCGGTATCCCGATATTGTCGAGCATCCCGCGAAATTCTTGGCCCGGTATTTCCTTGCGAATTTCGGCTTCGACCTGGTCGACGAGTTTGGCGGTTTCCTCAATTCGCGTTCCACTGCGCGTCCGCACGTGCAGTCGGAATTGACCGGCGTCCACCGAGGGGAAAAAGTCCTGGCCCAATTGGGGCACCAAAAGCATCGAACCGACGCAAAAGGCCAGGAACAGCAGGCCGAAAATAACCCGATGATAAAGGACAGCGCCCAGGAGCAAACGGTAGCCTTCGCGAAAGCGGTCGAATCCCCGTTCGAAGGCAGCCTGGATTGCCGTGAAGGGCCGGCGCCATCCCGCCGCCGCGTGATTGCCGGGCTCATCGTAATGCTGGGCATTGCGATAAAACCACATGACCAGCGTGGGCACGAGCGTTCGCGAAATAACATAGCTGGCCAGCATCGCGAAAACGACCGCCTCGGCCAGCGGCACAAAGAGGTAATGGGCGACCCCGGTCAGAAAGAACATCGGCACGAAGACGATGCAAATGCAAAGCGTCGAGACGAAGGCCGGCATGGCGATTTCCTGGGCGCCGTCCAAAATAGCCGCTTCGAGCGCTTTGCCGGAAGCCATATGCCGATGGATGTTTTCGATGGCGACAGTGGCGTCATCGACCAGAATGCCGACGGCCAAAGCCAAACCGCCGAGCGTCATGAGGTTAATTGTCTCGCCCAAAGCGCTGAGGACGGCGAGGGAGGCCAGCACCGACAGCGGGATTGATAGAGCGATAATAACCGTGCTGCGCCACGAACCGAGGAACAACAGGATCATTAACGCGGTCAGGGCCGCCGCGATCACGCCTTCCCGCACCACTCCGCTAATGGCCGAACGCACAAAAACCGATTGGTCGGAGAATTCCTTTACGCTTAACTCCGGTGGCAACCCGCTGAGCACCTGGGGCAGGGCCTTCTTGATCCCGCTAACCACGTCCAGGGTCGAGGCGGCGCCAGTCTTATAAATCGTCAACAATGCCCCCCGGAGTCCTTCGTTGCGAACCACGTTCTGTTGGGGTTGATAACCATCCCGAACCTGCGCCACGTCACTCAAGTGAATCACTGCCCCGTCGACGGTTTTGATCGGCAAGTCATTTAACTCGCTCATGACTTTGGGGCTGGTGTTCAGTTCGACGGGGTACTCGGTCCCGCCGATCTTGGCTGTGCCGCTGGGAAAAACCAGGTTCTGCGCATTGACGGCATTGACGACGTCGATGGGCGCGAGATTTTTGGCTTTGAGCGCGGGCAAATCGAGGTCGACCGACACCAAACGGGTCTTGCCGCCGTAAGGCCAGGGCATAGCCGCACCGCGCACCGTGGCCAGGCCGACGCGGATCTGGTTGGCGCTGTAATCGAAGATCTCCTGCTCGGACAGCTTGGGGCTGCTGATGCTGTACTGCAGGATGGGCACCGTCGAGGCGCTATATCGAATGATCAGAGGCGGAGTGGTGCCCGGCGGCAGCGACCGGATGATGGTTTGGCAAATGGCGGTCACCTGGGCCACCCCGGCATCCACGGAGGTGCCTTCGCGAAAGTAGACCTTGATGATGCCGATGCCGTTGTAGGCGTTGGACTCGATGTGCTCGATATCGTTGACCGTGGTGGTGAGGGATCGTTCCTGATTGTAGTTGATGCGTTGCTCGATCTCCTGTGCGTCCAGGCCGGTGTAGGTCCACACAATGCTGACCACGGGGATGTTTATGGATGGAAAAATGTCCGTGGGCGTGCGCCACAGCACCAAAGGTGTCAGCAACAAAAGGACCAAAGCAGCCACTACGAAAGTGTAGGGCCGGCGCAGCGCCAGACGAACGATCCACATGCGCCAGCATTATTGCCACAGGCCCGGCAGCGGGGCTAATACAAGTTTGCCCCTCCATTGATATTCGATTAGTATCAATGCGTGGAATTGCGGCATCTCCGTTATTTTGTCGCCGTTGCCGAACAACTGAGTTTCCGCGGCGCGGCAGAAAAACTGCACATGGCTCAACCACCCTTGAGCGCGCAAATCAAGCGACTGGAGGCTGAGTTAAGGGTCAAGCTCCTGGAGCGGACCACGCGGTCGGTGAGGTTGACCCACGCTGGCCGGGTTTTCCTCGAAGAAGCCCGGGCGGTGCTGGCGGCCTCGGCGCAGGCCGAACAGCGCGCGCAAGAGGCTCAACACGGGCTGGCCGGCACGTTGCGCGTGGGGATCATCGCTCCGGTCGCGGGCGGTTGGCTGGCGGGCATTTTGCGCCGCTTCCGGCAGCGTTACCCTGGCGTCCAGTTGTCGCTCTTCGATCTGACCAGCACCGAACAACTACGCCGCTTGCACGAGCAGGAACTCGATGTGGGATTGTTGCGGCCACCGGTGAGCCACCCGGAACTGGATTACAAGTTCGTCGGGGAATCCCGCCAGGTGCTGGCGCTGCCGGCGGGGCATGCGCTAGCGCGCAAGAAACATCTGGAGTGGCAGGACTTTGATAAACAGGAACTGGTCTTGATCCATCCCAGTGCCCAGCACGGGTATTACGATCCGTTTTTCGCACAGTGCGCTAAAGCAGGTGCGCAGCCGCGGCCGGTACAGTACGCCAACGATATTCAGACCAAAATGTGGCTGATCTCAGCCGGGTTTGGCATCGCACCCACAACGGTCTCGATGGGCGAAGTGAAGCGGCCGGGGCTGGTCTTTCGTGCGTTGCCGGCGGGGTTGCCGCCAGTTCAAACGGTCCTGGCCTGGAGACGGGGGAACACCTCGCCGGTGTTACAGCATTTTTGTCGCAGTTTCGTGCCCTTCGCGGAGGGCACCGCGAATAGGCGCGAACGGATTTAACCGCGAATGAACGCGAATGAACGCCAATAGGGAGGCATGGACAGGGTCAAGTCACTCGTCACTCGTCACTCGTCACTCGTCACTCGTCACTCGTCACTCGTCACTCGTCACTCGTCACTTATTTGCCGTCGGCCGGCGGGGTGTTGAGATTCAAATAAAGAGAGACTTCTTCCGCGGACAAAGGGTATTCTTTTAGCAGCGAGGCTTGAACCAAGCTTCTGGTGAACGGTTGCATAGAAAGTTCATTGGCCGCAAGGGCGCGCTGGGCCGCCGCGGTGGCCTCTTTGGGATACACAGCGGCGAGTGGCTCAAAATAGCCCTTCTGGGAGGGAACGATCCCATGCCCCGGACTCGACCGGGAAAGAAGCAGGCTCAAATGCGAGGAGGTCATGTTTGGCAGATCGACAGCCAATACAAGCAGATGGGTCGTGTTCATGCGCTCGAGGGCCGCCGCGACACCACTGAGCGGACCGCGCGATGGCGGGGTGTCGAGAATCAATGAAACATCCGGGGTAGCCCAAGCCGGGACGGAGCGGGCGGAAATGCAAATCTCCTGGGGTTTCAACTCGCATAGAAGACGCAATTGCCGCGACCAAAGCGTCTCCCCCTTGACGAGCAAACTGGCTTTGTCGCGCCCCATCCGGGTCGAAAGTCCGCCAGCGAGCAGCAAGGCGGTCACGGTTGTTCCGACGCCCTGAGGGCCCGGAGGTCTCACCGGCGCTGCGACGATCGTGATCGGACGCGCGCCCGCGCCAGGGCGGAATAGCCCACCATCCGACCCCGTTGCTCGTCCCAGAGCCTGAAAGAAAAACTCTTGAGGCTAGAGAGGAGCGTGATGGCCTTAACGCTCTGAAAGAGCGGTTCCGAGCGGTGACAGCGCTCGAGGTGGTAATTAGGAATCCGTGGGCTCAGATGATGAATGTGGTGGAACCCGATGTTGCCCGAGAACCACTGCAGCAGGCGTGGAAGCTTGTAAAACGAACTGCCTTGCAGGGCGGCTTTGAAGTAATCCCAGCGCTCGCGGCGTGCCCAATAAACGTCCTCGAATTGATGTTGGACGTAAAACAGCCATACGCCGGCCGAGCCGGCGACCGTGACCACGCAGAGTTGCAGCAGCACGTACGCTTTCCAGCCCATCACTTGGCTCATTCCGATCCCCACCAGCACGATCAGCAAATTCGTCCAATGAACCGACCATCGCTCGCGGCGTCCGCACTTGCCTTTGGGCAGCCGTTCAATGACCAGGTACAGTGCCAGCGGTGCCACCACGAAAAGGATAAACGGATTACGCGCCAGCCGGTAAGAAAATTTCTTCCATCGGGAAGACTCGAGGTATTCCTGGACCGTGAGCGTCCAGACATCGCCGGTGCCGCGGCGGTCGAGATCGCCGGAACTGGAGTGATGCACCGCATGCTCCCAACGCCAGCGGTAATAAGGGGTGAAACACAGGACACCCGTGATGCACCCGAGCACGTCATTGGCCAGGCGCGATTTAAAGAATGAGCCGTGACCGCAATCGTGGAAGATAATAAAAACCCGCACGAGCAATCCGCTGGCGATTAAGGCCAGGGGGAGGGTGAGCCAGTAAGAAATCGCCAGGCTCCGGTACATCAGGTACCAGAGCGCGGCATAGGGCACCAGGGTATTGAGGATCTGCCAAAGACCGCGCCAGAAGGCCGGCCGCTGATATCGTGCGACAATCGCCTTCCAAGCGGCGGTGTCCTGGGTGTCCTGCTCAGCCTGAACCACCGTAGCTGGTTTCGAATCATTCATGATCATTCAGTATCGATTCCAGAACGACTGCACCGTGAGGCGTCACGGACGTTGCTGGGGAACAAAACAGAGTCTCGAACTGCGATTGAAACTGACACAGGACCTGGATAATACAAGGTAATTTTGCTTGTTAACGACTCGAAAAATGCGCTCGCGGAATCGGGCTTACCGGTGACTCAGAGTAAGGAAGAGCAACCCGATGGCCAGGACAGTCAGCACCGCCAGCGTAATCTTAATCCAGCTCTTCGGGTACTTGCCGGCGATGGCGGCAGTGTAGCCATTGATCACGACCTGGAAATTGCTGGCGCCGTAGTTGTAAGTGAGCAGCCAAATCGGCACGAGGATGTGTTTGAATGTCTGGCCCGAATAATCGGCTTGCACCTGCAGATTGCGGTGCGTGTCCCCGGGAACTTGCGCCGCGCACATTTGCCGCAACTCGGCATCCATCTCCTGGCGCGCGGTGTGGGCCGCTGTGCCGAGGTCAATCTGGTAGCGTTCCACCACCCAGCCCGAAAGAAAGGCGGGTTGATAAGGGGCCAGCTCTTTGGTCGGAAACGGTTCAATGCGCCGCAGCATGTCCGGTTGAACGCCCTTGGAGGCCGGCACAAGCTCGTCGTCGAAAAAATGGTCCAGTTGACCAGAACTGGGTTGCCAGCGGATTTTCTGCACCTGGCGCGTTTTAAGTTCGCCATTGGAATCGCGGTAGGTCTCGCTTTCGTAATAGTAATAGCCACTTTCAGCCGACCAATCCGCATGGACCTGCGCGTCAAAGGTCCAGTAAGGAATGTAAAGACCTTTGACCGTATCGGTGAGGGCGGCGCGTTTGAGCCGGTTTGGGGCGAACCAACGAGTCCCGTACCAGCGCCGAATCGCGTCGCGAACCTGAGTTTCACTGACCTTTAACGGGAGCAGGCTCTCCGGCCGGAAAGCCTCTTTGAGTTCTTCGTATGGGACCAGGGCCGAGGAGCCGCAAAAATCACAGCGCTGGCCTACCCTTTGGGGATCGAAGACCGAGATCGCCTGACAACTCTGGCATTTGACACAAGTCTTCTTGGCCTGCCAACCCCGTTGGTCGTCCGGGATAGCGCGCAAGGCCT
This sequence comes from Verrucomicrobiia bacterium, assembly GCA_035651635.1. Classification (GTDB taxonomy): domain Bacteria; phylum Verrucomicrobiota; class Verrucomicrobiia; order Limisphaerales; family UBA8199; genus JANXQE01. The sequence goes on along the minus strand of DASRFK010000223.1, from coordinate 11,840 downwards.
GGATTAAGTCGTGTTCGACAATGACCTGATCCCCGGTAGCCGTGAGCTGAAGCTGGGCCGGAGAAGCGGTGCCGCAAAAGGCACAGACCAGCGCTTTTTTCGCCGGGTCCCAGCGTGCTTCCCCGCCGCAAGCCGGGCAGGAGAACTTTTGTTGGGCGGTCGCTTCCAAATCGATGCCGAGCTGCGTTCAGAACTGACAATCAGCTCTTGAGGAATTCATCCAGCGCCAACCTGGTAATCCGCCAGGCGGAGCCGATTTTCTTGCCTTTAAGCGACCCATCGCCGAGCGCCGTCAGCACGTCGGATTCGCTCACGCCCAACGCTTTTGCCGCTTCGGCCGGGCTCATCAAATCGGGCAAGCTGCCGCTGGCAGCCGCGCCTGGCGCCGAAGTAGCGGGTGGTTGCGCCGAGGGCGGAGTGGCGGGATTTGCGGCAGCGCCGGCCGGCTGGTTAGCGAAAGCCTGCGCGATTTGCTGTCCCATAGCCAGACCCGCACCCAGCTGCGCTGCGGCGGAAGCTGTTCCGGTCTCGCCGGAACCCAAGCCCTGCGCCATCTGGAACTTAACATAGTCGTTGAGGTTACCCACGGCGGCCATGCTCGAGCGCTTGTCGATAGCCTGCTCGACCTCGGCTGGCACGGAGACGTTTTCGACAATAAAGCTGGGGATCTCCAGCCCATACTTGGCTGTCACCGCCGGGTTAATGACCGGGAGCAGAGCCGCGCCGAGTTCCTGATATCGCGAGGCAACGTCCAGGATCGGAACCTTGGCGGCCGCCACCGCTTCGCTGAATACACTGACAATCCGCGAACGCATGGTGTCGGCAAATTCATCCAGCCGGAAATGATCGTCGGTGCCGGCGACCTCCTTGAGGAATAACTTCGGATCGACCACGTGAAAATCATAGGTGCCGTAGGCCCGCACCCGCACGACGCCGAAATCCGGGTCGCGCAACAGGATGGGATTGGCGGTGCCCCAGCGGTTGCCGGTAAAGAGCCGGGTATTGATAAAGTACACGTCGGCCTTGAAGGGCGACTCGAAGCCGTACTTCCAGCCTTTCAGGGTCGAGAGAATCGGGATGTTATCGGTGGTCAGGGTCCATTCGCCGGGGCCGAAAGTATCGCCGAACTGGCCGAGGTAAATGAATTGGGCGACCTGGGATTCCCGCACGATCAGTTTGGCGCCGCGCTTAATCTCTTTCTGGGTATCCGGGTGCCGGTAAGAAATGGTATCCCGCGAGTCATCCTCCCATTGGATAATCTCCAGGAACTGCGTCTTCAAATAATCCATCAGGCCCATAGTTTTTTCGCCTTTCGGTTTTTGCCTATCATTCCCCTGTCCGCGGGAACTGGAAAGTACAATTTCGGTGCAGGAATGTAATCACAGGAAGGTGGTGTCGTTTTTTCGGTGGATCGCTATGATAAATTGCATACATGAAGATGAATGAATTATTGTCCTTGCTTCCTCCGCGTCCGGAAATGGAACGGGCCTTTGCGGCTAAGGACGCCAGCTACGACGGAGTGTTCTACGTGGCCGTCAAGACCACCGGGATTTTCTGCCGGCCCTCGTGCCCTTCCCGGCCGAACCTGGAGAACATCGAATTTTTTTCTTCGGTAAAGGAATGCCTGTTCGCGGGGTATCGTCCTTGCAAGCGCTGTCATCCACTGGAAGCGACGGGGGCTCCGCCAGGCTGGGTGCGGGACTTGATGCAAAGAGTCGAAGCCGCCCCGGACGTTCCGCTCAAGGCGGCGGATCTGCGGGAACTGGGCGTCACTCTCGAACGCGCGCGGCGATGGTTTCAACAGCACTACGGAATGAGCTTCACGGCCTGGTGCCGGGGCAACCGGCTGGCCGGGGCCTTTATGCGTATTCGCCAGGGCAAGTCGCTGGACGATGCCGCCTTCGACAGCGGTTTCGAATCGCACAGCGGTTTTCGAGAAGCATTTGCCCGCGCGTTTGGAGATGCCCCCGGCCGTTCCCGGATCAATGGTGAACGGGTAGTGGTCACGTTGCTGGAAAGCCCGCTTGGGCCATTAGTGGCGGGCGCAACTGACCAGGGAGTGGTCCTGCTGGAATATACTGATCGCCGAATGCTCGAACACAATCTTGCCGCCATGCGGCGGCGGTTTGGTTGCGGAGTAGTTCCGGGACAACATCCGTTGCTGGAGCAGTTGCGCGGCGAATTAAACGAATATTTCGCGGGGCAACGCCGGGATTTTACCGTACGGCTTAACTCGCGAGGCACCCCATTCCAGGACGTGGTCTGGCAGGAGTTGCGCCGGATCCCCTACGGTGAGACCATCTCTTATGATGACCTGGCCCGGCGGATCCAGCAGCCCACCGCGCAGAGGGCGGTGGCTCGCGCTAATGGAATGAATTACGTGGCGATTCTCATTCCATGCCACCGGGTGATCGGGAAGGACGGCAGCCTTACCGGGTATGGCGGCGGCCTTTGGCGCAAGCGTCTGCTCCTGGAGTTGGAAAAGACGGGAGCCCTTCCTGGAACCGGAAAAAGTGTTTGGGAAGAAAATCGGGGACCGGAGCGATGCGTCGGGTGGTCAGAGCCCGCGAGAGTCACGCAGTGAAGGGGGCGGCCGATGAATTCCCACAGATTCGGGGCGACCGCAGATGGTGAATTCCCGAAGTTCGGCGGAGTAGCCTGAGCCTGGGGAGCCGAACTCGGCGTCGGTGCTTGGCCAAATGCCCGGCCCCTCTCGTAGGAGCCTGGCCAGATTCCCCTCACCCGGCCCTCTCCCGTGGTCCCAATGGGGAGGGAATCTCAAAGCACAGCCTTCTGAATCGTTATCGCTTTTGCTCTTTTCCGATTGGATTGAAAGCAGAGCTGACGCCGGATTGATCGATGGCGTCCTCGGTGCCGCGGTCGTCACGCTCGCCGCTGAACTCCCCGTGGGGTGCAGGCGCTCCGGCGCGCTGTTCCCCGGAACGAGGCGTGGCTTTGGTCTGCTTTTGTCCTTCACGGGAAAAGCCTGGTTTGGCCACTGCGACACAGGTGCAACCAGTCCCTTCGGCGCAACCCTGGCAGCAATAAGTCTCGTTGCCATGAGTGTATCCTTCCCCGGGCCATGCATTTTTGAGCATGCCGCAACCGGGACAGGCAGGACCAGCAGCGGAATCGAATTTTTTTCGGACGGGCTTGTTCATTTAGCTCTCACGATAACATACGGACTCGCGCCTCCCCATCGGGCAAACCCCCCACCCTCCCAGGCGAAGAGCGCGCCGTAAGGAATTTTCCAGGTCGGGAGTGCGCCCCTTTTCGCGTATTTTTCGCGTGCATTTGCGTCCATTCGCGGTTGACTCCCCGTTGGCGGTTTCCTATGGTGACCGACTCGCTGAGCGGAGAATTTCGCGGCAAATCGGTCTCACTGGACAAGCTCGGCAAATAAACCGAAAGGTTAGTCTGTGAATGTAACGGTTGAAAATCTAGCCCCGTGCAAAAAGCTGGTGCGGGTGGAAGTCGACGCGCAAAAAGTCGATGAAACCCTCGACACGGTCACCAAACAATTTCAGCGCGAAGCCAACCTGCCCGGTTTTCGCCCGGGCAAGGCGCCCCGGGAAATGGTCGTACGCAAATACGGCAAGGACATCGAGGACGAAGCCAAGCGCAAGCTGATTTCGGAGGCGTACAAAAGCGCGCTCGAAGAGCAGAAGCTCGACGTGCTGGGGTATCCCGACATAGAAGAGATCCAGTTCAGCCGGGGGCAACCGCTGCAGTTTGCCGCCACCATCGAAACCAGCCCGGAGTTTGAGTTGCCCGAATACAAAGGCATCCCGGTGCAAAAGGAGGATCGGTCAGTCACGGATGAGGACGTACAACGGGCGCTGCAAGTGTTGAGCGAATCGCGCACGACTTTCAAGACGGTCGAGCGTCCCTGCCAGAGCGGCGACATCGCCGTAGTGAACTTCACCGGCACATGCGAAGGCAAACCGATCACCGAGATAGCGCCCACCGCCAAAGGTCTCACTGAGCAGAAGAACTTTTGGGTTGAAATTGGGTCAAATTCATTCATCCCCGGATTTGCGGAACAGATTATGGGGGCCAAAGCCGGTGACAAACGCACGGTCAATGTGGATTTCCCGGCGGATTTCGTCACCACCGAGCTGGCGGGGAAAAAGGGCGTTTACGAGGTCGAAATCGTTGAGGTGAAGGAGAAGGAGTTGCCGCCGATTGACGATACTTTCGCCAAGATGTATGGGGCGGAGGATTTGGAGAAGTTGCGTGCCGGGGTTCGGCGCGACTTGGAGAACGAGCTCAATTATAAAAACAACAAGAGTGTCCGCACGCAATTGGTTCGCTCGTTACTGAACCGGCTCAATTTCGAACTGCCGGAAACCGCGGTGGCGCATGAAACGCGCAACGTGGTGTACGATATCGTGCAGGAAAACACCAAACGCGGCGTTTCGCGCGATGTGATCGAGCAGCAAAAGGAACAGATCTATTCGGCGGCAACGCAGGGAGCCAAGGAACGAGTCAAAGTGGCGTTCGTGTTGCAAAAGATCGCCGAAAAAGAAGACATCAAAGTTTCCCAGGAGGAGATCGCCCAACGGGTGGGGCAGCTAGCCGCGACGTATCAGATCCCGCCGCAGAAGTTCCTCAAAGACCTGCAAAAGCGCAATGGCTTGATCGAGGTTTACGACCAGATCATGAATGAAAAGGTGCTCGATATGTTGCAGCAGAACGCCAAAATTGAGCTGGTCAAGCCGGAGGAGCCGAAGGCATAAGCAGGGCAGCGCCGGCGCGCGGACTTCCCAGTCCGCAGGGATCCAGGTACCGAGTCTGGCGAAGGGAACGTTCGGTGTTGGCCGATGGTCGCGGGCAACATGCCCGCGTGCCGGTGCGCGGAGTTCCCACTCAGATTTCCCGGTCCGCAGAGATCTGCGAACTGGATTTGGCGCTGAAGGAGTTTCATCGCCAGCGGAGGTGGTTCGTTGCTGCAGGCAACGGATGCCCGCGCGCCGCTGCCGCATAAATGCGGCGTTCCGGGGACAGCGCCGGCGCGCGGACTTCCCAGTCCGCAGGGATCCAGGTACCGAGTCTGGCGAAGGGAACGTTCGGTGTTGGCCGATGGTCGCGGGCAACATGCCCGCGTGCCGGCGCGCGGACTTCCCAGTCAGATTTCCCAGTCCGCAGAGATCTGCGAACTGGATTTGGCGCTGAAGGAGTTTCATCGCCAGCGGAGGTGGTTCGTTGCTGCGGGCAACGGATGCCCGCGCGCCGCTGCCGCATAAATGCGGCGTTCCGGACTTTGGTCCCATTGCATTACTGGCTGCGTCCGAATTTCTTCTCGAGCTCACGGAAATTCATTTCGACCAGGGTGGGCCGGCCGTGAGGGCACGTATAAGGCATGGCGCAGTGCCGCAAATCCGCGATCAGCTTTTCCAATTCGGGTCCGGATAGCGGGTCGTTGGCTTTGACGGCGTGGCGGCAAACGGTTTTGGCGACCATCAGTTCACCCAGGCGCAGGGAGTTGACTTGCTGGCCGGCGGCTTTGAGTTCGTCGATGACCTGCAGCACGAAACGGCGCGGCTCGGACACTTTTACAAACGGCGGCAAGGCATCGAGCAGGAATGTGCGCTCGCCGAACTCGCTTAATCCTACTCCCAGGCGCGTGAGCGCCGGCAATTGTTCGCGCAGAAAATTGGCATCGCGGGCGGATACTTCCACTGTTTCGGGCAGAAGCAATTTTTGGGAATGCGCCTGCTCGTTTTGTTCCAGGCGTCCGAGCATTTGCTCGAACAAAACGCGTTCGTGCGCGGCGTGTTGGTCGAGCAAGACCAACCCCCGATCGGATTCGAGCACCACATAGAGGCGTCCGATGACTCCCACCAACCGGAGCGGCACGTGCAGCAGCGGGACCGCAGCGCCGGGTGAAAGCGCAGGGATTGAGGATGGCGGGGAAGAAGCCTGAGTAGAAGCGGGCTCCAAAGGTGACGTCGAAGCCGCTGAACTTGCGTACGTCAGGGTTTGGACAACCGGACCCGGCGAGAGAGGGCGCCCCTGGCTTTGCCGCACGTGCGCCTCAGGCGGGCTGAAGCCCATTGGCAGCGCCGGCTGATGGGTGGGCGCACCGGTTTGCATAGGTGCGGGCCGCAGATGATCCGGGAATTGAGGAAGGCTGGTCTGCGTAGGTTTGGTCAGCAGGGCTGAGGCTGAGGGACTTTCCGGACGCGGCTGCGCGGCGCGGGTTGGGGAAACGGTTTCCTCGGAATGGAACTGGAGCAGAGTCTGGCGGAGGGCCTGGGCGACCAGCCTTCGCACTTCGGCTTCGCAGCGAAAGCGCACCTCGCGTTTGGCCGGATGGATATTGACGTCCACGGCCGCCGGATCGATCTCGAGGAACAGGCAAGAGACAGGATAGCGGCCTTTCATTAACGAGGTATGATAGCCTTCGAGGAGAGCGAAATTCAGGCCCCGGTTTTCGATCGGACGACGATTGACGAACAGGTGCTGGTCTTCCCGCGTCGCGCGCGAAACGCCAGGGGCTCCGATGTAACCCCAGAGGCGAAACAGATCCCGGGTTGGGCCCCCTGCCTGGTTCGATTTTCCAGTGTCGGTTTCGCTTTCCACAGCGGCGGAGAGCTCGGCGGAAAAATCGACTGGCACCAGTTTCTCCTCGCCACCCTGGACAGCACGCAGGCGTTCGCGTAGCGCAGCCAAACGAGCGCCGCGTTCATTCCCGCTTTTTACAGCGGGCAATTGCCAGACCGTGCGGCTGTCTTTCAAAAACGTGAAGGCGACCTCGGGAAAGGCGAGCGCAGCCAGCGTGAGATAATGCTGGATGTGCGCCGATTCGGTTTCTTCGGTGCGCAAGAATTTGCGGCGGGCGGGCAGGTTGAAAAAGAGTTGCCTCACTTCGAGCGTAGTGCCCGGCGCACTGGCGGCGGCCTTGACCTCCAGGACTTTGCCGCCGCCGATGACGATCTGAGTGCCTTCGGGCGAGTCAGCATCGCGCTCGCGCGTCGTGAGGATGAACCGGCTGACGCTGGCGATACTGGGCAAGGCTTCACCTCGGAAACCCATGGTGGCGATGGCGGCGAGATCTTCGGCGCGCACGATTTTGCTGGTGGCATGGCGCTCGAGGCAAAGCAGTGCGTCGTCGCGGCTCATGCCCACTCCATCGTCACTGACCCGGACCAGGCTGCGGCCGCCCGCCTGGATCTCGACGGTAATGCGTGTTGCCTGGGCATCCAGAGAGTTCTCGACCAATTCCTTGACCACGCTGGCCGGCCGCTCAATGACTTCGCCGGCGGCGATCTGGTTGGCGACTTGCTCCGGTAAGAGCCGGATGCGGTTCATGTCGGCAGGGCTTTGGGCAAAGGCAGCCCAAATTCAAAGATAGCACCACGACCCGGCTCGGTGCGCGCGGCAATCCAGCCACGATGATCCTCGATGATCTTCTTGCAGATGGAAAGCCCCAGGCCGGTGCCGTGCGCCTTGCCATAAGTGGCAAAAGCCTCGAAGAGTTGGCCGGCGATTTCCGGCGCGATGCCCGGACCGGTATCTTCAAGTTCCGTCACGACTGCCTCGGGGGTGGAACGGAACCGCAAAAAGATTTTGCCGCCGCGCGGCATGGCATCGGTCGCGTTGTGGACCAGGTTGAAGAAAAGCCGGCGCAACCGTTTTGGATTCAGCGGCAGGGAAACTGACGGTGGCAGGTTTTCGAGCTCGATAACCCCCGAGCGCAGGGAGGCTTCGGGTCGAATTTCTTCCAGGATGTCGTGGATGAACCGGGCGAAATCAATGGGCGGCAACATCAGGTCGGGCGAGGTCCCTTGAGTAAAATCGAGGATTTCGCTCACCAATTCGTTGATGCGATCGACCTGAAGCCGAATGGTTTTAAGAGCTTTGTCGCGCGTCTCAGGCGTCGTTTGTCCCAGAGCAGCCATCTCGGAAGTCAGGCCGATGATATTCAGCGGATTTTTGAGGTCGTGAACGATGGAACGGGCAAAGCGGCCGACGACCGCCAGGCGCTCGGCTTGGAGCACTTCGCGCAAGTACTGACGGTTGAACGTGCGCAGCCGATGACTGATTTCCCTCAGGAAAGCCAAGGCCAGCGCGGGACTTTGTTCAACCAGTCGGAGGACATCCGCGCGCGGTAGAAAATAGACAACCGTCTCCTTGCGCGCCACTGCGTTGGCCGAGCGAGGCTGGTCCTCGATCACGGCCATCTCTCCTAGCAAGTCCCCCGGACCGGCTTCGGTAAAAATGTAGCGGCCGGTCTGGCCACCATGGACGGAGATCTCCACCAAGCCATCCCGCACCAGGTAAGCGCCGTCACCGGGATCGCCTTCTTTGAAAATCTCTTTGCCAGCGCAGAATGTTTGTTCGCGGGCAATGCTGGCCAATCGGCGCAAATCCTCCGGGCTAAGCTGGGAGAAGAGTTGGTTGTTTTCGAGCGCGACCACGGCCGGACTGTAGCGGTTAGCGACCCATTGGCCAAGAGCGAAGCCTCGTGGTTTGGGCCGAAGAGCATAATTGCCTCGCAGGTGTTCTCGAGGCCCGCCCCCGTGTTGCGCTTGCGTTTTGGACTGCGGCAGCCCTCTGCCGCTTTTTTCGGCTTCAGCCAAGACCGACACTTCTAAACGCACCCCGCGTTCTCAGGGCGGCACCGGGCCGACGCATCTAATTCTCGCGGTAGGGATGTCGCGCGCTGCGCCGTCCGCGCCCCGCGTTCGGCGGCGCAAGGCTGGAATGTAGACGTACCTCTCGCATTCGTTCCGCCCGCTAAACGCGGGCGGGGACATCGCAGCGCGATGTCCCTACCTCACGGGCGCTCTTTTCAATGGATTTAGACGCGTTTGCCCTGCCCTGCGTTCCGTTCCGGGTGGGCTTGACTGCTCAAACACTAAAACATACCGTTGTCGACCGATTGTGGTGGTCGTAGCTCAGCTTGGTTAGAGCCCCAGATTGTGGATCTGGCTGTCGCGGGTTCAAATCCCGTCGACCACCCCATCTTCTTCTTTCTTCCCCCCCCTGTCCCTTAACCCGAGGTCTGGCCATTTTGCCAGACTTTGCTGCCCAAACCCCGCTGGCCAAACTTCGGGTCCCAGCCTTCTGGTCTTAGATCGAGGTTTTCACTGGCGACTACCCGCCAAACTTCCATTCCCGAATTGAGCGCTCTGGATGGAGGTCGTCATACCGAGCATTTGTTTGCGAATCATGATCAATCGCGGGTTCCGCAAAACTCCCGGTTTCCCCAATTTGCGGCGTATCTGCCGAAAACTAGGCGATTGCCCGCCCCGGAGGGACGCATTTACAGCCGAACGCAATTCTGCTTCTTCTTGGGCCAAACGGGCTCTATGGCGTCCGGCAGTTAATTTCCGGAATTTAGCGATGATGGGTCGAGCGGAGCCCGAAAGCCGCTTAGCGACGTAACCGGGATCGCACCCCTGGCCTCTACAAAAACTGTTTAGCGAAACAGCATTTCCTTCGATCTTGTCGAGTTGGGCCAGTGCTCCGGCCAGCCTTGGCCAATCATAATTGTGACAAGATTTTCTGGGAAATGTTGAGCCCGCGGAATTCTTGCTCCGCATAGGGTCGAGGTCGAGTGGCCTCTCGAGTAGGCGCACTGCTGGAATACCTGCGGCGATGGACATTTGCAGGAGTGTGCTAAACCCGGGCTTGGCGGTGCCACGCAGAATGTCCGCCACGGAACTGTGATGCAGCCCGGCGGCATTCGCGAATGCTGAACAGCTCGCACCAAAAAACCTCTTTGTGATGTAACTCAGGTTGTTGCGAAGGGTCACGATATTGGTTGACCAACTCGGCTGGCCCGATTGCCGGTTGATCCTTAAGCCCCTCCGCCGTGTCCCGGTGGAGGGGCTTTTTGCGTTTCCTCCCACATTATCAAAACAGGAGTTCAGAAAATCATGAGTCCATCCGCAGGAAGATTATTGGTCGAAGAAATCGTCCCCCGCATCCGCGTTTCCGTGCTCGCCGACTCGATTTTTGTCGGTGCCGACGATTGCGAGGAATTGATCCAGGATGCCACTGCCACAGCAGCCACCCTTCATGTGCGATTAAGGCACGCACCTAACCACCCGGCCTGAGGATCGCCGCCTGGAATTGGACCGGGGCTTGACCTTTCGAATTCTCTACGATGGCAATGATATCAACTTTTGGAGAAACGAAATTCTCAGGCTCCTCTCCGAATCTGGTCGCATAGAACGGAACTGCGTAGGTAATCGTGAGCTTTCGAATTAGGTCTGATGGTCCAGCTTGGGGAGGCAGCGATATTCTGCCAGTTCTCAGCCAATCGGATATCTCGGCGGGTGTGGCGCAGTCGTGGAGCCGGTAGGGCATGATATTTCTCCAGTAGATTTGTAACTCGACGATCTGCTCTCGATTCCCGAAGCCCACCACAAAACCGCCGTTAAGTCCAATTCCACCAACGTTCAAGCCATCAATCCGACGCCGGAAGAAAACCGTCAATCTGTTCGTCACGGTCACCTGTTTTTTCGTTTTTTCATCCATCCACGAACTAGTTTGCGATCCCCAATGAAGATCTAGCTGTGATGTTTCAGATTTTGTTGCGATCTGAGAGACATCTATACCAACCAGACGGAGGTATTGGAGCCCAAGCTGCGTTGCTCGCTTTTGGTCCGGAACGCCCACGACTGCACTATTGCCCGAGCTTTCTGCGGCGTGATTAAAGTAATCCACCCAACCCAGACTCGGACAAATCGCCAGATGCTTCTTGTTCCCTTCCAATTCACCGAAAAAAAGTGTTTTGTCGTCTTTCTCAGCAAAAACCGCTGGGGCCTTTGTGCGGTCCTTCATCGTGAAGGCACCGATTCGCATTAGGTTCGAAATTACCGGCTCCGCAAAATCTTGGGGCACGACTTTATAAGCCCACAGCTTGTCCGGCCATGAATTCGTTGGAGCGGCCCAAACAACTTCAAAATTGATTAGTGGTGGGGCATGGCCATTCGGCTCCGCCGTAAGCCCGGTGAACGCGGCGAAGCCGAAGGCCAAAGAGACAGCAAGCCTCATTCTCATGGCCAAACCGTCGAATCGCGATTTACCAGATTTCCAGGCGCGGCACTTGGGTTTGTTGGATTAGTTGCAACGGCCAATGTGTCAGCCATGCATTCCGGGTAGCCAGCGACACGGAAAACGGCCGGTGTGGTTAGGTTCGTGGTGCCGTTGTATTCCTTCCTCCCTGCCGCAAACCATGCATCTGCTATCGCTTGCTTCGACTTGATCATGTTTTGCGCCCAATAGGACCCGATGTTCTCGCCAACTCCGACAATGGATGCGGCACCACAACGCCCCCCAGGCGCCATTTGATTTGGGCATTTAGGTCAGCCGTGTTTTGCCGCAACTGATTGGCCAGCTCCCAATATAGCCAGTCAGTGTTGGTAATGTGTTCTGGGACCGCTAAGAGGTCCAGATAAAGCACAACATCGCCGGACTCCATGCAACGCCGCCTTATCTCGTGAAGCAAAGACGTCTTGCCCACTTTCCGCAGCCCAAAAATCCCGACTGACTTGCTGCTGGCGACAGCATCCCCAATCTGGCTCAACGCGTTGGTTCGAGCAAAAAAGCGGTCTCCTTGGACTGGTGCGTTGGCTGCGAAAAGGTCCCGACGGAACAGCCATTTATCCAGCGTCGTGCGCAATGTTTTTGGCTGGTCGGTAGCAGTTTCCATGTCTGATTGTGAAATGGGCACGATCGCGGGAGCTCCCTCTCTTCGGTCCAGAATTCGTCGGTTTAATTCCTTCTGAATGCCCGGCGTAATCGAGGGTTCCAACGAGATCCCGGCAGTACAACGCTTGCTCAAACGAGTGGACCTGGATGGCTCGCTGGTTACCGCTGACGCT
>DASRFK010000222.1:0-4028 GCA_035651635.1 Verrucomicrobiia bacterium | reverse complement strand
AAGCACCTTTTCTAAAAGTACCAGGCAAAAATTGCCTACCTAATCTAAATCTCGGTGCGGCTGGGCACGGCTATCCAACGCTAGGTCAGCTGAATTACCGAAAGGCATTAGCCTTTAGGCGGCCCGGCGCCAAAACCGCCTAAGGGCGAGACTCCAAACCAAATTCTAAAACACGCTCTTAGTTAGAGCACGGCTCATTGATAGCCCTGTAGAGCATCGACACACGAACTGGCACCAACGTGCTTCTTTCTTCTGAACCTATGCCTGCCAGATTATTGGGCGGGCTTAATCTCGAACCGATGTGCAGTCGGTTTCCTCGCCGCGTCGATATTATTTTCAGCTTCGTGGATCTGTTCATCCAGGTTCTTAATTTCCTTGGCACGGCCCGCCTCGGCTTCTGGAGACTGCGCCCACTCGGGCAGAGCATAGAGCTGCACGTTGCGCCAGCGCTTGTAGAACAAGTTGTTTTTTTCAAACACCAGCCTCAGAACCTTCTGCGCTTGCTCCGTGATCGGACCGGCTCCCGTCGCAATATTCCATCCCTCGGCAAGTTGCTCGGCGGTGGCTTTTCCGGCCGGTTCCGAATCAACCGTCAGCTCGTAATTGCCGGCCTGCAATCCCGCAACCCGTATTTCGTACCGGTTGAGATCATTTAGCACCGGCGCGAGCTTCAGAGCGGGCATGGCCTTGGGATCGATCGGCATCGGCAAAGCTTCGTCCACTCGTTCAAAATCAATGCGGTTTCCTGAAACATGCAGCTGGTTCACCTGGCACCCCTCGGTCTTGGCCTGTTTCGTCCCACAATCAATGTCCACGGTCGACACCAGCGCCGGCGCACCCAGGCCTTTCAGAATCGCCCAGGCCATCACCGTGTGGCCGATCGGGCCCGGATGCACCGCGTCACCACCGCCAACAAATCCATCCGCATGACTCGGCCGCTCCCGCAGCAGCATGCTCATATAGGGATCGAATTGATCCACGAACGCAGCGCCCTCTTTTGCCGCAACTTCCTTGAGACCATCGCTGAACTTTCGCAATGACTGGTTGCGCGGGTCCTGGTCCGGGTCGGGTCTTTTGTCCTCGATCGGTTGCGGCGTCAGGAAAGCCACGCGAGCGCCGTTGGCCTTGAGCACTTGCGCGATTTCAGTTTGGCTGCGCACGTAGGCCTTGAATATGTCCTCCCGAAAGGGCTGGTACGAATGATCGTTCATGCCGAACTTGACCGTGACGAACGTCGGTTTCAGCGGCAGAACGTCGCGCTCCAGTCCACGCGTCACTGCTTCCTGCACCATTTGCTGTTGAGTGGCGTTATCCGCCGCGAACAACTTGGCTTCGTCCGGGTGCGACCGCTGCCTCAGCCAGGAAGTGTCCCCACCCCAGCCAACATTGCGGAACCACAACTTCCATTCCGGGTGCCGCGTGAGCGCATACGCCTCGATGTAAGTGGTGTACAAACGCTGCTCCGTGATGCTGTCGCCTAGAAACATGACCCGATCCCCGTCGTGAATCAGAAAATCGGCGCCGAAAACGGTAGCGGCGCAACAGGCCACTATCAGGCCCAGCCAGAGTTTAGTCAGGAGGAGTTTCATCAACGCTCATGCTAATTCGGGGACTGCAAACGCGGCAAGCCTCTTTGCGCATGAACCCCATCAACCATCAACCCAGCAATAGCCTCGCTCATTCCTCGCAGGTCGAGGAGGCCTTTCGGGCCATGGTCCCTGGAAGGCCCGGCTGCGCGGTTGCTGGGTTGAGGCCCGTTGGGATTCCAGAGGTCGTAGATGCGACCCCGCCGGTTTAACTTTGGATTGTATTCAGAAACAATGGCGGACGCCGGGCCTTGGTCGCCTGTTCGAAGGCGTAGGCAATCCGCAACAGCTTTGGCTCGCTCCAAGCCTCGGCAAAAAAGGAAAGTCCTACCGGCAACCCATGAACCTGGCCGGCGGGCACCGTAATGCTTGGGTAACCTGCCACGGCGGCCGGCGTGGTGCTGTCGCCCACCCCGTGATCTCCGAGAACCGGGTCGGTGACATGTGCGGGGCCCGACGTCGGGGCAATGATTGCGTCCAGGTGATGCTGGGTCATGACCGCGTCGATGCCTTCCACTCGCGCCACGCGGCGGCAGGTGGCGACGGCATCCAGGTAGGCCTGCTCAGTGAGCGGCCCTTTGGCTTCGGACTTGACCAGTTCTTCCTGCCCGAACCATTGGAGCTCCTGCTGCCGATGTTCCTCGTTAAAGCGAATGATGTCCTTGAGCGTGCGCACCGGCGCCCCCGGTCCAAGTTTCGCCAGGTACGCGTTCATATCCGCCTTCATTTCGTATCGTAACACTTCGATCTCCGCCGTTCCCAGTTCCCGCAGCCGGATCTCGACCGGATCGACCAGTTCCGCCCCGCATTGTTTTAAAGCGGCCAGCGCTTGCTGCAGCAGTTCGTCCACTGGCTGAAAGCCGAAGAAATTGCGCGCCACTCCCAGGCGCATGCCCTTCAGACCCGCCGCGTCGAGGAATTTGGTGTAATCTCTTTGTGCTCGGGCCGAACTTTCTGCCGTGGCGGGATCGTCCGGATCGGTTCCCGTGAGCGCGCCGAGCAGAATCGCCGCGTCTGCCACCGTTCGGGCCATGGGGCCGGCGGTGTCCTGGCTGTGAGCGATGGGAATGATGCCCGAACGACTGACCAACCCCACCGTGGGTTTGAGTCCCACGATCCCGGTAAATGACGAGGGCGAAAGGACCGAGCCGTCGGTCTCCGTCCCCACCGCCACCGCACATAAGTTTGCGCTCACGGCCGCCGCCGAGCCCGAACTCGACCCGGAAGGATTGCGATCCAGGGCGTACGGATTTCGCGTTTGGCCGCCGCGCCCGCTCCAGCCGCTGGTCGAGTTGGATCCGCGGAAGTTAGCCCACTCGCTCAAATTGGTTTTTCCCAGCAACACCGCGCCGGCCGCTCGCAGTCTCTCCACCAGGAAGGCGTCGCGCAGCGGTTTCGATCCTTTAAGTGCCAACGACCCGGCTGTCGTTGTCATCCGGTCATGAGTGTCGATATTGTCCTTAATCAGGACCGGGATGCCATGCAAAGGGCCGCGTTTGCCGTGAGCAGTTCGTTCGCGGTCCAGTTCGGCGGCGATGCTCAAGGCGTCCGGATTTAACTCAATCACGGAGTTTAGGTGCGGTCCATTCCGATCGATCGCTTCGATCCGCTTTAAATACAGGCGCACCAGCGAAACCGACGAAGCTTTCCGCCGGTCGATCAGATCCTGGAGTTGAGCGATGCCCAGTTCTTCCAGCTCAAAATGCTTGCCCCACCGCACTGGTTGGACTGGTGGACCATACGGCCAGGCGAGTGTCGGTGTGGCTGCCGCCGCCAGCCCAGTCCAACCCACCAGGCCAAGGAACTTTCGTCGTTGCATCATGAGGATCTTGCACAGCATTTAGCACGGCTCGCCTGTGCAAGAAAGCAAAATGCCCGCTTCAATCAGCCATCCGCTGCGTCGGAACACACTATTTGGTAGAGGACATCGCGCTGCGATGTCCCCGGCCGCGTTTAGCGGGCGGAAGGAAGTGGTAAGCCATCTTACAATTCGCGATCGTCGCCTTGCGCCGCTAATGCGGCGCGGACGGCGCAGCGCTCCGTCCCTACCATTGTTTGGTAGAGGACATCGCGCTGCGATGTCCCCGCCCGCGTTTAGCGGGCGGAGGGAAGTGGTAAGCCATCTTACAATTCGCGATCGCCGCCTTGCGCCGCTAATGCGGCGCGGACGGCGCAGCGCGCCGTCCCTACCATTGTTTGGCAGGGACATCGCGCTGCGATGTCCCCGGCCGCGTTTAGCGGGCGGAAGGAAGTGGTAAGCCATCTCACAATTCGCGATCGCCCCCTTGCGCTGCTAACGCAGCGCGGACGGCGCAGCGGAGACTGTCTCAAAAGGTTTGTCGCTAGTGGATGGCTCGCGAGACAACGAGAGGTGAGTTCATTGTCAATCTTAATTCAAGCAGCCACTCGCCTCTGTCCACCGGCATGCCCAAACACGCGCAA
>DASRFK010000221.1:0-4288 GCA_035651635.1 Verrucomicrobiia bacterium | reverse complement strand
CCGTTATAACGCGGAAATGATCGTTCGCGGCGTTGGTGACTGTGGAAGCCATCCACAAGCCTTCGGGGGTGGCCTCGGCTTCGAGTTGCTGGAAAGCACAGCGCAATTGCGCGCCTTCAGCAGTAGGCGCGACAGCCAGTACTTCACCGTGGTAATCCGTTCCGGCTTTCGCGCTGAGCTGTGACCATGCGACGGAGGTTTTCACGAGCTCTGGTCCTGCCGCATCGGCCGATGCCGCTGCAACGGTGAGAGGCTGGTTCAGACTCAGCGCCACGGCGCAAATCAACCAGGGTTGAAAAAGGTTGAGAGTTATTTTCTGCGTTTTCATGAGTGACCATCCATATTCAAGCATAAGTTTTGTGGCAAAATTTTGTCAATACCAAATTAGAAGTGCGAATGACGCGATCCATCGAGTCTCACGCGGAACAGCGTGTGGTTCATTGAGAAGAGGAAGATCCAATACCCGGTGCGCAACTTCTGATGATTGGGCTGGAGTGGGGTGCAGCCGGATGGCTTTCACGTTAGACTACTGGGTCGGGAGCCAGATTAAGCCAGGGGGGAACGTCCCCGTCCCCGCAATTCCATTCCCGCACGAGCCTCTGTCAGTAGCATTTCACATCCGTATGGAATGCAAAGCAGTGTCCCGGAGGCACGGGTGGTAATAGTCCAACGTTTTAACGGTCCTGTCATACCCACAACTTCTTCGCCCACCGATAAGATCAATAATGATATGGGCGACCGACCATTCAGGCGTCGCTACCGCGACACGTCGCAACTTGGATTGCAAACCGGGGGCCGAGGCCAGGTCCTAAACCAAAAGAGGCATTAGCTCAGCGGTTCATGGAAGTAGTAGCACAATCCGTCCGGCGCGACGACGAAGAATACCTGATACTTCTTTCCATCTCGCTCATCCACGCGCCAATTCCCGATTTTGGCTCCCTTCGCCTCGAATTCATCCTTCAGCTCTCGAATGTTCGAAACCAGCACCGCTGCGCCATCCTTGGCCGGATCTGCGCCATTGACGGCGAACCCGATCCGAACGCCGTCGCGCTCAAGAATGACCCTCGGGACAGGCTGGTCGAGCCTCTCGACTTCTGTCATGCCAAAATGCTCGCTATACCACTTGGATGCGGCATCGAGGTCGATGACCGGTAAGGCCAGGACATCCTTTTGGTAGGGAAACGCCTTTTTAAATCGTGGTTCGTCAGCCATTGTTTTTTCCTGGGATCGCGTAGGGGTCAGTGCGTGATAATGTATAGTTTTGCGCCCATCCCGCTTGGATCACCAGCACATTCATTTGGGGATTGTGCACCCCAATCGGTTTTGGCGTTCCCATGCTGGCACGCCGGACCCCGCAAACCGCCGGAGCAGACTCAGTTGGGCAGCGGCAAGCAGCTCGCGAATATGCCTGCAGAACAACTGGCCACCAGCTATAGTCAGCCCGTCAAATTGGCAGCAATCCGGCTCGAAATCGTCCGGCGCCCCGGCTATTGATATAACTATATAGTGAAGACATTCCGAGATTGATAAAGTCAGCCTTTCGCTCGCACGCCGGGTAGCGGAGCGGTTGCGCGCCCGCCCGGAATTGCTCGAGGTTGCGCGGGCAAACCTCTCCCGCTGGAAACAACGCAACGCCGATAGCCCTTCCTTGCTTCGATGCTATGCATAGTGGGAGTCCATATTGGCGGGTCCCTTGGAGGACATCTGCGGTTTGCTTGTTGCCGAGTCCGAACAGGGGCAGCACCTGCGACAGAATTCTCCATTTGCGGGTGTGCTTTCGCCCGCCGAGGTTTGGGAAATCAAGAACCGGCAGCGCCATGCAACGGCATCAACTTGAACATATTATTCGCGCTGCCACGGGAATAACGGGTGCAACCGAGTTTGTGATCGTTGGTAGCCAGGCGGTGCTCGGGCAATTTCCCCAGGCACCGGATGAACTGCTCGCATCCATTGAGGCCGACGTATTTTCCCCTCGCTCACCACTGGAGAGCGACTTAATCGACGGGTCAATCGGGGAAGGATCACCATTTCACAAGCGTTCGGCTATTATGCCCACGGGGTCGCCCTGGAGACTGCTATGTTGCCCGAGGGCTGGCGCGGGCGGTTGATTCCCGTCCACAACGAGAACACCGGTGACCGACCCTATTCAAATTAAAAAAAAGACAGCCGCGGACCGCCAGGCCTAAACACCGGCGGTCATCTCCGTTAGCTGCTTGGTTGCGATGCCAACCGGACGCTCCACTGGAATGCCGGCGCACGCGAGGAGCGTGGTGAGCAGGTCGCCTTGATTTCCTTTGGTATCGGCGAGGAACCGTCCCGTGTTGATCGAGCCGCCGCCCTTTCCCGCGATGATGAAGGGGAGGTTTTCCCGGGCGTGCTTGTTGCCATCCTCAAGGCCGGAGCCCCACATCATGATGCAGTTGTCCAGCAGCGTGCCGTCGCCTTCACGCAGGCCATGCATCTTTTTTACCATGTAAGCGAACTGGGCGATGTTGAAGGCGGTAATCGCTTCGACCTTCCTAACCTTCTCGGGTTCGTTGTTGTGATGAGTTTGAGAGTGATGCTCGTCCATGAACCCGAGTTCCGGGTAGGAAACCCCGTTCGGCGTCGAGCCGATGTAGGTGCTGACGCGGGTCGTGTCGGTTTGGAACGCCAGCACGTTGAGGTCACACATGACCTGCATGTACTCGCTGCGTTTGTCACCCTCCGGAATCTTAACCTCGATCGGCGGGGAATCCGCAGCATTGCGTTTGCTCACGCTGACGCCCGCCTTCTCGAGCGCCGCCTCCTTCTGTCGGAATTCGATGGCGGCGATCCGGCGTTCGACCGCACGCACACTGTCCAGGTATTCATCCAGCTTATGTTGATCTTCCTGAGGCAGGTTCCGGCGAAGATCTTTGGCGCCTCCGATAACCAGGTCGAGCATCTGCCGATCCAGAGGGTCCGCCTGGATGGTGTGTCCGGCTCGAGCGGACTGGCCGAACAGCCGGTTGAGCACATTGCGCGGGCTGATCTCGGCCGGGACGGCCTGAGTGGCTGAACGAAAGCTGCAGTGTGAATAATATCCCTCGTTGAGTCCCTCCTGGTTTTCCTTATGCGTCTGCGGCATCGTGGCCAGCTCCAAGGATGGCAATGAAGTGAAACCACCCACGTAGTTGGCGGCGATCTGGTCCGCCGAAACTCCAATGTTGATGCGGTTTCGTGTGTTCGCATCCGGCAACATCGCGGTAAGCCAGGTCGACAACTCCAGGGCATGCGGCGCACCATTAAAGGGAGCGATCGGAACTCCTGAGATGCCTTTCATTAACAAGCATTGAGCGAGGACCGGCCGCAACGATTCCAGAGCCGGTGGCGGCGCGGAGAGGAAACTTCCCGCATCCTTGGGCCAGAACTGGTCCATGATGACCCCGTGGGGCATGTACATGAATCCGAGGCGGACCGGTGGTTTGTAAGGCTTTCCGCTGGCAAGCTCCGCCCAACCCATCGATTCCAAAAGCGGCAGCGCCAGCGAGGCTCCGATCCCTTTCAGGCACGTACGACGGCTAATCAGGAAGTTACTTCTCATGGGATGAAACGATTTGTTCTTGGATCCGCTGATGAGTGAACGGATAGCTCGTCACGATTTCGGTAATGAGACTCTGCATCCGATACCCATCTTTGGCCATGTTTTTCATCAAATGGTCCACCACGATTTCGTCATAACCTTCCAGCCGGCGGCACAAGGCATAGGCCAGCAGTTTTTCCGTCAGGTTACGGGCAAGGTCATCCGCTCGTCCGGCGATGATGACTTTCAATTCTTTGAGCGAAGCAAAATGCTTTCCACCGGGGAGTTCGCCCGCGTCATCAATCGCCCCTCCGGTATCATCCTGGTCGCGCCAGCGCCCGATGGCATCAAAATGCTCCAGGCCGAAGCCGATGGGATCAAAAACCTGGTGGCAACTGGCGCAAACGGGGTCCTTGCGGTGGAGTTCCGTCCGTTGGCGTAGCGTCAGATTTTCGACTGTGTGCTTATCCTGGTTGTCCAGTGCCGGAACGTTCGGCGGCGGAGGGGGCACATCTTCTCCCAGAACTTGTTCGATCACCCACACGCCGCGCTTGACCGGACTGGTGCGGTCGGGAAACGAGGTCACTGCCAGAATGCCGGGCATGGCCAGAATGCCGCCTCGATTCGGATCCGTCAGTTTCACCCTGCGCCAGCGGGACCCGGTGACTTTTTTATCCAGGCCGTAAATCGCGGCCAGGGTCCCGTCAAGGAAGGTGTAATCACAATCCACCAAACTGACGACGC
>DASRFK010000220.1:0-55490 GCA_035651635.1 Verrucomicrobiia bacterium | reverse complement strand
GCGGATGCGAAGTTGCAGCCAAAACCAGCGGCGGCAGCATTCGCGCAGGGCGATACGGAGTCTTCCAGGATGCTAACGAGGCGTGCGCGGCGGCGCAGGCTGGTTTTCTGCACTTGAGGAAGAAGGGGGTGGCCGCCCGCGCCAAGGTCGTGGAGATCGTGAAGACTTTGGCCGAAACGAACGCCGAAGAATGGGGGCGCACCGAATTAGAGGAAACCAAGATCGGCCGGCTGGATCATAAGATCGAGAAGCTGAAGATCCTCAAGCTGGTTCCGGGCGTTGAATGGTTGCAACCCTACGGCCGCAGCGGCGATCACGGGATCACCCTCGAAGAGTACACCCCCTTTGGTGTCGTGGCCGCGATCACACCCTCGACCCATTCGGTGCCAACACTTAGCGGGAACATCGTCAACATTGTAGCAGCCGGAAACGCGGTTGTTTTCAATGCCCATCCAGCCGGGGCTAAATGCGCTGCGCTGGCCGTGCGCGCTTACAATCAGGCCATCGAGCGAGAACTCGGGATTGAGAACCTGATCACGATTATTGAGCAACCCACTCTCGATTCATTCAGGGCAATCTGCGCTCACGAAGCGGTGCGGCTGCTTTGTGTCACCGGCGGCCCCGCAGTGGTCAAAGCGGCGATGCAAACCGGCAAACGCGCCATCTGCGCCGGGCCGGGCAATCCGCCGGTGCTGGTCGACGATACCGCCTGCATGAAACGCGCGGCCAAATCGATCATCCAGGGCGCGGCTTATGACAACAACCTCCTGTGCATCGGCGAGAAGGAAGTCTTCGTCCTGGACACCGTGGCCGATGAGCTGATGGCGCAAATGGAAAAGCAGGGCGCGGTGCGGTTGAACGGAACACAACTGGACCGGCTCACCAAAGAAGCGTTTACCTTCAAAGAAGGTCATGGCGGCGGATGCCCGGAGCCCGTCGTGAACAAGGCCTTAATCGGAAAAGACACGACCGTTCTCGCCAAAGCCGCCGGCATTAATGTGCCGGACACCACCGACCTGTTGTTCGCCGAGACCGACAAGGACCACGCGTTTGTGAAAGAGGAGCAGATGATGCCGTTCATCCCGATTGTGCGGGTTAAGAGCGTCGAAGAAGGAATCGCGGCGTCCTTGGCCGCTGAACACAATTACAAGCACACCTCGATTATTCATTCACACGACGTCGAGCACATGACGGCGATGGCCCGCGCGCTCGATACGACCTTGTTTGTAAAGAACGGGCCTTGCATGGCTGGGTTGGGACTCGGCGGCGAGGGTTACCTGAGCTATTCCATCGCCACTCCCACCGGTGAGGGCGTAACCAATCCGCGTACCTTCACCCGGGTACGCCGGTGCGTCATGGTGGATAACCTCAGGATTTACTGAACTGACGATATGCTCCTTGCGCGCGTTGAAGGCAATGTGGTCGCCACCCGGAAGCATCCGAGCTTCGAAGGCTGGCGATTAGTCATCTGCCAGCCGATTTCCCAGAACGGCGCTCCCGAAGGAGTGCCGCAAGTCGCTATTGACTCACATGGCGCCGGTATGCACGAGCGCGTCATTATCTCCTCCGATGGCGCCGCGGCGAGGAAAGCCGTCGGTGATGAGAAAAGCCCGGCTAGGTGGATGGTCGTCGGCATTGTTGATGAGCCCGTATGAAAAATCTCAATGCCAATCGCGGGAAGCCCGTCCGAAACCCGAAACCCGAAATCCGAAGGCCGAAAGAAGGCCGAAGCCCGAAGCCCGAAGAGGGACGTTTGGACATCGCTGTCGTGGCTCCATTGCGATCTCCGAGAGTCTCAGATCGCACGAAGGCAGTTTCCCTTCGGGCTTCGGATTTCGCATTTCGGCCTTCTTTCGGTCTTCGACCTTCGACCTTTGAATTTCCTACCGGCCTTCGACCTTCGACCTTCGGATTTCCACTATGAGATTGGGCACCGTCATTGGCCGCGTAACCCTCAGCGTCACCGTGCCATCGCTCGAAGGCGGCCGGTGGCTCATCGTTTCGCCTTTCACCCGCGAACATTTTCAGCGCGGCGCGGAAACCCCGGAGGGAATGAGCAAAGACCCAAGCCTGGTCGCTTACGACGACCTGGGCGGAGCGACGGGACATACGATTGGCTTTGTTGAAGGGCGCGAGGCGGCTTGTCCATTCGATCAGCCTACCCCGATCGACGCCATCAATGCAGCCCTGGTTGACGAGATTTTTTACAATCCTTTTAATCCATGAAGCAGATCATCAGTGTCCGTGATTTGGAAGAACTGGTGCGAGCCGGCAAGGATCTCCAATCGTTGCCCGGCGATGCCTTGCTCACGCCCTCCGCTCGCGATTTTCTTCGGGAGCATGAGGATGCTGTGAATACGAAACCCCTTTCCAAGGCAGCCTCTGACGGAGCGCCGCCCAAATTCGTAACCTCAAAGAGTTTAAAAAGTGAGCTCGAATCATTGTTCAATTCGCCGCAGCTCCATGAATTGAAACTGCAGCTCTGCGATATTGGCCGACGCCTTTGGCAACGCGCGTACGTGGATGGTAACGGAGGGAATATCGCCATTCGCGTCGGTGAAGACCTGGCCCTCTGCACGCCAACACTGGTGTCCAAAGGCTTCATGAAGCCGGAGGACATGTGCCTGGTAGATCTCGAAGGCAATCAACTGGCCGGCGCGAAGAAACGCACCAGTGAAATCCTCATGCACCTGCAGATCATGAAGCGCCAGCCACGTGCCGTCGCCACGGTGCATTGTCATCCGCCTTATGCCACCGGATTCGCCGTAGCCGGCGTCGAACCGCCGACCTGCATGATTCCGGAATACGAGGTCTTTTCATCGGTAGCCATTGCGCCCTATCGCACGCCCGGCACGCCGGAAATGGGCAAGCTCGTTTCAGATCTCGTGGACAAGCACAACACGATCTTGATGGCCAATCATGGCGTGGTGAGTTGGAGCCATAACAACGTCGAGGACGCTTACTTTAAAATGGAGATCCTGGAGGCCTATTGCCGCACCGTGCTAGTGGCGTCGCAACTCGGGAAACCCGTGAACACGATGACGCCGGAGCAACTTAAGGATTTGCTGAAGATCAAACAGAGCCTGGGAATTCCGGATCCTCGGTTCGGTTTAAAAGAATGCGAATTGTGCGACAATGACGGCTGGCGTCCAGGTGTGACGTGCTCCGTCCCCACTCGCGAATCGGCGCCGGCAAGCGCCAATGGCGCCGTGGATGCCCAAGCCGAGGCGCTCGTCCAGGCCATCACCGATCAAATCATGTCTCGCAGCTAACCGCGAAGGATTTTCAACCGCGAATGGACGCGAATAAACGCGAATGATAAAGAAGCTCTCAGAAGCAGCCTTCAACCCACCCAATGCAGTTGGGCGAACGAATCCGCCTCACCCAAAGGAAGAGGGAACAGCCTGGCAGCGCCGGATGTCAACCCTGCGAACAGTAGTCTTCCTTTCTCTTAATTCGCGTTCATTCGCGTGCATTCGCGGTTAAATCCTATGAAGGTCTCAATCATTGGCGGTGGCGGAAGGGTCGGATCGTGCGCGGCATTCGCGTTGCAATGCTCCGGGCTGGTAACCGAAATCCAGATTCTCGATGCCAACAAAGACATGGCCGAAGGCGAAGCGCTCGACCTGCTGCACGGCAACGCTTTTGCCGGCGACCAAAGGATCTACGCCGGCGATTACGCCCGGGCGACGGACAGCGATTTGTTCCTAATCACCGCGGGGCTGCGGCGCAAACCGGACGAATCGCGGCTTGACCTGATTAATCGCAACGTCGCGTTGTTTGTTCAAATTCTCGACAGCATCAAAGCCGCGGGTTTGCGTCCGGAAACCCACGTGTTTGTGGTCTCCAATCCAGTCGACATTTTGACGCAACTGGCCGTGCAAAGGTTGGGTCTGCACTGGCAACAGGTCTATGGCCTGGGCACGATGCTGGATACGTCCCGTTTTAGTTCGCTGATTGCCGATGACCTCAAGCTGGCGCCCTCTCAGGTGAGGGCGATGATTCTCGGTGAGCATGGCGACTCCATGGTTCCAATCTGGTCAAGCGCCAGCGTGAACGGGTTGCCCTTGGCCGGCCTGCCAGAATGCACACCTGGGTTTCAGAATACCATCTTCGAGCGGACCAAAGGCAGCGGCGCGGAGGTTATTAAGCGCAAGGGCGGCGCCGGTTGGGCGGTAGCGATAGCGATTCGTGAGGTGATCCACGCCGTGCTGCTCAACAAGCGAGTGTTGCTCCCGATTTCCTCTCTGGTGCAGCGGGTCTACGGAATCGATGATATTTGTTTGAGTGTGCCGTCGGTGATCGGACGCAAGGGTGTCGAGGCACAACGGGAGATTAAGCTGTGGCCGAAAGAACACATGGCGCTGCAACAATCCGCCCGCGCGCTGAAGGAAACGTTGGCGAAGGTGCGGATTTGAGTTCATTGACCTCAAGTATGGCTGGCCCCGATCAGTGCATATCGCCGCAGGCGCTCCGCGCCCGTAGCGCAGACTTTCCAGTCTGCCGTACCGCCGACTTTCAGTCGGCCACGCGCGAAAGTGAGCCACAGTGGAATATCTTAGCGCGCAACACCCCCGTGACGCCAGCAGGTCAGAGACCCGCGATACAGCAGGCTGGAAAGCCTGCGCTACTTAATCCCGCATGAAGTCGCTCGACACTAAGCTCGCTGAGGTCAAAGCGAATCCGGCATCCCGGGCCTTTATTATCGCCGATGCCAAAGACGCCGATATGGCCTTCGGCGTGCGCGCACCAGGACCTCGCTCCTATATATCCAGTCGAGGCGAACGGCCGGCGCGTTTCTCGCCCGAGATTTGGACCCGAAGCGAATACGGATGTCGGAACCTGCCGGAATTCCTCGATATCATTCGGGAGGTGGTTCACCAGGGCCTGATTGACATCATGCTGATGTCCGCGTACGTGAACGAGCAACTCACGATCAAAGAGGGCTTGTTCCGTAACTCACACGTCACACCGGCTGCGCGCGCCAATGACGCGACCGATGTCTGGGCAGTCCGCCACGGCTGCTACACCGGTGAACCGGCTCAACCGTTCCGAACGGCTACCATCGACCAAATCCAATGCGGCAAACTCGAATGTGACCGCTCCGGCTCGGAATTTCCCGGGGCTAATCTCGGCCTTTATTCGGTCACGTTCGTTAACGAGTTGGATCAGGACCGTGAAACCTTGCTCGCTTTCAAAGAGTTTCGGAAAGAAGCCGAAAGCAAGAAATTCAGATATTTTCTCGAAGTGTTTGATCCGAATGTCAAAAGCGGCGTGGCTCCCGAGAAGCTCGGCGAATTCATCAACGACAACATTATTCGCAGCCTGGCCGGCGTTCCGGAGTCGGGTCGTCCGTTGTTCCTGAAGATTGTTTACCATGGTCCTCGAGCCATGGAAGAACTGGCGCAGTACGATCCCAACCTGGTAGTCGGGATTCTCGGCGGCAGCGCGGGAACGACGTACGACGCTTTCCGACTGATTCATGATGCGCAGAAGTACGGCGCGCGCGTGGCCTTGTTCGGCCGGAAAATAAATAATGCGGAGCACCAAGTGGCATTTGTCGAGATGCTGCGGCTAATCACGGATGGCAAGCTCACACCTGAAGAGGCCGTGCGTGCTTATCATGGCGTCTTGCAGGGTAAGAACATCAAACCGAAACTCCCGCTCGAAAAGGATCTCCAACTCACCGACCAGGCCATGAGCTATGATGCTGTCGCGCCCACCGTCACGAATGTGAGCATTCGAATTAATCCGCTGGCCGGGTCAAAGCCAGCCGTTGCCCAGCCAACCGGGCGCCCCGCCCAGAACGCGCCGTCCGCGTGGCCAATAACGCCCAATGGCAGCCCCGATTTTGAGAAGATGAACTCCACTCAGCGACGAGCCTACGATGAGCACAGGCTTACCCAGCGCTTCGGTTGAATCAATAAACGACCTTGTTGAGCGGGTATTCGATAATACCCTCGGCCCCAGCCGCCTTGAGCGCCGGAATCAATTCACGCACGACGTGCTCATCGATAATCGTTTCGACTGCGACCCAACCTTCCTGGCTCAGGTTTGAGATGGTCGGATTCCGCAGCGCCGGAAGTGCTTTCAGGAGGTTAGCGAGATTATCTCTGGAAATATTCATCTTCAGCCCGACCTTAGCCTCAGCCTCCAGAGCACCTTTGAGCAATAGAGCCAGAGTTTCGATTTTGCGCCGCTTCCATGCGTCCTTCCAGGAATCGTGATTGGAAATCAGGCGCGGAGTCGACTCAAGCAACGTATCGACAATCCTCAATTTATTGGCTCGGAGTGACGATCCGGTTTCGGTGATGTCGACGATGGCATCGACCAACTCGTGCGCCTTCATTTCGGTTGCGCCCCAGGAGAATTCGACCTCCGCCTTGACCTTGTGTTTGCGGAGGTATTGGCGGGTTATGTTGACCAACTCCGTGGCAATGCGCTTGCCCCGGAGATCTTTGACGCTCTTAATCGGGGAATTTTCCGGCACACACAGCACCCAGCGCGCGGTCTGGCGGGTGGCTTTGTTGAACTGAAAGACGCCCACTTCGTGAACCTTGGAACCGTTCTCCTGAATCCAGTCATGGCCGGTGATACCGCAATCCAGATAGCCATGCTCGACGTAACGGCTGATTTCCTGAGCCCGAATCAACCGGATTTCCAGCTCCGGATCATCCACGTACGGAATATAGGAACGGCTGCTAACGGAAATATTGAAGCCCGCTTTGGCCATCTTTTCGAGCGTGGCCTCTTGCAAGCTGCCTTTGGGCAAACCAAACCGCAAAATCTTCTTTTTGTTCATTTTGTTCGCTTCTGCTCTGCACGGAAAAAACCTGAAGGGATGAGGTATCCGACGCGTTTCGCCGCGCGATGAGCCGTTGATCTGCCATTATCAGGGCTTGAACGCCATCTTTTTCTGCCCCATTCTGGCTCCGGCGCGCAGCCCAAACGCGCGCGACACCGCCAGTGCGCACTCGGCTAATGCTGGTAAACCGCCCGCTTTGCCCCGCACTGCGTTCCAGCATGTGCATCGATATATATGAAAAAGCTCCAATCGGGTTCCACTCGCCGTCAATTCCTTCGTGCCACCGGTACCGCCGTTGCCGGTTTTATCATTGTGCCCCGCCATGTCATCGCCGGCAGCGGCCAGACTCCTCCCAGTGATAAAGTCAACGTCGCCGGCATCGGCGTCGGCGGCCAGGGCGAATCGGACATCAATGAGATATCCAAAGAGAGCAATATCGTCGCCCTAACCGACGTTGATTCGCGGCGCGCCGCCAATACCTTTAAGAAGTTCCCGGACGCGAAGCAGTATCGCGATTTTCGCAAGATGTTCGATGAGATGGGAAAGAACATCGATGCGGTAGTGGTCGCCACACCCGATCATTTCCACGCGGTCGCGGCCATGGCGGCAATCAAACACGGCAAACATCTCTATTGCGAAAAGCCGCTGGCGCATTCGATCCACGAAGTGCGCGCCCTAATGAAAGCGGCTAAGGATCACAAGGTGGTCACGCAGCTCGGCAACCAGGGCCACTCCTTCGATTCCATCAGGAATTTCTGTGAGTGGATTTGGGACGGAGCAATCGGGAATGTCCATACCATCAATTGCGGTTGTGACGCCGTCAATTCAGGGATTGATCAGTTGCCGCACCTGGCCGAGCACCATGACATTCCTGAGACCCTGGACTGGAATCAATGGCTGGGCCCGGCCGAGGAACGGCCCTATAGCCCTGCGTTCGCGCCGGCTTCCTGGCGCGGCTGGGTGCCGTTTGGCAACGGCACGATCGGCGATTGGACCTGCCACGTGGTGGATCCGGTCTTCTGGGCGTTGGACCTGGGGGCTCCTTCAACGATCCAAGCTCACGTGAAGGATTACGACTTCAAAACCCAGGGGCTGGCCTATCCCAAAGGCGAAATCATCACCTTCGAATTCCCCGCCAATAACAAGCGCGGCCCGATCACCCTCAACTGGCACAGCGGAACCGAACACATCCCGCGCCCTGCCGAGCTTGAATCGGACGAAAACCCAATCCGCACCGGGGCGGTGGTGATCGGAGACAAAGGCACAATCGTTTATGGTTCGCACGGCGCTGGACAGGTCCGATTGATTCCTGAAGCCAAAATGTTGGCTTACAAAAAGCCCACACCCACTATCCCCCGCGCCAAGGAACATCATCACGACTGGCTCGATGCGATCCGCACCGGCAGAAAAGCCGGCTCGGATTTTTCCTATGGCGGCCCCTTAACCGAGATCGCACTCCTGGGTGTGATTGCCATTAAAATGGAAGGGACCAAGCTCGAATGGGACGCTAAGAAAACCCGGTTTAACAACTGCCCCGAGGCCAACCAGTACATCAACCCGCCGTACCGTGCGGGGTGGAAACTTTCGATTTCTTGAATTGACAACTGTTTCTCAACGTCCGGATTATACATATTATGAATGAGTCCTCATCCAATTCTCTCAGTTCCCGTCGCGAGTTCATCAAGACCACCGGCCGCATCGCGGCGGTGTCGGCTCTGGCGGGAGTCACCCTGCCCCAAGTTCACGCCGCTTCGAGCGACACCATCCAAATCGCTCTGATTGGCTGCGGCGGCCGCGGCACCGGCGCCGCCGAAAATGCCCTCAGTACCAAGGGTGAAAGAACCAAACTCGTCGCCATGGCCGACGTGTTCGAAAACCGACTTAACGGCAGTTTCGATTCACTCAAGAAAACCGCTCACGCCGACCGAGTCGACGTGCCGGACGACCGCAAGTTCATCGGCTTCGATGCTTATCGCAAGGCGATGGACTGCCTCAAGAAAGGCGATATTGCCATCTTCACCACACCGCTGGCTTTCCGTTGGGTGCACTTCACCTATGCCATCGAGAAAGGCTTAAATGTTTTCATGGAAAAGCCGCTGACGGCCGACGGCCCGACTTCCAAGAAGATGTTAAAACTGGCGGAGGACGCCTCCGCGAAAAATCTCAAGGTCGGTGTCGGTCTGATGTCACGGCACAGCCGCGCGTTCCAGGAACTGCATCAGCGCATCCAGGACGGCGAAATCGGTGACCTGATCCTGCTGCGCGGTTACCGCATGCATGGCCCGGCTGGTTCGGCTTTCGTGAGCAAGTGGCCTGGAAATCCGAGCGAGTTGATGTGGCAGATTCGTCATTTCCACGCTTTCCTCTGGGCCAGCGGCGGTTGCTTCAACGACTTTTACATTCATCATGTCGATCACTTGTGCTGGATGAAAAACGACTGGCCAGCCAAGGCCCAGGCTCTCGGTGGCCGGCATTATAAGCTCAATCCGGAGGGCCAGCCGTACGTGGATCAAAACTTCGACACCTACGCCGTTGAGTACACCTTCCCTGACGGCTCCAAAATGACCATGGATGGACGTTGCATCAATGGCTGTAACGACATTTACTCCAGCTACGCGCACGGCAGCAAAGGCATGGCCATCGTCGCCAAAGCCAATGATTGCGGCTTCCCCTCGAGCACCTTCAAGAGCCAGAACCCGCACCGCTCCGACCTGATCTGGCAATCCAAACCGGTGGAAGGCGAGCAGGACCCGTACGTGAACGAATGGAACGATTTGTTGGAAGCCATTCAAAACGATAAGCCTTACAATGAAGTCGAGCGCGGCGTTAAGGCCAGCCTGACCTCAAGCATGGGCCGCATGGCGGCGCATACCGGCCAGGAGATCACCTTCGATGACATGCTCAATTGCGACCAGGAATTTGCTCCTGGCGTGGATAAGCTCACGATGGATTCCCCCGCTCCGCTCGTCGCCAATAGCGAGGGCAAATACCCCATTCCCATGCCGGGCATCACGCGCAAGCACGAATACGAGACGACTACCTAAGTTATCAGGTCTAACAGGCTTTAAGGTAACGCCTGCGATCTTTTAGATCCCGAGCGCAGAGAGACTCCTCTCTGCGCTCTTTTGCTTTTGCGGCTCTTTTCATTAACGTCGCCGCTTTAGCGCGGTGCGCCGTCTCCGGTGCTTCCTGAAACTGTTTAAACAGTTTCAAATTCATGGACTCCGCCTCCACCGGGCTGAAGCCCGGTGTTAATGCAACTCCGACTCCGTCCTGTGGAAGCAGGATTGATAACGAGGTCCAGGCCGCGTGCAGCTACTCGGATGTGAGTTTCAAGTGCGGCACCGGGCGGGTTTTAATGACCGTACGTGTGAAAGGCGTCGCAGGTGCCCCGCCCTCCTAAACCGTTTGAGCTTTCGCCGCGGCTACTTCAACTTTGCCAGCGTCTCTTTGACTTTATCGAAATGCGGGAGGTCCTTGGGTGTGGGAGTTTGCTCGCTATATTGCACCACTCCATTTTTGTCGATTACGAAGGCAGCGCGAGCAGCGGTGTCGCCAACTCCAGCCAGCATCGGGAACACCACATCATATTTTTTGATCACCTCTTTGTTGAGATCGCTGGCGAGCGGAATTTGAATCTTCTCCTTCTGCGCCCAGGCTTCCTGAGCGAATGGGGTATCAATGCTGATCCCGATGACATCGGCATTCAGGCCGGAATAGCCGTTAAGGCCCGCGGTGATATCGCACATTTCCTGCGTGCACACGCTGGTGAAGGCGGCTGGAAAGAACAGCAGCACGGTGTTCTTCTTGCCAAAGTTGTTGCTGAGTTTGATGTCGACCAAGCCAGCGGCTTGTTTGGATTTCAACGTGAAATCAGGAGCCTTTGTTCCGACAGATATAGCCATAATTTCCGATTTGTTCGTTAATGGTTGAACGTCGTATTGCGCGGGTTAACTCTTCTTCAAGCAGGTATCGCTGTCAAATCGCCGCCAGGACCTCGCCGGCATGTTCGTCCGGTTTCACCTCGGGCCAGATCTGTTTGATCGTGCCTTCCGATCCGATGAGAAACGTGACCCGGTGAGTGCCCTGGTACTTGCGGCCCATAAAGCGCTTTTCACCCCAAACCCCATAGGCTTGAACTATTTTTTTATCTTCGTCGGCCAGGAGCTTGAAGGGCAGTTTGAATTTGTCGGCAAATTTCGAGTGCTTCTTCGCCGAATCGGTGCTGACCCCAAGAACAATCGCGCCTTTTTTTTGAAATTCACCAAAGGCATCCCGAAAGCCACAAGCTTCCTTGGTACAGCCTGGAGTATCGTCGCGCGGATAAAAATAAAGCACCACCGGCTTGCCGAGAAGGTCCCTGAGAGACACAGCAGTCCCGTCCTGAGTAAGCGCCGTGAACTCGGGCGCTTTATCACCAGGTTTCAACTTTAGTTCGAGTTGCTTCGCCATAGGATTGCCGACACACAGGGTGGTCAAGCCATGCGACAAAAATCAAGGATTTGACGGCGCTGACGGCGAGCTTGTCGGATGCGCGCTGAGTTGACGTGTGCCATCCCAAAGATAGAGCAAACCAGAGATGCCGGTGCAAAGGGCCGAAGACACGGTCCAAGCCGTGAGCCACTTGCCGCCCCATTTCAAAAGAACCCATAGCACAACGACCATTTGCAGCACGGTCGCCACCTTCCCCAGAATCCTGGGTTTCACTTTGGCTTTGCCGACCATCATGTGGATCACAATCAGTCCCACCAGCAGCAGGAAGTCCCGGCCAATAATGGTCCCGGTGAGCCAGAGCGGAATGGTCTGCAGGTACGGTCGATGATCGAAGCTCAGCATCACGATACCGGACACGAGCAATAGCTTATCCGCGAGCGGATCCAAAACCGCGCCCAGTTCACTGCGTTGGTTGAAATGACGGGCAATATAACCGTCCACCCCGTCACAGACGGCCGCCACGCCAAAACATAACAGGCCCATAACCCGGTGAACCTCGTTGCCGGTGTTCACGTAGTAGAGGATCTCCACCACGAAAATCGGGATCAGGAGAATCCTGGCAATCGTGACTTTGTTGGCCGTAGTCATCGCGTATCCCGGCCCCATTTTGCTGCTTCGCCGGCCGCCGTCAACTCCCGGTGGTAGTAGGGAACCGGATGAAGCGCGCCGGACCGCGCGGCCCGAACCAACGAGGAACTAATGACAGGTGGACAAGGTGCCGCACCTCTTTAAGCCGCCTGATAATAGGTTGAATGGTGTTTTTTTCTTCCTTTTTGCAACAGAACTTATATCCTGCGCCCGTGACTGCCGAGACCTTCAGACAGGAAATCGCCGAAGCGATGAAAATGTACGACAAATACGTCATCTGCATCGATAAGACCCCCGACGAGTTCCACGCCTCGCTGATTTCCCTGCTGAACAAAGCCATCAAAGCTTATGAGAACCGAGGGCCGCAACTGCGCCACGGCATCGCTTTGGACCGGCAGGTCACCGTCATTCTGAGCCAGAACGACGACCCGCGGCCGCTCTGCGGCATCTATTTCAATTTGCATTCCCCTTACCAGAAGCCCGCCGCGCCCAAAACGGTCAAGGCCGTGCGGGAACCCATCAGCGGCAATAGCGAGGATTGACGGGCCTACTGCGTTTCGCCGCGAGTCACCCGCATAAAGACTTCTTCCAGGCCCAGTTCGTCTTCACGCAACTCGATCAACTTCGCACCACCCCGGACGAGCACATCGGCCACAATGCTGTGGTCCGTGTCGTGGCCGGCGAGCGTGATTTTGATCTCGCCGTCCACCGGCGAGACTTCAGAAATCTCCGGCCGCGTCTTGAGCAACTCGACCGCCTGGGCTTGATCGGAGGATACCCGCACCCAGACGACGCGGCCTTGCGACATCTGGTCACGCACGCCTTGGACCGGGCCGCTATAGATCAATTTGCCTTTCTCGATAATGGCGACGCGATTGCAGAGGGTTTGAAGCTCGCTCAAAATGTGAGACGAAATGATGATGGTTTTGCCGAGCCGCTGTAATTCCTGGAGGATGGCCATCATCTCGATGCGCGCGCGCGGATCCAGACCGCTGGCGGGCTCGTCCAGCAGCAGCAGTTGGGGATCGTGGATCAGCACTCGGGCCAGGCCAAGCCGTTGTTGCATGCCCCGGCTCAGAGCGCCAATCAAGGCACCCTTCTTTTCCGTCAGGCCCACCAATTCCAGGACGTCATTGACTGACTTCTCGCGTTGCGCCGACGGAATCTTGTAACAAGCACCGAAAAAATCGAGGTACTCGGTCACCTCCATGTCCTTGTACACTCCGAAAAAATCGGGCATGTAACCGATCACATGGCGAACGGCATCGGCGTCGCGGACCACGTCATGGCCGAGCACCCGGGCATGGCCGGCCGACGGGGCCAAGAACGTGGCCAGAATGCGCAAAGTTGTGGTCTTACCCGCGCCGTTTGAGCCGATGAAGCCGAAGAGATCCCCTTTGTTGACGGTCAGGTCCAGGCCATACAAGGCGGCGATGTTCCCGTACATGCGGGTCAGACCGGTCGTATGGACCGCCGGGACCGGGGGTGCGACTTCAGACATAACGTTGATTATTCGACTTTAAGCGCGAGCCGCCAGAGCGTGTCTCGTTGGGAGCGGCGCGGGGAGAATTGTTCGATGGGCTTGATCGGAGCGTAACCCTCGGCCCAGGCCAACAGCACTGCCCCGCCATGCTCGAGCACCGGTGACAGCTCCAAACCGGGTGTCGCGACAAAAGCATTTTGGTACATTTGCGAACGCGAGAGCTGCGCGATGAAGGACACCGCGATGGCCGAGTCGGGCTTATCGGCGATTTGTCCGCTCGCCGTCGAACCGATGGCGCGTTGGCGGGAAGAGACCGCATTGGGAAAGTTTCCGCCATAGTTGGCGACGAAAGTTTTTAACGGAGTGGCGTCACGACGCGCGACGGTTTGAGTTTTGGATTCCTCCGGGCCGAACGCGCCCAGACTCAAAAGCCGATCTTCGATCGCGAGCTGGACATTGGTCAGTTTCCGGGAGCTCTTGTTCTCGATGTGCACGTCCCAACCATCTCCGGTGGAATGAACCGTCGCCATGACCGGCAGCGGCGCCGATTGCCACCAATCGCTGACGAGCAACTCGCTCGTCCAGACCGGCACAAAAATCTCCGCTTTAAATCCGTCGCCGGTCTGAAAGATTGTCGTTCGTTCGCCGGTGGAAGAATTGTTCCAGCTCATTTCGCCGCGGAGCGTGGCGAACTTTTGCTGGTTGGCCAGGTTGTAACGCTGGTTGGCCGGGGAATAAACCGACGAATAGGTGCGTCCGCGCAACTCAGCCCGCGTGCCGTTCTGAAGCACGTCCACCACGTGCAGCTCATTCCACTCCGACTCGCCCGCCCGGAGCTTGTAGCCGATAAAATAGATGACCAGAGAAAATAGGACGACATAGCAAGGGAAAGTGATCCAGGTGAGCATCGGCTTGCCGATACGTTTGAGCCAGAATTGGTCGAACGGGCCAATCACTACAAGGTACACCAGCAGCAAGAGGAGCAGCCAGCCAACCGGAAGTTTATGAACCTGGCGGGAATCAATCATGGCGCCGAACACGCCATCGGTGCTCCAACCGCCGACCGAGTACATTTCCTTGGATCGGTACCAGGCCCCCGGCACCTCGGCCAGTTTCGCCCAGAAGGTGGGCAATTCCCGCCACGAGCGCATCGGCTCGCGTTCCGGGCTGAATAACAGCGCGGTCAACCGGCCGCGGCCGCGTTGCGCGGTCACAATCAGCGGCGTATCCCCGGCCGCAACGTCCACCTTGCCGTCCCGGAGCTGGCTGACGGCCACCTGCATCTCTTTGCCCTCGAAATCAAAGTCGTCGGCCAAATCCGGGAATGGATTGGTCACCGTGGTTTCGGAATCGTCGGGGGTGTTGCCGAACTGATTTGGCATTCGGGAACTGCGAACCGATGAGGTCACCCACGTAGCGCTGCGCAGCCAATCCTGCAATTCAGAATGCCGGGGCAGCGTCCGCAGATCCCGAACGTCGCAAGGGAAAATATTCCTGAGCCATGAGGCTGAAGTGATATCGGAAGGTTGCTCGACCGCAACAATCAGGTGGCCGCCGGCGTTGAGCCAGCCGAGCAGTGCGTCGACTTGATTGATGGTCAGGTCGGCGGCGCGTTCGGAGTTGAGGTACAGAGCGTTCATTCCCTCGAGCACCAGGGGATTGTCAGGGAAAATGGAAGTCAGCATCCGAGCGGCCACAGGCTGGAGGTCCGAATTTCGCGCGGCGATGGCTCGGATGATGGGTGTGCCGCCGGGTGTGCGTGGCAGCGCGCCGAGCAAAGGAGCGCCTTGTGCCAGTTGCTTGCGAGCGCGTAAGCCCAGTTGCTCGGAACGCACCTTGCCCCGTTCATCGAGCAGCCGCACATCCCAGGTTGCGTAACCGCGACCGTTGGAAAATACCGGCAAAACAAACCGC
The DNA here is from genome assembly GCA_035651635.1 of Verrucomicrobiia bacterium. GTDB lineage: Bacteria > Verrucomicrobiota > Verrucomicrobiia > Limisphaerales > UBA8199 > JANXQE01. The sequence continues at coordinate 40,206 of DASRFK010000220.1, read as the reverse complement.
TTCAACGTGCTGGTCGGGAGCTCGATGGTTGTCAGCAGTGACTGGTCCTGGTTGTAGCCGCCTTTGACTTCGACGGTGCCTGTGAACGAAGGACCGTCATTCTTCACCTCGCAAACAATCGGAAACCAGCAGGCCTCGGGGATCAGGCCGTCGTAACCGAGAAACACGTCAAACTGAATGGCCGCCGAGACCCGCCCGGCGCCGGCGCACACCAACCAGCAAGCCAGGGCGATTACCTTGAATTGGAAGAGACCTCGACCGTAGCCACAAAACGTACCCGCTGGGTATGGAGCACGGTCAGAGTTCATTCCCATTTGCTCCCCGCCGATGTTGCCAACCCGCTCACAGTGATGCTCAATCTATACGCAGCAGCGGGTTCTTTAGCAATGGCAAAGGGGGGGGCTGGGCTACGGCAGCAGGTCGATCTCAATCGACGACGCGGCATTAGCCCAACGATAGACTCGCTGCGTAGCATTGTGAAAGTCCTCCGGTTTGGCCGAGGCAATGTCCACGAACGTTTGCGGGTTGCGATCGACTAGCGGAAACCAGGAGCTTTGCACCTGGACCATGAGCCGGTGGGCTCGGCGAAAGGTGTGGCAGACATCCGGCATCATAAAGGTGATCGTGACGGGCTTGCCAGGTTCGAATGGCTCGGGCTTCTCGAAACTGTTCCGAAATTTGCCGCGGAACACGTCGCCGCGCACCAATTGTTGGTACCCCCCCATTCGAACGTGTGCCGGGTTTGGATTTGGGTCGGGAAAATCGCCGGCATACACATCGACTACCTTGACAATCCAATCGGAATCAGTACCCGAAGTGGAAACGTGCAGCGTGGCCTTGATCGGCCCTGCCACGGTGAGGTCCTCTTCCAGCGGTACGGTTTGGTAAACCAGGACGTCCGGCCGTTCAGCGGCAAAGCGCTGATCTTCGAGGGGGTATGAGCGCGAGTAACCGGTGTCGATCTGTTGCGTGTAGGGAACGGGCCGCGAGGGGTCGCTCACAAACTCATCAAATGCTTCGCCGCCTTCCACCGGTGCATCGAAATCGAGCACGCCACCCGCCCGGAGATACAGAGTCCGCCTTGTCACCTGCCGGGGAGGCCACGCATCGAACTTTCGCCAGCGATCAGTTCCGGTTTCAAAGACCTGCGCTTCGCTGGCCGCGTAATTGGTGTCTCCTTTAAGGAAATGCCTGAAAAACGGGAGCTCGATCTTTTCACGATAGAAATCGGAGGTCTTGGAGTGAAAATCAACGTCGCCGAGGCGCTCGCCCTCTTTGCGGCCCCAGTCCCCATGCGCCCACGGGCCCATAACCAGAATATTAGTAATGCCGGGATTTTGCCGCTCGGTCCACCGGTAGGTTTCCAGCGCGCCAAACAAATCTTCGGCATCGTACCATCCGCCAACTGTCATGACGGCACAATGCACGTTTTTGAGGTGTGGGCGAATGTTGCGTGCCTGCCAGAAGCCGTCGTACGTCGAGTGTTTCAGGAATTCCGTCCATTCGGGGGAACTGCCCTTGAGCAAGAGCGTATCCGAATTACCCAGCGGCCCCATGCGCAGGAAGAAATCGTAGCCATCGGGCGTCTTAAAATTAAACGGTTTCAGCGGCTCATGCAGAGGATCATCCGGATGCTGGGCGAACTGATAGAAAAATCCAAAATTTTGAACGAGAAACCACGCGCCATTGTGATGGAGGTCGTCGCCGATGAACCAATCGGAAATGGGCGCCTGTGGCGAAGCGGCTTTAAGCGCGGGATGCGAATCGATCATCCCCATCGAGGTATAAAACCCAGGATACGAAATGCCATACATGCCGACTTTACCGTTGTTGTTGGGGACATTCTTCACCAGCCAATCAATGGTATCGAAAGCGTCGGAACTCTCGTCGGTGTCACGGGGTCCCTTGTTCGGATTGAAGGGACGGACGTGTTCGTACTGCCCCTCGGAACCGTACCGGCCGCGAACGTCCTGAGTAACCAGAATGAATTGGTCTTTCGCAAATGTTCCGAATGATCCGCTGGGATCGTTGTAATTGGCATCACCGTACGGCTTCAGGGCGTAAGGCGTACGCGTCAAAAGAATCGGCCATTGCTGCGATTCGTCTTTGGGCACGTATACGCGAGTAAAAAGTTTTATCCCGTCTCGCATCGGTATGCGGTGCTCGTACTTGGTGTAGTGCTCGGCCAGCCACGCCGCATTGGTGTCCTGGGCGATTGTAGGAAAACCTGCCGCCGGCAAACCGGCCAGCAGGAGCAGCCTAAAGACGACAGCACAACGGCCATGCGGAAGGATCATGCGGCTTATTGTCCGCAACCTTGGTCAGGTGGCAAGTGACTTCTCAATGCGACAGTGAGTTCTCAATGCAGCGCCGTCTTAGGGCAGGCTTTCCAGCCTGCCGTATCGCAGATCTCTCACCTGCTGGGTGCACCCAGGAATGCGCGCTAAGATTTGCCAGACTAGCTGCCTTCTGCGCCCTTGCCGACTGAAAGTCGGCGATACGGCAGACTGAAAGTCTGCGCTACTTGGGTTACTTGGACGAGATTTGCGCGGCTAATGGCGAACTGCTACTGTGGGTTGCCGTTATTATGACAAACAGGCTCGAGCCACCAGATATCCATCATCTTAATGCCGCCGAGGGTTGGCTGGGCCTGAGCAATACCACCGAAGCCAAGGATGAGTTGGCCAAGCTCTCACTGACGGTGCTCGGCCATCCGGACGTCTTGCGGGTGAAGTATCACCTGTATGAAAAGAGCAAAGAATGGGCCAAGGCGGCGGACACAGCCCAGTTGCTCTGCCAGGTCGTTCCGGAAGCGCCGTTCGGTTGGATTCACCTGGCCTACGCACTGCATGAGCTAAGGCGGACTCGCGAGGCCTATGACGTCTTGATTCCGATTGCGGACCAGTTTCCCGACGAGTACGTGATTCGGTACAACCTGGCTTGCTACTGCTGTCAAATGGGTCAACTCGACGAAGCGCGCGCCTGGCTGAAGAAGGCGATTGGACTGATTGGGGCCGACACGATCAAGGAAATGGCCGCGAGTGATCCCGACCTGGAACGCATGAAGGAGGAAATCCGGCAATTTTGAGGGTGAGTTGAGCCTGCCTCTAGACGCGAGAATGGAACCGCAGCCAGCCCGCATCACGGCGCGTTCTCGCCTGGAAGCGATGGACTGGAGCCTGGTGCTGATCAGCCAGGGCATTGAATCGACAGTCGATCACGACGCGGAAGGCAGCGGCTGGATCCTGGAGGTTTCCGGTAAGGACTACGAGCGTGCCCGGGAAGCAATCCGGCTGTATCGCAGCGAAAACCGAAGCTGGGGCCTGCGCCGTGAAATCTTTCAGGCCGGGCTGGTCTTCGACTGGATCAGCCTGGCGTGGGTAGCGTTAATCACCGCCTTATTCTGGCTCAACGATCGTCGCGGGGATCTCGAAGGGCCTGGTATGCTGGATACGATTGCTCTGGCGCACGGCCAGTGGTGGCGCCTGTTCACCGCTATGTGGTTGCACGCGGATCTAGCGCACCTGGCGAGCAACGCCATTTTTGGCGTGGTGCTTTTGGGATTGACCATGGGACGGTATGGAACCGGCGTTGGCCTGCTCGCCGCGTATCTGGCCGGAGCTGGCGGCAATCTGCTCTCCTGGCTTTTGTCGACGCGACCGCACCTGGGCCTGGGCGCCTCCGGAATGGTGATGGGTTGCCTGGGTTTGCTGGCCGTGCAATCCGTTTCACTTTGGCGAAGAACCTCGCGCGCGGGGAAAGAGTTCCTGGGCGGTTTATTATCGGGGGTGATGCTGTTCGTGCTGCTCGGCCTGGCCCCCGGGACCGACGTGATGGCGCACTTCGGCGGATTCGTCTCCGGCCTGCTCTTGGGTGGTGTACTGGCTGGTTGGATACGTCAGCTTCGAAAGCCCTTGTTCAACGCAATCGGCGCACTGATGTTTGTCGCCTTGGTAATCGTGCCTTGGTGGCTCGCGTTACAACACCCGGCACGCGGGCACTGAGGTCACCTCGTAAGCCAGCGCTGGAATGTTTCATCAGCATAAAGCTTCCGCGCCAACAATTCATAGCCTTTGGTCAGCGGGTGGCTCGCGTCGGCGTACAGTTCGCTGGGCAATGGCTCCGGCGCGATGCTGGGAATTCCATTTTGTCGGAGCCGGCTCAAGATGCCGTCATGCAGCTGGCGGTAGGGCGCGCGATTGTCCTCGGCAATCATATGCTCGTTGAAAGGACCAAGCACAACCAGGACGTCGTTGCCTCGTTCCCGCAAAATCTTTAACACGCTTTGAAAGCCACGCCACTGCAGCGAAGATTCAAGCGGCACCCAATCAAACCGTGTCGGCCCCTGCCCCGCCTCCGACCAGGGACGATGCCGCGGGCTTCGAGGGCCGCGCTGGGGATCATCCACCGGCGCCGAGGGAACCCTGCAAGTAATTTGCGAAATCGGGTTCTTATAAACATTAGGATACCGCGGCGGATAACCTTCCCCTTCTTCCAAGGTCCAATTGAGAATGCTGCGCTGGCCAAAATAGTCATTTTGGACATGTCCGATCCAGGCAAAGAAATCAAAGTGGTTCTCGATGATGGCGCTAAGCCGCTCGTTCGCTGCGGCTTTGTAACATGGGATCTTCGGAAAAAACTGCGGGATCAGCCGCGAATGATTGAACTGTTCCTCCTTGTCGGTGCTCAGGTCGGCCTTTGGGCTGGTCATCCAAAGCACATTGCATTCGAGAAGGACCTTCCGATGGCGAAGCTCGCGGCTGTAATAGTTGACCAGTCCTTCCTCGGCCAAAGGGAACAAGCCATTCAATCCACCATTAATGAAACGGTCCGCCGTTCCCGCCTGCTGATTCAGAAAATGCGACAAAGTTCCATCCGGCAGCACGTATTCGCCCCAGACCACCGAATCGCCCAGGAGGAGGATTTTGGCCGGGTCACGCTCCTGGCGGAGGCGACGAGCGTACAGCCAGTAATCCTTGCTGAGATCATAAGGGATGCGGTAGTCCGGGCCGGTGGAAAATTCTTCGCATTTCTCCCAGAAGCGAGGGGTCAGCCACGTCAGACAGGCGATAATCGACAACGCGATGAGCCATTGCCGCCCGTTTAGACGCATTTCATTGACGCCAAACGGGACTTCGGGAGAACCCACGGAAGCGGCGGGCGGGATGGCGGTTGGGGCTGGCGCTGGGGCGGACATTTCAGAATTGGAAATAAATGAACGCGCCTCCTCCGGACGAACAGAGACACAAATACAGGACCATGAACACCGCCACGCCGACCCGGACTACGCCGGCCGCCAGCAGCTCGCGGAATCGCGACTCGTACAGCATTTGATAGAACCAAACCAGCGCCACCACCCCGACCATCAGCAACGGAACTTGTGGATCCGACCACGCTGCCGTGAAAATTCGGCGCACGATCAGTAATGCGTCGCTCAACGATTCAGCGCGGAAGAAAATCCAGGTGAAGCAGACAAAGAGGAAGACGCCAGCTTGTTTGACCAGCCTGGGCACGCGCTCGACATAAAAAGTGGACCGCTCCAGCTCGCGGGTCAGCAGAACACCCAGTCCGTGCAGCGCGCCCCAGATCACAAAGGTCCAATTTGCGCCATGCCAAATCCCGGAAATGAAGAACGTGATGAACAGGTTGCGATAAGTTTGCCAAAGTCTGCCTCGGTTGCCGCCCAGTGGGATATAGACGTAATCCCTGAACCAGCTCGAAAGACTGATGTGCCAGCGGCCCCAGAACTCGCTCAATCCGGTCGCCAGGTAAGGGTTGTTGAAATTAAGTATGAGATTGAAACCAAGCAGCTTGGCCACGCCGCGGGCCATGTCGGTGTAACCGCTGAAATCGAAGAAGATCTGCCAGGCGAACGCGACGGTGGCAACGATTAGCGAAGACGCCCCATACGCCCGCGGACTGTCGTAAACCCGCTCTACATAAAACGACAGGTAATTGGCCAGGGCGAGTTTCTTGAACAAGCCGACCAGGAAGAGCGAAGCGCCGTCGGTGAAGTTCTGCAGGCGGATCGGCGGAAATTGGTTAAACTGAGGTAGCAAATGCCGCGCGCGCTCGATCGGGCCGGCCATCAGTTGCGGGAAGAAACAAACAAAGGTTGCGAATCGCAGGAAGTTTCGTTCCCGATAGACCTTGCCGAAATAGAAGTCGATGGTGTAGCTGAGGGACTGGAAGGTGAAGAAAGAGATGCCGACCGGCAAGAGGTACTGAAACCCAAACGGCATCAAACTCGAAGGGTCAGACGCTTTAAATGGAACGTGCAGCCAGGCTAGCAGACTATTGACGTTCTCAACGAGGAACCGCGCATATTTGAAAAACACCAGCAAGGCCAGGTTATTGATCAGGCTGATTAAGAGCCAGATCCTGCGGCTGCTGTAAAGCGCGCCCGCCGCCATCAATAACACCAGCGCCCCAAGCAGACCCATGGCCGGTCGCAAGGTTCGTGGCCCGAAAAACGCCAAGGCCAGGATGCACACCGCCAGTCCGAGAGAACCCAGGAAAGCCAATTTGAGGACGGGATCCGCAAAGCGCGGACGGCTAAGCCGAGCCCAGAAGCTGAGTTTCTCCGTCGTCCGCGGGCAATGATCCATGAGAGCTACCAGGCAAAAATCCAAGACAGTGGAGTAGACCACCAGCGAAAGATAATAGGGGTTCCACCAGCCGTAAAAGAAGTAGGAGGCGATGGTCAGCCACGGCAGCCACAATCGGGTGTTTCGCAACGCGAAAAAAACCGGGACAACGATCAGCAGGAAGATGAGGAATGGCCAGGTATGGAACAGCATCTAAACGGAAGGGGCGGTAACCGGGAAAACGAGCATCCACATGGGATCGGCGCCGAGGCGATAGGCCGGCAGTCGGATGCGCTCAGATTCGACATTCGCTGGAGTCACGATAGGCGATATACTATGGACCGTCCCGTGAAGGTGAAAGGGCAAAGTCTAGTGGCGCAGCCATCCCCTGCGGAAGCGCGTCGAAAATCGTACGACCACCATCCGATCACGCAAAGCAGACTAGAAGTCTGCCTAAGGCTCTGCGCTGCTGCCGGGTAGAAAGTCCGCGTCGAACCGGAGCGAACTCGTCGTCAAGGGATAATGAAACTTGCTCTCACGCCGCCCATTCCATTACAACGGCTCTGCTGTGAGCAATTCCAACTCTGGTCTGCCCCTGGTCGCCCCTCGCGTGTTGCCGATATTGGACCCATACTTTCGGCCGGCCGTGCTGGCCGGCCATGCCTTTCGCGACGGCGTCCTCCGTTCGGGTCAGCCCGTCCCGATAAAGATCGCGCTCGAACAAACCGAAGGAAATGTTTCGCACTTTTGCACTGAGATCTTCGGGGCAAGCAATCCTGGCGCCGCGGGAAACTTCAACTACATAGAACGGATCGTGAAATTACTGCTCTGGGCCCGCGGCGGATACCGGATCCATTTCCAAGGCCCAGTCGAACTGGCGAACCAGCTCGCGGCTCATTACCGAAACACCGCAACCGGCAAATTCGACTCAAATCTCGTCGGCGAGCGGATGTTCGATCACCCGATCGAAGTGATCCACACCCAAGAACTCCCGCCGGAACGACGCAGCACTGCCGCTCTGGGCCGAAACCTTGATGGCTGTCGTATCGGGTTCGACCTCGGCGGCAGCGATCGCAAGGCCGCGGCCGTCATAGATGGAAAAGTCAAATTCAGTGATGAAACGGTCTGGGATCCCTATTTTCAACCCGACCCCCAATATCATTACGACGGCATTATGGATTCGTTAAAGAAAGCGGCCGAGCACCTGCCGCGTGTGGATGCCATCGGCGGAAGTGCGGCCGGCATTTATCTGCAGAACCGGGTGAAGGTCGCTTCATTATTTCGCGGTGTGCCACCCGACGCCTTCGAACGACGGGTTAAAAACCTGTTTCTCGAAATTCAAAAAGCTTGGGGCGGCGTGCCGTTCGAAGTGGTCAACGACGGCGAAGTGACTGCTCTGGCCGGTTCCATGTCTCTGGGTTGCACCCGGATTCTCGGCATTTCGCTGGGAACCAGCACGGCCGGCGGCTACGTGAATGCCGACGGGAATATCACCTCCTGGCTGAACGAATTGGCGTTTATTCCGGTGGATTACCACCCAAACGCCCCGGCCGATGAGTGGTCCGGCGATCGTGGTTGTGGCGTGCAGTACCTATCCCAGCAGTGCGTCGCCCGATTGCTTGCTTCGGCGGGAATTGACCTGAATCCAAGGCTACCTCTGGCCGAAAGACTTAAACAAGTGCAGAAGCTGATGGACGCCGGAGATTACCGCGCCCGTCGAATCTACCAAACGATTGGGGTGTACCTCGGTTACACCATCGCTCACCTGGCTGATTTTTATGATCTGGAACATGTGCTGATCCTCGGCCGAGTTACTTCAGGCCCGGGTGGGGACCTGATTCTAGCCGGCGCCAAAGAGGTGTTGCGCCAGGAGTTTGCTGATCTGGCCGCGCGCATTACGTTCCATATCCCGGACGAAAAGGACAAACGCCACGGACAAGCCATTGCGGCGGCAAGCCTGCCGCGGCTCGCATTTACGCCAGCAAGTACTACCCGCTAATATGTGCGAACCGCGGAAATCCTAAACCCGAATGTCGAAAGCCGAAAGAAATCCGAAGGCCCAAGACCGAAGCCGGAAAAAAGCATGCCAACGGCTTAGTGCTCCGTTTCGGATTTCGGATTTCGACCTTCTTTCGGGTTTTAGGCCTTGGGGCTTCGTGTTTCAAGGCCGTCATTCCCAAGCAGCGAATCCCACCTTATGACTCCATACCACGATCTCGTTGGAAAGTATATTAAGCTCCTCGAAGACGGCCGAGCGCTTCCGCTGGGCGGTTTCGAGCCGACGCCGCGGCCCGCACTCGGACCTAACGCTCCGCGAGCTTTGTTTTTTGCGCCGCATCCCGATGATGAATGCATTTCGGGCGGCATTGCTCTTCGGTTGATGCGCGAAGCAGGCTTCAAGATCATCAATGTGGCTGTGACGTTAGGCAGCAAAAAGGAACGGCAGGCTGCGCGCCTGGCCGAACTGCGAAACGCGTGTGATTATCTTGGGTTTGACCTGCTCCCTACCGGGCCCTCTGGACTCGATCGCATCAATACTAAAGCCCGCCAGACCGATCCCAAACACTGGGCTCAGTGCGTTCAGGTCATCCGCGACATCATCGAGAGTCATCACCCAACCGTGCTGATTTTTCCACACGACCGCGATTGGAATAGCACGCATATCGGCACCCACTTTCTGGTCATGGATGCTCTGGAAAAAATGCCGCCCTGGTTCCAGTGTTACCTCGCCGAAACCGAGTTCTGGGGAGCGATGACCAATCCCAACCTGATGGTTGAGATCTCCGCGGAGAACCTGGCGGAAATGATTGCCGCCACGACTTTCCACGTCGGCGAAGTGCAGCGTAATCCCTATCACCTCTCACTGCCGGCCTGGATGATCGACAATGTGCGCCGGGGCAGCGAAGTGGCCGGGGGCCAGGGTGGCGCGGCTCCGAACTATGCCTTTGCCGCTTTGTACCGACTCCGCCGCTGGGCCGGAGGCAGCCCAAAAAAACTCTTCGCCGGTGGCAAACAATTACCTTCCTCGGCCAACGTTGGCGAACTCTTCACCAAATAGGACAGGGTAGCACGTTTTGCTCGAGAGCTCTCTCCTTAGCGACGCTGCAGCCGAAAGAGGACTGATGTGTTCGTCGCCGGGATGCTGACGCGATACTGACCCGCCGAAAGGACTGGCGGCTGGCCGACATCGCTCCAAACCTCAGGCTGCGCCAGATCCGCGGTCGATTGGAGGAAGTAGTCGGGAGCCGTTGCTGGCCAGCTAATTTGGAAGGTGTCACCTGCGAGCGCCACGTTTAACATGGGATCGAACAAGCGAATCTTGGCCACGAACGTGTCGCTCGAGCCTGAAAGAGCGGACTGGAAGGCGCCGGTTTTAGTCGGAAACGCCCCGGAAAAAGTCATGCCGCTGATGTAGGCATTGGCCTCAGAATCCACGGCAATGGCATAACCATAATCGTTGCCACCACCGCCCAGGTAACCTGAATAAAGCACCGGCGCAGCATTCGTTTCGAAGCCAACCACAAACACATCTTTGCCGCCCGAGTTGGCGCGCCGGAACAGGTCAAAGGGGTTGACCACGGGAAAGTTTGTCGAAAGAGTTATTCCGACGACGAAAGCGCGGCCCACAGGATCAAGAGCCACGTCCCAAGCCGCATCATTATCCGTTCCACCGAACATAGCGGAATATTCGGGCTTACCGTTAACAGCAAATTTTGTGAAGAAAGCATCAAAATTGACGGCATTGGTGCTATTGCCACTGGTGAGGCCAAAGCTGTTCGTGTGGGCAAACTCGGGGGATTGAGTCGCACCCACCAAGTACGCGCTGCCCGAGCCGTCCACGGCAACTCGATATCCATAATCGTTCTGCGAACCGCCAAAGTACGTCGAATAGATGAGACCCCGTCCATTGGGAGCGAGCTTGGTCAGGAAAGCGTCGTAAACGGTAACGCCCGCGCCGGAACCATTGAGGCTGGAACTCCACGCACCGGCGGTCACAGGGAAATTGGTCGAGGCGGTGTACCCGGCCACATAAGCGTAGCCGGCCGAGTCGGCAGCAATGCCCTCGGCTTCGTCGATGGAGACGCCGCCCAGGTAAGTGGAATAAACCAGGCTTCGGCCATCAGGTGCCAGTTTGGAAACAAACACATCGTCGTTTCCAGCCAATTGGGTCTGATACGCGTTGACCACCGGAAAATTCGTCGAGAAAGTATAGCCCGCTACATAAACGTAACCGGAGCTATCCACAGCAATTGCGCTGGCCACGTCGCTTCCGTTTCCCCCGAGATAGGTCGAATAAACCAAGGCCGAGCCTTCAGGATTGACCTCCGTCACAAAAGCTTCCGCCGGGTAAATCTGGAACTTGGGGTCCAGCACCCCGTTGATATGCGGGAAGATCGCGTTTTTCGTCGGAAAATCCGGCGACTCGGTGAAACCGGCAAGGAACGCGTTTCCGGCAGCGTCAATTGCCAGATCGTAAGCTCCATCATCACCGCTGCCGCCGAGGTAAGTAAAATAGACCAGATTGGAACCGGTGCTATCGAGCTTGGCGACAAAAGCATCGCCTGTCGTAGTGCCGCCATGTAGTCGGGGCTGGAACGGATTGCCAGAAGAGCTCGCCGGGAATTGCGTGGAAAGCGTCTCGCCGGCCAGGTAGACCGAGCCGACGGAATCGACTTTGATGGAAAGGCCGGTATCGCCGGCGTTCCCGCCGAAATAAGTGGAGTAACTGAACACCGGATCGATGACCAGCGGCAGGTCGTGATCGTACGGGCCGAGCGCAAAAGTAGCTGTGTGAGCATCCTTCAGGACATACCCGCCGGAAACTTCACGGCGAACACCTTTCACGAGCTGGTAAAGCACCGGCCGATGCTGTCGCAGCTCGGCGTCGCCCATCCCAATGATTAATTCTCCATCTGAACTTACCGCGAGTTTCTCGATCCCTTCGAAACGCAGCGCGATAGCTGAAGGGTCTGCTTTGGGGGCAATCGCGAAATCGTACTCGATTTGGCGATTGTTACCATAGTACGTCAGGTCAATGCCGGGATACAGTCCGCTAACGCGCACCCCTGCAAAGATGGAAACCTTCGAACGCCAGCCAGCCGGGTCGCTGCCTAACAAGTAGTTTACCTTCCCCTCCATCTCGCCAGTACCGGCCAGCGCCGCCTGGGAATTGCCGCCCGGGAAGCTCATGCGGACCAGCCGAGCAGGCGCATGGGAAACCGGGTACGAGTCACGACGCTGGATCGAAGCGGCGGAGGCGTTGACTTCTGGCTTACGTAATAGAATGTCGACCCCTGCCGGAGTAATGTTAAAGTGGTAATTCGGCCCGCGGGCGACAAAGCTGGCCGGAGTATTGAGCGGCGCTGGAGTGCCCTCAAAAAACAGGGGCAGCGAGCACTGGGCAACGGTCTGGGGTAAACGGTGAGAACTCCCGGGAGTGCTCGCAAGTCCAACCGCGGACGCGCAAGCCATGGCCAGCAAGGAGCGCGCAATCCAAGCGAGAAAAGGTTTGCCGGGGGCGCAAGTCTGACGCATTGGCCTGGTCATATCAAAACGCGCGGGTATAGCCTACCCCGAACTGGAATTGACCGCTGCTGCTATTGTACTGGTCATGGTGAATGGGAATGCCGTAGTCGAGGCGAATCGGCCCGATCGGCAGATTCAGACGCAAGCCGACACCCCAGTTGTCATCGAAGTTGTTCAGGCTCCAACTATACGGTTTTACGGCCACATTACCAATGTCATAGAACACGGCAAATCGCACACCAATCCCGTGCTCCTGTTCGATGATCGGGATGCTATATTCGGCCGAGCCAAACCAGTAAGTGTCGCCCCCAATCGGTTCAGTGAAGCCAGCCTGGCGCGGGCTGATGCTGTAGAATTTAAACCCGCGCAGCGAATAAAGTCCGCCGAGGTAATAACGCTCCTCGAACGGAACGTCTCCCGATTGGAGGTTTTTAGCGACCCCGGAGCGGGCGACCAATTCCAGAACGTGGCCCTTGGCGAAGCCCTTGAAGTACCAGCCGGTTTTGAGCTCGATTTTGGCAAAGTTGCGATCGCCTCCCAGGGGACCGCCGACAAACTCGCCATCCAACTCCGTCCGCTGGCCTTTGTTAGGCAACTGCACGCTATTGCGCGTGTCATATGCCAGCGACGCACCCAGCCGGGAGTACAGGTTCCAGCCTTGCTCGGCCAAAATAGCATCCGGCACGTTCGCCGGAATCACGAACGGCGGGCCCGAAATTGAGCCAGGCCCCACCGGGCCGGAAGGGGTCCCAAACCCCGGCGGCCCTTGTCCAGCGAGATTCCCGAGGGTCGGTCCAAAGAACCCGGGATTCAACCGGATGTTAACGTCCTCCAGCGTATAACTGACACTGCCGATCAGATAATCGCTGCCCAGGGCGCGCGTCAAACTCACCCGGGCACCTCCCCGAACCACATCGTAAATATTATTGAGACTGAAATAGGCCAGGTCGCGATAGTACAAATCCACGCCCAATGCCAATTTGTGCCCCAGAAACCACGGCTCGACAAATGAGGCCAGGTAATCCTGGGTCAGCGTGCCCAGGGCCACCCTCAGTCGGAAGCGCTGGCCCCCGCCCGTGAACGTGGGCGGATGGAACAGATCGAAATTGCCTTGCGTCATTTCCGCAAAGCCGACCAGGGAATCGATGGAACTGAACCCCGCGCCCAGAGTCAAATTCCCCGTATTTTTCTCATCCACACCAATAATGAGATCGCGGTGAGTGGGAATGTCGGTCGGTTCCGGGCGGGTATCGACCTTTTCGAAGTACTGCAATCCTTCGAGGCGTTGTTTGCTGCGCTTAACGCGGACCATATCGAATACTTCACCCGGCGACACCGCCAACTCGCGCCGAATGACTTTGTCTTTGGTCTTGGTATTGCCGCGGATTTCGATCTTTTCGATGTAGGATTTCTGGCCTTCCTCAACTTGAAAATCCAAATCCATGGTGCCGGTGTCGGTGTTGGGAATGCGCACCACCGTCAAGCCGCGGCTGGACGAGCCCACATCGATGTATCCTTTGGCGCCATAAACGTCCTCGACGTCTTCGGTGTCCTGCTTGAGGCCCTTGGGCGTGAAGATGTCGCCCACGTCCATCAGCAGGCCGTTGGGACCGATTTTACCCCGCTGACCTTTCATGGGGTGAACCTGGCGCAAGCCGTTGGTGATATCAGCGGTGCTGAAAATTTTGTTGCCCGTGAATTTGACGGCTCCCACGTGGTACTGTGTGCCTTCGTAAATGATGAAGCGGATCACCATCGTGCGCGGCGTGGGATAAAGGAATTCGATTTTCTTGATCTCGAAATCCAGGTAGCCCCCCTGCCCTGGTTTGCCGGCGCCATTGCGGTAGAAGTCCGCCAACTTCTCCTTGTCTTCCTCGAACTGCTCGTCCTTGAGGACGCCGCTGCCGGTAATCCAGGAAAACATCCAGTGTTTGCGGGTCTTGATCACCTTGGCCAGGCGCTTTTGGCTGAAGGCCTGCGCGCCGACGAACTCGACGCGCGCAATTTTTATCTTGGGACTTTCTTTAATTTCGAAAGTGGCCGTGGCCCGCCCGGCGTTTTCGTCAATCGTGAACGTGTACTTCGCCTCGGTCCGGGGATAGCCCTTCTTTTGGTAAAGCTTCTGAATTTCCTGGGCGTCGATGAACAGTTTGCTCTCTTTAAAAGGTTCGCCGACCTTTGCGGAAATAGTTTTGCGCAGCTTGGCGTCGGCAAAACGTTTGTTGCCCTGGAACTTGATTTCCGTGAGCCGGGGGTTGCCTTGAACCAGGTAAGTCAGGATGACGCCATCCGGACCATTGGCAAGAGTAACCCGGACGTTATAAAACAGGCCGGTGGCGTACAGGTTCCGGACGTCGTCATCGACGGCGGCGGGCAGATACGTGTCGCCGGGCTTGACGCGGATATTGGCGCGAACCAGTTCTTCCCCGACGGAAGGCGGGCCGACGTACTTAATCTCGATTTTCGCGACCTTGGAAGCCGCCAGTTGTGCCTCCGCCAAAGGCGGCCACGCCAGCAAGAGGCAGACCGCGCACAGGCGAAACAGAACTTTCATCGTCGTTCGGTCAGTTAGGCACGTCGTCGTCGCTTACTTTGGCCGCATTTTCAAAGCGTGTATAAGATCGCAAAAAGGTCAAATTGACATCACCGGTCGGGCCGTTGCGTTGCTTGGCAATCAGCAGGTTGACCGCCACAGCTTCTTCGGCCACCGGGCCACCCGCTGCGTTTTCATCGTCGTCCACATTCGGCTTGTATAGCAGACCAACCAAATCGGCATCTTGTTCAATCGAGCCGGATTCGCGCAAATCGGACATCCGCGGTTTGCGGTTCTTTTCCCGCTCCAATTCGCGGTTTAACTGGCTCAAGACGATGATGGGAACCTTGAGTTCCTTGGCCAAAGCCTTGATGCCACTTGAGATATCGGCGATCTCTTGCTGCCGGTTCTCCGCGCGGCGCGCAGTAGAATGGAGCAGTTGCAGGTAGTCAATCACGAAAAGCTTGATGTGATACTGCTGGTGCATGCGCCGCGCCTTGGCGCGGAGCTGTAAAATCGACAATCCCGAGGAATCGTCGATGAACAAAGGCGAGCCGGCGAGCTTGCCGGCCGCGCCGGTTAGTTTCGGAAAATCGCGTTCGGCCAGGAACCCCTCCCGCACGTTGCGCAAATTCACCCGGGAGCGGGAACAGAGCATTCGCAGCACCAGGGATTCGGCCGTCATTTCCAGGCTAAAAACCCCCACCGGCAACTTGGCTTCCAGCGCAACGTGCTCGGCAATGTTCATGGCCAGGCTGGTTTTGCCCATCGAAGGCCGGGCGGCGATCACCACCATCTCCCCGCCGTGCAACCCATTGGTCATCTTATCCAGGTCGCTAAAGCCGGTGGGGATCCCCGTCAGTGTTCCCTGGCGTTGATGGAAATCCTCGATGGTGCCAATTGCGCGCTTGACCAGGTCCTTGATGTTGGTGGTTTGCGCCTGAACCCGCGCTTCACTAATGCGCAGAATGTCCCGCTCGACCTCGTCCATCAACGCATCGACTTCCCCTTCGTAATCGTAAACCCGGCCCACGACATCGGTGCAAACGTGGATCATGCGCCGGAGCAGATACTTCTCCCGCACGATCTCCAGGTAATAGGAAAGGTTGGCCGCCGAGGGCACCACGTCAGGCAAGACCGACAGGTAGGCCAGGCCGCCGACCTGCTCGAGCAATTGGGCATTCTTTAGCCGCTGCTGGACCGTGATGAGGTCGATCGCCTCGCGGCTGTCGTACATCTCACTCAAGATTTTGAAAATAGTCTGGTGGCGCAGGTCGTAAAACACCTCCTCGCTGCTCTTGAGCTTTTCAATGCACTCGCCCATGCATTCGTTGGGCGCGATCAGGATGCAGCCCAAAACACCCTGTTCGGCCTCGGGCGAATGGGGGGGGAGCCGATCGAGTTTTGGGGCGGCGGCGGACTTCTGGCGGCGAGGGCGTTTGAGATCCGGAGCTGGAGCGCCACCCTCCGCGCCGCCCTCTGGGATCGAATCAATCATTGCGCTTTACGTACAGAAAAGCGGCGTCGTCAGCAACGCAATGTTATGGACAAACGATTGTGAATAACCGGTTCAAGGCAGCTGCTGCAACCGATAGAAGCGCGGCGACTCCAGGCCGCCGGTTTGAGAACCGTCATCGATCAACTGAAACCTTCCGGTGGTCGAGTTTACCGCACCCGCTATAGGATGCCAAGCGGCCGGCGCCAGGGATGAGGTCCATTGAACCTGGTATAAAGTGTTGGTCGGAGCCGTCCAAAGCAGGAGCAGTCCAGCCGGGACTTTGAGGATCGAGTCGATGATTGGCAAGGCCGGTCCGATGACAATGCCTTCGGAAACGCGAAAATATTCGTAACCCACTGGCAGCGCGAGACAGAAGCCGGTCGTGACATCCGTGGCAGTGATGGTTGGAGATAACAAGGTCCAGCTCGGGTCATGAAGATCCACCTTTCCTTCGACGTAGTAATGAACCCCCGGCAATGAATTCCAGCTTAGGCACATCGAGTTGCCGATGACGGTGGGTTCTGAAACAACGATGTTAGTGCCGTACATGGGGAACTCGGTGGCCACAATCGAATAGGATGCCGCGCGGCCCGTGACATTCACCACCGTCAGGAACCAGTCTCCCGCACTGAGCGAAACGGGCCGCGAATAGTCGTAGATCACGATCAATTCATCGTTGGTGCCCGGGTTGGCGCTGATGAAATCGTAGCTGCCCAAACTGGGCGGCGGTGCCCCCTTTCTGGCCACAAGAGTTACGTCGCCACTCGGGCCGTTGACCTCGAACTGCACCCGTACCGCATTCGTGGTCGCCTGGTACCAGTAGAAATCGGCGCTGCCTAGCGGGCCCGAGTTGGTAATCGCGTAGGGCACACCCGAATGCAACGCGACCATCGTGCCCACATCGAATCCGACCGCGAAGACGAGGCTGACGCTAGCCGGATTGGTGTTTTGCAGCCCGAGGTAGTAACGGGAACCCGGGACGAGCACTGGCGCGGCATTGGTGCGCAACACCCAACTGCCGCTGCTGGCGCCAGAGGCGAGCGTGACGTCTCCGGCATTCGTGCCAGTCGGCGGCGCGTTGGAATTAAACAGGAGATTGACTGGCGCACTGGACGAGAGCAGTGCATTTGTGGCGAAGCTGGCCCACTCCGGCACATCGACCGTGTACCACTGGAGTTGGCCGGGACCGAGCAGGTTCGTGCTCGGTTGGTTATTGAGCAGCGCCACCGGTAAGGGCACCGAATTGCCGGTCACCAGCGCCAATTGCCAACTCCGCAGCGCCGGAGGCGGATTGGTGGCCCCAGCGCGGCGATCCCAAATTTCCAGCGTCCACGGGCCGGAGGCGAGCGTACCCCCCAGTCGACCTAACGATTCTTCCGGCAGGTAAAAAATGCCCGCCTGCGACGATCCGTCCGCGGGCGCAAAGGTAGAGTTCGTAAACGGCGTCGGAGCAAACTTGATTGGGACGATGGTGAGATTGGTGTCGTCGGTGAAAGTAAGATAAAAAGGTCTGACCGCGGTGGTAGTAACGCTGTAATGCCAGGCGGTGTTGGTTTCGGGATTTCCACCCTGGTTCATGACGATGCTGAAGGAGGTAGCGTTGCCGGGGCCATACTGGAGATTGGTCGCACCGGTGAAACTCACCAGGCCTGAATCAAACAGTAGATTGGTCTCGTAAAAAACGCGCATGTCATCCGGAAGATTATGAAAATCGTATTCGATCTGGATGGCGCCGGAGTTCTCTCCGGTCTCGAACGTGTTTGTCACGGCTACGGGTCCGCCGGAAAAATCGACCCGTGTCATATTGGTCTGGATCACATCGGCCCCGAGGCTCGTTGCCGAATCGCCGCCGCGGCCATCCGACAACAGCACCCGCGTGCCATCCGGCCCGATCAGGTTCAGCACGAGGTCGGAGACTCGCGCAGAATCGAGCCGCACGCCCGCTTGGACCGAAATGACCCGACCGGTGTTGGTGACCAGTAAAGTGGCATCTGACAAGCCGGCCTCTGCCAGGGCGACCTGTCCGGTGGCGGTGTAGATATTGGTGAGGAGGGGCGCGGGCGCTCCACTCAAAGCCGACTGGAGGGCGATTTCGGCCGCGTCAGGACCGGAATTGCACGTGCGAACACGATAGGCGCCCGGGTTTAACGGAGGTTGGCTGGTTTCATCGACTACGAAAGTGCCTCCCGAACTGGCCGCGGAAATCTGCATGACAGGACAGTTGCTCGACGGACCCGCCAAGGGATAGACCTGGAGCGTGACCGGACCCGTTCCTGAGTTGATCCCGGCCATCACAGCCAGGTTCGACGCTTGCAGGGGAACAACCAGGGAATCTTCGCGGCAACTGCCCGGCAAGAGCGTCGTCATCACGCTCCCAGCAAGGTCTGGTTGCGCTTCCAGGAGAATCGAAGAAGACGAGTCCGCGATTGGCTGATTGGTGGTCAGCAACGTGAGCAGCCACAGACCTCGCGCGGTTCGACCCTCAAAATCGCGCAAAGTACCGGGGCCGGCGCTCGCTTGCGCGCCGGGTAAATCTCCTTCCGCGCTATCGTCAAAGACCAGATTGGTCGCCGGCGCGGCGCCACCGCCCGAATGATCCAGCAGCCAAATGGTGGAACTTTGGTGCCTTAGCGCCAATTGCGCATCGGACAACGACGCAGCGCTCAAAACATTCCTCACAATAACACGGCGCACGGGGAAAACATCGGGCGTGACATGGAACAAGTAGGCTGCCGACGGGGCGCTTGGGGTTCCCCAGGTGGTCATCGCGGTCTGAGGAAACCCGCGCAGCACCTGGTTTCCCTGGGGATCGGTTTGGACGAAGGGTTCGAGGCTGGTGTCCGCAACGAACCCATATTCCGCGCCGAGAGTCGACTCGCATTTAACGCCGACGTAGTAGACGCCGGGCGTCGCGTTGGAATAAACGATGGTTTCAGTTCCTCCCCGCCCGAGCGACATGTCCGCCGCGGCAATAGCGGCGGGGTCGAGATTCGTCATGGCCGGGTCGTGGGACACATACAAATCCAGATCGGGAGTTGCGGACCAGACAGAAGTTGAGGAGCCTGGCAGATTCGTCGCAGTGGGAAACGTTGAAAGCGGTTCGGGCAGGAACGTTAAGAAAACCGCGTTGGTGAAGTCAGTGGTGTTGGTAAAAACATAGAAATGCCATTGCGTCGGCGCGCCGACGGTCAGTACGGCATTGGTCGAGAATGGGGCGGGAATGGTATTCGTGGCGAACGCTGGATCGGCGGCGCCAACCCTCTCAGCTGAGAGGATGGAGCCAAAATCCGGGGTCCCGGTTCCGAAGCTGTTGGTGACCACGGTCACCAGCGGCCGATCAGCGAAGCAGGTCCAGGCGACCACCCCCAACGCGGTGCTGTGCACCAGCCAAGTCAAAACTCGCCGCATCTATAAGGTCATCATTACACCAGAACGATGGAAAGATGACGAACAAAAGTTTCGCCTCCCCGGGGCGATTTTCGGAACACCTCGAAGAAATGCGGAAAGCGAAAAGCGCGAAAGCGGAAACGGGAAACCGGAAAGAAGGCGGAGGGGGGTGTGTTTGGGTGGTAAGAAGCGTTACACGGTGACAACCTGCATTTTACCGGGCGTTTGGAGTCCCGCCTTCAGGCGGTTTTGGCGCCGGGCCGCCTAAAGGCGGGACTCCGAACCCAGGCGCCCACGGCCAGGCCGGTTTCTAAAATACCCTCTAAAGGCGGGACTCCGAACCTCATAGGCCGAAGAAATGCGGAAAGCCTCCCCGGGGCGGTTTTCGGAACACCTCGAGGAAATGCGGAAAGCGGAAAGCGCGAAAGCGGAAACGGGAAAGCGGAAAGAAGGCGGAGGGGGTGTGTTTGGGCCTGCGTTTGGAGTCCCGCCTTTAGGCGGTTTTGGCGCCGATCCGCCTAAAGGCGGGACTCCTAACCCAGGCGCCCACGGCCAGGCCGGTTTCTAAAATACCCTCTAAAGGCGGGACTCCGAACGCCATAGGCCGAAGAAATGCGGAAAACCTCCCCGGGGCGGTTTTCGGAACACCTCGAAGAAATGCGGAAAGCGGAAAGCGCGAAAGCGGAAACGCGAAAGCGGAAAGAAGGCGGAGGGGGGTGTGTTTGGGCCTGGGTTTGGAGTCCCGCCTTCAGGCGGTTTTGGCGCCGGGCCGCCTAAAGGCGGGACTCCAAACCTCATAGGCCCAGGCGCCTTCCAGCTATTGGATCAATCGGTAGTACCGGGGCACGGGGCGAATTTTATCAAAGACGACGTATTGCGCACCGACTATCGTGGCGGGAAGATTCGCGTCGAACCACGGGCCGAGCGGGCTGTCGGCGTACTGAAGGATGTTATCCGGATACGCGGTCGACCAGGAAATGCGCACCTGGTTATTGGTCCAGAGCTGAATCTGGAGAAAACCCAATGGGAGGGTATCGGGCGAGACGTGGACGACCCGGTATTGGCCCAAAGACCCAGCCGGGCCGGTAGCAAGATACGTGGTGAGCGGTGTCGTAGCGTGGACCAATCCACCCTGGATTGGCTGAAAGACGCCATTCGTCAGACCCTGGATCTGGTAAAACTCACCAACGACAGAATACCAACTCAACAAAACACCGCGGCCGCCCGGGAAGAAGGTCAGGGTGACGGCAGGCGGCTCCTGAATGCTCTGGAGAAGCCCGCCCGAGGAGGTAACCGCGCGCAAGGTGTAGGCCACATTCGTGGATTCGTTATTGTAGACACCGACAAACCAATTGCCGATTAAGCTCGGCACGTCCGGCGTGGCGCGCACCACGATCTGCTCCCAGTTGGTCCCGGGCTGAAAGCTGCCGTCGTAGTAAGGCGCCATCGTCGGGGGCACGTCCCGTTGCAAGACCAGGTCGGCGTCGCCCGAAAGATCGTACATCTCGAACATAATGGCATCGACGTCGTTGGTGACTTGGAACTCGAAGAAGAACTGCCGCGGCGGGCCGGGCGGGGCCACGAACGTGTTGGTGAAGTCGGCGACGAACGGAACGTTATTAGTCAACGGAACCAGCGTCGGATAATCGCCGCTGACGCACGCCTCGACGGTGAAAGGAATATTGGTCAGTGCCTGGCTGAAGACGCCTACGTACCAACGGTTGGTTTGAATCGGGAAAGGCGTGGTGTTGGTCACGACCATGATGATGTCGTCATTGGTGGCCGGGTTGCTGCTGATGTAATCGTAATGCGCCAGGTCGGGCAGCGGCAGGTGTTCGCTCAGAACAATGGTCAGATTGCTGCGAATGCCAGTGAAGTTGCTCTGCACGCCGGTCAGGTAGAAAGAGACCGCCTGCGCGGCCGCGCCCGGAGGAGCGCCATTGGTCGGGACATCAAACTGGAAGTAGCGCGGCACGCCCGCTTCGATAACGAAATTCGAGGACGGCGCGCAGTTGGTCAGCGTGGCGATATCGAACCAAACACCATAAGAGAAGTCGACCGAGACCAGGTTTGGATTGGTGATGCTGAGGTAGTAGGGCAAGCCGGGAACAATCGGCGGTGGCGTCGTGCTCGAGAGCACGGCCGTACCGGTGTTGTTGGGCGGCCAGACAATCGCCTGGGCGGGATTGTTGGGAGCAGGATTGTTGAGACTCCAGAGCACCCCTACGTTTCGCGGGGTACCCAGAGCTCGATCCACGGCAGAAATGAGAATATTGGTCGCGTTCGTGGCCCAGAGCGGCACATCCACCACCAGGTTCTGAACGCCACCGGGCACCAGGCTGTTGTTGTAGACAATGCCGTGTTGCAAATGCACCGTCGGCGGCGCATTGCTGGGCTGCAACACGAAATTGAGCTGCCAGTTCAGCAGCGAGGCGAGATTAGGCGGGATATTGGCTCCCGCCCGATCATCGACAATCTCCAATTGCCATACTCCAAAGGAATCTTCTCCGTTGAGCGCTGCCAGGGAGGTTTCGGGCAGATAATTCAGCTCGGCCGGCAGTTGCGTCAGGCTGATCCCATCGACCAGGGTCCCGGGCAGCAAACTCTGCAGTGTGAGCACGAGGTTGGTGCGATCAGCCGTAAACTCGATCGAATGAGTCGTCCATTGCGAATTGTCTCCGGATTCCTGGTCGATCTCGACGTCGTTCACGCGCACCGAGACTTTGGCCAGGCCTCGAGCCGGGGCGACAGTCGGATCAGCTTTGCCGTTCACCCCGGCGGCGGCAATGGCCGCGATCTCGGGCGCCGTCAAAGCCCGCCCGTAAACGGACAATTCATCAATGTAACCGTGGAACGGCTCCGAATTGTCGGCGCGGCTGCGGTTACCGATGGCGACGCCCGGACTGAAGGCGGGGTCGAGATCGCCAATGGGGAAGCGGCCGGTAAAGCCGGAGTTCACAAAAGAGATCTGAGAAGGATCTTCGAGGAAAGACTGGTTCTTCTTGGGATCCAGTTGCTGACCATTGACGTACAAGCGCAACTCATTGGTGGGCCAGGGAGCGTTTGTAGCCCACAACACATTGGCATCGAAAACAGCGGCCACGTGCTGCCATTGGTCGGCCAGCACCGGCTGATTGGCGCTTTCGAGGATGATCCCGCAATCGCCCGTTATTTCATCGTTGATGTGGAAGACCAGGTCAAAACTTGTGGCGGTCACACGCTCGACGCCAAAAAAGTACGGTTGAGCACAGGCCCGGCTGTCGCCGCGGTAAAGGATCTGTTCGGTTTGTTCGGAAAAGAACGTCGGGATTTGGATCGGCTTAATCCATCCTTCGATCGTGAAGGAATTGGTCAACCGGAGATTGGCCGGGTCCCCGATTTCAATTTTGGAGACCAGGTTGTCTTTTGCGTCGATGACTCCGGGGAAAAACAGGGTGCGGTCATCTCCAAGGACATTGACCTCGCCGCCAAAGGTGTTGGTGGCGCCGTAGAGCATCGCGCCATTGTTGCCGCCAATAAGATCCCACGCGCGATGGCTGAGCGGCTCAATATCGCCGTTCCACCAGGAAACCATGCCCGGTCCCCGCACCGAATAGGTCAAACGGTAGCGGCTCCCGGGCGACGTGGGCAGGGCACATTGCAAACCACCGCTGCCCAACGCTACGGAGTTGGTGCCGACGGCGTCGACCAGGGCATTGCTCAGAACCGTCACCGGGGCCGTTACCACCGTCCAATTGCGCACACCCACCGCCGGGTTATTGACCGTGCCAGCCAAGGTGCTGTTCGTGTTGTACAAGCCGGGGAAAGCGTTTTCGAACTCGTTCGAGAACACCAGCGTCGGCGGGAAATTCGACACGCTATACGGCGCCGGTGCAAACTTGATGGGTACCAGCGCCAGATTCGTATTGTCGGTGAAATGCATGAACCCGCTAATGAAGTTCGTGCCCACCTCCGACAGGACGAAGTTATCGACCGCGAGATTGGGATCGCTGGAAGTCAGGCTTACACTCGTGGGTCCCGGACCCGCACCGGTGTTGAAAGAAATGGTATTGGTACTCCAGGCCGGTCCGGCGGCAAACGGCAGGAACAAAGGTCCGGACGGGGTGGTCACCTGGGCGGTGCCGGAAACGGGGCAAGATAAAGCGATGGGGTCGTACTTGCCGCGGGCGCCGGCGCTGAAAATCGCCGCGATCTCGCAGTCGGTCAATTTCCGATTGTAAACGCCAAACTCATCCAAACCGCCGTTATAGCCGATAAAATCGGGTGCTGGAGCCGGGTGAAATGCGAAATAGAGATCTCCCGCGGTTAAGGGGACAAAAGAATCCGGGAAGGTCGTGCTCGCGGCGATGGCGCCATTGACATAGAGGCGGGCGGCGCGGGTGAGCCGGTCGTAGGTCATTGCGACGTGTTGCCAGCCGGCATTCGTGATAGCCGTCGCAGGGGTCGTGAGGACATGAGCTTGCTGGTTGGTGTCGGTTAGAACGACGCAAAGAGCGGACGGACCGTTGGTGCTCGGAGCGCCGCCAAGGAATAACTCCGCACCCTGAGGCGTTGGCGAACCGGGATTGTACCATTCGACCAGCGGCGACGGAGCATTCGTATTGTTCTGGCCTGGAAGATCCCAGAGCTTGGCCTGGAAGCTGTCGATGTACATCCCATAAGGGCCTGCGTTCTGGCCGGTCACGGTCACCTTGGTGCTTGGACTGGTGGCGGTAAAGACGATTCCGGTGTGCAGCCAGTTCGGGAACCCAAGGGTATTGTGAAAATTATAAGTGAGCGGCACGGGTGCATGGCCCGTGAGTGTAACGGTCATGTTGGCAACAAATCCGTCACCGCTGTTCTCATTTTTAGTGTACCCGCAAGTCAACAGGTAGTTTCGGCCCACCACAGTTGGGAAGTTGGTGGAAACAGTTCCGCCAATGATCTCCAGGCAATTGGTCGCGGTGTCGGGGTAGGCATACAAAGGTCCGGGCGGCACCCCGTCGGAGAGTAGATTCACTGGCCCAGCTTCGACCTGCCAGCCTGACACGTAAGAACCAGTGGGGATTCCCAGTTGCGGCGGCGACAATTCAAAGCCGTCGCTCATGACGATGGGTGGGGTCAGCGCCCCCGAATCCCGCACGGTAGTTGGATTGATCCAGCCTTCAATGGTGAACCCGCGGCCGGGGCCCAGGTCCAGCTGCGGCGCGCGCGGCACGACCATCCGCGCGGCAATGCCGTCGCCAAAGAAAGCCTGGTTGGCCTCGCCCTGGGGCTTGAATTTTACGTTGCCCAGCAGCAAACCATTGAAGCCGCCGAAGATATCGGAACCATCCCCCTCAAAGGGCCACCAGCCCACCGTGCCCACCAAATACGGCGCGTGGGCAGCCTCGAAGCTCAAGGTGTAGGAGGTCGCGTTGGTCGTTGGCAAGGAAGCGGAAATAATGCCGTTGTTGAGCAAGGCAACATTATTGCTCAGCCACGGAGCGGGCATTTCAGGAAAGATCGTAACCTGGTCGTTGAGGACGTTCCAGCCATCGAAAGTTGTTCCAGGCGCGTAGGTGCCGGTGGGCACGTCATCAAAGTTGTTGGTGTAAAAAGGTATCAGGCTGCTCGTCCCAAAGCCGTTGGTCACCGAACTGAAAGTGCCCAGACCACCGGTCGAGTTGGCACCGCGGTTTTCGAACAACAGAACCCGCGTTCCATTTGGACTGATCAACGTGATGGCCAGGTCCGATATCCGTGGATCGCTGATGAGCAGTCCAACGTCCATCGACGAGATCGGCATGTGGGTAAAATTGGTGACGTACGCGTAAGTGACCGCATCATCCAGAATCGGGATCGGGCCGCCCGACCCGGCGATGGAAGAGGCGATGGCGAAAGGATTGCGGAAGATCTCGGCCGAGACGCGGATATGCTGGGCGTCCGGGTTGGGATTAAAGATCCCGACGTAGTAGCGGCCGGCATGCAAGGGCGGTTGATCGAAAATGGTTATGGGCAAGCAGCCACCCGGCGGCTTGACGTTCAAGTGATATTCAAAATTCGACTGGGTGGGAGGCTCGAGGCTGGAAACATAAATATCGATGGGCTCAGTATTGCCGGAGACGCAGATCGTCAGATTGGTGGCGTCCCCCGGTACATCGAGGAAATCGTAAAACCAGGAAAGGCCCTGAAGGTCGACGAGGATCCCGTTGGTATTAATCTGCTGCGGTTCGAGCTTAACGGTGAGTCGATCCACTTCACCGGTGCCCGCCGGGAAGGTATTGACCATGGTCAGGAGCCACACCCCCGTGCCGTCTTCGCCGATAAAGTCTCTGAGGTTGCCGGGGCCATCCGAAGGCCTGGAGCCCGGGACATCGTGTTCGTTATTATCCTCGTAAATATAGTTGAAGGTATAGGTGATGCAGTTGCCGTTGATATCCTGCGCGCAGGTGTGATTATTGAGCACGGCGAACTTGGTGTTATGACTGAAATTGCCCAGCAGGTTGCCGGGCAGCGAATGTGTAAAGGTGTTGGTCACCACGACGCGGCGCACATGAACCGGCCGCGTATCGATCCCCAGCACCAAGGCCGCTTGCGGGTGCGGCGGCGCGCCAGGCGGAATCACCGCGGGCACAGGGATGCCGCGCATATACACATTGCCGTTATCGTCCGTCGAATCGGGCGGCAATAAACTGAACACGGCCAGGAAACTGTACTCCGCCGCTTGCTGATCCTCCGACTTAATGCCGGCATAGTAAACGGCGCCGGGCCTGGCATCACTTTTGACGATGACTTCGGTGCCACCGCGGCTCAGGGATTTATCCGCCCCGGCAATCGCGCTGGGCAATAAGTTCGTCAGGCCGGGAAGCAGCGAGACATACAGATCGATATCCGCCTCCGGCCGGGTGGCGTTGGCCACATCGCCATAATTGGTAACGCCCATGCGCGGCACGGCCTCGTTGGGCGGCATAAAGGTGACAAACGAGACGTTGGTGAAACCAAATTCATTGGATAGGACATAGAAATGCCACTGGTTGGTCATGCCCGCGGTAAGGACGGCGTTGGCGTCATTGGTCAACGGAACCTGGTTGGTTCCCAGCAACGGCGTATTGGCGCCGACGTGCTGGTGCTGCAAGAGCCCCCCCGAAATCGGATTCACTGGATCATTCGGAAACATGTTCGTCACGAAGAAAACGTTGGGCACGTTCAGCGTCAAAGTTTTGCCCGGGTCGCTGGTCAGGCTAAGGGCATTGGTGACCTGGCCGTCGCCGCTGGAAACCACCAGGGCGTAATCCTGGACCACGTCGTTGGGATTGGCCGTGACGGCGTTGACATTGACCCGATGGCCAATGACCGTAACCGAGTAGTTGGTGCCCAGCGGCGAATTGAGGTAAACATTTTCGACGTTGTTGACGACGTCGACCACCGCAGCCTGATTCGTATCCCAGGCAATATTGAAGTCATTTCCGGACTGGATATCGTTGCCGAAAAAGACGTCGCCGGTATCCATGTTGGTGACCACCAGGTCGAGGTCGTTGACCAGCTTGATGCTGGTTGCCGGGTTGCCGGGCGGATCGGTCCAGGCCAGTGTCACGCGCAAGGGCTGTGCCTGGGCGTCGGGTGTGAGCGAAAAAAATCGAGTGTGACTCTGGCCGGTAGCCAACGCCTTGTTTGGGTCCTGGTCGAACAGGAACATCGAACCCGAACTGCCGGCCGTGTCCTGGTTGGTGACACCCGGCGGCAGCGTCGTCGGCAGGAAAACCTGGCCCCAGCCCTGGTAATTGATGGTATTGCGGACCTGGAAATCGTAGGGGTCGCCAAGGGTGCGGGCGCCATTGATCAGCATGGCTTTCATCAGCGCCGGACTGTTGGTCTGGTGCTGGTGCACGGCGAAGAACTCCTCCATCAACGCGAGCATGCCCGAGACACTGGCGGCGGCGATACTGGTCCCGGATTCATAACGATAGTACGGGCCGAGGTCCTGGTTCATGTTGCTGAGGACCTGGAAGAAATCGCCTTGATCGTTGGTCGTAATCAACGTCGTTTGCCAATCAAAGGTAACGGTCTGGGAAGTGGTGTTGCTGATGGAATAGGTCCAGAACGTATCGACCGGACCGAGCGTAGCGTCAGGCGGAATCGAGACCTGGTTGTTGCGCGTCACAGTCGGCCCACCGGTAACGCTCACGGTAACCGGCAGATTGACCAGAGGCGTGACTGCGTTGGCCGATACTATCAATCCAACGGCATTGTTGGGGACAAAGATTACCGAATTGAAAGCCGAGCCCGGAGCCAGGGGCACCAACTGCTGTGAGTCGTAAGTGAAATTGGTGGGATTGTAATAGGCCGCTTGATCCCATTGCTGGGAGCGGGCCGACACGACGAATGTGCCCGGAGCGACCAGGTCTGGCTTAAACCGGCCGGAATCGCCCTCGACACCAATACCGATATTGCCGCGTCCGGAAAAGCCGGCCACCTGGTTGCTCGAATCCGTGCTCGGCAACCACGGCTGGTTGGTCATGCTGCCAAATACCGGATCGTTGATCACGGTCTGGTTGGTTATGCTCCGAAACTGCTCGACTGCCCCGACCGTAATTACGTTCTTGGCTGTCCCGGGCGACTCGACGCTGTCGGCATTGCCACCCGTGCCGCCGTCATTGCCTGTATCGAAGCCGTTGGCTGAACCGGCATTGCCCGCCGGGAAAACGTAAACGAGCGCCTGCGAACCAGTCCATTCCGGCACCGAATCGCGCACTGCCGCGTCGTAACTGGCGGCGGCGATATCATATTGAGCGACGCCGTAGGTCCAGGAATTGTTCGAAATGAGTGCGTTCGTCCGCGACGCGGTTTCTTGCAGGTAACTGTCCGGCGCGGTAAATCGCATCGAGAACAGGCTCGCGCCGGGCGCTTTGCCGCGGTATTGGCCGTTGGTGCCAGGGTTAATCGAGCCAATCGCGTTGGAAACGGTCGTCGATTGCACGCCGCTGCCGGCAATAACACCGGCGACGTGCGTTCCATGTCCGTTAGTGTCCAGCCCATTGAAGGGAAAATCGAAGGTCACACGCCCTTGCAGATCCGGGTGAGTGGCATCGATCCCGGTATCGTCGACGGCGACCAGCACATTCGAGCCCGAAAGGTTCAGGTAATTGGTCGTGGTGAGGGTATCGGCGGAAATACCGAGGGTAACGCGGCTCAGGTCATTGGCCAGGCGCCGCGGACGAGCCGGCTCGATTTCCTGCACGGCGGCCAACCCGGCGATAGCCGCCAGGGCGTTCACCGGCGGCCGGATCTTCAACACCGCACCGAAGGGAGAATGGTCCTCGCCCAGAATGGCCGCGCCGAGCTTCTGCAACGCCTCGGCGGCTGCGTCACGCGTATCGGGAAACGTCAGCACGTTAAGCACCGCATCGTCGGGCAGAGGCTGCTGCTGGATCGCCAGGCTCAGCAACGAGGGCTGCAGTTTGTAATACGGTTCGTACGGTAAAACGGTTTGCGTTTGAGGATCGGCCTGGAGCTGCTGAGCGGCCCCGGCCGATGCTCGCACCAGGTAGGCGTTGTTGGGAACGTAAGCCACTACCGTCGCGCCCGCCGCTTTGAGTGACGCGCGGAAACTATCGTCGATCAGGCTCCGCGACTGCACGATGTAACTGCCGGGATCGCCTTGGGAACGCAACGCATCCGGGATCGCCAAACTTCCGCCGGTGGCCGTGTCGATCAGCGCGTTTTGCAGCAGAAGCGCCTTGTCGCTGTGGATCAGTTTCGCGAGCGGAATCGTGGTATTCGCCAAGCGATAGGGGGACTGCGTAGGTGGCTTGGTTTTCGTCTTTTCACGGGGCGGAGGGGAGTTAACGCGGCCGCTTTCGCTGAGCAGATGCACGGGCAACGGGTAAGCCGGGGCCGCTTGCGCGGTCGATTTGGGGCGGACAGGCGCAGGTTGGACCTGGTTGGTACCGCTGTTGGTGTGACTGGCTTTTTGGGCGGCCCATTGATCTCCCAGATGCCAGGAATAAACCGCTCCCAGGAAGAACAGCATACTGAGGGAAAGCCACATCCAAGGTCGCCAGCGCATAAATTCGAATTCTAATTAATCAGACTCGGTCCCGAATAGCAATGACAGTCACCGCAAATGGATGCGGATGGGGGAGTTAACCGCGAATGGACGCGAATGGACGCGAAGGAGGCAACGGTTCGGAGTCGCGGCTTCAGCCGGAGAACCGGACCTGCCGCGCCTTGAGGCCTTGGCACTACCCGGAATTTTTGCGCAATAGTTAAGGGGCGTTCATGCGCGCGACTCGGCCCAACGGGCCGACCGAGCATAGCCCAGGGCTGAGGCCGCAGGCCGATGCCCTGGGATTGCGTCATTTGGAAATCAACAGCCGCTCGGTGTCGGACGCTGACGGCGTCCTTCATACCAGCCCAGGGCAACGCCCTGGGTTGCCCGATCAAAAAGCCCTTCCAGCGCTGAAGGCGCGATTCATCGCAAAATGAGGCGGGCCGTTGGCCTGCAGCCGAATTCAATCGCCCGCAAACCCAGGGCGTTGCCCTGGGCTGGTATGAGGCAGGCCATGGGCCTGATAGCCCTAGACTCCACGGTGGACCGCGCCTATCCGCCTGCCCAGCGCGGCCGACTGAAAGTCGGCGGTACGGCAGACTAAAAGTCTGCGCTACGTGGGGTTTGTCAAAATCGCGCAAAATAACCTCTTGGGCTGCCCGCTCTGCTCGTCGAGGTCTAATCCGGCGGGAGCACGCTGAAACTTTCGATGACGGTTCGCGGCTTGGTTGGCGCACCCTCGATGTGGACCACCGCCCGGGTGGCCACTTCGGCGGTGATTTGGTAATTGGTGCAGAGCCCAAGGTACGGGCCGCTAAAGGTATAAAGGGATTTAGGCGCGGGCTTGAGCGCCTGGCCCCAGGAATAGATCACAAAGCGCGGCGGCTGTTCGCTTCCGTGAAGCAGCCCGAGGATCTGCTGCGGGATGCGTTCCACGACCTCGTCGTTGAAGGTTTGGGCGCGGTTAGTGGAGACAATGTACGGCGAGGCCATCGTCAACTCGGGCGTGTACAGGATATCTCCCAGCCGGGGAAAGGCGTTGTTGGGGAAATTCGTGCGGGTATTGTTAATACCGTTGACAATTCTCGCCACCAGCTGAAGCGGATCGCGACCGGCCGGCAAAATGAATACCGCCTGGTTCGTGTCCCTCAGGTTCGGCAAGACACTGACTCCGCCGAGCACCGCCGACCATGCGGCCAGGTTGGTCTGGTTGACCGAAAGCTGGCCACGAGTGGAGTTGTCGTTAAACGCGGTGGTGAACAGGTCCAGAATGTTCCAGTCGTTCGTCGGCGACGTAAACGAGGCGTCCGTCACCGTCGGTATTCCAAATCGGTCGGCATAGAGGATTGTGCTATTAGTGCCCAGCAAGGAACTATCAACCATGTTCGTCAACGCAGGGGTCTGAATCAGCGCATTGTTTCCCGTCCAGATCGCCCAATTGCGCAAGCTTTGGCCATAGCCCTGCGGTCCGGGGACGCTCTGCATAATATTGGTGGATTTCAGGAAAACAGTTTGCCAGGGCGTGCCGCGGTGGACCCGGCCGAGCCAGCCGATGTTGGGATACTTGTTGGTGGGAAAATCCCAATCATCAGAGCGCGTGACAAGGGGGTCTTTCAGCGCGATCTGGGAGTCCGTGAGTGGATCGGTATTGTTCGGATTGCCTGGCCACGGCCGGTACCGCGTATTCATCTGGCCGATGTTCTGGACTCCCATTGGGATTATATTGACCCGATTGGTGTCATCGAACGTGATGCTGTCGATGAGATCGCCGATTGTGTAATGCACGAGCGGATCGTTCGCTTGCCACGAAGTATGAACATACACCGTGCGGACCGGATCGAATGGAGCGTAAAACACATTCGATTTGAAGAAAGTCTCGCCCGGGCTATATAGGGGGCTTAGCCCCATTAAGTTGTAACGGAAACCATCCACCGCTTTATTTGAGTCGAGGCCGGAGTACGGATCCTGGCTGAAGTTTAACCAATCCGGTGCGCCGTTAAATCCGTTGAGCCCGACTTGGATCTGATTATACACGCCCATGCTCGGGCCGTTCACGCCTCCGATCTGGTTGGTCAGCCACTGATTGGAAGGATTTCGGTAGTCGGCAGGATTCACCGGGCCGGTATTGTTCAGAGCCAGTTGATACGTGATATCGACCGTCCTCTCCCAATTGTTTAGGTTAACAAAGTCGACGATCCGATTAACTGTGGTGTCTACCAGGATATACTGCAGCTTTGTATTGAGGTTAAGCCACCAATGCGGGGGTAAGAGAGGCTGGCGACGCCGATCAAATATGTGCGTCAAAGGTAGAAAAGGAGGATTCGCCCCGCGCAAATAGGTTGCGTTGTTTAGAAAATTATAATTCGTCGTGCCGAATGGCAGCACCATCGAGCTCGGGACCGTATTGGGAACCGTCCATCCTTTCCATGTGCCGGCGGGAATATTCATGCTCCTGGTAAAAAAAATCCGGTTGCTGTATATGGGCACAACGGAGCTGAGTTCATTGGTAAGAACGCTGGCGGTACTGACGGAAGCGACCAACTGCAAATTGCGTGGATAAGGGTTCGAGTAGGAATTCCATGCTTCCAGGCCGAAGAGATTGGTGATGCCAATCACATACATCTGGTTGGTTTCGTTCACGGCGTTCTGATTGGGGTCTCCTCCCTGCGGGCGGCGGAACTCCAGCAACCGCGACACGAAAACCTGCGTTTCCATCGCGAGCTCGTTGAAATTGGGATAGCCCTTTTTCGCTCCGATGATCAGCGGCACGCCCGCGACCATAGGCTCGAGCTTCTCTCCACCAGAAGCGATTCGCGCGGGGGCGAAGGGCGTTCCGTAAACCGGAAAATCAGTCCACCTCCAAAACGGCGAAGGTACCTGCGGATCAATCATCTGAGGCGCCAGGTTTGCAAAGGCGAAATCCGCATTGAGGACCTCGCGGTACCCGGCGATAACGATGATGTTATTTGTGGGTCCCACGAGCCTCCTGAAGATGGGACGGAAAACGGACGGAAACCCGTTGGTCTGGCCGGCGATCAGCGCGCGATTGGTGGAGGCATCGTAGATATTAGCGGCGAGCTGCAGCAGCCGATGCACGCTCGGCGTATAAAAATTCGTGGGGTATACTTGGAGGTTAGTTACTGAGAGTTTGAGCCCCGCATTGGTCAGCAACATGTTCGCCGCGTTGGTGAAGAAGTCCACCGGTTGCCAGGCAAAAAAATTGGTGGCGCTGACAATACCGCGCGAGTTGGTCTGGACCTTATTGTCGTAGTTCAGGTTTAGCTTCGTGGGTGGATCGGGAGCGGAATCGGTACCGAGCTGCGAAAGCAACCGGTAGAAGGTGTAGCGGTCGTAGGTGTCGATATTCGTGCCGGCCGCCTGCAATCGCGTCGCAAAATTGAGCGAGGTCTTGGTCGGATCAAACAGATCCTGTGTCGAGAAGAGGTGATTCGTGTTATCCGCGCCGGGCCAGGGATAAACCGCCCGCGGCGTGGGATTGAGGTCGGGATCGTTGTAAAGACTAGCAGCAGTGAACATTAGGGGCCCGGCGGTATATGCGTCAATTGAGTGATTGGCGAACGCCAGCGGACCATTGAAATAAAGGTTTTTGACGCTGGAAAGCCGTGATTGATAATTCAACCAGCCACCATAACGATTGGTTAAGATGGAAGTGGCGTCAACAAACGCATTGCCGCCCACGAAGGTCCCGGGTTGATAGGTGTAGGGCCCGCCCCACGCGTAAATATTGGTGTTCAGGTCATACAGGAAGGAGGCGAGGTTTATTTCCCAAGTGCCAACGCCTTGGTTGCGAAAAAAATCGCCGCCGGTAGTATCAATGTTGGCTTTGGTAGGGTTGCGCGCCGCGTTGTGGATGTAATTAATATCCAGCCCCTGGCTAATAGGTACGGCGAGATAGGCATAGCGGTAGAGAAAGCGATTGTCGGCGGAGTGATTGCGATCGGGGAATTCCAGGCCGCCAATCCATTGCGGATCGCCCTGGACATAGTCCTGAGCGAAGCCGTTGGTCTGAAGTTGGATTCTCTGCCCGCCGTAGTTGGTGACGAAAATCCACCCCGTAGGTTCAAAAGCGCCATTGCGGTTCAAATCGAGGTAGTACCGGAAATCGTTGGAACCCGTGAGCCGATTCGTGACAATGAAGACCGGGGCGCGCGGGTTCAGCAGCAGATTAGTCAGGTTCTGCAAGGCATCGGCCTGGTTTAACCGCAGCCCGGTTGAATAGGCGTAGGCGACATTTGTCGGATTGGACACGCCGGTCTTGAACCCGTTCGCGTTTATGAAATTCGTCGACACCAGCAGGCCACCGCTGTTGAAGTTGCTGGAGGCCAACATGGGAGCGATTAATTCGACCTGGGCGCGTTCAAGCGCGTTATCGGCGCCGAGCCGGGCGATGGATTGATCGGTCGACGTGCCCACGGAGGTGCGCTCCCCACGGCTAAGGACCAGGAAAGCGATCGCCATGAAGGTGATCACCGAGAGCATGATCAGCGTTATCACCAGAGCGACGCCGCGCTCGCGCCCAGCGAGCGAAATCCGAAGGCCAGCGGAAACCCGAAATCCGAAGGCCGAAGGTCGAAGGAAATCCGAAATCCGAAATCCGAAATCCGAAATCGAAGCCGCGGATGACCGCGAAATAGAGGAAGCTCCGGCATGAGTGCAAGCTGAGGGCGGAGCTCCGACGCGCCTCCCTCTCATTAACACCGCGGCTTCAGCCCGGTGTATCAGACGACGGACGGTTCCCAGCCGTTTCAACGGCTTCCCCGGCTCCGGGCAAACTGTTGAAACAGCTCGGGATTCCTCCGACTCCTTCACACCGGGCTGAAGCCGCGGTGCTAATGAGAAGGCCCCGGTGCCCGGTTTTCTATAAACAACAACTTTCATGGGTAAGCACTCAGATCGAGATTACGGACAGGGATGCGCTGGCGAAAGATGTGGACCTGCCCGACGTGGTTGGACAGGTAATCGCGGGCGCTAGTGCTAATCGGTATCGAGCGATATTTTTGCAGCACACGCGGTTCGAGGATCCCCAACTCCAGCTCAACGTACCCGGGCAAGGCGTTGCTCACAAAATAACAGGCGGCCTGCTTGAGATCGGTATTGTTGCCAAAGGCGAAGGCGCTGCTGTAAGCGTAAGCATTGGGGAGATTGGTGTAGGGTCCGTTAACCTGCACCGGATAAGCGGCGTTGGTGCCGGTAACGTAATTTGTCGTGAGGAGATAACCATTCCTGGCAAACGCGCGCAAACGCAGATGAACGATGCCGTCCGCGATGCGGCTCATGTTGGTCGGATCGACAAATGATCGAAATTTGCCGCTCATATCAATGAGGCCGCCTCGAAAGTTCACGGTGTCAAACATGGCGCCCCGAGGATAATTCGTAATCGAGTAACGGTAGAGAGTTCCCACACACCCGTTCGTGTCGTCGGGCACCACTTCATACCCTGTGCCGAGCCAGTCCTGGTTGAGCTTGGAGAGAAAATAGAAGCGCTGAATCAAATTCGTGCGGAGAGGAATACTATTCACGTTGCCGGGCAAATCCTGCGTCAAAGGATTTCTCCAATCAAAGCCCGGTGAAGGCTCGGCGAAGAAATTGGTAACGCGGTAGCGGAAATTGCCGGCCAGCATGTCCGGAACCTCGCTCGGCGTCATCTGCTCGAGTTCCCTGGCCATAATGTCCATGGTGGCCCGGCCGGATTCCAGGACATCGGTCTGCGTCATGCCGGTGCGGAAGGCGCGCTGGGTTTGATTGAACATCAGGAGCAGGCCCAGGATGATGAAGGTCAGCAGGCCCACCGTGACCATGATTTCGATGAGGGAAAATCCGGAGGCCGCGTGCCGAAATCCGAAGGCCGAAGGTCGAAACCCGAAAGAAGGCCGAAGCCCAGAGGAAATCCGAAATCCGAAACTCGAGGGTTGCCGCGAAGGAACGCAAGGAACGCAGAGAATTGGATCTACTTTTGTATTCTCTGCGTTCTTTTGCGGCGATTCCCCACCGGCGCAGCCTTGGCGATGCAGATTCGGCCCTCTTTCGGCCTTCGAGTTTCGGATTTCGGGTTTAAATCGCGTGTTCACAACGGGCGCTTAGAAAAAGTTCCTCGGCTGAAAGAACCAGTAGTAGTACTGGCTATTCGGACTATTGGTCGGTTCGTACAGAAGGTGCCCCCCGACCGTGGTGCGGTAAACCTGGCGCCCGCTGCCGAGCTTTCCGCTGGGCAGGACGGGCCAGAGGAAGGTAAGCCGAACGTCGTGAAGGTTCAGTTGAAAATTTGTTATGACCCGGTAGAAGTTGGTGTTGATACCGTTTGTCCAGGAAGGATCGAAGAAGTTGGTACCGTACCCGCTGACGTCGGCAATGACGCGATAATTCAGGGCGAGTTCCTGCATCGTGGGATTGATCTGGGGCGGCTTCTCAGCGGCGGGCCCGCTCATGGAACGGAAGACAGCTACCACATGGTTGCTCTGGTATCCCACGCCGCTCGTGTGCGGAATGATCTTGGGAGTGCTGAGCACGCCGACAATCGTGTAACCGTTGGTCAGGGCCATGCGCGGATTGGAGCCCCCATTGACGTAACCCATTTGGGGCGTATAGGCCAAAAGCGTAGGCGTGCCGTTCGGCCGCCCCGCGGCTGAGAAATCGGTGATGTAATTGGTGATGCCGATGACGTAATTGGTCAGATCATCCAGGCCGCGTTCGCCGTTGCGGACGGAGTCCATGAGGATACTGGCGTCCTGGTTGATAATCGTTTCCTGCTCATTATCGCGCTGAGCGTTCATGGCGGTCGGCAGGATGCCGATGATCGCCACCAGCGCGAAGCCGATGATCGCCAGGCTGATGGCGATCTCGATCATGGTGAAGCCGCCGCAGCGCCTCGTAGCGCAGGCGTTCCCGCCTGCTGTATCGCAGGCGTTCCCGCCTGCTGTATCGCAGGTCTTCTGACCTGCTGCTCTCCGAAACTGTTGCGCCCCCAAACTTGCCAATTCGTCCATTCCCCCGCGCCGGCCGACTGAAAGTCGGCGATACGGCAGACTAAAAGTCTGCGCTACGGGCGCAGCGCAGTTCGTAGCGCAGGCGTTCCCGTCGGCGGTATCGCAGGTCTTCTGACCTGCTGCGCTCCGAAACTGTTGCGCCCTGGAATTGGCCAACCCATCCGTCGGTCTACCTTTCATTAACACCGTGGCTTCAGCCCGGTGTGACGGGGCCGGACGTGGGCTGAACTGTTTCAACAGTTTGCTTCCCGGGGGATAAGCCGTTGAAACGGCTGAAGCGCGGACCGGAAGCGCTACACCGGGCTGAAGCCGCGGTGTTAATGAAAGCGCCGCGCACCGGAGCGAATAATTGACCCTGATCTTCATCGGACCTCCTGTTGGAGGGCGCGAGCGCGTCCGGTAATGGTATCGACGTACACCAGGTTGTACCCGTTGGTGGTGTTGCCGATCGGTTGCTCGTTAAAGGTTGGGAGACCCTGGATTGGCTTTTTATTCACGTCATGGGCAAAAGCAACGCCACCGCGAGTAATCGGCAGGATAGCCCCCTGCCCTCTGCCTTGGTTCGACACCAGCCGGCCCATGTAGTCGAAGGCGATGTAAGGTAGAATTACGTACGGCCGGCTCGGAGTGTTCCTGAGCGTATTCTCGAGCGGAAATGGGATTACCGGGCTGCCCGGCGAAGGCGTGTTGGCATAGTCAAAACTGTACACTTGAAATGCCAGCTTGGTGCCGACGCCTGGGACATTGGTAAAGATGTTCATTAAGGGCAACCCGGAAACCTGCGGTGGCAGGAATTTCGTCGGGAATATGTAGCCGCCTTCCGGCAGTGTTTTCCACGACGAGAGGTAATGGACGGTCGGCCGGCCCGGCTGATCGCCCATGCTATGGAGGGAGACGAAGTTGTAACCGATGAGTTGTTTGTCGAAAAGATTCGTTGCCTGAGTTTTATCGGCGAGCGTCCAATTCTGGCCATAGGCCGGGTCTTTAAAAAAATTCGTAGGGACAAAAACCATGTAGACGGTCGTGTGCTGGCTGATGGCGAGCTGGCGAGCCCGGGCGAGATCGGTCAGCAACTGTTGCGTCACCGACGCGGTGTAATTGGGCCGGAAATTGTGCAGCACAGGCGCGGCCAGCGCAGCCAGGATGCCGATAATCGCGATGACAACCAGCAGCTCAATCAGCGTGAAGGCGCGTTGGAGGCGAACGATGGTTACAGGTTGCAGGTTACAAGTTACAGGTTGCAGGTTACAAGTTGCAGGTTGCGGGCGCATCCGTGTCCATCGGTGTTCATCCGTGGTTTGCAACCTTGCGCCTGAAGGCGGGACTCCGGACCTGGGAGGACTTGTTTTCACGGCGTTACTTCCAGCTGAGGATGTTATCTTTGTTGACGCCCTGGTTGGCCGGCACCTTGTCACTGAATTTCTTATCCGGGCCCAGCGACCAAACCATGATGGGCGTCGTCGCCTCATACACGAAACCAGACGAAATGGACCGACCGACCAGGCCATTCAAGCCGGCGGTCGCACCGGCTGCGGTTTGGGACATTGCGGGATGGCAGTACGCAGCGTCACGGGCTTTCTCATCGTAATTGAGGTCCAGCGTGATGATATACGGGTTGCCCCACGGGTCGCGGTAAACGAGGTCGGGACCTACTCCAGGAGTGTTAATGGTGTTAACCATGTTCGCGTTCAGAAAAGCCTGGCGTTGCGGATTCTTAACATGGCCGAAATTCACCGTATTCAAACCAGTGTTCGGATATTTCTCGAGGTCCATCAGGATGGCGATGACTTCCGAGTTGTTCGTGAAATAGGTGAAGGCGGGTGAAGTCGACAAGTTGTTCGGAGCCACGTTTGTCCTGAGAAACTCGATATCGTAGGTGTAATCCTCTGACAGGGCAGCCGCGGCGGCCATGGCGTTGCTGGATACGGGAAAGCGGTTGTAAGCGGATTCGTATCCTTGAATGGCGCTAACAATCTGGCTGATCTGAACGCGAGCCATCTGGACCTTGGCTTTGGTTTTGGCGATAGCCAAAGCCGGCAGGATCATCCCGGCCAGGATGGCGATGATGGCGATCACAACGAGCAACTCGATCAGGGTGAAACCCGGGCGAGCGCGCCGCGCGAGAAGGCTCTGAAAATTCGTGGTTTTCATGATTGCTGAGAATTGTCCGGACGTGAGTAGTACGAGAAACGAGAACGCAAAAGACAGGCCGGTGGAATCAAAGGGGTCGGATGACTCCCGCGAGGGAATCTCTCCCCGAGCCTGCGATTAAATCCAAGTTTGGAAAACCGGGAGACGCGAACCGGTAATGTATCGGCCCAGGCGGCGCGGGCGGCCACCCGGCGCGAGCTCGAACGGATGACGATCCGCGGCAGCCAGGCCTGATCCTGCCATTTGATCGGCAAGCTCTTTTTTCCCGAGCCGCTTTTCTCGTTGCTGATCGTGCGCATCGCGCTTTCCTTTCTTATGGCAATACGACTACGGCGGTGGTCCAGTTACTAATGCGATTGGTCTTGCCGCTAATAACGATATCCACCCACAAATCGTACGAGTTGGGGTTGTTCGTCGGGTTCGACGAGACGTAGGAGATGTAATCGTACACTCCAGGAGCACTCGGCACTCCAGCGACCAGATATTTGATTCGGTCGGGCGGCGGATTTGTAATGGTGATGGTTTCGTCAGGCTTCAAGTTGTTGAGAAAAGTCGTGGCTGGACGGCTCTCATCCCCCGCGCCGCTCCGGGTGGTGTTGATGAACCCGCCGACCCCTCCGCCAAAAACCCTCTGGAGGTCCGACACTGCGATCTGCGCGCTGTTGTCCAAGGTCACATACGTGCCATTTGTCAGGGTGGTGCCCACCAACTCGAAGTACAATTGATTAATGTTCGGCAGGCCCGGGTTATCCGGCGGGTAATGGCCAAGCTTGGCTTTGTACAGGTCAATCGCGGTGGCCACGTGTTCAATCTCAGTCCGGGCCTTGGCTTTGATCCGATTGCGAGTGACCGCGCCGGAAATCGGAATGATCATCGCCGCCAGGATGGAAATGATCGCAATGACAATGAGCAATTCGATCAGGGTAAATCCGAAGGCCGAAGACCGAGACCGCCGGGAAACCCGAAATCCGAAACTCGAAGGCCGAAAGAAATCCGAAATCCGAAGGCCGAAGGTCGAAGGTTGCCGCGAAAGAACGCAAGGAATGCAAAGAATTGACTCCTCTTTTGTGTTCTCTGCGCTCCTTTGCGGCCATTCCCCTCCGTGCAGGTTCGTTTTTCGGGTTTCGGATTTCGGCCTTCTTTCGGCCTTCGAGTTTCGGCCTTCGGATTTCATAGGGACCTTTCGCGCAGTTCGTGTTCCATCCGTTCGCTGAGCCACTGTTTGATCATGCTCTGGTAATTGAGATAGCGCGAGCGGGCCACGCGTTTGATCCGCGCGAGCATCCGCGGGTCCATCCGCAAAGTGATGGTGACCGATTCGGAGGCTTCGCTCGAGCCGGCGACGGCCGACTCCATCAGGCGCAGGTCGGGCCGGTTCTCGGACCAGAAGTCCGCCTCGGCTTCTTCGCTATCGAAGATGGGGACGTCCTCCCATTTGGCAATTGCACGCATATCGAGCACTCGATAAACCAGTTAGAGGGGCTAAATCGGCCACTCAAAAACCAAGCCAC